>DASZMX010000116.1:0-27706 GCA_035551475.1 Verrucomicrobiia bacterium
ATCAGTGGATCAATTTCGAGCTCAAACTTAATCCAGATTTATGCCCGTTGGCGGCTGACGGCGGTGCGTTATGGATGGCCGGCGCGGACCGGGGTCTTTTGCGGTTGAGCGGCAATGGCGTTTGCCGAATCGAGTCGGAGACGGTGGGATTGCCCCGGGTTTTGACCTGTCTGGCGCGGGATGATTTGGGTTTTGCTTGGTTTGGATCGCCTCAGGGGATTTACCGGGCGCCGGCGGCGGAATTGAACGCGCTGGCCGACGGGCGCGGCGAGGCCCCGACGGCAATCCGCTACGGGCGCGGAGACGGGTTGCTCACCGCCGAGTGCACCAGCGGGCATCAGCCTTCCGTTTGCAAAACGAGCGATGGGCGATTGTGGTTTGCGACGACGCGCGGCGTTGCCGTGATCGACCCGGCGGCCCTGTCAACCAATCAATACGCGCCGCCGGTGCAGATCGAGCAGGCGCAGATTTTTGGCGAACACGGATCGGTCATGACAACCAATGTGCGGGGCGGAAAGTTGCGCATTGGACCGGGAGCGCGGCGGGTGGAGATCAGTTACGCCGCGCCGAGTTATACGGCGCCGGAACGGCTGCGGTTTCGCTATCGGCTGGAAGGTTCCCGCGACGATTGGACGGAAGCCGGCTCGCGACGCGTGGCCTATTACGAGGGGCTGGAGCCGGGAGATTATCTTTTTCGGGTCATCGCGGGCAACACGGACGGGCCTTGGAATGAGAATGGAGCCACCCTGGGGTTTCGGATCGAGGCGCGGTTTTGGCAGACGAGGTGGTTCAAGGTCCTGGTGGCGGCGACCGGCGTGGCTCTGGCGTGGGGCATGTTTTTACTCAGGCTGGCGCAGGTCAATGAAGTCAACCGCCTGCGCTTGCGAATCGCGCGGGATTTGCATGACGAGATCGGCGCGAACCTGGGGAGCATCGGGCTGAACACGGAATTGTTGATGTCCGATGCGACCGTGGGTGAACAACATCGGCGTGATCTGGCGGGCATCGACCAATTGACGGCGCAAACGGCCCAATCAGTGCGGGAGATCGTATGGATGACAAATCCGGAGTTCGATAGTTTGGATGGGATGCTTCGGCGGATGCGGGAGCTGGCGACGTTGATGCTGGCGGGGCGGCAATGGACGTTTGAGGCTCCGGGGTCCGGCTCAAGCAAGGCTCTGCCGTTGGAGGTGAGAAGGAATATGTTTTTTGCGTTCAAGGAGTGCCTGCACAATGTTGTCAAACATTCGAGCGCGACCAGGGTGAGCATCGTGGCGCGGGTGGAAGCGAGCTGGATCGAGGTGACGGTGGAAGACAATGGCGCGGGCTTCGATCCGGCCGCCGCGAAGACCAGTGGGACGGGATTGCGCAGCATGCGGCGGCGGATGGAGGAATTAGGCGGGGCGGCCGAGGTGCGGTCGGCTAATGGAGGCGGAGCGCAGATTCGGTTGCGGGCGTCGCTGCGGCGCACGGGGGCCTGGCGAAGATGGTGGGCCCCTCCCGAATAATCGTGAATTGGCGGAGGCGCCCTGCGGCGCTAAATTTACGCGATGATCGAAATTGTGGC
Organism: Verrucomicrobiia bacterium; assembly: GCA_035551475.1. Taxonomy (GTDB): domain Bacteria; phylum Verrucomicrobiota; class Verrucomicrobiia; order Limisphaerales; family Palsa-1400; genus DASZMX01. Next base: position 1,568 of record DASZMX010000116.1, read on the forward strand.
TCAATCCGAGAAAGCAACCATCCATGACCCCGGAGTGGGGATTTGGGTCGTGGAAGACAATTCCGCGTATCGTCAGAGCCTGGTGCGGGCGTTGGGGCGGATTGTGCAGAATGGAGAACTGCGCGCTTTCGCCGACGCGTATGATGCCATTGCCGCCTTGGCGACGGGGCCGGCGCCGGATGTTATTTTGCTGGATTTGGGCTTGCCGGGGATGACCGGAATTGAAGCGTTGCCACGGCTGAAGGCCATGGCGCCCAGAGCGCGGGTGATGGCGTTGACGTCGCTGGATGACCATAATTCAATTGCGCAAGCCATTTGCGCAGGGGCTGCGGGTTATTTATTGAAGACCACTGAACTTTCCAAAATCTCGTCGGCAATTCACGAAGTCCTGGCGGGCGGCGCGCCCATGACCCCGCAAGTAGCCAGTGTCGTCTTGAACATGTTCGCGGAACGGGCTGGGGCGAGAAAGGCCAATCCCGCTTATGGCTTGAGTCCGCGCGAGCAAGAGACATTAAATGGGATGGTCGAGGGCCTGACCGCCAAGGAGATAGCCTCCAAGATGAGTGTAAGTTATCATACAGTAGATACTTACGTGCGTGGCATTTACGAGAAGCTTGATGTTCAATCCCGCAGTGGAGCGGTGGCCAAGGCCGTGCGGGAGAGACTTTTTTAACGGCGGCCATTCGGCCCGGCGCTCCAAAACGAGACATTTGGCTATCCCGCAAACTCGGGAATAGCTAGGCCTTCAGGGATTTGCGATAAGGACATCGTGCAAAAAAATCGCCTTTCGCATGTCCTCAAATGCGTCCTGTCGTGGTGTGTTTTATTGACAATCTTCGCCGCCCTCCGTGCGGGAGCCGTGCAAATCATTTACGTGAACCAGCGGGCTCCGGTTGGTTCGACGCAAAGCGGCGCCAACTGGGCCAACGCCATTCGCGAGTTGCGCACCGCCCTGCCCATCGCGGACCAGGCTGCGGCGCAGCATGGCAGCGCGGAAATCTGGGTCGCCGCCGGAACTTATTTGCCGACACCGGCCAATTCCGGCAATCGCGCCGCGACCTTCAGCGTAGCCAGCGGGGTGACGATTCGCGGCGGGTTTTCCGGATCGGAGTCGTCCCCAGCCCAGCGCGTCCCCGCCTTTGATGCCTTTGGCAGTCCGCGTTTTCTCACTGTTTTGAGCGGCGACATTGGCTACCCGATGACCAACGGGCTGACATCCAGCAATTCGCTGAACGATTATTTGCAAAATGTTTACTTTCCTTTTTTCCCGGACAACCCGGGGCCGAATTCGTTGGGCAACGATCACGACAACTGCCTCAACGTCCTCACCCTGGCTTCCGTGACCAATGTGACGCTCGATTCATTGGTGATCGTCGGCGGCTACGCCAGCCAAACGCAGAATGGAACCAATGTGCTGTCAAACACACAAATCGAGCAAATGGGCACGGCGGATGGCCTGAACGGCGCCGCGGCGCCGATGCGGAATATCGCCGCAGGCGGCGGCGTTTTCCTGACTTTTGCGCAAAACAACATTCATCATCCGGCCGGCGAAATTGCGCTGCGGGCGGTCAATTGCGCGTTTTGGGACAATTACGCAGCGGGTTATGGCGGGGCGATTTGCGCCTTCGGCGGAAACATCATTCTGCAGAATTGCGAATTCGTGAACAACGCCTCGGGCAACGATGGCGGAGCGATCTGGGACGGCACGGCGCATTCGGAGCTGGATCAATGCTCGTTCCAGCGCAACGTCGCCGGCTCCTCCGGAGGGGCGGTGGCCTACGCGACGTTTGATTTTCAACACACCGTGGCTCCCAACGACGCATCGGTGAGCAGCGTGCCCGCTTTTGGCAAAGTGCAGGTTATCGTGAATTCGATCACCGCGGGGTTCACCGCCATGAAGCTGGCCGGCACCATGGTTTACAACACGTACAAGGACGTTTCGCCCATCATCGAAGCGTGGCTCTCGACCCCCAACCTGAGCGACGCGAATATCTCACTGGGCGGCATTCGCGACTTGCAGGACGCGCAGGCGGCCGGCGAAGCGGCTGAAGTGGCGGCGCCAGTGGAATCGGCCGCCTTGGAAGGCGCGCAGGCGGCGGGGTTATTCAGCGACTTGCGCACGATGGCGACGGGGGTCGGCGAATCCGGTTTCGGCTCGGCGCTTGATCCGACGAGCGGGGCGATCACGCCTTTTGTGCTCTTGCAGTTCACCACGGACATCGCCCTGCTGGCGGGCAACACCAACCCGTTGGTGGTGCATTTGAATCAGACGGCCTCGGCCATCACCACCGGATTTTCGCCGCTGGGCATCATCATCGCCGGCGTGGAAGGAACCGTGGCGGCGATCGAGGGATTGAAAGTGGATGCGCCCCTGGAGGACAAAATCAGCACCTACAAGAAAAGCCAGCTGCTCATGTACAACGTGGCGCCGGCTTCGCAATTGAACCAATGCGTGTTCGTCAACAATACGGCGAACCTGGACGGCGGCGCGGTGCAGGAGATTTACAAAAACGTCCAGGCGGAAGGCTGCTGGTTTGGCGGGAACCGCGCCGGCGTTTCGGGCGGGGCCTGGGCCAGCGGCGATTGGTGCATCCCGTTCATCGCAGACAGCGCGTTTTACGGCAACCAGGCCTCCGCCAGTTTCAGCGTGTTCTTCAATTTCGACCACACCCGCACCTACATTGATGATTGCACGATTGTCAATAATAGTTCTACCGGCACCAACGGCGTGGGCATGGCGGTGGGAAACGTCCTCGGGGCCGATGTCAAGATTCTCAGTTCGATTCTCTGGGGCAACACCGATCCTACTCACCCGTCGGGCGGCTCCGACATTTTTACCGCGACGCGCGCGACGCTCAACGCCACGACCCAGGCGGCCTACGACAACGCGCAGGAGGCGCGCGGCGATTTGGTGGCGCAATGCGAAGTTTATTTTTCGGATGCGCAGAATCGCGGCCCCATCGGCACGAAGAGTTTCGACATTGTGACCGAGCAGCCCAATAGCATTGGCGAGGGATTTCTCATTGGGCTGCGGGGGACGGGAGCGGCCGTGGGTGGAGGGCCTGATGCCGATTTCAGCACGACGGCGGTGTCGCTGCCGGCCGATCTTTACGAGCAATGGACCTTCAACCCGCTTTCGGTTGACAAATCCATTTACAACGCGGCCTCGTCGCTTTTTAGCGCGGCGGAATTTTGGGATGCTTACGGGCTGGCCGAATCCCACGGTTTCGTCAACACGGGAGAGGGGACAACTTTCCTGGAATGGCCGGAAACTGGAGTTGGGGTCGGCGCCTTCAACTCCAATCCGAGGCTCGGCGGCCCGCAAGGAATTGATCCCGTGGCGGCTTCGCCGCTGCTCAACGGCACGTTTTATTCGTTGTTGGATGGATTTTGGTCTTATGCCGATGGGGCGCTGCCGACGGTGCGGTTTTCCGGGGCCGAAGTGGACATTCACGGATACGTGCGCGGCTTGGGCGGTTCCGCGTCCGTCGGGGCGGTGGACGGCGTGTCCGATTACATTCAGGCGCAGGAAAACGTGCTGCCTGATCCGGCGGCGAACGGCGCGACGGTTCCCGTTTTGATTCAGAGCCCGGTGGCGCCGGCTAGCGTGGTCTTCGTCAATCCCGCAGCGGGTTCCGGGCACAACACCGGCGCCACGTGGGCGGATGCGATGACGAATCTGGCCGATGCGCTGGCGCTGACCACGTTGCCGGGTGAGGTTCAGATCTGGGTCGCGAGCGGGACGTATGCCGGGGGCACACTGAATGTGCCGAGCGGGTTTTCGGTTTACGGCGGCTTCGCCGGCACAGAAACGAGCCTCGCGCAACGCGTCCCCGCGGCGCATCCGACGGTCTTTCGGGGGAACGGGGCGGGGCCGGTGTTTCATGCGGAGGGGAGTTCGACGTTTGACAATTGCGTCATCACGGGCGGCGGGCCGTCGGTCACCAGCAACGGCGGCGGCGGCGTCGACGCCGAGAATTTTGACGCGCTGGTGACGGTGCAGAGTTGCGTGATCACCAACAATTCGTCGGGCAGCGGCGGCGGTGTTTACATCGATGGCCAGGCGTTGCTCAGCAGTTGCGTTTTTGCGAACAACAGCGCGTCCGCAGGCGGCGGCGGGGCTCTCCTGGTGGGTGACGCGGACATCGATAATTGCCTGTTCGTCAATAATAGCGGCTCGGTGGGCGGGGCCATTTTCGGCGGCGGCTTCTATAGTCCTTCGTCCGAGGGGCAGACTCTGCGTCTTTTCAATGACACCATTTATGGCAACGCCGCCACCTATCAATATATGCTGGCGTCCGGGCCGGACGGCAGCGGCGGAGTCTATTTTGACGATTCGATTGGCGGATTTTTGACCGTCCAGAACTGCATTCTTTGGGGCAATACCGCGCCCGGCGATGCCAGCCTGGAATGGCGGCAATTGGAAGTGCAGCCGTTCGCGCCCGGCTCCGCGCCGCCGGATTTCGTCGTGAAATCGTCCTTGATCCAGGGAATGGAGGCGTATTCGACCACGCAGCCGTTCACCGGGATCAGCGCCGACTACCCACAATACCCGGCGGCCATTAATCCGGCCAACGCGATCGCGGCCGATCCGGAATTTGTGGACGCGGCGCACGGGAATTTTCAATTGACAGCGGCCTCGCCCGCGGTGGGGGCGGGGACGGCGGGATTGCCGGCCAATTTCCCGGCCAATGACCTAGCCGGGGCTCCGCGCTATTTTTCGGGCCGGCTGGATTTGGGCGCGTTTGAATATCAAAGCTCCTTCAATCCCTACCACGCGGCGGTGGCGGCGCAGCAGACGTGCGGCGGCGCTCCGTCCGTGCAGTTGACTGCCACGTGGTCCACGGGCGCCTCGGTGTCGAGCTTGCAGTGGCAGGTTTATGCGGCCAACGGCGCCGGTTGGTCGAACATCGCGGGCGCGCCGTATGCGATCAGCAGCAATGTCGTGACGATTTCGCCCGCCGCGACGGCGTTGAGCGGAAATTCGTACCGAGTGATCGGCCAGGGCGCGCACGGGTTCACCTCGGCGCCGGTGATGATTGCGTTTGCGCCGATTCTTTACGTGGATAAATTTGCGCCCGGCAATGGGTCGGGCGCTGATTGGTTCAATGCGATGAGAGACCTGGGAGCGGCGCTGGCCGTGGCGCAGCCGTGCCAGCAGATCTGGGTCACGCGCGGCCTCTATTACCCCAACAGCGTCAATTCGCCCGACTACTCGCTCTTTGTGCAGTCGGCCTGCCAGGTTTACGGCGGATTTCAGGGCGGGGAAACGACGCTCGCGCAACGCGATTGGAAATCGCATCCGACGGTCCTCAGCGGGCTCCTGCCGGGCGGCGCGGTCAGCCAGTCCGGTTTGATCCAGAATAACGGCGGGGCGGCGTTTGATGGATTTGTGTTCACGGGCGCGAGCAACACCCCGGCGATCGTCAATTACGGCGGCTCGCCGTCGTTCCAGAATTGCGTTTTCACCCAGAACCCCGCGGGCGGCGTTGAATGCCTTGCGTGCGTCAATGCCGTGATGGCGAATTGCGTGGCGACCAACAACGGGGGGCCGGCCATGCTGGCCATTGGCTCAAGCGCGAGCGTGACCGGATGTTTGCTCGCGAACAATCGTCCGGCCTATTTCGGGGCGATTGCCGGATTGAGCAGTGCGCTGACCGTGGCCAATTGCACGATCGCGAACAACCAGTCGTATGCTGCAGGCGGGATTTATTTGGACGCCACAGCGGCGCAGGTGGTCAATTCCATTTTGTGGTTGAACCAGGCTTCGCCAGACTACGCGCAGACGGTGGCGGAAATGCAGATTTCGGCGCAGTATAACTCCACGGTCACGATTGCCAATTCCATCGAGCAGGGCGGGGTGGGGGCGACGGTGCAGGCCTATGATCCGTTGTTTGCGTCCTCCGGAAACGACTTTCATTTGACAGCGCATTCGCCGGCTTTGGGCGTGGGAGATGTGGGCCAAACCGGCGCCGCAACGGACCTGGACGGGAATGCGCGCACGACCGTGCGCAACGGGGCGCCGCAGGTTGACCTCGGCGCGTATCAATTCCAGGGGACGCCGCAGGACAAGGTGGCCCTCTACGCGTCGCCGGCCTCGATCACGGCCTGCGCCAGCCGCGTGGGGGTGACATTTTCGCTGGCGGGCACAAACGATTTGACCGGCGTGTCATGGCTGGTCAACACCGGCGGCGGTTTTGTTCCGGCGACGAACGCGCTGGATTTCACGGTCGCCACGGTGAGCGGGCCGACCAACTCCTCCACCTTGACCGTGAATATTGATTCACAGCAAGCGAGCGGGTGGATATTTGAAGCGCAATTGGGGTCATTCACGACGCCGCCGGCGGAAATCAGTTTCCTTGCCCCGACCGTTTTGTTTGTTAACGCGGCCGCGACGGGAGCGAACAACGGCCTGTCCTGGGCCGATGCGTTTACGACCCTGGCGGCGGCCTTTAACGAAGCGGGAAGCTGCACGCAGATTCAGGTGGCGGAAGGGAATTACACCAACGCCGGCGGCGCCAGTTACGTCGTGCCGGCGGGAACGTCTGTGATAGGCGGTTATGGGTCGTCCAGCGGGACCCAGTTTTTCCGCGATCCTGTCAACCAGAAGGTCATCCTCACCACCACCGGGTCGAATCCGATCATGGTGACCGGCGTGGCAGACCTGCCCGACGCCTCTACTGTCATCGATGGATTGTGGTTCAGCGCCTCCAATGCCATGGCCATCGCCAATGACGCCGGCGCCGCGACGGTGCAGAATTGCGTCTTTCTGAACATGGGCCAGACGGCGATCGAAAACCTGCAATCCGCGGGGAGCATCGTCAATTGCGCGTTCACGAACGGCGCCAACACCGCGATTTACAACTGGAACGCGGCGCCGACGATCACAGGATGTTCGTTCGCGGGCAATGCCGGCGCGATTTATGGATACAATTCGCTGCCAACAGTGACGGGATGCGTGTTTGCCACGAACAGCGCGCCGATTGCGATTTACCATGGCGGCTTAAACCTGGCGCGTTCGGCGCTGCTCGGGAACACGGGCGGCGCGGTCGTCGTGCAGGCAACCAATGGCGCTCCCGACGTGGTGAGCGATTGCCTGTTCGCGGGGAACAGCGGGCCGGGTTGGGGGGCCGCGTTCAACAACTATGGAGCTTCGTTGCGGATGATTAACTGCACGTTCGCGAACAACCTGAGCGCCTACGGCGGCGCGGGCATTTATCATCAGGGCGCCACGGGTTTGGTGGCGAATTCGATTTTCTGGAACAACCGCGCCGCCCTGGAAGCCATCTATTTGACACCTCGTGAATCCCAGCAAATTCTCATCGTCCAAGGCTCGCTGACGGTCTCCAACTGCTCCGTCGAGGGCCTCGCGCAGTTTACCGGCAACGGCAATACGCCGTACGACCCGCAGTTTCAAAACCTTTCCAATAATTTCACGCTGCGGTCCGACTCGCCTGCGATCAATGCCGGGACGGCGGCGCTCGCGGTGAATTCCCTCGACCTGGCGGGCCACCCCCGCCTGGCGCGCGGCGCGGTTGACTTGGGGGCGTTTGAATTTCAGGGCGTGCCGACGGCGCCATTCTTTTCCACCACGCCGGCGGGAGCGGAAATTTTTTGCCAGGGGCACACCGCGACTCTTACCGCCTCCGTGCCGCCGTCGGCGAGCGGCACGATCACCTGGCAAATGGGCGTTCCGGGCGGCGGGTTTGTGCAGTTGGGCAACGATCCCAATTTCACCATTACGACGAGCAATGGCGTCACGGCGGTCAGCTTTATCGCCGCCACTAATTATGCGGACAACTTGTTCGAGCCGTTCCAACTTGGCGGCGGCTGGGTGGGGCCGGCGGTGACGATTGCGATGACCCCGCCGGGCGTGGTCTATGTCAATCAAAATTCGACCGGCGCGAACAACGGCTCGTCTTGGCCTGATGCTTTTACCAACTTGCAACACGCCTTGGCCTTGGCCGGCTCCTGCTCGGACATCTGGGTGGCGCGCGGGACCTATGGGCCGGGTCAGGAAGGCATTTTGCCGGGCTCGTTTTCGCTTTCGACGGGTGTGCGCCTGCTGGGGGGATTCGCGGGCACGGAAACGAACGCCGCGCAGCGGGATTGGACGAATAACGTCACGGTCCTGCAAGGCGGGCCGAATCGTTCGACGGTGCAGGCCCTGGGCTACCTGGCGCCGATCGACCGGTCGGTCGTGCTGGATGGATTCACGATTCACGCGACGCCAGCGCATGACGCCGTGGATCTCAACCAGGCGGACGCCACCGTCCAGAATTGTATCATTGATAGCGGCCTTTATGGCATGACGATTTCCGGCGGGAAAGCGCTGGTCAGCGGTTGCGTCTTCACCAACCTGCAAGGCAGCGGCAGCGCGCTCGCCCTGTTCAATAATGCGGCTCCAATCCTCACGAACAACCAATTCCTCAACAATCACGGCGTCAACGCCATTGAATGTGACATCGCCTCGCCGCAGATCGTGGCATGCCGGTTCCTGAGCAATTCGACCGCATATCAGGGGGCGGCCATCTCGACCTTCGAGTCGAGTCCGTCCATCGAACGCTGCGTTTTCTTCGGAAATAGCGCCGCGCAAGGCGGGGCCCTGTTCATTGATCCGGCGAGCAAAGCGTCCGTCAATAATTCATTATTTGCCGGGAACACCGCCCAATTTGACGGAGGCGCCATTGCTTCCGAAGGCCTGGTGGGATCGACGAATTGCACGTTCTACGGGAACCAGGCGGGGTCGGGCGGCGGAGCGTGGAATGAAGGCGGGACGGACCATATCGTCAACGCGATTTTCTGGGGCAATAACGATCACGGCGGCTTTGACAGCGTGGAGATGCAGCAACTTCTTGGCGCCGGCCCCAACCAGGTCAACATTTCCTCCTCGACCGTGGAAGCGTTGTCCGCCTACGGCGGGAACAATCAGGCGGACGATCCGTTGTTTACAAATCCGGCGGCGAACGATTTCACTCTCTCGCCGTTCTCACCTGCCATTCACGCCGGCAGCTCGTTGTCCGATCCGGGCGTGGATTTGGCCGGCCGCACCCGCGCCCAATCTCCCGTGGACCAGGGCGCGTACCTGGCGACCGCGGTGGCGACGCCGGTGTATTTGGTGACGACGCCCGTGGCGGTTTCCGGCTGCGTGGGCGGATCGGCAACGTTCACGGTGGCGGGCACGACCAGCCAGGCGTTTTCGTGGCTGGTCAATAAAGGCGGAGGCCTGGAGCCCGTGGCGGCGGCCTTTCCGTCGGGCGGGTTCACCGTGGCCAGCACGGGAAACAGCTCCACGCTGACGTTTAACCCCCTGTCAAGCGCATTGGATAATTTGCCGGTGGCGTTTGCGGTGGGGACGACCTATACGTCGGCCCCGGTTTCGTTGACCGTCGGCGCGGCGCAGATTGTCTATGTGAATGCCTCCGCCGCTGGCGCCAATAATGGCGCGAGTTGGACAGACGCTTACACGAGCTTGCCGGTGGCGGTTGCGGCCAATCCGGGTTGCGCGGAATTTTGGGTGGCTCGCGGAAATTATTCCGGCGCGGTTTTTCTCCAACCCGATTTGCGCGTGTATGGCGGGTTCGCGGGCGCGGAAACAAACCGCGCGGAACGGAATCCGGGGCTGAATCCCACGATGCTCATCGGCGGCACAGTGGTTTACGCCCTTTCGGCCGACATCGCGACCAACACCATCTTCGACGGTTTCGTGTTCAACGGCGGCAATTCCTCCGTCATATTGGAAGGCGGCAGCCCGCTTCTCGCGAATTGCGTTTTCAGCAATCTCTCGCCCGCCACCATTCTCTATGGCTCGGGTTCTTCCGCCCTGATTGCCGATTGCAGTTTTGTCAATAATAGCCCTGGCTTCGATTGCGTGGAAGTGGACGGCGGCAACCTGACGTTGGCCGGTTGCTCGTTCTTGCGCAGCGGAACATGCCTGAACGTCAACGAGGCAGGCTTGACGGTGACACAATCGCTTTTTGCGTCCAACACGATTGCGTTGCGCGCCAACAATACGAAAGCCGAGACCATCCGGATCTCCGGCTGTCAATTCATTGGCCAAAATAACGCGGGCGACGGCGGGGCGATTGAATGTTTCAGCGACGGCGTGATTTCAAGCTCGGTCTTCGCGTGGAACAGCGCGACTTACGGCGGGGCGATGGAATTGGACGGACCAACGGCGGTGAACTGCACGTTCGTGCATAATAGCGCCGCCTATGGCGCGGCGGTGGCGTCGTCGTCCGGTTGCACGCTGCAAAACTGCCTGGTGTGGGGCAACAGCGGCGGGCCCAATTTCTTTGAAAATGTGAACGCGCAAAATTCGCAGGTGGACGCGTATTACCCGTTTTTTATCGATGATGCGCAGGGGAATTGGCGCTTGTCGTCAAACTCTCCGGCGGTGAATGCCGGCGCCAGCGGCTTGGTTGTTGACAGCGTGGATGCGGACGGCAATCCGCGCCTCTCTGGCGCGGCCGTGGATTTGGGCGCCTACGAATCCACCAACTTGGCGCCGGCGCCGGTGTATTTGTCGGGCCTGCCGCAGAGCGTGGCAGTGTGCTATGGCGACAGCATTGGGTTTGACACGAGCGCGACGATTTCCGTGCGTGGGGCCGCCGGATATAATTATGTTTGGCAATGGGCGGGCGGCGCCCCGGTGACGAACGACGCCACCGTGAGCATCGTGACGAGCTCCGGCGCCAGCTCACTCGTGTTTGCCAATCCCTCGTTGGGCTTGAGCGGCCAGACGTTTGTCGCGACCGCGCTGACGCCCTATGGGACAATCGCCGTTCCAGGCTCGGCCACGCTGACAGTGCTGCCCCGGCAGATTGTTTATGTGAATGCGGCCAATGCGACGCCCGGCGACGGTTCAAGCTGGGCGGCGGCGTTCACGAATTTGCAGGACGCCGCGCGCGCGGCGGGCTCCTGCTCGGAAATTTGGGTCGCGAAAGGCGTGTATGCGCCGCGCGACATCACGATGGCCGCAGGCGCGCCCTTGTATGGCGGCTTTGCCGGCGGCGAAACGAGCCGGGCGCAACGCAATTGGACGAACAATCCGACGATTCTTCTCGGCGACGGCGGTCCGCTGAAGGCGGCGGTGCGACTGGGAATTGGCAACACCTCGTTTTCGTTTGGGCCGACCGGGCCGTTGTTTGAAAACGCGTGCGTGCTGGATGGATTCACCGTCTCGAATTGCGTGGGGACGGCCATCTTGTTCTCGCAAACCCTGGGGCCGATCATCGAAAATTGCACATTTGTCAATAATCGCGGCGGAGCGCTGCTGCCGCAGTTTTCCAGCGGCGCCGCGACGGTGGCGAATTGCATTTTCCAAAACAACGCGGATGGGCCGTTGTTATCGGCCGAGGACAGTTACCAGCAAGTCGGCCACGCTTTTGTTCTGCTCAACGCGAACGAAGAATTGATTGTTTCCAATTGCCTATTCGCCTCCAACAACGCCACGGCGGTGTCGATGCTCAATTCCGGGACGCTGCGGCTGCAAGGCTGCCGGTTCCTCACCAACACCACGACGGACAACGGCACAATTTATATTGAGAACGGCAGCGGCTTGCTGGACCGCTGCATCGTGGAGGGCAACACCGGTTCGAACACCTTTGGCTCCGGCGGCGGGGCGGCCATTGTGTGCCGCGGCGCGCCGTTGACCATCGAGAATTCGTTGCTGACGGGCAACCGCGGGTTCAACGGCGGGGCGCTCTATGCGACTGCCGGGCCGCAAAACGGGCCGGCGGCGGCGGTGGAATTGCGGAACTGCGATATTCTTGACAACACCGCTTATTTCGGCGGAGGAGTTTTCTTTGATGATGCGCAGTTGTTGTCCGCCAATTCGATTTTTTGGGGCAACACCGACACCGCCGGCTCGCCTTGGAATGGAACGTTGGCGGAGCAGCAGATCTACTACAGTCCGCTCGTTGGACAAGGGCGCGGCCGTTATTTGGGCGCGTTGGACGCATGCCTCCTTGAAGGCGGCCAGACCATCAGCGGCGCAGCGTACTACGATCCGCTCTTCGCGAATCCGGCGGGAAATGATTTTCGTTTGCAGGCAGCGTCGCCGGCGATCAACGCCGGGGACAATGCCGAAGCCGCCAGCTTGGACTTGGATGGCAACCCTCGCATCGCGGGCCCCGTGGTCGATATCGGGTGCTATGAATTTTCCAACACGCCGGCGCCGACGGTGGCAATTGTTTCGCAGCCGGAATCGGAAACGATTTGCCAGGGGGACGTCGCCACCTTGGCCTTGAGCGCGGCGGGTTCGCCGGTGTGGTATCAGAAGTCCGGTTCGAGTTTCATCCCGTGGGTGGCGGATGCCTATTCCTTCCTCAATGGCTCCTCGCTGGTGGTCAGCAACGCGCCCTTGAGCTACAGCGGCCAGCAATATCAATTTGCGCTGGGGGCCTACACCTCGGCCCCCGTCACGGTGACGATTCACTCGCGGTCGGTCATATATGTGAATGCGAATTCGCGCGGCGCAAACACCGGAGCGGATTGGCCGAACGCTTTCACCAATTTGCAAGGCGCGCTGGCCGTGGGCGACGCCTGCTCGCAGATTTGGGTGGCGCAAGGCGCGTATTCGCCGACGAACGGATCGTTTGCGATGCGTCCCGGGCTGGAAATTTACGGCGGCTTTGGCGGTTCGGAAGCGAGCCTGGCGGAGCGCAATTGGACCAATCATCCGACGCTTTTGTTGGGCAAGGGACTGGGGCCGCTGATTGCCAACGTGGCGAATGGCCTCGACACCACCGCCATCCTGGACGGATTTACGCTGACTTCGCCCGGCGGACATTTCGCGCTGTTGAATTACCAATCCAGCCCGTTGATTCGGCATTGCACATTTGCCGGCGCGGGGACGGCGCAAAATCAGCAGACGGCCGCGCCTGTATTTGACAGTTGCGTGTTCCTGACCAATGGCGAGCTCTGTGTCATGAACGCGGGCGCGTCGCCCACCTTCACCCAATGCCTGTTCCTCGGGAACCAATGGTTTACGGCGGAGAACGCCGGCGGCCAGATGACGTTTGTAGGATGCTCCTTTGTCAGCAACGCGAACTCCATCTACAATCAGGACGCCGCCTGCGTTTTCACGGGCTGCATTTTCTCGAATAACACGTCGCCTTTCAGCGGCGGCGCCATCGAGAATCTCAGCGTGAATAGCCGCGCCTATCTCGCCGCCACCAACTGCCTTTTTGTGGGCAACTCCGCGGTGGAAGGCGGGGTCGTCGATAACAGCGGCGCGGCGCTGTTGGTCAATTGCACGTTGACGGAGAACAGCGCGTATTTTGATCCTCCTGCTCTCTTTAACGAAACGGGCGGTTCTCTGGAGGCGGACAACTGCATCCTTTGGCACAACGCCATGACCTCCGGTGACGCCTACCAAAATGGACTGATCTCCCCGGTGGTTTACGTGAACTCATGTGTCGAAGGGTTGTCCATTTACGCGGGCAACATCCCGTATGATCCTCTTTTTGTGGATCCTGCCGCCGGCGATTGGCGCCTCAAGCCGTTTTCGCCAGCCGTGGGAGCGGGAGACGTTAGTTTTGACCTGAACATTGCAACCGATCTCGCCGGCAACCCGCGCCTGGTCTCGGGCGCCGTGGACATGGGCGCCTATCAGGCGGGAACCGCGCGCGTCGCGGCGCCCTTGGAGGTCAGTCAATCGCCGCAGTCGCAAACGGTATGCGCCGGGCAGACGGCCGTGTTCGCCGCCGGCGGGGGCAGCGACGTCACGTTCGCCTGGTCCCAATTCAACGGCTCAAGCTGGGCGCCTCTGGCCTCGCCGGCCACGCTTACCATCCCGAACGCCGCCACCGCCCTGAATGGCGTTCAATACAAACTCACGCAAACGACCGCGTCCGTCACAAATGAAACCGTCGTGACGCTCACCGTTAACCCGCCGGGCGTCATTTATGTCAATGCCAGCGCGGCGGATGGCGGGGACGGTTCGAGCTGGGCGAAGGCATATAATCACCTTGACACGGCCATGCAGAATCTCAGCGCCTGCAGTCCGATTATCTGGGCGGCGGGCGGCGCGTATGCTCCCTCCGCCGCCGAGTTTTATATTCCGCCGGGCGCCACGCTTTATGGCGGGTTTGCCGGCGTGGAAACCGATCCGAGCCAGCGCAATTGGCAGGCGCATCCCTCGATTTTGACCGGAGGCGGGCAGGGGGGCGCCGCCTTGAGTTCCTCGGGAATCGAACTCGCGCCCAACCTTTCGAGCATTTTGGTGGACGGATTTTTTGTCATGGGCAATGCCGGCGGCGGCGTCTCGCTGACTAATGCGCTCATTGCGAATTGCGTGATTGAGAGCAACAGCACGTATGGAGTGGGGCTTCTGGACACGATGACGGTGCAAAGTTGCGTGATTGCGTCGAACTCTGGAAGCGGAGTGATCGTTTACGGGAATGGCATCTTAAAGAACTGCGCAGTTCTGGGCAATCGCGCTGAGATCGGCGGCGGGCTTGTGCTGGCGGCGGGCGGCGGACCGACCATTGCGCCCTCCATTCAAGACTGTCTTTTTGCGGGCAATGTCGGGACCAACGGAGGCGGCGCCGTCTATTTGCAGGCGCCGGCGGCCTTTGAAATCAACCCGACGTTCGTCAACTGCATATTTGACAGTAATGCCGGCCAATACGGCGGGGCGGTCTTTGTCTTCACCGGCGCGGTCAACTTTGTCAATTGCGACTTCGTCAACAATCGCTCGACCGATCCGTCGTACCTCGCGGGAGGCGGCGTGGAGGCCTTCGGCGGGTATGTCGTCGCGGCGAATTCCATTTTCTGGGGAAACACCGCTCCGGGCGGGAATCTGCAAGCCAATCAAATTTTTGGGGATGTGCATTCGACCCTCTTGATTTCGCATTCGGATGTGGCCGGGCTTGCCTCGCTGGCCGGGTCCGGCAATTTGGGCGCGGATCCGGTGTTTGTCGATGCCGCGACGAATTTCCAATTGCAGGCTTGCTCGCCGTTGCTGGACGCGGGCGACAATGCCGCGGTGGCGGGCGTGGGCGCGGATTTCGGAGGAGCGCCCCGCGTGGTGCGCACGGTGGACATCGGCGCCTACGAGGCGCAGGGCTTCACGGCCCCGGCGCTGACGATCACCCAGGAGCCGGCCAGCATTCTTTACACGCCGTGCGTGAACACGTTTTCGGCGGCGGCCTCGGGCAGCGGACTGACCTATCAATGGCAGGTCAATAACAATGACGGCGCCGGTTTCCGCAATCTCAGCGGAGCCACCAATGCGGTCTTGGCGGTCACGGGCGCGCCGGTCAACGGCAGCTTGTATCGTTGCGTGATCGCGAGCGCAAGCGGTTGCTCCACGCCGACCTCCGCCGCGACCTTAACGGTCGTGCCGACGCGCTGGTATGTGAACGCGGCCTCGCCGGGAGGCGACGGCGCATCCTGGGCGACCGCGTTTAATTCTATTGACACCGCTTTAAGCAATCCGCGCCTGGCGGCCTGCCCTTCGGAGCTTTGGATCGCCGCGGGAACGTATCCCATGAATTTCAATCCGGGCGTGTCCGGATACCTGTCGCTTTTTGGAGGTTTCGCGGGCACGGAAACGGATTTGTCGCAGCGGAATTTTGCGCCCACCGTGCTGACCGGCGGGCGCACTTTGTTTTCTGCGGCGCCCCTGCTCGACGGGCTGACCTTTTCCAATGTGGCTGTGCCGAATGGCATCGCCGTCTTTGGCCAGGGCGGCAGCCAGGCCTTTTTGCGATGCGACTTCCGCAACGGCGGCACCGGTGTCGAAATGCTGGCGCCGGAAACGGCGGCGTTCGGCAATTGCGCCTTTACAAGCAATCAGTTGGGCATCTTCAACTCGGGCGGCTCGTTCACGGTCACCAATTGCGCTTTTACCGGAAATTCGGCGGGCCTGGCTTGCGACACCTCGTTTGACGCGGCGACTGTTTATGTGGCGCAATCAACCTTCATCGCCAATCAAGCTGCGCTCAGCGTCAATAATGGTTCGGCGCAGGTTCATCTCACGGTGGACCGTTGCGCCTTTCAGGCGAACACCAGTTCAGCCATTTCGTGCGACAATTTCGCGGCGGAAATTGATGACACGCTTATTTCTGGAAACACTTCCCCCACCTATGCGCCCATCTCCCAGACCGTCTCGCCGCTGGCGCTGCGCAACTGCACCATCGTCGGCAACAGCGGTTTTTATGCGGGCGGCATCAAAACCGACGGCTTGTGTCAATTATACAACACGGTGATTTGGGACAACCAGGCCAGCATCGGCGGCGCGCTGCTGCAACAGCAAATCTTCAGCCCATTCTTTGCCGAGGCCATCACAGTCGATCATAGTTTCATCCAGGGCTTGAATGGCGCGGATCCGGTTTTCTTGCAGCCGGTCGATCCGGCCCTGGCGCCGACCACCGCGGGCAATCTCGCGCCGTCGGGCTCCTCTCCCCTGCTGGCGGCGGGCGCGTTCGCCAATGTGCCGGCGGATGTGTTCGACTTGGCGGGACAGCCCCGCACTCTCAACGGCCAAGTCGATATTGGCGCTTATGAATATCAAGGGGTTGCCGGAACGCCGCTATCGATTGTGCAGCAACCGCAATCACTTGTTTATTGCGGCTCGACCTCGAACACTTTCCAGGTGGCTGCCACCGGCTCGGACCTGGCCTTCCAATGGCAAGTCAATCAGAATAATGGCGGCGGCTTCCTTGACCTTCCGGGCGCGACCCAGCCGTCGCTGGTCGTGTCCGGGGCCGCTCCCGCCATGAACGGCTGGCTTTATCGTTGCGCGATTTCTGCCTTCGGTGGCGCCACGGCCTGGTCGGACGCGGCGGCGCTGACCGTTTATCCCGCGCGTCTCTACGTCAATGCCGCGGCCGCGGGCGGCGACGGACAAAGCTGGGCCACGGCGTTCAACTCCCTCGCCGCGGCGGTCGCGGCGGCGGCTCAGCCCTGCGGCGCGGAGATCTGGGTGGCCGCAGGATCGTATGCTGTTCCCAGCGCGAATGTGCGGACGAACATCGCCTTGTACGGCGGCTTCGGCGGCAGCGAAACCTCCATTGCCCAGCGCAACGTGGCGGCCGCGCCGACGATCCTGACCGGCTCGACGCTTTACTTCGCGGGCGCCGTTTTCGACGGGTTCATTGTGACCAATTCGTCCATCATCTGTTCCACCGCCGGCAATCTGGCGATCGCCCATTGCCAGTTCATTGGAAGCGCCCAGCCGTTGACGCTTTTTCAATCGCTGACGACCCTGCAGGACTGCCAGTTCGTGGGGAACTCGATTGGCATCCAATGCTCCGGCAGCTTGCTTGCGACCAATTGTGTTTTCGCGACCAATGGCCAGGCGTTTCAATATTTGTTTGGACTTCCCGGCGCGGCGATTCAGTTCAGCGACTGCGCTTTCGTTGGCAATCAGCAGGCCATCAACTCCTCCTCGGCGAATTCGCTGACGCTGGACCGATGCCGCGTGCAAAGCCAGACCGACATCGCCATTTTGCTGCACGGCGGAAACGCGTCCCTCAACGATTCGTTGATCTCCGGCAACGTGTCCAGCCGGGCTCCCATTTACCTGCAATCGCTCGGAACGCTGACGTTACGAAACACGACCGTGGCCGGCAATCGCGGCGGCGTGGCTGGCGCCATCGATTGCGAAGCCTCGTGCTCCCTCTATAACTCCGTGCTCTGGGACAATAACGCCCCGGTTGAAGTTTATTTGTATCCCGGAGCCACTTCGAGCGCGGATCATTCCGTCATCCAAGGCGTCAATACGATTGACCCGGTGTTCACCAGCCCGCTGGATCCAGCCCAGGCGCCGACGGCGGGTGGAGATTATACGCTGGCGGCGTGTTCGCCGTATTTGGGCGCGGGCAGCGTCAGTGTGGCGCCGAATGACACCCTCGACCTCGCCCGCGCGCCGCGAGTCAACAATGGGCAAATTGATCCGGGCGCATATGAGTTTGCCGGCGCGGCGGCGACGGCCCTGGATTTCACCCGGCAGCCGGGCTATGCGTTCGGAGCGGATACGAATGCGGCGGTGTTCTCCGTCGCCTCCAGCCGCGGGGACGCAACCTACCAATGGCAGCGCCTGGCGGCGGGCGGCGCGAACTTCACGAACATTCAGGACAACGTGAACTTCTCGGGCGCGCAAGCGGCGTCGCTGACGATTTCCGGCGCGAGCGCCGCGATGAATCTCGATCAGTATCGTTGCCTGATTACATCCAGCGAAGGTTGCCAAGCCTATTCCTTGCCCGGGCTGTTCTATTTTGGTTATCCGTTGCCCCTCGCGCTCGAAGCGGCGGCCACGGTAGTGACGAACAGCGGCGCAGCGCCGTGGCTCGGCGAAACCAACGTCACGCACGATGGCAGCGTTGCCGCCCAAACCTCGCCGCTCCACCGCGGTCAACAGTGCCTGATGACCGCCGCAGTGGCCGGCCCGGTCGATTTGAGTTTCTGGTGGAAGATCGCCAGCGACGGTTCAATGCAATTGCTCGTGGACGGTCAACAACAGACCTATTTGCAGGCGACAGTTTCCGCCTGGCAAAAAATTTCCCTTAACCTTCCCACGGGACCGCACACCTTGCAGTGGATTTACACGGAGGGCTTTGGCTCCATCCAGCCGGATGCGGCGTGGGTTTCGGAGTTGACCATCAATCCTGATCCCTACATCGCCGCCCAACCGCAAAACCTCGTCGTGCCGCAAGGCGCCTCGGGCTCGTTCTCAGTCACGCCGGGCGGGACGTCTCCGTTCAGTTATCAATGGCAGCTTAACGGCTCCAATATCAGCGGCGCCAACAGTCAAACATACGTGGCGACAAATGGCGGCTCCTACGCCGTCGTGGTCGCGAACGGCCTCGGCGCCGTCACGAGCGCTCCGGCAACTTTGACGCTGACCATGCCTCTCGCCGTCGCCGTGGATGCGCCGGCCTACGCGTGGACGACTGGCGGGGCGGCTGATTGGTTTGGCGAAACGAACATCACCGAAGATGGAACCAACGCCGCCCAATCCGGCGCGGTGGGGGCGGGCCAGTTCTCGTGGGTGCAGACCACGATCCAAGGGCCCGGCACGCTGTCATTCTGGTGGAAGGGCTCGGCCACATTCGCGATCAACGGCGCGGTCAGCAACACGATTTCCGGCGGCTCCTGGCAACAGGGATCGGCGCATTTTGGCTTGGGCTCGTTCACGCTGCTCTGGACGGCGGGCGCGGATGCGGCCTGGCTCGATCAGGTTCAATTCGCGACGGATGCCGTGTTCACGGTCGCGGTGACCAACAGCGCCGACAGCGGCGCGGGTTCGCTGCGCGAGGCTATGCTGGCGGCCAACGCGTCACCGGTTCCCGCCGTGATCGATGCCAGCGGCCTCGCGGGCACGGTCACGCTTTTGAGCCCGCTGCCCATCATGACCAACGGCTTTGTTATTGACGGCCCCGGCGCCGGTTTGCTGACGCTGAGCGGCGGCAGTGCCTATCGGATTCTCTTCATCGATGCGCCCAATCAAACGGTTGCGATCAATCACCTCACCCTCGCCAACGGTTACGCGCATGGCGGAAATGGCGGCAATAACGCCGGTGGCGGTCTCGGCGCCGGCGGCGCGATCTTCCTGAACGCGGGCAACCTGACGCTGAGCGGCGTGGCGTTTAGCAATAACAGCGTGGCCGGCGGCGCTGGTGGCGCCACGGATTATCCGGGCGGCGGCGGTGGCGGCGGGTTGGGCGGAAATGGTGGCAATGCCTTTGGCGATTATGGCGGCGGCGGCGGCGGCGGTCTTTATGGAAATGGCGGCAACGGCACCGGCGGAAGTGGATACGTTGGCGGCGGCGGCGGCGGCTTCACCGATGGCGCCACGGCGGGATCGTCGGGCAATGCGGCGGGCGGCATCGATGGCGGCGCGGGCGCGTGGCCCGGCGGTCCGGGCGCCCAGTCCGGGGCGGTGTTCGGTGGTGGCGGCGGCGGGTCTTTAAACGGCTCGCAATTCCCCTATGCGGCGGGCGCCGATGGCGGCGATTTCGGCGGCGGCGGCGGCGCGGCGGGAAACGGTTTTTCCAGCGCGCCGGCTGGCAACGGCGGATTTGGCGGCGGCGGCGGCGGAGCCGGAGGCACCGGCGCGGGCGGGGTGGGCGACACCGGAGGAATCCTGGCCAATGGCGGCAACGGTGGATTCGGCGCGGGCGCGGGCGCGGGCGAAAATTACAATGGCGCCACCAACGGCTTGGCCGGCGCCTTGGGCGGCGCGGCGGGAGCCAGTGTCAATAACGGCAGCCGCGGCAATGGCGGCGGGGGCGCGGCGCTCGGCGCGGCCGTGTTCGTGCGCGCCAATCACGGCGCATCGCTGCATTTGATTGACAGCACGATGGACGCGGGTTCGCTGACCGCCGGGGCCGGCGGCTTTTGCAACGGCTGCATCAATGGACAAGCGGGGCAAACGGCCGGTGGCGCTTTCTTCCTGTTGGGCGGGACAAACGTCATCACTGTTAACGGCAGCGTCACCAACACCCTGGCCGGCAGCATTGGCGGCTGGACTGGGGCCCCGGCGCTGCTCCTCAAAGACGGCCCGGGCGCGCTCGCGCTCGAGACCAACAACAATTTCGCCGGAACGATCGACGTGACGACCGGTTCGCTGCAATTGGACGGCAATGTCTCCAACGCCACTCTCCAGTTGAGCGACCAGACTGCGTTGTCCGTGGGGCCGGGCATTGCCTCAATCACCGTCAG
This sequence comes from Verrucomicrobiia bacterium, assembly GCA_035551475.1. Classification (GTDB taxonomy): domain Bacteria; phylum Verrucomicrobiota; class Verrucomicrobiia; order Limisphaerales; family Palsa-1400; genus DASZMX01. The sequence goes on from DASZMX010000116.1 coordinate 22,241, forward strand.
CAATTTGGCTTTTGTGGGCAACACCGCCTACCAATGCAAAATCGCCAGCAACTCGTTCGATACACTGCGGGTCTTGGGCGCGGCAGACTTCTCCGCGGTGACCCATTTCAACCTCGCGCTCGCCGGCGTTTCGCTCGGCAACTTCAGCAACACGGTCGGCCGTTCTTTTGCCATCCTCCGCGCCAACGGCGGCGTCACCGGGTTCAACCCGGGGCTCGTTCATATTGACGTTTCAGCCTTTAATGCGAACTTGGGGAACGGTTACTTTGACCTCGCTCTCAGCCCCGACACCACCATTGCTTGGCTGAATTTCGTCGCGCCGCAGACCCTCACACCGCCGACCGTGGCGCCGCATACCTATGGCGAAACGCCGTTTTCCCTGGGCGCGACGGCATCATCCGGTTTGCCGGTCTCGTATTCCATCGTTTCGGGTCATGCGCTTATTTCCAACAACCTGGTCGTCCTGACCGGCGTCGGGCCCGTGGTTGTGCAGGCGGCGCAGGCAGGAAATTCCAATTATCAAGCCGCGCCGTCGGCGAATATCTCATTTGCTGTCAGCCAGGCGACGCCCGTGATTTCCTGGGCGCCGCCGGCAGCCACGTCCTACGGAACGGCGCTGGGCGGCGCCCAACTGAACGCCACGGCCAATGTGCCCGGTTCATTTGTTTATGCGCCGGCGGCGGGAACGGTCTTGAACGCCGGGGCCAACGCCCTCGCGACGGTGTTTACGCCGGCGGATACAGTCAATTACACGAACGCCGCAGCGACTAATTTGCTCGTGGTGGCCAAAGCGTCTCAATCGATCGTGTTTTCGCTTACCAATGTCGTTTACGGCTCCGCGCCGGCTGCCTTGTCCGCCACGGCGTCGAGCGGCCTGCCAGTCGCCTTCTCACTGCTGTCAGGGCCGGGGTCAGTCGTCGGCGGCGTCTTGAGCGCCACCGGGGCCGGCGCCGTGACGGTGAACGCGACGCAAACGGGCAATTCCAATTTTCTGTCCGCGACGGCGAATGCGTCCATGGTCGTGGCGCCGGCGCCGTTGAACGTCACCGGAAGCAATTTGACCGCGCCATACGGCTCGACGAACCTGTCATTTTCCGGGTCGGTTAACGGCTTGCAAAACAGTGATCTTATCACAGCATCTTTCAACGCTTACGCGCCCGCCGCGCCTGGGTCGCCCTATAATTATTTGGAGAGCCTGGGCTTTACGATTGGCAATTCGTTCCCGCGTGGGTTGACCTTTGACAGCGTCGGCAACCTGTTCGCGCTCGATGGCGAGGGATACCTGGAAATCTTCAACCCGCAAGGCGTCGAGACCGGGCGCTTCGTGGTGCCGTTTTCCAACTTCGCCGACGTAGCAATGGATGCCAACGGCATTCTCTACGTGGTCGATGGAGACGGAGCTTCGATTTACAAGTATCGCCAGGACGGGACGTTCCTGGGCTCTTGGGGGTCGGCGGGCAGTTCCCCGGGCCAATTCGGACGGCCCAACGGAATCGCGGTTGACCATCGCGGAATTGTCTATGTGGCGGATCCCTATAACGGTTGTGTTGACCAATTCGACACCAATGGCGGCTACCTTGGACAGTTGACAGGGATGCAACCGTTCGGTGTTTGCGTGGATGCGCATGACCACCTTTATGTGGCGGGTTCGGGCAAGGTGTTTATCTATGACACGAACGGGGCCTCACTTGGGATCGTGGGCGCCACGGCGGGAATGTCCTTGCCTTGGGCGGTGGCGGTGGATCAGACGGGGGATATTTTTGTCGCCGACCAATCAGCCGGCGCCATTTGGGAATTTTCCCCGGGCGGCAACTTGCTTTTGTCGTGGAGCGGTTCCGCCGTGGGGCAGTTTTCCTTGATGTCGGGCCTGGCTATCGCGCCCGACGGACGGCTCGCGGTGGCGGACACCGGCAATCACCGTTTGCAAATTTTCACGCCGCCGCCGCCCGTGGTCGTCAACGCCGCCACGCCGCCGGGGACGTATCCAATTCTGCCCACGCTGACGGATGCGGCCAATCGGCTCACCAACTACGTCGTCACGACGAACGCCGGCGTTCTAACCATTGTGACGGCGCCGCAAACCATCTCGTTCACCGCGCCTCCCACTCACACCTTTGGCGATAGCCCATTCGCCTTGAACGCGTCTTCGTCGCCCAGCAACGGATTGCCCATTGTGTTCACGGTCGTTTCCGGTCCCGCCACGATCGCGGGCAACACCGCGACTATCACTGGCTCGGGGTTGGTCACGGTGCGCGCTTCACTCGCCGGCAACGCGGATTACGCCGCAGCGGCGCCTGTGGAATGGTCGTTCACTGTCAATAAAGCCACTCCCGCCCTCACCTGGGCCAACCCATCCTCCATCACTTACGGGACGGCCTTAAGCGGGGCGCAGTTGAATGCGGGCGGCAGCGTGCCGGGCAGTTTTGTTTACAGTCCCTCCATCGGAACCGTTTTGGGCGGCGGCAGCTATTTCCTGAACGCGACGTTCACTCCAACGGACACCAATTACAATACCGTCAGCGCCTCCGTGCCGTTGACCGTCAACCCGGCGGCGCAGACGATTTCGTTCGGCTCGATTCCCGATCAGACCTACGGCGCCGCGCCCCTCACGCTTGTCGGTTCCGCGTCATCCGGACTGCCAGTGACATTCTCGGTTCTTTCCGGCGCGGGAACATTGTCGGGCAACATGCTGACGATGACCGGGGCGGGAACGATCAGCGTGCAGGCCGCGCAGGCGGGCGACGCGAACTACCAAGCGGCCACCGCCGTCACCCAGACGTTCCATGTCAAGCCGGCCGATCCGGTTATCACCTGGGCGCCGCTGTTGGATATTGGATACTTGACAGCATTGAGCCCGATTCAGCTCGACGCCTCGGCGAACATTCCGGGAAGTTTTGTTTACACGCCGGCGGCCGGCGCGGTCTTGAACGCGGGGGCGATGGAGTTGACCGTGGTGTTTACGCCCGCTGATCCCACGAATTACAACACCCTGACGGCCTCCAATGCGTTGAATGTGCTGAAAGCCTCGCAGACGATTTCGTTCGGCGCCCTGGCGAACGTGACATTCTCGACGTCGCCCATCCCCTTGACGGCCACGTCCTCTTCCGGATTGCCGGTGGCGTTCAGCGTCGCCTCCGGGCCCGCCACCGTTTCGGGCAATCAGCTTACGCTCACCGGCTCCGGCGCCGTGATCGTGCAAGCGGACCAGGCGGGGAACAGCAATTACAATGCGGCTTCCTCCCTTTCGCGGACCTTCGCCGTCGGCCACGCCACGCCGCCGCTTACCTGGACGAATCCCGCGCCCGTGATTTACGGAGCCGTCCTTTCCACCAACCAACTGAATGCGACTGCCTCGGTGGCGGGTTCGTTTGCCTACACGCCCGATGTTGGCGCAATGCTCGACGCCGGCACGAACACGCTTTTGGTGGTGTTTTTGCCGGCCGATGCCGGCGCCTACAACGCGGTCACTTCCATGGTGCAAATAGTCGTCGTCCCCGCTGTGCCTGTCCTGGCTTGGGCCGCGCCGGCGCCGATTGTATTTGGCGCCGCGCTGGACACGAATCAATTGGACGCTTCCGCGCCCGGGCCGGGGACGTTCGTCTATTCACCGCCGACGGGAACGGTCCTCGATGCCGGGGTTCATTTATTATCGGTGCAGTTCATTTCCAGCGGTCCGAATTACAGCAATGCAAACGCCAGCGTGAGTCTGACGGTGTTGCCAGCCAACCAAACCGTGCAATTCACGGCGCTGGGCGCGCCAACCTACGGCGCCGGGCCGCTCACGATGAGCGCCAGCTCCTCGTCCGGCATGCCTGTCACCTACTCGGTGGTGTCGGGCCCGGCCAGCAATTCCGGCTCGACACTCTATTTGACAGGAGCCGGGCAGGTCCAGGTGCAGGCGGCGCAAGCAGGCAATTCCAATTACAACGCCGCGACCGCTTCGCAAATGATCAATGTGGCGCGCGCCGCTTTGACCGTGATTGTGAGCAATGCGAGCCGGTCCTACGGCCAGGTAAATCCGGTGTTCACCGGCAGCCTGCAAGGTGTCGTTAATGGCGACAACCTCACCGTCAGCTATGGAGCGCCGAACGTGGCGACGAACACCGCCCCCGGCCTTTACCCCATCGTGGCGTTTTTCAACGATCCAGACGCGCGCCTGGCCAATTACACGACGAACGTGACGCCCGGCACGCTTACCATTTCCCAGCTCAATCAGTCCATTGCGTTCGCAGCTTTGCCGGATAAAACGGTCGGCGACGCTCCGTTTGCGCTGGCGGCCACCGCGACGTCCGGCCTGAATGTTTCGTTCTCGGTCCTTTCCGGGCCGGCCTCAGTGGTGGGGAACACCCTGGCAATCACTGGCGCCGGTTCCGTGACGGTGGAAGCGGATCAGTCCGGCGATGCAATCTACACTGCGGCCCCTGCCATCACGCGGTCATTTGTGGTGCGCGCCGTGCCGACAATCACATGGACGAATCCGGCGGCGATCAACCGGGGCTTCGCCTTGACGACGAATCAACTCAACGCCTCGGCGGACGTGGCGGGCTCGTTTGTTTATAATCCAGCGGCGGGCGCCATTCTGCCGTTGGGAAGCAATGAGCTTGACGCCGCCTTTACGCCCAACGACAAGGCGGATTACACGAACACCTCCGCCCGATCGTCAATTGTAATTTTGCCGCCATTGCAACCGACGGTGACGAATCAAACCCTCGCCGATAACAATGGGGCGCCGCTGCCGGTCACGCTCACCGGCGCCGATCCTTACGGGCAAACGCTCACCTTCTCAGTCGCAGCGCAACCGGCGCACGGATCGTTGTCGGGCGCGGGCGCCAATTTGGTTTACACGCCTTCCAGCAGTTTTTCGGGCGCGGACAGCTTCACGTTCATCGCGACCAACGCTTGGACCAATTCAGAAGCTGGAACTATTTCCATCAACGTGTCCCGCCTGCCTGTCGTTGTGACCTTGCCCGCGACGGGCGCGGCAACTGTCAACGGGAGCGCGAATCCCGGGAACGCCGGCACGACGGCTTGGTTCGAGTGGGGGCTGACGGCCTCGTATGGACAGCGCACGCCCGCCACGGACATTGGTTCCGGCGTCAGCGCTATTATCGTGAACAGCGATCTAATGGATCTTGCGCCTGCGACGACCTATCACTACCGCTTGGTGGCTTCCAATTTCCTGGGCCAGGCCAGCGGCTCGGATGCTACGTTCATCACCGCGGCGACACTTCCGGCGGTCGCTACTCTTCCAGCGACGGGCGTGACCACGAATACCGCGACCTTCCACGCGACCGTGAACCCGAGCAATTCGCCGGCGCTGGTGTGGTTCAATTGGGGCGCGGACTCGTCCTATGGAAATACCACCGCGCCGACGCCAATCACCGCCGGCGGTTCCCCGGTCGCGTTCCAGGCCGCGATCTCAGCGTTGTCCTTGGGCGCCACCTATCATTTCCAAGCGGTGGCTTC
>DASZMX010000117.1:0-18756 GCA_035551475.1 Verrucomicrobiia bacterium
AAGACCTCGAAATCCTCGAAAACAGCCACAGGTCTTTGTTTCGCGGGCCATTTACTTGGAACAGCCAAAAGAGCGATGCTGTCTTTTTCGTGACCGCGCGCACCTCCGATGGACGGATTCGAAAGGGTTGGGTGCGGGTCGGGCGCAATGCGTTGTCTGGCGCTGACACGCAATGGATTTCCTAGCAAGGAGATTTCTCAAAGAGTCGACAATTGGTGGGTCGCCGCGGAATTGCACCTAGCTCTGCGGTTTAAGAGACCGCTACATCGCTGACAGTGTTTGCAACCCAAAATATTTAGAACCGCGCCACGAAGGCGGAGTTGAACCGCCGCAATCAGGTTTGTGAAGTCCTGACTGGCACCGGCGTTCGCGTCGCGGAAATGGTCGGGCATGAGGGTATCGCGCCCTCTACTTCGGTTTGGAAGACCGGCGTGTATCTCTCAACACCTATGCCCGTAAAATTGAATCCCGTCCGGGAATTGCACCCGACTGAATGGTTCGGCAGACCGCCGCGTCGGTTGCTCGGCCAACGGGCCGAGGTTTTAGATTCGCCATTGGACACGTGCGAATCCCTTGCAGCACTGATTCGGTTAGCCGCGCTGATTCGTCATGCGCGCGGCCAATTGGGGTCAGAGGCGTATAGTGTGCAGACCAAGCATCGGAAACTCGTGGCTCCCGTAAAGGACTGCTCATAGCGACCGGAAAAGTAAGGCTGCCGAAGATGGCCACAAGGATGTGGCGGAACTGCTGTTGGTCCAAGGTTGATGTCAGGGAAAACGACGGGCGAACCCCTTTGTACGACGCGGCGACTGGCGGACACAAGGATGTCGCCGAACTGCTTCTGCCCGATAAAGCTGATCCCAACGCGAGGGACTATTCTCACGGACTCACTCCCTTGCATTGGGCGTCACATGCCGAGAAGGGCGTAGCCGAGGTGCTGCTCGCCCACAAAGCCGAAGTTAATGCCATAAATGGCGAGACACCTTTGCATGTGAGTTGCGAACACGTTGCGAAATTGCTGTTGGCAAAAGGAGCCGATGTCGACGCAGGAGACAAGGACGGACGGACGCTGTTGCATTGGGCAGCATTTAAGGAACGAGAGGGGCCTGGCAGAATTGCTGCTGGCTAACGGAGCCGAGATCAATGTCAATGACATAAAAGGGGAAATTCCATTGCACGTTACGACCGGTGCGAGAAGCAGAGATGTAGCTGCTTTTTTGCGCCAACACGGCGGCACCGAGTGATTCGTCGCGAGAAACTGAGAATCGGCGGGCGGCGACTCTCGCCTCCGCCCGCGTTGTTTCTTGGCGTCCTTGCACCGTTCGTGGTGGCCGTCCGCTAGGACTCGGGAACAAAGTCCGCGATTACGGCTGGCACGCTGGTATCGAAGCCCGCCACGTCGAGCATTCCGCAGTCGTTCGGATCGGCGAGAGTGGAGCCGTTGGAGGTCATGCCCACAACGACCGCCTTCGCGTCGCCGACGAACTCGTTGCGATACTGACGCAACGCTTGCGCCGGGTGGATGTTGCCCGCCCACGTTTCGCTGTCCGTGTAGGTGATGAACGCCGACACGTTGAGCTTGTTGCGGGTTGCCCATACCATCGGCATCGCGCAGTCCGTTCCACCCATTGGGACGGCTTCGATCGCCTTGATGACGTCGGCCAAACGCATCCGCGGCGAGAGGTTCACGCGCGTGATGCCCGTTCGCCGCCGTCGTGCCTGCCGCCGTAACGTCCAGCGCTGGGTGCCGAAAACGCGAGGATCTCGCATTCGGGTTCCGTCGCCGCCGTGATCAGCGCCATTGCCGTGCTCGCTTCGCGGGCCGATCAAACCGAGGCTAATCATCCTGCCGAGGTGGCGGATCATGGCCGTCTCGCTTTAGGTTGGCTGTGGCTGAAACCGCTCCAAATGATATTAACCGCGTACGCTTTGACCTTGTTCGTTCGGATCAAACTTGCTGCCACTTAAACCTTAGGTCAAATTCGAGCGTATGACGGAGAGCGACATCACTGGAATTGAGCTGAGACTTGGCATTCGACTTCCATCAGATTATCGGCAGGTCATGCAATCTTTGGCGCCAGAGAATGTTTCGGGCGCCTTTTGGGATGCGCAGCAGATAGTCGCGGTCAACGAGCGCAATCGCCAGATGAGTTGGCTGGGTCGTCCGCTTGCCAGCGCATATTTCATTTTCGGAGTCGATCAGCATGGCCGAGAATTGTTTCTAGATTTAGATTTTCCAGAGCCAGTAGTCATGGTTGCTGACCACGAACACAGACGTGGCTCAGTCCGGGCGCGGACGTTCCGAGATTGGGTTTCGACCGCCGCGACTGGTTCAGCCGCACGATTATAGATTCGCCGATCACCGAATTCGCATCGGCGGCTCTCTCACGGTGAGCAACCACCCCTGTGTTTGAGCGATAACCTGCAACTTTCGGACCATCGAAATTGGGGTGACCAACCGGATTCGCACCGGCACAAACGCCTTCACGGGGCGTGATGCTTCGTGTTACATCATGATCACCATAAAATGGCCTGCCGAGCCGAAGCCGACAGGCGAAGGCTGGAGCCCCAGGTCGGACTCGCACCGACGATTACGAGTTTACGAAACTCGCCCTGTCCCTTCTGAGGCACAGCGGCCGTGAAATTGACGCCATTTGCGTGGTACAGACTCTGTGCAGAGGCGCTGGTGTTCGGAGTTGGCCGCCACCGCGCTTGGCATTGACCATGCTTAAAAGATAAAACTAGACCTGAGATCGGATAATGAAGCGATTGCTGACAGCAACTCTTCTGGCGGGCTGCTTCGCCGTTGTGGCGGTTGGCTCTGGTCGTGGTCGGACATCGCCTGCTGGGGAATTTGAAACCGTTACCCGGTATAACGTGATCGGCAACGCGATCGTTCATTACTCGTGGGACCACGGCGACCAATTGCCGCAAAAGCTTTCCGATCTGGTTCCTGGCTACATTTCCAAGGAAAATCTCTCACTGCTCTATGCACGAGACAAACAATCTCAATTGCCTTCAAACTGGAGAGAGAATCCACAATTGATTGACACCAACTCGGACTGCATTTATTTGGGTGCGGCCGGCCTCCAACGTGAAATTTTGGTGTATGAGAATCCGGATCCGCTAAATCCAGAACCCACCAGAAGGTTTCATGTGATTCCACCGGGCGGCGGGGTCGTTTCAATGACCGCGTCTGAGCTGAAGGCTCTGCTTGGCAATCGTGCAAGCGCCACACTGGACCGCATGAGAGGAAGTCGCGTGATGTATTATGAAGCCAATTTACACGCGGCACTTAACAGCTACCGCTTGGACTTTGGATATTACCCCAAAGGCGAGACCATCGCTGTCACTGGAGTGTTGCGAGGGCAAAACCCAACCAAGAAACAATACCATTCAAGTTATCCACAGGAGCGAAATGACCGGGGCGAGGATCTTGATCCCTGGGGAAAGCCATACTGGATTGAAAGCGATGGCGACACCGTACGGATCAAATGCGCTACGACTAATCATGTCATGTGTTTGACCGTGACCAAGGGAGCCACCGTAGCAGACGACAAACCATTTTGACTGATCAGTCTCGCTGCGCTCATAGCGCTGACAACTCGTCGAGTTCGGCGGCGGATTCTGGGCTCTCACGTGGATTTGCACCACGAACTTCCGCCTGCGCAGAGCGGCGTGCAGAATCTGATTACGCTTTGAGAGAAAATTGAAAATGGCATCCGTGATCGGACTTGCACCGATTAGGTCCGGCTTGAAGGGCCAGTCGCTCGAGCTGCTTTGCATTCACGGACAGAAATTGCCGCCGTCCAGAGAACGAGAGCGCGCGTTGGTGCTCACGGGCACGCTTTAACGCCGCACTCTCGACCTCTCTGGTTAAATGGCCCCTGAGGTTGGTATCGCGCCAACGTCTCCTCAGCTTCAGCGAGGCGCTAATCTGCCTCAGCTCTCAGGGTGGTCGTCCCGCATGGTGACGCTCCATGGTCTTCCGGTTATCAGCCGGGTGCTCTGCTTTTGAGCTACGAGACGATGGTCACTTGCGGCTTTACGCCAAAGCGGCGCACCGGGCGGAAAGTGAAATTTAGCTTTCCGGTCGGGCGGATGCGAATGCGACGGCTTGGCTTATAGCTTCTGCGATAGAGAAGCTGACTTTGAAAACGTAGTGCGGGTTTCATGTCATTCCTTTCGTTAATGAGTTTGAGTGGCGGAAGGCGTCGGTAATGCTCCGACCTCCGGGATTAGCGGATTCTGTTTTCGGGACAGATGCAGCCAGCTTATATCTGCCTGCCTTCCGTGAATTGGCCGCCAGGGTTGGACTCGCACCAACACCGAACGGCTGAACAGACCGCCGTGCTACTTTGACACCACGTGGCAGTGGCGCTGCCGGCAGGATTTCCACCTGCATGTGTCCGCTTAGAAGACGGATGCCGTATGTTCAGCCACGGCAGCTTGAAATTGGTCAGCGCGGCAGGACTTGCACCTGCGGTCACTTGGTCCCAGGCCAAACACGTTGCTCCTACACTACGCGCTGATGGCGGACTCGAAGGGATTTGCACCCTCAAGCCTCCCGCAGACAACGGGGCGCTCCGCTCATTGAGCTACGAGTCCAAAATGGCTTGCCAGGCCAAAGCCTTGGCGAAGCCTGGTGGAAGCGCTGGACCACAACTCGCGAAGCGAACGTTAATAATCGGGCAACTGTTTCGTGGCGGAACTGGGAGTTCAAACGCTCCAGTTCGTCACTTCCAGTTTTGTTTTACGACACCAGATTTACAGTCGGGCAACTGGATCGCTTCCCGGAAAAATGGTTGCGGGGGTGGGAGTCGCGCCCACTGAGGTTGAGCTTATGAAACTCACCTGAATCTCATTCTCCCCGCAATTCGAAATGGTGGAGTCGATGGGTAACGCTCCCATATAGGCTTGCTTGCAGGGCAAGTGCATTGCTTGTCTGCCACGACCCCGAAAATTGGCAGGCTGCCTCCGTGCTGCCCGGAGTAAGCTGAGTTTTGGAGACTCGGCCGCGTGCTGACGCTCAGCCTGTGGAATTGGTGCGGTTGCCGGGAATTGCCCCTGGACTTCCTCCGTGGCGGGAGGCATTCTGCTGTTAAATCACAACTGCGGAAAGTAAAAGGCCGGGAATCGCTTCGGAATTCCTGGCCCGTGCCATTTCAACAAAGAACAAACACCTCTTGCTAGCTTGCGCTACCAACCCGCGGTTTCACGGCGGCTGTTTCGGTGTTTAGAGGCACACCTCCTAGGAAGCCTTTAGACTGTAAAATTCGTTTTCTTAGGCCTGGCATTGCTATGGACGATTCATGAGCGTGGACCATCGGTGACCAGCTATAGCTCGTCTTCGCCATTTTCAATTTGTCGCCAAGTGACATCATCTAGATGTCGCGTTTTTTTATGTTCACAGACTGTTCGCCTTTCAGTTAAATCTCTTTTGCATCGTCAAAACAAAAAACCCTGCCTACGTTTCGTAAGCAGGGTTGAAGAAAGTCTCTGTTCAGTTCGTCACCTGCTTACAGCCAGTCTATCCAAATTGCCTTCGGTTTGTTTCCCGATCGAGGCCAAGGATAGTCCAAGGCTAAACACATAGCCCTGGTTGCACCGGCTATGACGTGTCGCCTTTGCGACTCGCATCGTCGGCCAATCCGTGGCTGATATGTGTAAGCAAGTTTTCATTGAACGCGTAAGATGTGTAGCACAGCGTCTAGGATACAGTCAATTGGTTTTTTGATAATTTCCGCAAATTTTGTTGAGATTCAACCATCCGGATGAGTTGATAGAAGGATGGTTGCCGGGCGAGATTAGGAGCGCATGCCTACTTCTTGGTCGGAACGCCATAGCAATGAGCATAACCGTCCTCGTCTGTCAGGAAGAATTCTGTCGGGCCGTAGTCTCGGTCTACAATCTCTGAAACATTGAACCCAAGGCCAACCAAATGTTCTCTGGTTTTGGGAATGGCGACTGGAGTCCAATGTAGCCGAACCCCTCGTAATTCTCCGGCTGGAGTGGTGTTCCGGCCCGCTGATTGAGCATGAAACAAAGATTGCCCTTGCGCAGAATGCAAAATATCAACTTGCCATCGGCTTACATCTCGCGGTCCATTTCGAAGCTCAGGCCGTCAACCCATAGCCGCAGGCTTCTTTCCAGGTTCGCGCTGGGAATCACCGGTATGCATGACACGACCATCGCTGTGGCGTTCTCTGCGAATTCGCGGGCAGTTTGGCCGCACATATTTTGAAGCTTAACGCGCAAAGGCGCGAGCTGTTACTGAAATGCGCCTGCCTTGGAGTCGCGTTGAGGCGGGGACTTCGTGCGTAAAAGCTTGGTTTGTCTCATAAGGCATCACCACCACCGTGCCATTCGTCAAATCGAGATTGATGGAAGATGTCATGCCGTCCTTTTTCCAGGGCCGAATGCGAAATATACGCTGCTCCCCCAGTGACATCGTGACGATGGGAGCGCCGGGCACGAGGTCTTTGGCGCTGTCGCGATGGGCGCCGATGTAATGGCCCAGCTTGCCGTCGTACCAATTGAGCAATAGTCCATTCAATCGGCTATCGATGGTGTTCTGCGCCCATTCCAGGAGAAGCGCCAGCACCGGTGGAACTGGAAGGGCTCGGTTAACCTGGCCGCTGAATCGATAGTCACGGCCGAAGGCTTGTTGCCAACGCGGAACCTTCACCTTTCGGCCATGCATTCTGATCTCAGCGCGATCCTCCGGATGCAGGCGCCAAAGGACTTCAAAGCTGGTTTCCGACGGCGTCACAGCCGGCGGGAGTTTGCCGACCCAAACTGCGCAATCATCGCCGCAGTCCTGACGGTGAAAACCGCGGAGAGAATAGGCGGCCGCGTTAGCATTCATGATCACGGACCTCCAGGCTCAATCCTAAAGCGATTCGTGAATGCGGCGTAGGTTTGTTCGTCTGGGCAAATGAAACTCGCCGGCAATTGCAGGATTTGGTTGCGCCTGGCTTGAACGTCATCGAGATATTTTTGCCAGAGCGGCAGGACCTGCTGAACTCGCGCGCCCATCGCTCCTTCAAAATACGATCCAAAGCCCGCCTTGTCGTTCTTTTGAATCAACTCTAGAAATCGTTTGAATTTGCCTTGCTGCCAGAGAAACATCGAAACCATTCGCAGATCGGATTCTCGAAAATCACCCGGAGATCGCTTCAGCGCCAAAATTCGGTCGAGATTCAGGCGGGCCAAATTCGTGCCGAGCATGTCGATGCGCCACGGATTCTGATATCCCCAATGAACGACCAACTGGTCATTCGTCCAGTATCCGTAGAATTTCTCAAAGAAAGTCGGGATGCCCTCCAGCGCCCAAAGAGGGCGGTCGCGCAGATTCCGCTCCACCAGCGGGTGCATGATTTCGTGCGTAAAGGTGCCGAGGCCTGAGTCCTCATACGTGACAAACAGCTTGTATTCTCCGAGGTAGATCCCAAATCCCGGCGGATCGGCGACGTGAAATCGAGTTCTCAGGTAATCTTGAAAAGTCGTCTTATCTTCTAGCACGAGCGCATGAATGGGATAATCAAAGTCCGCCTTGAAGAAGTCGCGATTGACGATGTCAAGGAATGCGTCTGCGAAATGAGCGATGGCCGCGACTTGTTGCGGATTTCGTTTTGCGTGAAAATCGAAGTAGCGGGTTTCGCGATGGACCGGAAACTCGTCTTGAATTCTTTGAGCAACCAGCAACCCAGGAAGCAAAAGCAGAATGCCCATTAAAGCGCGTTTCACAATCGCAAGCTTACCTGCCATCGAAGGACGCCAACAAGGCGGATATGCGCGGTCGTCTCCAAAACAAACCGTCTCACACCGCGTCGTGCGCCGGAAATGAATCTGATTGTATTTCAATCCAAACTCATAGGCAGAGTCCTGGAAAACCGTTGACCGATTTATATGGGCAGCTATGTAGCTGAAGAAATTATGAGCCGAATTTTTAAATCTGTTCTGGTCATGGAGCGGGCAAGTTGGTAAAAACCATGGGTCGCCTGAGCCAGACGTCCACCTTGCAGCTAATCATTCGCCATGAGAAACTGTTCACTACTGCTTTTCGTTCGCTCTTCCACACTTGACCGCGCCATCGCCACGGTCGCAACGGTTCTTCTGCCGTGTGGAGCCCTCCGGGCGGACACGTTTCAAGTCTCTTCGGGCAACTGGAACACTCCCGGCAATTGGTCCACGGGCGTGCCCCAACCAGGAGACACGGTTTACATTGGATCGGGCGACACGGCATTGCTGCCCAGCGGGCAATCAGCTTTGGTCAATAATGTTTACCTGGGAACCACCGGCGCCGGCACGCTTCAGCTAACCGGCGGCGGTCTGGTTTGTTATGGCATCTTTTTCGGATCAGATGGCGGAGCGCTGAATCTCAACGCCGGGACCATTTTTACCCCACAGCTCGATCTGGGAACTAACGGCGCCTTGAACTTAAACGGCGGCATTCTCGCCGCCAACGCGAGCTCGGCAAACTTCGTCACCAGCGGCGGAACCAACGGAGTGAATATCCGCGCCGCCGGCGGCGTTGTGCAGCCGAACGGCTTTTTCCTGATCATGACGGCGCCGGTGACCGGGGGAGCGCTGACAAACCTTGGGCCTGGAGAGCTGACTCTCGACTCCGCGAATTTGAGCGAGGTTTGCAGCGACGCCGGCGTCCTTTTCCTGGGCTATACCACCAACCGGGTGTGGGTCGCGGGACCCGCTGCATCGAGTCGCGCCGGAGCATTGGCCACTAATGGCGGCTTCGTGATCAACCAGGCGCCCGGAATTATCTATGGCGGTTCGGGCGCCAATGGCAGCGAGATCGGTGATTATCCCCCCACACCCGGCGGCCCCGGAGTGGAATTGGGCAGCGGCGGCGCGCTGCAAAACCTGGGCTCGGTGAATGGCGCCCTGGGCGGGGGCGGAGATTTCTTCTACGGCGGCGGGACCGGCGGCCCTGGTGTTTCCATGCATAGCGCCACGAGTCGAGTTTACAATCAGGGAACCATCAACGGCGGCAACGGGTCACAATGGTCCCCCGGCGGCGCCGGCGTTTACTCCGACAGCGGAGGCGCTGTCACCAATATAGCTCCGGGCTCGATCGCCGGCGGCGGCGGCGCCAGCGACGGGTTTGATGCGGGCAACGGCGGCGATGGTGTTCACTTTGACGGAGGGGGAACGGTGGTTAATGCCTCCGTCATTTCCGGCGGCCCCGGCGCCAGCTCCTTCCTCGGCAACTCTCCTTACGGATATGGGGTGGGCGTGGCTGGCGGCGTCGGAGTGGTGGTGAATCAAGGCACAATCAATAACGGCGTCTCGCTCGATAATAGTTATGCCAATCAAGTCACATTTTACCCGGGCAGCATCATCAAGAGCGGTCTGAACATGGGCACGAACGCGAGCAGCCAGATCATTTTAGATGGCACGGGAACCGCCAATTTTTCCTCCGCCATTTCCGGCGCTCTCACGTGGAAAGGTCTGCTTCTTAAACAAGGCGCGGGCGCTTGGAACGTGGACACCGCTCTGCACAACCCAGGTCCGGATACCATCGCCGCGGGCGCTCTCGTCGTGGTCGATGGCGGAACTTTGGGCTCCGCCGCCGTCGTTGACAACAGCACGCTGGAATTTAACTGCGCTGGCACGAAAACTTTTTCCAATTCCGTCAGCGGTTCCGGCGCTCTCCAGAATCTCGGTTCAGGCGCCGTCACTATCACGAGCGCCTGCACTTATTCCGGCGGAACGACCGAGGACGGCGGCACCCTGGCTCTTTCCGGCCCCACCGCTTCCATTTATCATCCGGGCGCGGACCTTAATGTAGGCTCCACTTCCAACGGGACGCTGATCGTGACCAACGGCGCCATCATCACGGACGCGAACGGCTTCCTGGGCGGCTCTCCGACGGCGTCCGGTTCAGCCGTGGTGGCTGGCGCCGGCTCCGTTTGGAGCAACACACAGAATCTTGATGTCGGTGTTTTTGGCCCCGGTTCGGTCACAGCCGAGACCGGCGGAACTCTCGCCGTCAAAGGCGGAGCCGGGACAATCGCCCTCGGAGTCGCCGAATCCTATGGCTCTCTGCAAATCGGCAATGGCAACGCCCCCGGGATTGTGAACGCGGCCACCATCACGGTTGGGGGTGGCGCAGGCGCGTTGATTTTCAATCACACCAGCACGAGTTATTATCTCACGACCAATGGCACGGCCGCCGGCGCGGCGATCAATCTCTCCGGCCCCTTGACTGTGACGCACAATGCCGGATACACCGCCCTCACTGGCGCCGATACTTACAATGGGCCGACTTTTGTGAATGGCGGCACGTTGGCGATCGACGGCCAATTTACCGGCGGCAGCGCGATGGTCGTCGCCAGTAACGCCACTCTGGCGATCAATGGGACGCTCAATGGCAGCGGCCCCGTCACCATCACCACGGGCGGTATCCTGGCGGGCTCCGGGACGGTCAGCCAACCCGTTTCTTTCCAAGCGGGGAGCGAACTTTCACCGGGCGGTCCGGGGGGGGTGTTGCACGTGACTTCGCAGACCTTGTCCAGCAGCGTGATTTATGCCTGGACTTTCACCAATGCCGCTGTCGCCGGCGGGTGGGGCCAATTGGCTGTCAGCGGGAACCTGACCATCAATGCCTCGCCGGCCTCACCCATTACCGTGGCAGTGAAATCTTTCAATGGCTTTACGCCCGGCTTGGCTGCCGGGTTTGACGGCACGCGCCCGGGCGCATGGACCCTTGCCACTTACTCTGGCAGCCTTTCCGGCTTTTCCAGCAACAACTTTGTGTTTGACACCACCCATCTGGTAAACCCGATTTACAGTGGCTTCTTCCACATCTCCGCCGCCACGGCCGGCCAGTTGCAATTGATTTACACGCCGCCGGCCACTCCCGTGGTGGTGGGCGCGAGCCCCTCCTTCATTGGCCCCCGTGCAGCCCAAATCCAGGTCGCCGTCAATCCCGAGGGCATCGCCTCTGTGGTCTATGTTCAAATGGGAACCAACACCAGTTACGGCCTGACTTCGCTCGCGCAAAACGTCGCGTTAGGTTCAACCATCGTGACCAACACTTGCACCGTCACTGGCTTTAAGCCGGGCGCCACTATTCATTACCGCGCCGTCCTGACCTCTGCAGCCGGCACGGTTTACGGCAGTGATCAGACCTTTGTCGCGAGCCCTGATCGTTCGATCTTTGGCAACGTGGTCTCCAACGACCTCGTGGTGGCCACATCCACCAACAGTCCCGCGGGCCAGACCGCCGACTACGCCATTGATGGCTTAGTGGGGACCAAATACGTTAATCTTGACATTACCAACACCGGCTTCACGGTGTATCCCTCCGGCAATCGCATCGTAACGGAATTGTCGTTGATCAGCGCCGACGATCATCCCGAGGGTGACCCAGCCAGTTTCGTTCTGTCCGGTTCATCCGATGGAACGAACTTCGTCGTCATCGCGAGCAACAGCGTTCCGCTCTTTCCGGCGCGCAATTCGCTGCAGACGTTCTCCTTTACCAACACGGTGGCGTACAACGCCTATCGATTGATCTTCCCCACGGTGCAAGATCCTGCGACGGCTAATTCCATGCAGATTGCCGAGGTCGAACTGCTGCCTTATGCCGATCTCACGACTCCGGCGACGAGCCTTAGCCTGGCCCTGCCGGCCGCGGCCACTCTTGCCTCCAGCGACGCGCCCGGCGCCCTACTTGACCGACAGTTGGCGCAACCGTCCAACAACTTGATCGTGCTCAACGATTCAGACATCGTCACCGCCACCATCACGCCCATGCCCAGCATTCTCAAAGGATTTGAAATCATCGGCGGCTATCAGGACCTCAGCCATCCCGGCAGCACGCCGCCGACCATCACGCTGGAAGCAACCAGCGATGGCGTGGATTACGATATCCTCGGCGTCTTTACCCCTGCCGCGCCGGCGTCTAATTTGGAAATTCAGCAATTCGCGTTGTTGACGAACATGACCGTCTATACGAGATACCAACTGCTCTTGGGACGGCCTTCGAGCGGCGCAGTTCTGGAAATGGGCGAACTGCGCCTCTGGGGAATAGGACTTCCGCCAACGCTCACCTGCACGGCGGCCGGCGTCAGCAGCATCCGCTTGGCCTGGCCAGACAGCGGCGCGACCTTGCAAGCCTGCGCCGATCTAACGGCCCGAAACTGGGTCGCCGTCACAAACGCGCCCGTCACTAGCAATGGCACGAACACCCTTATTTTGAACATGCAAGGATCCAGCCAGTTTTTCCGGTTGATTCGCTGAGGCGTTCTATTTGCGCGTCATGCTGCTTTTGTTTTGTCCGTGTAGCTCCGAGCGAGCCGCAATGACGACGTGAAATCCATGCCCGGCAAGTTGCCGCGCTATTTCAAAACCGGGCCACGATTGGCTCCGGCAATTAAAACAGTCTTCGTGCATTCCTCCTTTATTGTGTGGTCAAAGCGCGGGCACGGCTTGCGTTTGGGCGCGGCTTACTCGCGCATTTCGGGAGTCACACTGACGGCAACCAGTAATCCTTCTGGACTGAGCAGACGGGTATGCGGCTTGCGGCGTAATCTAGGGACCTTGAACCAGAAGACGCTGGCGTGCGGTTGGAATCGCCGACGATGGGCGACCGTGGACGAACGATTTCCGAGGGTGGAAGGTGTTGAAAAATCCCATCATTGCCGGGAGAATAGGGGGCATGACACGTCGAGATTTTATTCGCGCGAGCGCGTTGGCGGCGGCTTTTCCCATGATTTCGCGAGGCCGGGTGTTGGGGGCGAACGACCGCATCGGCATTGGTTTTATCGGGGTGGGCGGACGGGGATCGACCCATGTGGCGACCGTGCAGCGGTTGATTGCCGGAGGCGAGAATGCGCAGATCGTGGCGGTGAACGACGCGTATCGCTATCGCCTGGATGAAGCGGCGAAACCGACGGGGGCGGCGGCGTACATGAAGCATCGCGAGTTGCTCGCCAATCCGGCGGTGGATGTTGTGTGCATCGCCACGCCGGACCGCTTGCATGTTCCGCAGGCGCTGGATGCGATTCGCCAGGGCAAGGACGTGTATTGCGAAAAACCGATGGGGCACTGGACGCAATTCAATTTGAGCAAGCAGTTTTACGAGGAAACGACAAAACGGAAACGGATCGTGCAAATTGGCAACCAGGGGAATTCCTCGCCGGCCTGGCAGAAAGTCAAAGAGTTGGTGCAGCAAGGCGCCATCGGCCGCGTGCAAGTGGTGAATGCGGGGTTTTATCGCTATGGCGATTGGGGTGAGCGCATGCGCATTCCTGATCCGGATGCCGTGCCGGGCCCGGATCTGGACTGGGAAGCGTTTCTCGGGGACGCGCCAAAAGTCCCGTTCACCGTGCAGCGGTTTTTCAGTTGGCGAAAATATTTGGATTATGCGGGCGGCCCCTGCACGGATTTGTTGCCGCATTTGTTCACGCCTTTCGCCAGCGCCATTGGGTTGAAATTCCCCTCGCGGGTGGTCGCGTCGGGCGGCATTTTTAAATACGACACCTATGATCGCGAAGTTCCCGACACGTTTAACATGTGCCTGGATTATCCCGAAAAACTTTCCGTGGTCATCGTTTCCACGCTGGCCAATAACTACGTCAGCGAGCCCGCCATCCACGGCGACGAAGGCACGCTGACTTTGCAGAACCCCGGGGAGTGGAACGTCGGAATTGACTCGGTGACGGTGGTGCCGCGCGTGGGTGAGCGGACGGTTTACCCGATGAAAAAGAACGACGCGACCACCGCGCATTGGCAGAATTTTCTGCATTGCGTGCGCACGCGCGAAAAGCCGGTGAGCGATGTGGAATTCGGGCTGCACGTGCAGGCGGCGCTAAACATGGGAATGCTGAGTTTGTTGAAGGATAAAGTGGTCAAATATGATTTTGACCGGAACAAAATCCTCGTTTGACGTATGCGCTTTTTTTTCGCGCTGCTGGCGCTGGCGGCTTCGCTCACGAGCGCGCGCGCGCAAACGGTGACGGTGGAGGCGAGGACGCAGGAGAGCCAATGGACGATCAGTTACGAGGGCAAGCCAGTGTTGGTGTATGCGTTTGATCCGCAGAAGTTCAAGCCTTACGTCAAAGCGTTGAACACGCTGGAGGGCGAGGGCCCGCTGCGCGATGCGCCGGGCGACCATTTGCATCACCACGCGTTGATGTATGGGATCAACGTCAACGGCGTCAATTTTTGGGAGGAGAAATCCGGGTGCGGCGTCCAGAAGGTGGTGGAGTCAACCCCGCCGGAAATCGGGAGCGACGCGGACGGTCGGCCGCAAGCCAGGCTGAGGCAGGTCTTGTATTGGCTGGCGCCGGCGGATGCATTTTTGCCGAAGTCCAATGCGCCCGCTTTGTTGATCGAACATCGCACGCTCGTTCTCACGCTGGACGCGGCGGCGCGCGAAACGGCCTTGCAATGGACGTCCGAGTTTGAAGTTGGAACCAAGACCAACCGCGTGACGCTGACGGGCGCGAACTACGACGGGTTGGGCATGCGGTTCCTGGTCGAATTGGACGCCGCGGCCACGCATCTCACGCCCGCGGGCCCCCTGGATTTGTCAAATAAACGTCAGGATGTATCAGCCCTTCCTTGGGAAGCGGTGGCTTTCGACCGTCCGCGGGCGCCGCTGACCATTGCGTTGTACGGGGCGGCGGGCAACGCGCGAGGCGAGTCGCGCTTTTTTGCCATGAAAGAGCCCTTCGCTTATTTATGCGCCACCCAAGGACTCGATAAAGAGGCGCTCGTGTATCAGCGCGGCGAACATTTTGTCCTGAATTATTTGGTCGTGCTTTATCCGGATATGAAGACGAAGGACGCCTTGGATGCGCGCGGCCGCCAATGGAAAGCTGCTTCGGCCCGGTAACGCAGGGAAATTTTCCGGGCGTTTTTTTGAATTGGAGAGATGCGCCCGTCCGTTTTGTCAAATAATCAATGGAGCCCGGCACAGTCTATATTCTTTTCGTCGTGTTCGTCGCGACGCTGGTCCGATCCGCTTTCGGATTCGGCGAGGCCTTGCTGGCCGTGCCGTTGCTCGTGCTGCGCCTCCCTCTGCCGGTGGCGGCTCCGCTCGCGGTCCTGATCTCAATCACGATTGCGGGCTGCATCGTGGCGCAGGATTGGCGGCGGGTGCATTTCGAAAGCGCCGGCTGGCTGGTGTTCGCCACGCTCTTTGGCATTCCGCTGGGCTTGATGCTGCTGACAAATCCGCACCAAGCGGCGGTCAAAATCG
This sequence comes from Verrucomicrobiia bacterium, assembly GCA_035551475.1. Taxonomy (GTDB): domain Bacteria; phylum Verrucomicrobiota; class Verrucomicrobiia; order Limisphaerales; family Palsa-1400; genus DASZMX01. The sequence goes on from DASZMX010000117.1 coordinate 15,230, forward strand.
CGCTGGCGTTGGTGATTGTCTGCTTTTCTATCCTCTCGCTGTTCGGGCGACCGCCGGAACTTCAGTCGGATAGCAAAGCATGGCTGATGGGTTGCGGGTTTGTGGCGGGAATTCTCGGCGGGGCCTACGGCATGAATGGGCCTCCCCTGGCGGTTTACGGCACAATGCGCCGCTGGTCGGCCCAGCATTTTCGCGCCACTTTGCAGGGATATTTTCTGCCGGCGAGCGCTCTGGGGATGTTGGGCTATTGGTGGCAGGGGCTTTGGACTTCCTCGGTCACCCATTATTATTTGCTCTCGTTGCCGGTCACAATTCCGGCCATCTGGCTTGGCCGCCTTGTCAATCACCGCCTGCCAATCGATCGGTTCCGAAAATATATCTACGGCGGCCTCATCATCATTGGGATTGTTTTGTTCCTGCAAGCCGCAAGCTGAGATAAGGGCTCCCGCCTTCATGTTTTTGGCGCCCTTAAACTTCCTGTTCGCTCCTCCGACAAAAAAGCGGTATGCGATATATTAACGATTAATATTGTATAACGTATATTGCTGGATTATAGTCTTTATGCGTTATGAGAGAATATGCCATCAACAGTTCGCAGCAGTTGGGAAAAGTCCTGCGCGGATTTAGGAAAGAGCAGCGGCTTTCCCAGGCATCTGCCGGCGCGAAAGTTGGGCTCGCTCAAAATGCCGTGTCGCAAATTGAGGCTGATCCTGGACGCGCGGGCCTGGCGCGGGTGTTGAAACTGATGGCCGCGCTTAACATCGAGGTGGTCGTGCGCTTGAAGGAGACCGCGAAGCGCCATTCAGAGTGGTGATTTATGGGGCGTCGCAGAAAATATCATCAGCTGGCAGTCTGGATGAATGGCGAACGAGTCGGGGAGTGGCGCGTGACGGGGGCGGGGCACGAATTTGTTTACATGGACGAGTGGCTTTCCGCAGCGGCGGCGAGGCCTATTTCGATGTCGCTTCCACTGCGGCCGTCACAGGAGCCGTATCGGCATGGCGTGGAGGCGTTCTTTGACAATCTTCTTCCCGACAACCGGGAGATCAGAGAGAGAATACAAAGACGCTACCGCACGAGTTCAACTGGAGCCTTCGATCTCTTGCAGGAAATCGGTCGCGATTGCGTGGGAGCTCTGCAATTGGCGCCAATGGACGAAACTCCGTCCTCTGTTCGTCAAATTACGAGCGAACGCCTGATGCCGGGGGAGGTGGAGCGAATTCTGAAAGAGACCCTGGCGCCGATCCCGACCATGGATTTTCCCGGCGACACTTTTCGAATTTCGCTCGCTGGCGCGCAGGAAAAGACGGCCTTGCTTTGGCGGGGTGGCGCATGGCATCGCCCAACTTTGGCCACCCCCTCGACGCACATCATCAAATTGCCCATGGGGGTGAATCCCCAAGGCATTGACTTATCAACCTCCGTCGAGAATGAATGGCTCTGCGCCCAGATCGTGAAGGCCTACGGCATTGCGGTGGCCGCTTGTCGAATGCTGTCATTCGGCGAATTCAAGACGCTCGTCGTTGAAAGATTTGACCGGAAGTTAGCGGCCAACGGCAAATATTATTTGCGATTGCCGCAGGAAGATCTTTGCCAGGCGACCGCAACGCCTCCGTCTTTGAAATATGAAAGCGATGGCGGCCCAGGAATCGCCGCCGCCATGGATATGCTGCTCGGTTCTGAGCGCGCCGCGGAAGATCGTCGCGATTTTATGCGAACACAGGTTGTATTCTGGATGCTGGCGGCCATCGATGGTCACGCAAAAAACTTCAGTATTTTTCTATGGCCCGGAGGCTCTTATTCACTCACGCCGCGGTATGACGTTTTATCCGCCTATCCGATTCTGGGCCACGGTCGCGGAAAGCTCGCTCCTGAGAAAATTCGCATGGCGATGGCTGTGGTCGGAAATAACCGGCATTATCGATGGAGGGAAATTGAAGCTCGCCATTGGCTCGAGACGGCAAAGCGTCACGGCCTTCCTGGCATGCCGCAAATCATTGCCGACCTGGTTGAGGCAACCCCGCGGGTAATTGCTGAGGTTGGGGCGGCGTTGCCTGCTGGCTTTCCGGCCAGGATTGCTGACGCCATCATCGATGGGGTTGCGGCAGCCGCGAAGAAGCTGCGCATGCAACTCTAAATCTTGGTTCGTTCCGGCCGCGTTCGCGATTTGCATTGACCGCGCGCGCAAACAAGTTCAAACAACGCCGCGATTCATGCCGATCAAAGCTGTCAGAACCGATCGTGAACTCGAGTGCCCGCGTCTGGACGCCGGCTTGCGCGCGCGGGGACTGCAACTCGTCACGCTGCCCTCGGAAATCTCCGAGGAGGCCCTGGTCGCGGAGGTGGCGGAGGCGGAATTGCTGCTCATGTGTTACACCCGGATCACCGCGCGGGTGATCGAGGCCGCGCCGCGGTTGCGCGGGATTGTCAAATATGGGGTGGGGGTGGATGCGATTGACTTTGAGGCGGCCGCGCGACGCCGGGTTCCGGTCGTGAATGTCCCCGAATATGCCGAGGAAACGGTGGCCGAAGGCGCGTTTGCCCTGATGATTGCCTTGGCGCGCAAGCTTTGCGCTTTGGATGGCGAAATGAAAAAAGCCGGCTGGGCCTGGCCAACGGCCCGGTGGCTGGGGCATGACCTCGCTGGAAATACTCTGGCGCTGATCGGCGTGGGCCGCATTGGGCGCAGCCTCGCCCGCATGGCCGTCGCCGGCTTTCGCATGCGTGTGATGGGTTATGATCCATTTGTTGACAGCGAAACAATGCGGCGCGCCGGGGTGGAGAAATATGATTCCCTCGCGGACATTTTGCCTCGGGCCGACTTCGTTTCCTTGCATGCCACGCTTAATCCTAAAACGCGGCATCTCCTCGGCGCCAACGAACTTGCCCTGATGAAACCGTCCGCGATTCTGATCAATGTTTCGCGCGGCGCCTTGGTGGACGAAGCCGCGCTCGTCGCGGCGCTTCTCTCCCAGCGCATCGGCGGCGCCGGTCTCGATGTTTTTTCCCAGGAGCCGCTCTCGCTCTGCGGCCACCCGCTCAGCCCGCTCTTTGCTTTGCCGAATGTTGTGCTCACGCCGCATCTCACGTTTTACACGCACGAAGCCATGACGCGATTGGAAGATGAAACCCTCCAGCGTTGCGATGAACTCCTCGCCGTACGCCCTGTCCTCGTAAAATCTCACGATTCCCGGCTCCGCCGCCAAACGCACGGCGTTAGATTCATTTGACCGGCAAATTTCTAGGTTCACAAACCAGCCCGCAAATCCAACAAAGTAGGGCGTCAAACTAAGGGAGGTTCGGTCCTTTGATCGGCCGTGTGGCGCAAAACCGCCCACGCTTTCTCTTGGCACTTTGTCGCATCGTCCGATGAACTCCGCATTTGAAGATTTAAGCGACTTCATCTTTGTGGTTCGCATGAGATGTGACAAAAAGATCAACTTTGTTTCCACCTTTTAATGCTCTTGACGAATTGACGGCTTTCCGGCTTTGTTGTCTGCTGTACACGCTTTTTGGCGGCTCAGGCG
>DASZMX010000118.1:0-33762 GCA_035551475.1 Verrucomicrobiia bacterium
AAACGGCGTCCGACGTGGCTGCAGCGTGGTCGCCCAGCCCATTGATTCCAATCGTGGGCAACAATGGCGATGGCACAGAAACAGTCACATTGACCACGCCTGCGGGAACGAACGCCTACTTTTTGCGCGTATCGGTGGCGCGGCAGTAAGCGCTATTCCTTATGCTTTTTGTGGTGGCGCTTCTCGGGGATTTCCTCGGGAACGTCGGTGCGCACCCACGAGATCATGCCGATGAGCTTGAAATTTTTGTCGAACGCTTTGCCCACGAGCGGGCCGCTGGAATAGAAATGCGCGCCGGTTTTATTGGTGTAGGCCAGCAAGGCGAGCTTGGCGATGGAGAATTCCTTCTCTGATTTATAAAGCGCCAGCTCCGGAATCTGCACCGCCCCGGCCAGCGGAATGGGCAGGCCGCTGGCGGGGATCCCCAGCAGCGAGTCAGAGCTGTCAATTGAAAGGCCGCCGGACCGCGCCTCCACAATCAGGTCCGCTTCGGCCGCGGTCTTGACCAAAAGGCCGCCGGCGCGGCTGAGCGAATCGCGAATGGCGCCGATGACATATTTGGAGTCGTAGCTTTCGTAATTGGAATTATCCAGGAAGATTTTTTGGCCGGCAAAATCGCTGAAATCCGCCTTGGCCAGCGCGCGGTCGGCGGCGGTGCTGAGCAAGAGCTGTTCGCTCGCGGCGCGCGCGGGCTCGGTTTGCTTGGTGGTGGTGCAGCCGGTTCCCAACCACATAAACGACGCCGCCAGGAGCGCCCCAATCCATTTTTTCTCCATGGGGGCGATAGTCGCGTTGCGCGGGAAAACCGTCAATCATGGCAACCCCGAAAGCGTCTCGGCGTTTGCCTGTCGTCGGATTCTTTTACAATTTGTGCAAGTTAATGATAGGTAATATGTTATGATTAAAAACGTGCTGGGAGGCGTCGAAAAAGCCAACAGCTATGGAGCGATAGAACACCAAGTTATCCCCAACTTGAAGTTTTTATTTGCCTAAATAATAAAGACTTAGCGTTATCTCTGTGCGGTTTACACGGTAATTAGCCCAAAACCGGCTAGAGACAGGTGTCCCGAAAAACCAGAAGAGTCAAAACCAAAGCAATTGCATGAATAAATATATCTCCTCCGTTCTCAGCTTGGCGGCCGTCGGCTGTCTTTGCGGGTCGATTTCCACTCAAGCCTCGATCGTGACAGGCCACACGATCACCGAATATGAGTATGATTTTACGCCCACCGACTCGAGCAGCGGCTTTGGCGGCGCGCTGGTTTTGAAAGAGGCCAGCAATGCGAATGGTTCGGCCGCCGATGTCGATACCTCGCGCTCCTATCTCGACACCCCGGACGGCAATTACAACCTGGATATCACGTTCGATCCTCCTTTTGATCCTTATATTTCGTTCGGAAGCTCGATCAGCCAGAACGGCGTTTTTGCTTGGGATGGCAGCACGATCACGGACATGGATCTCTCGGGCGAGATCGACACCTATTTCTATATTTTCTTTCAGGTAGGCGGCATCAATTGGGAAATCACGCCGACCAGCATTTCCGAAACGCCATTTACGACCCCGGTTGTCGTGCTGAGTTTGGATCCCAGCGCGAGTGGCACATGGAACTTTGCGCAGACGCTGACTATTCCCGTGCCGGATGGCGTGAACACCGCTGTCTTGTTCGGCTCGGCGGCCTTGGCGCTCGGCGCCTGCCAGCTTCGCCAACGCCGCGCGCAACGCGCTTAAGCGCAATTCCCGGTTTTTTCAAAAACGAGCCTCAGAAATGGGGCTCGTTTTTTTATTTGGCAGAAGGGCGATCACGGGACGCAAACTACTAATTCCTCACCATTCGGCCCGCGCCAGGAGCGCCATTCCGTTTCGATCTTTTGCCCTTCAGGGCTGCCGGCGGCGTGCCACGCGTTTTCCGTTTCGCGCCGCACCAAGGTATTTGTTTGGATAAAGTCGCTGTTGCGCGCGGGAATCTGGCCGCGGAACGGCTGCCCGGCGGCGCGCGCGCGGCGCACCTCCTCCAGCAATGTTTTCAGCGGCGGGCCGTAGGTTTCCAGATAGGCAATTTTTTGCTGGTCACGCTGGGCGGAGCGGGGCGCCACGACGAACGCCCTCACGCCATGTTTATCGGGGGGAATCGTGTCGCGCGGCGCGCGGTAAAGGCGCTGGGCGGACTCGTCGTAAAACCACACCGCGGCGCCATCCTCACCCGTCTCGGAGGCGCGATGAAACTGGCGCGCGAGCAGGCCCACGGCGGCAACACTCAGCGCGAGGGCTCCGGCGATTTTCAAGAAATTCTTCACGGCCCCAGGTTGCGGCCCGCGTGGAAATTTAATTTCAGCGACCACCAGCACTCGTTCTGATTGCAGGGAATGTCATTGGCATTCAAGCGCGCGGCGTGACCGTCGGCGAAGGCATAGTTGGCTTTGCCTTGATGCCGCGCGCAGCCGTAATCATCTTGCAGCAGCCGGTTGAAACCGGCGTCATCTTCGGCGCCCGGCGAAACATCCTTAATCCACCAACTATCATCGCCCCACAGCGCCGCCGTGCCGCTGCCGCCGTCGCCGAACCAGATGAGTTTTGATGGCACGGTGATCTCGGTGTGCTTGTGCAGCCCTTCGTAATAACCTTCGTCGCGCGGCCGTCCGAAAGGCATGCTGCCCACCCGGGCATCGGGATTGGGGTCGTTATCGACGGGAATCCAATGCCCGCCTGCCACGCCGATGCCGCTGGTGTTCCAAACTTCGTAGGGGCTTGCAAAGCCATAAAGATGGCTCCAATCGCCGCCGCCCGTGATGGAAAAACCGCCGGCGGAGGCGTCCGCAGCGCTGATGCCGTCGGCATAAACGGCGCGCAATTCCGCCGGGCAATCAAACACGCCCGGCATGCGCCCCACATAATTCCAGAGGATCACGCGATAGGTGGTTTCGCATGGGCCGCTGCCGTCCGCCGCGTTTTGCCGATTTTGCAGCGGGTTCATCCAATCACCGTTGTCCAGCGCGTAAGTCGTGGCCGCAATGCTTAATTGGCGCTGGTTGGATGCGCAAACAATCGCCCGTCCATTTTCCTTGGCTTTGCCCAGGGATGGCATGAGCAACGCGGCGAGGATGGCAATAATGGCGATGACCACGAGCAGTTCGATGAGGGTGAAGCCGGATGGACGGCGGGCTTGGGCCTCCAGGCGTTGGCGTGCGGTCATGGCACGCGGAGATTACGCGCGGCGGAAATGGAACGCCAGAGTTTTGCTAGGAAGCCTGCGCCGCGAGTTGCGCCTCAGGCTCGACCCATTTGCCGTGTTCGCGGATAAGGTCAACGAGGCGATCGACCGCTTCGGCTTCGGGGATGTTGAATTTGACCGGCGTTTTGCCGACGTAAAGATTGATCTTGTTGGGCGCGCCGCCGACATAGCCGAAATCCGCGTCGGCCATTTCGCCGGGGCCATTCACGATGCAGCCCATGATGGCGATTTTCACGCCTTTCAAATGGACGGTGCGCTCTTTGATGCGCGCGGTGACGGTCTGTAAATTAAACAGGGTGCGCCCGCAAGAGGGGCAGGCGACGTAGTCGGTCTTGAAACTGCGGCAGCCGGCGGCTTGCAAAATGTTGAAGGCGAGCAAAAGGCTTTGCCCGGCGCCGGATTCACCGCGCACAAGAATGGCGTCGCCAATGCCATCGGCCAGGAGCGAGCCAATGACGACCGAGGCGCGCAGCAGGGCGATCTTCGGCTCAAGTGGGACCGGCTCAAACTTCAGGCAGTCTTTGAGCAAAATCGGATTGCGGCGGCCCAAGCGGTTCAGGCGCGCGGCGAGAAGGCGGAAGGCCGTGACGGGCGGCAGGTCCAGGCCATCTTTGACGGTCACGAGTTGCGTGTCGCACTGCACGGCGAAATCCTGCGTGGGATCGATTTCCGCGACGTTCAAATCCTCATAAACCGCTTCAGGTTTGACATCGGCTTTGGCGCGAATTTTGGGCGCGACTTTATCGTAGGTGGCGCGGGTCACGACGACGCGCACGGTTTGGGCGCCGCCGGCTTTGACCTGGTCGTTGAGTTCAATCTCCGGGGTGGCGCGGCGGTCGAAGGCAAAAGGATCGAACGGCCAATCCGAATTGTTAGTCAACTGCAAATTGGCCGCGGCCTTGGCGGAAAGCGTGAGAGACGGAATCTGGGCCAGCAGGTCGGTGCAGACGGCGATTTCGTTCGGAGAATCTTCGGTTAACGAGACGCGGATGGTGTCGCCCAAGCCGTCGCAGAGCAGCGAACCGATGCCGATGGCGCTCTTGATGCGGCCATCTTCGCCTTCGCCAGCTTCCGTCACGCCGAGGTGAATGGGATAATTCCAATCCGGGCCCAGCTCTTCGAGGCGCGCGACGAGCAGGCGATAGCATTCGATCATCACCTTGGGATTGCTCGACTTCATCGAGAATTTAAAATTGTGGTAATTGTGCTCGCGCGCGATGCGGGCAAATTCCAAAGCGCTCTCCACCATGCCGAGCGGCGTGTCGCCGTAACGATTCATGATGCGGTCGCTCAAGGAGCCGTGATTGGTGCCGATGCGCATGGCGCGGCCCAATTGCTGGCACAACACGACCAGCGGCGCGAATTGCTCCCGGATGCGGACGAGCTCGGCGGCGTAATCGGCGTCGGTGTATTCGCGCACCGCGAATTTCTTCTTGTCGGCGTAATTGCCGGGGTTGACGCGCACCACTTCGACCCAGCGCGCCGCTTCCATGGCCGCGTCCGGCTTGAAATGAATATCCGCGACAATCGGGACGAGGCAGCCGCGCGCGCGGAGTTCGGCCACGATGTGCTGAAGATTGGCGGCGTCCTTGACCGTGGGCGCGGTGATGCGGACGATCTGGCAGCCGACGGCGACCAGTTCCAGGGTTTGGCGGACGCATTCCGCCGTGTCCATGGTGTCGCAGGTGAGCATGGACTGTTTGACGACCGGATGGTCGCCGCCGATGATCACGCCGCCGCGGGCGGGATCGCCGACCACGACTTCGCGGGTTTTACGACGGGCGTAGAAATAAGGGGAATGGCAGAAACGCATGGTTCAAGGCGCGGTGGGCGCGGGCGCCGCCGGGGCGGTGGGCGCCGGTTTTTCCACATGCTCGACCTGCGTATCGCGGCTCAGAATTAACTTCAACAGCGGCAGGCGGCGAATATCGAAATAGGTCACGTAAAGCATAAAGGAGATCAACAACACTGCGAAACCCGTCGTGACGTATTCCACAAAGGTCTGGCCCAGGGGGCGGCGGCGGATTTTCTCGATGATCGCCATCACGATATGACCACCGTCCAAAACCGGAACCGGCAGCAGATTGATGATCGCCAGATTAATGTTCAGCAGGACGAGGAAACTCAGCGCGCGGCGAAAATCGGTTTTCACTTCCGCGGCGAGAAAGCCGAGGATGCCCACCGGCCCGCTCAATTCGCTGGGATGCACCCCGCTCTCGTGCGGATGGGTCAAGGCATTGACTGTGCCGACAATCTGGTTCCAGACATTTGCCACCTGCACCCACGGCAAAGGATGCTCAACCACATACACGTCCGGCGGAAGCTGGAAGGTGACGCCGAGCTTGTAGTTCTTCGTGCCGGCAAACAGTGTTGGGGTCACGGAAAGATTTATTTTTTCGTGCCCGCGCTGCACGAGCACCGCCGTCGGTTGGCCGCCGCGCTTTTGGATGAGGTTCGTGAGCTGCTCGAAGCTGCTCACCGGCGAGCCGGCGAAGGCCAGGACTTCATCGCCCGGCAGAATATGCGCCGCTTCGCCGGCGCTGCCTTGTTTGACATCGCCCACGATCAAATGGCCCATCGGCTCGAGATTGAGCATCTTGACGCTCACGAGCGGATTGATGTCCGCGTGGAGATTGTAAGTTGTCGTATGACCGGCGTGTTCGATTTCGACGGGAATGACATTCGTCAGCGCCAGGACCGTGATGCCGCCGACTTGCTCCCACGATTTCACGGGCTGCCCGCAAACCGACACGACGCGATCACCTTCGCGGATGCCGAGTTTGGCCTCCGGGGAATTGGGATCGACATAACCGATGATGGACGGGTTCACCAACATCGGAAGGCCAATCCAATAAATCAACCCGGCGATGGCAAAGGCAAAAACCACGTTCATAAACGGGCCCGCCGCCGCCACGAGAATCTTCGAAAAAGGCGCCGCCGGCGGCACGGTTTCGCTTGAGCTTTCGCCTTCCATGGGCCCGGTGACCATTTGCGGCAGCCGGACGAAACCGCCGGCGGGAATCCAGCGCACGGAATATTCGATGCCGTGGCGGGTCCAGGAAAAAATCTTCGGGCCCATGCCAATCGCAAAGGCCTCGACCTTCATGCCGCGGCGGCGAGCCATCCAATAATGGCCGAACTCATGGACGAAAATGGCGGCGCCGAACAAAAGGACAACGCAGGCCGCGTAATATAAATAATGGATCATCAGCAATTTCGCCTCTGTCAGCGAACCAAGGAATCTATGGGCAAATCCCCCATCCCGCAACTTTTTTGGGAGACGCTGATCGGGAATATTATCTGGAAATCATGAAATCAGGTTCCTGAGTTTGTGAGTTCCAGATGGAATGCCGTCCTGACGATAAAAGACATGCGCAGATATGCTCGTTGACAGCGTTCAAGAACCAAATAGATTGATAACCTCTATCATGTTTGCGACTGGAAATATCGATGGGCCTGAGGGAAAGGGGCAGCGCTGCGCGACTGACCCCGCCTGGTGCGCACATGCCGCGGGCAAGCAAGAGTGGAAAGAGAACGGAAACTACCTCACCCAAGCGGAGCTTCACGCTCTGGATAAGGCGTCGGGAATTCGCATAAGCCCGGTTCCGGCGGGACGCATTTTAAATGCCGACTGAGCAGCCCAACGTCGATTGGGAAAAGATCAAGCAGTGCATTATTGAAATTGACCGGCTGTCGAGGGAGTTTCTATATCACGCGGTGATGATTGGCGGGGCTGCGGCCTGGTTTTACCGCCATCAACTGGCCCAGGCAGGGGATAAAGACTTCACGATCGCCGCTTCCAAGCCGGATGCGGAATACCAATGGCTGAGCCGGGACATCGATTTCATCGGAATTGCCCGCGAGGAAGCCTTTCTTTTGCTTTCTGGCAATCGAATCCTCGAGCGTGGGAGGGAACACATTGAGGTCGCCGGGGTTCGCATTGGGGTAGCGCAAGTGGGCGTGACATTTGATGCTGAGGAAGTCTTCCATTTTGCCCATGCCGGGGCGATCGACAATGGGCGGGTCGAGTTTCTCATCGCCGATCCTTTGAGCTTATATTTCGAGAAATGCAAGCTGCGCGAAAGAAGAGGCTACGCGGGCGACCGGCAACATGCCGCGTTGCTTTTCGAGTATAACGCATATGAACTAGCATCCGGCGCGGAGCGGCTGTTGACTTTACAGGCCTTGCCGTCTGAGGCGAAACGCATCTTGGAATTCTGGAAACGTGTGGCAGGCAGGGCGCCCGAGCTTTTGCAGGACGAGCGTTTGATTAACCGCTTGAATCCCCTCTTGACCGGCAAAGAAGATCATGCCATTGCCAGACACTTGGCGAGCAGCGGGACACGCTAATCCCGCCCTGCGGCATTTTCAATGGGCAGCCAGAGGGCGAAGAAATATTGACAAGGCAGCGGCAACCAAGGACAACTGAGCGGATGGAAAATGCTGCGCTGTGGCGCCAACCTCAAACCATCTAACCTCATGCCTGGCCCCTCCAAACGCTCCAAGTCCGCGGCGAAAGCGCGCACGGAAATCGCCTCCATTCTGATCTCCCAAGGCCAATTGGCCCGGCGGGTGGCGGTTTTGGCGCGGCAAATCGAACGGGATTTCGCCGGGCGCGACCTGGTGATTGTGGCGCTGTTGAATGGCACGGTGGTGTTTCTGGCCGACATGCTGCGGCGGCTGACCTTGCCATTGCGGCTGGATTTTATCGGCGTCTCCAGCTACGGCAGCGGCACCGAGTCGGGCGACCTGGTGTTCACCAAGGAGCTGCGCCTGGATGTGAGCGGGCGCGATGTGCTGCTGGTTGACGATATTCTTGACACCGGCCGCACGTTGACGCGCGTCCTGGCGAAATTGCGCAAGCTGCAGCCGCGTCAAATAAAAATTTGCGTGCTGCTGGACAAGCCGGAGCGGCGCGTGGAAGCCATCACGGCGGATTACGTGGGATTTGTCATTCCCAATAAGTTCGTGGTGGGCTACGGCCTGGATTACGCGGAGCGGTATCGAAATCTGCCGTTCGTGGGCGTGCTGCGGCCGGAGTTGATCGGCCAGGAACATTAAGGCATCCAGACGGCGCGCCAGAATAAGCCGCCGGACGCGGAAGATAAATTATTGGTGACATCAAGGGACGACGCATTGAGGAGGTTCGTGGAGACGGATGTCCAGTGGCTGAAATCGGGGGAGGATTGCAGGACGTAAGGCGCGCCGGCGTTGCCGCTGAGATGGAGAATGAGCTGGCCGGGCGCGAGCGCGGCGGCGAGCGCGGGGGGCGCGGGAGGGAACACAAAGACCCCGGCGGAATAGGGCGCGAAAGCGGCGGTGAAGCCATTGCTGACGGAAAGATAATTGGTGGCGATGTCCGGCGAACCCACGCCCGTGCGATTGGCGTCGTCCTGGGGCATGCCGTAGGAATAAAAGGCGGCGCTGGCGCCGGGAGCAAAGGAGCCGAGGGAAATTTGCGTGTGATAGGTGGCGGCGGGATCTTTATTGATGACTAAGAGGCGCAGGGAGCCGTTGGTTCCGCGGGTCGCATAGGAGGAGACATTCATATAATCGCTGGCGGCGCTGAGGACCGTGTCGCCGGGACGGGCCAGGAAGCGCATCAGCTTCATGGTGTAATAGGCCGGGTAGCGATTGCTGGCGGAATTTCCAGAAGTATTGACAGTCCCGATATCGCCGTATTGGCGCCAGCCATAAATGGAGGGATCCATATTGCCGGTCAGGTCCGTGCCGTTGCGGAGGTCCCACCAGACGAAAGAATTGAACTCGGTTTGCATGAGCTGGCCGAGGCTGTCGGCGTAGTAAAGGCCGTTGACCAGGCTGGTGGATTGTTTGCCTTGCTGGCCGGCGTTGCTGTTGTTTTCGGTGACCAGCAATTCGATATTAGTGCCGGCTGGGCCGTAGTAATTGGTGATCATCGCACGAAGGTCGGCGGCGTCGCGCGCCCAATTGCTCGTGCCTGCGAGCAGGGCCGAATCGTTTTCGTTGTCCGTGTATTCGGGATACCAATGGTAAATGGCGAAATCGGGTTGCACGCCGAGCTTTTTCAAGGTGGCCAGAAGCACGGGCGACCAGCCGTAATGCGTTTGATGGGTGGTCAAATTGGTGGCGGGATGGCTGGAGTAGCCGTTGACGCTGGAATCCTCGCCGGTGGTCAGGACGACGCCGATTTTGATGGAGGGATCGGCGGCTTTCATTTGTTGGATATAAGACTGGGCGCGCGTGGCGTAGGTGTAGGCATCGTGCGGCAGGGTGTTGCTGTCCGTTTCCCATGTGCCGTAGTTCTCGTTGCCAATTTCCCAATATTTGAAGCCGTAATTGGCGCTTTTGGAATGCGCGACCCAGGCGGCGGCAAGCTGCGGTGTGCCGGTGCCGTAATTGGCCGTGATGATGGCTTGGGCGCCGAGATTGGTGGCGACGTGGGCGAAGGTGTCGAAGGACGTGGCCCAGCTCCAGGTGTTGGTCAGGCTTTTGTCGGTTTGCCAATTGTATTCATCGGAGGCGGAGCCGCCGGGGAAACGCAGGAATTGCATGCCCATGTCGCGGAGCAGGGAAAGCGTGGCGGGGTCGGAGAAATCGCTGTCCCAAATGGCGGTATTAATGCCGAACCAGCGCCGATCCACCGTGCGCAACGGCGCCGCGGGATCTACGGTGATATGCGTGAGCGCCGGCGGGGGCACGGCTGTCAACTGAATATCGTCGAGGTAGAAAGTGTTGGTCGTGCCGCTCACGAGTTGAATCCAGAAGCGTTCGAAGTTGGTGACGCCCGCCACGCCGAGGGAGGAAAGCGGCACGGTGATAAGCTGCCAAGTATTGGCGGGCAAGGTCGGGATGGGAAAAGTTCCGAGCACCGGGCCGGCGGTGGCGTTGGTTTCGCCCTGGACTTGGAGCGTTTGGCCGCCGAGGCCGCCATTGATCCAGAACGTGAGATTGACGTAGAGCGAGGTGTCGAGGTCGGGATGATAAAAGGAGGCGGCGGTGTATTGGGCGGCGGATACGCTGATGGAATTGGGGCCGGAATGAACGGGCGAGGTGTTGGCGCGATTCACCGTGGCCCAGCTCCAATCCTGGAAGCCATTGACGAGGCTATTGGAATAAATAAGGAGAGGGCTTTGGGCGATGGCGGAGGCCGCAAGAACAGGGAGAAGCAGGATAAAAGCGCACCGGCGAAAGATGGATTTCAAGCAGGGTAACTCTATTCCAGAAGGGCGTTTTGGGCAACAAAAAGGGCGCCGGATTGCTCCGGCGCCCTGCGATTATTTTAGGACTGGCCTTAGTTGCTATGGCGCAGGCCGAAGAACAGGTTGCCGGTGGCCGGCAGGTTCGTGGTTGCCACTTCGGTGTGGTAGTAGCCGCCATTGAGTTGCGACTCAGATGTCAGGCTGGCGCTATAGCCAAACGGCGTGCCGAGGGTGGTGTTGGTCGTGACCTGCCAACCCGGGCCGCCAATGGTGGACCAGTCGATGAAGTATTTGGTGTCCGCGCCGAGGAGGTAGAGATCCACGGTGCCGGTGCCGGAGTCAGGAATGACGTTCCATTTGTTGAGGTCAATGCTCGTGTCCGTCAGGAAGTTGTCCGAGAGAACGGTGCTGCCGCCATTCTTGATAGAGACATCGTTCAGCACGAACCGCGCGCCGGCGCCGGCGCTGCCGCCTTCAATGGCGCCGAAGAACACAAACAACCCGCCCGCCATCTGGGTGGAGACATCAGTCGAGTTGGTCACATTCGGGTAGGCGAGGTTCGTGGAGGAACCGTCCGGAGCCACGCAGAGGATGTTGGTGTTCTGAGTGAACGTGAACGACCAGGTGCCTTCGATCGGCGACGCGGTGTTGAACGTGGGGTTGCCGCCGAACAACGTGCCGTTGCCCGCGGGAGAATTGTATTTGTAACGAATCACGGCGGAGGAACCCGTCGCGGTGCGTTGCACGTCAATACGAAGGACGGTCGGATCGTTGTAATCCCATTCCGCTTCCGTGCCGGCCACGCCGCTGGAGACGGGAACGAACCCGATTTCGGCGGAGGTTGTTTGCGCGACAGGAGCGAAAGCTCCGATGGTGAAGGAATAGGTCCAAGGCGAAGGCGAATCAACGAAGTTATAGCTGGTCGTCGTGGTGCCGAGGTTTTCACGCTCGTAAGGGCCGTAAGGACCGGCGACGGTCACGAGTTGAAGGCCAGGAGTGGCCTTGGAGATGGTCATCGTGGGAACCGGCGGGGTCTTCACGGCGCCATCAAAGGTGATGTTGTCGATGAAGAAGGCGGCGACCAGCGGGTTCGCGCTGCCGTCGGGGTTGCCGTGCGCGATCGTCTGCGAATTATTATACTTCTTGAGGAAGATGCCGTTGACCTGGTCGATGCCGGCGGCAGTATTATTGAGGGGCACGCTCATGTGCACCCAGGTGTTGGACGCGTTGGGGCCATTGGTGCCGCCGCCATCCGGAATGTTCGGGGCTGCGGTGCCGCAGGCTTCGACTTCGTTCCAGTTGTTATTCGTGCCGTTATTGGACAGGATCGCCATGGGGAAACCGGTCACGTCGCCGATGGTGTTAAAGTCGGCCAAGCTGATGGTGGAATTGGTGGCATCCCACAGGACGTCGAACTCGATGTTGGTGTATTGATGGCCATTGATGAAGTTGGTGACACCCACTCCATTGGTCGTCGGCAGGCCATAGACCAGCCAGTTCGTGGAGAATGGAATGTCCAGGATCAAGCTGTTCTGGGGAGAAGGAGCCCCGTCGATTTGCGATTCGATGTAGAGCGATCCGGAAGAGGCGTTGCCGTGCGCGTCATTGGGCGACCAATTCCACACGGTGGCGTCGCCGAAGCGGTGGGCGATGTTGCCTTGGCCCGCATTCCAGAACGTGCCGTTATCCGGGCTCCACACATTGGTGTTGAATTGGAATTCATCGCTGGTGAAGTTCGGGAAGGTGGCATCCGGTCCGGTGAACTGGATATTGTCCACATACAACGTCGTCGTGACGGCGTTAGTGTAGTTGTTATCGAAGCATTGAATGAAGACCTGCACGATTTGGTTCCATTCGGTGCCGCCGAGATCGCTGGCGTTGACTTTGAAGTGTTTCCAGCCGCCGGGTGTCAGGTTCTGATCGGTGGCGTGGTAGTGATAGCTGGAGGTGGTTTGCACGCCGACCTTAATGTCGCAGCAATTGCCGTATTTATCCACCGGCGCGCCGGGGCCGACCATGGCATCCCATTCCAAGGCGTTGAAAGCCGAGGCGTCTTTGGCGATGTTGAGGACCACAGCGCCGCCTTGGCCCGTGCCGCCGTCATAGTTAATTTGTAGTTCCAGGGAACCGGAGGAGGAGCTGGATCCGGCGTCGAAAGCCGGGCCGGCGGCCCAGGAAGCGGTGCCGGCGGAGCCATTCCAGGTTTGCCAGGCGCCAAATCCTGTGATGGAAGCGGCGTTGTCAAAAGAGCTGACGACGAAGCTGGTTGACGCCTGGCTCGCGGCGATGCCTGCGGCCAGCATCAATCCGGCCAGGCCGACTGACTTAAGGTGTGGACTTTTTTTCATAACGGGTGTGTTTCTATTCGGTTTCTTGACTACTGAGTTAGTTCGGGTCACTTCGCAGGCGCGACTGTGCCAAGCCGCCTGCCGCTTGTTTCTTCTCACTTGGGAGATTCCATCGATGTGTCAAACATTTCTACTGCCATGGCCACCGCGTTCTGCCGTGCGGGCCCTAGCGGCCGAAAACTGCGGATACGACGGGGCAGTTCCGGCTTTTTTCGCGTGTGGCGCAGTGGTAATGGCCAGACTGTATCACTGGGGGTTGATTTGAGTCAGCAACAAAATAGTTGAAGGCTAATCTAATCCTTTGGTATAGGCGCCACCCATCCCGGCAAAAATCCCTTCCGATTCGGGCGCGGGTAGAGCATAATGGGCTATCAGCATCATGCGTTGGTTGCGCCACATTGCCCGACAGGCGGTTGCGACGGCGGTCGCGGCAACCTTCGCGGCGGGCGGCGCAGGCGCGTTCGCCGAATCCTCCACGAATTTGCCAGTTTTAACCACCGTCGCCGCTGTGCGTGCCCTGAACCCGGAGCAGGCGGCCCGAGGTTACCCGGTCGAGCTTCACGCGGTCGTGACGTTTTATAATCTCTCGGAATATTGGGCGTTATTTGTGCAGGACGACACCGGCGGCATTTTCGTGAAGCTGACCGCGACCAACCACGTTCGCCTGGGTGATCACATCGTCGTGCAAGGAACCACGGACCCCGGCGATTTCGCGCCGATGGAGTTGGCCACGAATATCGTGGTGGAGCGTTCTGGGCCGATGCCCAAGCCGCATCAGGCTTCGTTTGAAGAATTGGCCAGCGGCGTGGACGATGGCGCGTGGGTGGAAGTGCAAGGCGTGGTGCGGCTCGTCCGCCCGGCCAATCTGGGGCGCACCTACATCGAAATGATGGCCGACGGCCAGCGCTTGAGCATGCTGGTAACCACGCTCGATCCGAGTCTGGCGGCGCGTCTGATCAATGCCACCGTGCGGGTGCGGGGGGCGTGTTATTCGCGGCCGAATTCCCGCCGGCAAATCCGCGCGCCCTGGCTGGCGGTGACGGATGGCTCGGACATCCAGATCCAGGAAACGTCGCTGGCGGAGCCGGTGGCGGTGGATTTCACGAATTTTCTCCGATACGACCCGGTCCGGCATTACGGGCAGCGCGTCAAAGTGCGCGGCACGGTGGCTCTGCAACAGGTGGGCCGCGCGCTTTATATTGTAAATGGCCGCCAAGGCTTGCGCGTCAAAACCCAGCAAACCACGCGGGTGGCGCTGGGCGATTTGGTGGAGGTGACAGGCTTCCCGGCTTTGGGCCAATACACGCCGATCCTGGAAGATGCGACGTTCAAGCGGATTGAACGCCAGGCGCCGCCGGTTCCGGCGGACGTGCAGGTGGACCAGTTGCTCAGCGATGGTTACGACGCCGCGCTCGTGCGGTTGCGCGGGCGCCTGCTGAATCAAGTCCATGGCTGGCGCGATTTGACGCTCGTGCTGGAGGCCAACAGCCTGATTTTTAGCGCGCATCTTGATCCCGACGAGGCCGGCGACGAGCGCCTGGCGCGCTTGGAAAACGGCAGCGAGGTGGATGTCACCGGAATTTGCGTGCTGCAACCGTTGGAGAACTGGAATCCCTCCATCAACTCCACCAGCCCGCAATCATTTCAGCTCTTGCTGCGCTCGGCGCGCGACGTCGTTCTGATTACCCGCCCGCCATGGTGGACACTGGAGCGCATGCTCTACGCCATCGGCATCATGAGCATTACGCTGCTGGCGGGGCTCATGTGGCTGCTGGCGCTGGATCGGCGTGTGCGGCGGCAGACGCAAATTATCCAGGACAAGGCGCAGCGCGAAGCGGTGTTGGAGGAGCGCAGCCGCATCGCGCGGGAATTTCATGACACGTTGGAGCAGGAATTGGCGGCCATTTCAATTCAACTGGACACCGTCAGCGCGCAGTTTGAGGATTCGCCCGCGATAGCGCGGGAATTGCTGGAATTGACGCGCAATATGAGCCGGCGCAGCCTGGCGGAAGCGCGGCGGTCGGTGTGGGATTTGCGGTCGCATTTGCTGGAGAACAGCAATCTTGTGACGGCGATTTCGGAGTTCGCGAAATCATTGGCCGCCTGTTCGCAATGCCAGATCGTGGTGGCAACGACTGGGGAGCAACGCAAGCTGGCGCCAGCCTTGGAAAACAACTTTTTGCGCTTGGCGCAGGAAGCGCTGACCAACGCCCTGAAACATGCCCAAGCCACGCGAATCGCCATCCAATTGGATTACCGCCCGCAAGGCGTGCGGCTGGAAGTTAGCGACGATGGCATTGGTTTTGACCCGTTGCATTGCCCTTCGATTGAGGCGGGGCATTTTGGTTTGCTGGACATGCAGGAACGGGTGCAGCGCATGGGCGGACGTCTTTCCATCGAGAGCCAGCCGGGGCGCGGAGCCCGCGTCATCGTCGATGTGCCGGAGGGCGCCAAGAGCGAGCCCCCGGCGGCGCCGCCCACCCAACATGAATTGCCGCTCGAAGCGGCCGTCTAAGTTCAAAATCTTTATTTGTCATGGCCCAACAGCCTTCTAAAAAAATTCGGGTGATGGTGGTGGATGATCATTTTGTCGTGCGGATGGGATTGCGCGGCTCCGTCAATGTCGAAGCCGACATGATCGTGGATTTGGAAGCTCCCAATGGGGAGCAGGCCATCGCCATGTACGCGCAGCATCGGCCCGACATTGTGCTGATGGATTTAAAGCTGCCGGACATCAGCGGGGTGGAAGCGACCCAGGCGATTTGCAAGAAGTTCCCCGGGGCGGCGGTGATCATGCTCTCCACCCACGACGGGGAGGAAGATATTTACCGCTCGTTGCAGGCCGGGGCGAAAGCGTATCTCCTGAAAACGGCCATGCGGAATGAATTGATCGAGACCATCCGCAAGGTGAATTCCGGCGAGCGCTGCATTTCCCCCGCCGTGGGAGCGCGCCTGGCCGAGCGTATGACCCACCCGGACCTGACGGCGCGGGAAATTGAAGTCCTGGAATTGATCGTGCGCGGGCGGAGCAATAAAGAGATCGCCTCCGCCCTGACAATCGCCGAGGTGACGGTTAAACTGCATGTCGGCCACATTTTGACGAAATTGCAGGTGAACGACCGCACCCAAGCCACCACCACCGCCTTGCAGCGGGGCATTATCCACCTCGAATGACCTATACTTTGGTATAGGTCAAGCCATTGACCATTGAGTTCGTGACACCTTCGGCCAAGGGGGCCATAGTCTGAAACATCACAAGCGTAACTTGCGGAGGCGCTGCCGTCCCGCAAGAAGAGCCAGTCGAGGTTGAACATCCAACACTGTCGCTCGCAGAATAGAGGTCGCCATGACAATGAATGCCAGGAAAAACAGCGGAAACAACCATCCGCCCCGCCCCAGCGGGAAAAACACCGGTTTCACTTTGATTGAGTTGCTGGTCGTCATCGCGATCATCGCGATTCTCGCGGCGATGCTTTTGCCCGCGCTTTCCAAGGCGAAGTCCAAGGCGCAAGCCGTTAAATGCGTGAACAATACCCATCAAATGGGAATTGCCTGGCTGATGTATGCGGGCGATAACGCGGACAAGGCTTGCAACAATTATGGCGTCAGCCAAATCGCGTACTCGCAACAGCAAGGTTTATTTGACAGTTGGTGCATGGGCAACCTGGATTGGAGCACCCTCTCAGACAATACTAATGTATCGTTATTGCAAAAGGGCCTTCTGGGTTCGTATATGGGCAAATCGATAGCGTCCTTTAAATGCCCGGCTGACACGTATATATCATCGCAGCAACACGCGGCTGGCTTCGGCGATCGAATCCGCAGTTACTCCATGAGCGCGTTCTGGGGTTATTTTTCGGCGTGCGCCACCTGCTCGGGCGGCGCGCCGGGCAGCGGAACGGATAATACTTATGGCGGCAAAGATCAATTTAACACCGGTTACAATCAATACGTAAAAATAAGTTCGGCGACCAAGCCGGCGCAGTTTTTCGTATTTCTGGAAGAACATGCGGACAGTGTTAATGATCCCTATTATGACGTCGGCGACCTGCCGACCGTCGCTTTAAACGCTTCGTATCCTCCTGCTCCCAGCACATTC
Organism: Verrucomicrobiia bacterium; assembly: GCA_035551475.1. Taxonomy (GTDB): domain Bacteria; phylum Verrucomicrobiota; class Verrucomicrobiia; order Limisphaerales; family Palsa-1400; genus DASZMX01. The sequence goes on from DASZMX010000118.1 coordinate 16,859, forward strand.
CCCAAAATCGACGATATTCCCGCAGCCTATCATAGTAAGGCCTGCGGCTTCAGTTTTGCGGATGGCCATTCCGAAATGCATAAATGGTTGGATCAGACCAAGGCCGGTTCCGGTCCTTTAAACTTGGGCGCCGCGGGATGGCAGCAGCCTGTAAAATACATCGCCCACGACAACTGCATCCAAACTGACACCTCTCCCTACAAGGACGACTACTGGCTGATGGAGCATATCACGTCCAAATAGTGACGAAGCTGTCACCTCTGCTAATTTGCCAAGCCGCAGTTAAAAGCTGCGGCTTGGCTATTTTTAAAGTGAATTTATGATTGTCGTTCTTAAGCCTGGGATTGCAAAGACCGCGGAACGCGAAGTCGTAAAAGAAATTTCCCGCCTAGGCTATCGCCCGCACATCATGCGGGGGGTGGAACACACGGTGATCGGAGCGGTGGGAGATGAGCGAACGCATCAGACGCTGGAAGCGCTAAGTTCATGGCCACAAGTGGAACGGGTGATGCCGGTGCAGAAGCGTTACAAGCTGGTCAGCCGTTTGGCGCATGAGGCGAATTCGCGGGTCGCGGCAGGCGGGGTGGAGATCGGCGGGCGGAAGTTCCAGGTGATGGCGGGGCCTTGTTCGGTGGAAGATGAGAAGCAGTTATTGACGACCGCGCACGCGGTAAAAAAGGCGGGCGCCACGGTTTTGCGGGGAGGCGCGTTTAAGCCTCGGACCTCGCCCTATGAATTTCAAGGCTTGGGAAAAAAGGGGCTGAAACTGCTGGCCAAGGCGCGCAAGGAAACAGGGCTGGCGATTATTACGGAGCTGCTTTCGGAGTCGCAGGCGGAATTGGTCGCGGAATACGCGGACATTCTGCAAATTGGCGCGCGGAACTCGCAGAATTTTCAATTGCTCATCGCCGCCGCCAAAACCGGCAAGCCCATTCTGCTCAAGCGGGGGCTTTCGATGCGGGTGGAGGAATGGCTGTTGGCGGGAGAATATGTGTTGGCCCACGGCAACTCCAAGCTCATGTTTTGCGAGCGCGGCATCCGCACGTTTGAAACGTACACCCGGAACACGTTGGACCTTTCGATGATTCCGATCATCAAGAACGAATCGCATTGCCCGGTCATTATTGATCCAAGTCAAGGCGCCGGACGAGCCGATCTGGTGGCGAGTCTTTGCAAAGGGGCGGCGGCGATGGGAGCGGACGGTTTGTTGATCGAAGTGCATCCCAACCCGGCGGAGGCGTGGAGCGACGGCGCGCAACAATTGACGCTGGATGGTTTTGCGCGATTGATGGAGGAATTGCAGCCGTTCATCGCGGCGGCGGGCCGCATTTGAACGTGACAGAGAGGGCTTGGAGCGCTACATTTTTGAAGTCACAAATGGATTCACGCGGCGCCCTGCCATCCGAGCAACCTAACGTGGATCAGAATACGAAATGCCATGACAACAGAACATCGAAATCATTCACGTAACGACGGCTTTACCCTCATTGAACTGCTCGTCGTGATCGCGATCATCGCGATTCTAGCCTCCATGCTTTTGCCCGCGCTCTCCAGAGCCAAATCCAAGGCGCAAGCCGTCAAATGCGTCAACAATACACACCAAATGGGCATTGCCTGGTTGATGTATGCCGGCGACAACGCGGACAAGGCCTGCAACAATTACGGCATCGCCCAGCTTGATTATTCAAAAGCCCAGAAAACTTTTGACAGTTGGTGCATGGGGAACTTGGATTGGACGGCCAACACCGATAATACGAATACTTCGTTGCTCCAAAACGGCCTGCTGGGATCCTACATGGGCAAGTCGATTGCGTCCTTCAAGTGTCCGGCTGACACCTATATATCATCGGTCCAACACGCTGCTGGTTTCGGCGATCGTATCCGCAGTTATTCTTTGAGTTCGTTTTGGGGTTATTTTTCGGCTTGCGCAAGTTGTGGCGGCGGCCAAGGCAGCAGCGGCGGACCTGGAAGCGGGACCGACTATACCTATTCGGGAGAGAATCAGTTTAATCAGGGCTTCTCACAATATCTCAAAATCAGCTCCGCGCCAAAGCCTTCATATTTCTTCGTCTTTCTGGAAGAGCACGCCGACAGCATCAATGACCCTTATTACGACATTGGAAACCTGCCGACCACGAAACCTTTTCCCCCGGCTCCGAGCGCGGCGTTTACGATTAATGATGTGCCAGCTTCCTATCACAATGGAGCTTGCGGGTTCAATTTTGCCGACGGCCATGCCGAGATGCACAAGTGGCTCGATAAACCAAAAGGAGGCAGCGGCCCCTTGAACTTGGGCGCCTCTGGTTGGCAGCAGCCCGTGCATTACACCACCACCTTGATTAAAACCGACACCAGTCCCTACAAGGACAATTACTGGATGATGGATCACTCGACCGTTGCCCGCTGATCCCGTAATTTTTAAAAAAGCCGCAGGTTTTCCTGCGGCTTTTTCGCTCCCGGACAGAAAAAATAGAACGCCGCGGCGTTCGAGAAATGGAAATGCCATGAGCTACGAAAACAACCCGAGCCGCCGGGGCTTCACTCTGATTGAACTGCTGGTGGTGATCGCGATTATCGCGATTTTGGCGGCGATGCTGCTGCCGGCGTTGTCGAAGGCCAAATCGAAGGCGCAAGCGGTGAAATGCGTCAATAATACGCATCAAATGGGCATCGCGTGGCTGATGTATGCCGGGGACAATGCCGATGCGGTTTGCAACAATTATGGGGTGGGGGCGGTCAATTATTCGTTGTCGAAAAATCCTCCAACGTATGACAGTTGGTGCATGGGCGTGTTGGATTGGCAGGCCAATTCCGCGAATACAAACACGTCGCTCTTGCAGTTGGGCCTGCTCGGCTCCTACATGGGCAAGTCCATTGCCTCCTTCAAATGCCCGGCCGACTCCTACATCTCGTCAGTGCAACACGCCGCTGGGTTTGGGGATCGCATTCGCAGTTATTCCATGAGCGCGTTTTGGGGGCATGAATCATCCTGCGCCAGTTGCGATGGGGGCGCCCCGGGTTCGGGCACGGATAACACCTATAGCGGGAAAAACGATCCCAGCCCGAACTTTAGCCAGTATCTCAAACTCAGCTCGGCGCCGAAGCCATCCTATTTTTTTGTGTTCCTGGAGGAGCATGCGGATAGCATTAACGACTCGTATTACGATGTCGGAGGGCTTCCGAGCACAACCCCGTATCCGCCGCCCCCCACAGCTGCCATCGCGACCATGACGGACATTCCGGCTTCGTATCACAACGGCGCTTGCGGCATGAACTTTGCCGATGGCCACGCGGAAATGCACAAGTGGCTTGATAAACCCAAAGGTGGCAGCGGACCATTAAATTTGGGCGCAGCAGGCTGGCAACAGCCGGTGAAATATCTTACCGAGGACCAGATGATCCACAACGACACCGCGCCGTATAAGGACAATTATTGGATCATGGATCATGTCACCAGCCGATAAGAGTCAGCTGGGATTTACAGTTTAATGCGCGCGGCCACTTGGGCGACGTCCTTGTCGCCGCGTCCGGAGAGATTTACGATCACGAGCTGGTCCTTGGACATGGCAGGGCCGCGCTCCAGGATGGCGGCGACGGCGTGGGCGGATTCGAGCGCGGGGATGATGCCTTCGAGGCGGGCGAGCTTGGTGAAGGCGGCGAGGGCCTGGTCGTCGGTGGCGTAACTGTATTCCACGCGGTTTTCGTCGCGCAGCCAGGCGTGCTCGGGGCCGACGGCGGCGTAATCCAAGCCCGCGGAAACGCTGTGCGTCAATTGAATCTGGCCGTTGTCATCCTGTAAAATATACGAACGCGTGCCTTGCAGCACGCCGAGGGAGCCGCCTTGGAAACGGGCGGCATGGCGCTCGGGCACGATGCCTTCGCCACCGGCTTCGATGCCGAGCATCTTGACGGTTTCATCCTGCAAGAAGGGATAGAAAAGGCCAATGGCATTGGACCCGCCGCCGACGCACGCAATGAGCAAATCAGGCAGGCGATTTTCCTGCTCCAGAATCTGGCGCCGCGCTTCCTCGCCGATGACGCGATGAAAGTTCCGCACCATGACGGGATACGGATGGGCGCCGTAGGCTGTGCCGAGAATGTAATGGGTGTGGCGCACGTTGGTGACCCAATCGCGCATGGCTTCGTTGACGGCTTCCTTCAAGGTCTTTTGGCCGGCGGTGACGGACACCACTTCGGCGCCGAGCATTTTCATGCGATAGACGTTGAGGGCCTGCCGCGCGCAATCGACTTCGCCCATGTACACCGTGCATTTCAGGCCGAACATCGCGGCGACCGTGGCGGTGGCGACGCCATGCTGGCCAGCGCCGGTTTCCGCAATGACACGGGTCTTGCCCATGCGGCGGGCGAGCAGAACCTGGCCGATGGCGTTGTTGATTTTGTGCGCGCCGGTGTGGAGCAGGTCTTCGCGCTTTAAATAAATCCGGGGGCCGCCGACGGCGCGGGTCAGGCGTTCGGCAAAATAGAGGGGCGTGGGGCGCCCGCAGAATTGCCGCAAATAATAGCTCAGCTCTTTTTGAAAGGCAGGATCGGCCTGGGCGCGAAAATATTCCTCCTCCAATTGCTGCAAGGGATACATCAGCGTCTCGGGCACGTAACGCCCGCCGAATTGGCCAAAACGGCCCTGGGCATCGGGCAGCGAAGCAAGGTCGATGGCAGGCATATTCACGCGCGGAGTGTACCACAGGGGCAGTGGCAAAGCAAAAAGGCTTTGGCGCCGCGTCCGTCAGAACTCAAACGTGACATCGCCGAGGCGCCGTCCGATTTCCGCCAGCACGCGCTGTTCATCGGCCTGATCCCTGGCGAGAAAGGTCACGCTGAAACGCAGATAGGCGCCGGCATCGTCCCAAGGCACGGTGGAAAGGAGCTTCTCCGTGATGAGCCATTGCGAGACTTCCTCGGCGCTGTTGAATGCGAGTCGTTTCCCGGCGGCGACAGCGGCTTTCGGCGCCTTGACGTAGAGGAAGAAGGAGCCCTTTGGCTTGACAGCGTTGAATCCGCTTTTTTGCAAGACTTGCACGAGTCCATCCATGCGCCGGGAATACTTGGCGGCAATGGCGGCGGTGATTTCCGGATGGTCGAAACCGTAGGCGGCGGCGTGTTGAATGGCGAGGAATTGGCCGGAGTCCGTGTTGTCTTTGACGTCGCCATAAGCGCGCACAAGCGTGGCGTTGCCCGCGACAAACCCGCAGCGCCAGCCGGTCATGTTGAAGCTTTTGCTGGTGGAATGCAGTTCGATGCCGACTTCCTTCGCGCCGGGGGTGGACAAAAAGCTGAGCGGTTTCCCCTCGAACACCAGCGCCGCATAGGCGGCGTCGTGGAGGACAATGATTTGATGGCGCAACGCGAATTCCACGACGCGCGCAAAAAATTCCGGCGTGGCGCTGGCGCCGGTGGGATTGTTCGGATAATTCAAAACCAGGACCTTGGCTTTCCGGAGGATTTCCGCCGGGACGGAATCGAGGTCGGGCAAAAATCTGTTTGACTCCGTCAGTGGCAGGTTGTGCACGAGCGCGCCATAATATTTGCTGTGCGTGCCGAACACCGGATAACCAGGCGTCGTCATCAAGGCGTAATCGCCGGGATTCATCAAGGCGGCGGGCAGGATGGAGAGGGCCGCCTTGCTGCCGATGGAATGAAGGACTTCGGTTTCGGGATCGATGCCCGGGACGCCGCAGACCTTGGCCAGGTAACGCGCGCCGGCTTCCTTGAGGACGTGGTCGCCGTTGTCGGAGTAGCCGCGATTCTCGGGTTTGCGGGCTTCCTCATGCAGCTTTTGCACGACTTCGGGGAACGCCATTTCATCCGGCTCACCCACGCCGAGGTCGATGATTTCGGCGCCGGGATGCGCGGCGAGCGCGGCGCGTTTGGCGCGCTTGATTTTTTCAAATTTATAAATGGCGGTGGTCTTGCCGTAATTTTTGCCGCCGATGCGCTCCGCAAAAAGGTTCTGGATGTAGGAATCTGCCATGCGAAAAACTTACGGGGCGCGGCGGGAAGTGGAAAGAAAAACAATCCCGCTTGACGGTGTGGGCGCGCGCCGCCACGTTACAGCCCCAGCGATGAACTCTCACTTGATTGGGCCGCGATGGTCCGCCCTGGCCCTGGCGTTTTGTTTGACGCTCCGCACTTTTGGAGCCGACGCCACCAACGAACCACCCAAGGCGGCGGGCGGCAAAACCAACGCCCCCAAAGCCGAGGCCGCCGAACCGAAAAAGGAGAGCGGCGACAAAAAGGATCCGAAAGACGAGCTGTCGGAAACCACCAACTCGGTGACCATCCACGGCGTGGAAATTAAATATAAAGCGACGACTGGCACCATTGTGATCAAGGACGAGGAAGGGAAGCCGCACGTCTCGTTTTTCTTCGTGGCTTACACCAGTCTCGACCGCACCAATCTGCACGAACGTCCGGTGACGTTTTCGTTCAACGGCGGGCCCGGCTCGTCCTCGGTCTGGCTGCACCTTGGTTTGCTCGGGCCGCGCCGGGTGCATTTGCAGGATGATGGCACGCTGCCGCCGCCGCCGTTTCATTTGGTGGACAACGAATTTTCGCTGCTGGACGACTCGGATCTGGTGTTCATCGACCCGGTGAGCACGGGCTATACGCGGACGGTGCCGGGGGAAGATCCGAAAAAATATCACGGCGTGGACCAGGACTTGGAATCGGTCGGCGATTTTATCCGGCTCTACACCACGCGCTACGGGCGTTGGCTGTCGCCGAAGTTTTTGATTGGCGAAAGTTACGGCACGACGCGCGCGGCGGGATTATCGGGTTATTTGGAGGGAAGGTTTGGAATTTATTTAAACGGCATCATGCTGGTGTCGTCGGTGCTGGATTTCAGCACGATCAGCTTCAACTACGGGAACGACCTGCCGTATGTGTTTTTTCTGCCCACGGAAACCGCGGTGGCATGGTTTCACAAAAAGCTGCCGCCGGATTTGCAAGCGGACCGCGCCAAGGCGCTGGCGGAATCGGAGAAATTCGCGCTGGGCGATTACAACCACGCGCTGTTGCAAGGGGCGGCGTTGTCCGCGGCGGATCGCGCCAAGACGGCCAAGGAATTGGCGCGCCTGACGGGCGTGCCGGAGGATTACATCGACCGCGATAATTTGCGCATGGGCGCCAGCCAGTTCTTTGCGGAGCTGCTGCGGTCGGAACGGCTGATCATCGGGCGCTACGACGGCCGCATGACGGGGCGTAATTTCGACAACGTCAGCGAGACTTCAGACTACGATCCGAGCTATGCCGCGACCCTCGGGCCGTTTTCCGCGACGTTCAACGATTACGTGCGCAACGAATTGAAATTCGAAAGCGATTTGCCCTACGAAATTCTCACCGGGCGCGTGCATCCGTGGGATTACAACGACGCCAAAAACCGTTACCTCAATGTGGCGGACACGCTGCGGGTGGCCATGACGCATAATCCGTATCTGAAAGTGTTCATCGCCAATGGCTATTATGATTTGGCCACGCCGTATCTGGCCACGCGCTACACGGTGGATCACATGGCGCTGGCGCCGGAGCTGCGCGACCACATCAGCCTGGGCTATTACGATGCGGGCCACATGATGTATGTGAACCATCCCTCGCTGGAAGCGTTGCGGGCGGATTTGGGGAAGTTCATCCACTCGGCGCTGCCGCCGCGCTGATCAGCGCCCTTTGATTTGCGCCCAGAGCGGCTGCAGGTCGGGATCCTGCAAGGCCGCCTGCTTCATGGGCTCGCGATCCTCTGTCAAGCTAAAGGCTTTTTCCAGCCACGCGATCGCGGCGCTCATCTGGCCGAGCTGGCATTCGTAGCAAGCCAGATTGTAGGGAATGGTGGAAATGGCCGGAAATAGCTCCACCGCGCCGCGCAAATGATCACGCGCCTCCGTGGTGCGCTTCAATTCATGCAAGGCGTAGGAGACATGAATCCAGCTCTCCGGGTCGCGGGGGGCCACGGCCAGCGCGGCCTTGGCGGTTTGGAGCGCCGCTTCCCATTGGCCGGCGGCGGCGTCCACCTGCCAGCGCAACGTCAGGACCGCCGGATGGCCGCGCCATTCCGGGGTGACTTTGTCGAGTTCCGCGCCGGCGTCGGCCGGGCAACCCAGACCCAGCCAGCCTTCCGCGGCTTCCATGTGGCGCCGGTCCGAGACGCTGAAAATCATGGGCGTTACTTTGCCTGAGCGCGGCGCAGAAGCAAGACGCCCGCCCCCTCGAAAGAGGGATGTTTTGCCTTCGATTTTTCCCTATTCTTTACTCATTCAGCCGCAGAAAAAATAAAGCCTCTGGCCGGAATTGTCGTCACTGCCGACAAGTTCCGCCGGCGTAACCATAAAAATCAACCCGTATATGAGTGACCCGAAGTCCCGCCCGTCCGCCGTCCGAATTTGGATGCAATCCGCCTTCGCGGCTTGTTGCCTTGCCAGCGCCGTGGGCGCGGGCGCGCAAACGCCCGGCAACGTCCTGCGCCTGCCTTTGACCGACGCCGGTCCAGGGGTGAACTTTCCCAGCGACACCAGTCTCGGCGGCGTGAGTGTTAACTTGACATCGCTCAACGGCGCGGGCGCGCCGACGGATTTCCATGGCGCTGCGGGCACGGGCGTGGAAGGCGGCATCAACGGCAGCCGCGCGCTGAATTTCTCCAACCAGACCAATCAGCCGGGCGGCAGCAACCCGATCGCGGGCACGGCCACGGGCGCGGCTCCCATCGCGGCGCTGACCAACAGCCCGGCCCTCGGCCTCGGGGCGGTCAATGCGTTTGTCGCGACGATCTGGATCAAGCAAAACGCCTTGATGGCGCTGTCCGGCGGCGACGTCAACATCGGGCCGCGCATCTGGAGCATCAACGCGGGCGCCCCCACGGTGGACGCGGGCGGCACGGCCAACGAAATCAGCCTGAAATTCCAATCCGCCAGTCAATTGTATTTCCAATTTGGCGCGGACACGGTGACGGTCGGCCCGGCGTTCAGCAGCACGATACCCACCAATAAGTGGCTCTTCCTCGCGGTGGTGTATGACGGCACGAATGCCGCGTTGTACTATGGCACGGAGACGGCGGCGGCCCAGCGCCTTGGCCTTGGCGCCTCGGCCAATCGCGTGTTGAACCTGGGCACAGGCGCCTCGGTCTGCATTGGCAATCGGCCGACTAACCGCCAGCGCGGCTTCAACGGCTGGATGGAAGATTTTCGTTTCTACACCAACGCGGGCAACGCGAGCTTTGTGGAAAGCATCCGCCAGGAAGCGGTCGGCGGCGCGCCGGCGGTGACGTCCATTTATCCGGACGGGCTGATGCTGTTGGAAGGCACGAATACACTGTCATTCAACGTGGCTTCGCCCAGCGGCACATGGGGCCCCAGCGCTGACATCACCAACGTGCAAGCCACGCTCAATGGCCTCGATATTTCCTCGAAGCTCACGTATGTGACCAATGGAACCGCGGGCACGGCGTCGAACCTGACCGCGCTTTACACCGGTTTGCAGGCGAACGCCCCGAGCAACAATCTCGCGATTACCGTGCAGGACGCCAAGGGTTTGATTGGCACCGGCTCGGCGGTGTTTGACACGTTCCCCACCAACAGCTTCATCGTGGAGGCGGAGGAATTTGATTTCAACGGCGGCCAATTCATCGACAACCCGGACTATACCTCGGGCAACGATGCCGCCGATTCCAACAGCTATTTTGGCCTGGATAGCAATGAAGGCACGGACACGCACAAAGGCACCGGCAACGGCGGCGTCAACGCCAGCGATTATCGCGCGGGCGCGACCGACGGCACCCGGACGCAGACGCCCGCCGCGGGAGATTTGCCGCGCGCGAAATTCACCGCGCTGGTGGCCGCCGGCGACACCGCCGTGGTGGATCACATGATCGGCAACTGGGGCAGCGCGGACTGGGAGAATTACACCAAAACTTTTCCGGCGGGAAATTACAATGTGTATGCGCGCGTCTCGGCCGGCAACGGCTCAGCCACGCTGAAGATGGACCATGTGATTAGCGGTTTCGGAGGCAGCCAGCAAACGACCACCAATTACGGCACCTTCACCTTTAGCGGCTCCTCCTTCTCCACCTTCCAGTACGCGCCGCTGCTCGATAGCTTCGGCAATCTCGCGGCGGTGCCTTTGCAGGGCCAGAACACGTTCCGCATCACCACCGGCGGCGGCGCGAATGCGAACTTTTACCTCTTCGTGCCGGCGAACACGAATCTCCCGCTCATCAGCGGCGTCTATCCGGACGGCACCGTTTTGTTTCAACCGACCAATAAGCTGGTGTTCACCGCGACCTCGCCGACCACGACGATCAACACGAATAGCATTCATCTTTCCCTGAACGGCACGGATGTTTCCAGCAACCTGACTTTTAGCGGCGGTCCTTCGGTTTGGCACGTCACCTATCCCGGGTTGCAATTGAGCCAATCCTACACCGTGGTCATTCGCGTGACGGACGCCAACGGCAGCACGGCGGCCAGCACGCTTCATATTGACACATGGAACCCCACCTTCCAGTTCGAGGCGGAAGACTTCGATTTCGATGGCGGCAGCTTCATCGATAACGCCGTGCCCACCACCGGCGCCGCGAACAATAGTTATTACAACCGCATCGGTCAGTATAACATCGACGAATATAACGGCACCGCCACTCCGCCTTATGCGGGGGCCAGCGCGGATAATTATCGCCCGGGCGACCCCATCGCCACCACCCGCATCACGGACGCGGCCCGCGCGCAATTCGTGCAGGCCGGGGCGCTGGATTACAACGTCGGGTTTCTCGGCGGCGGCTTCTGGGAAAATTACACGCGCACCTGGCCCGCCGGAACCTACAACGTCTATGCGCGCATGGCTTCGGGCATTGGCTCGACCATTCATATTCGCCTCGATGACGTGACGGCGGGTTTTGGCACGACCAAACAATTGGTCACCAACCTCGGCACCTTTAATTGCCCCGGCACCGGCGGTTACTCCGCCTATCTCTATGTGCCGCTGTTGGACAAATACGGCAATTACGCCAATGTCACCCTGGGCGGCCAGGAAACCCTGCGCTCCACCGTGGACAACGCGGTCAATATCAACTTCTACATGCTCGTGCCGCCGCGCACCGATTTGCCGCGCATTGACGGCGTCTATCCCGACGGCGCGGTGTTGCAGCAGCAGGACGACACGTTCTCGTTCACGGCCAGCAGCCCCGCTTATGGCGTGCCCACCAACGGCGTGCAGGTCGTGCTCAATGGCATCAATGTCTCGAACAACCTGGTGTTCGCGGGCAATTCTTCAAGCTGGAATGTCAGCTATGCCGGTTTGCAGCCGAACACGAGCTACACTGCGGTTATCACGGTGACGGATGCCCATGCGCAATCCACCTCGACGACGATCACGTTCGACACGTTCAGCTCGTCGAACTTCACGTGGGAAGCGGAAGACTGGGATTTCGACCCCGGCTTCAGCCCCGCCCCGAATGGAACCGGACTGCGTTTTATTGACAATCCGATTCCGACGTCCTCCGCCGCCACCAATAGCTATTACAATCAGGCGGGCGATCTGGGCATCGATGTGGCGGACACCTTCGGCAACGCCCATCCGGGGACCTATGTGTATCGCCCGTTCGACTTCGTCGCCACCCAGGCGACCAGCGATGCCTTGCGGCAGAAATTCGTGGATGCGCAGCAGGCGGCGGTGGATCCGACAATCCTGGATTACAACACGGAATACTTGACCAACGGCGGCTGGATTAACTACACCCGCACTTATCCCACCGGCTCGTTCTACATCTATGGACGTCTGTCCGCCGGCAATGGCGCCTTCAACATGACGTGCAGCCTGGTCACCAGCGGCGCCGGCACGGACACGCAGACGACCGAGTATCTCGGAACCTTCCGCGGCACGGGCACGAGCTACAACACCTGGCAATACGTCCCGCTCGTCGATACGAATTCCGGGCAGCCTGTGGCCGTGAGCCTCGGCGGCGTGGAAACGCTGCAAATGACCGGCGACTATGTGGAGAACGCTAACTTCTTCATGCTGGTTCCGGCGTTGCCCGGCGCCTCGTCCCTGACCGCGACGATCAGCGGCAATAACGTGCTGCTTTCCTTCCCGACGCAGTCGGGAACGAAATACACCATCTACTACAAGGACAATGTGGGCGACGCGACGTGGACTCCCTTGGGCGCCGCCGTGTCGGGCGACGGAACGGTGCAGTCGGTTCCCGACGACCTGTCGCAAACCACGCGGTTCTACCGGTTAGCCGCGCATAACTAAGCGACCTACCGCGAGACGGCCATGAAACCGAATACGCCTTCACGTGGGTTCACGCTGATTGAGTTGCTGGTCGTCATCGCGATCATCGCGATACTCGCCGCACTCCTGTTGCCCGCCCTGGCTTCGGCCAAGGAGCGGGCGACGCGGGTGAAGTGCGCGAGCAATCTGCGCCAGATCGTGATCGGCGACACCATGTATGCCTCCGATAACACCGATCGATTGGTCTCGGCGCGCCCGCAGCCGGGCACGCAGACCTTTGTCCAGCTCGCGCTGAACATTCAGGACTCCACCGGCCTTAAAGCCGTGAGCCTGACAGTTCGCTCCAATGCGCCTTCGGTCTGGACCTGCCCCAATCGGCCGAACCTGCCCACCTATAACGAAACGTACAACCAATGGAACATTGGCTATCAATACTTCGGCGGCATCACCGAGTGGAACAATCCGCTGGGGCTGTTCACGAGCCTGAGCCCGATTACGCTGGGGAAATCGCAGCCTTACTGGGCGTTGGTGGCGGATGTCACGATGCAAACAGAGAACGGCTGGATGGGTGGCTCCACCACCGATCCCGATCTTTACATGTATCTGCCCGCGCACCGCAAAGGGAGCGCGGTGTTCCCGGCCGGTGGAAACCAGGCTTTCATAGACGGCTCGGCCCGCTGGGTGCGCGTCGATGAAATGCGCCTCCTGACCACTTGGGACACCACCGGGCGGAAGCTGTATTTTTACCAGAGCAGCCAGGGCTTTCCCGCGCTGCTCGCGCAACGGCTGAATTCAGCTTTCATGCTGCCGAAATGAAAAACGCCTGCCTGGCCGCCGCTCTGCTTCTTGGCCTCGGCCTGACCTCCGCGCAGGCGGGCTGGGCGCTGTCGTGGCAGGATGATTTCAATGGCAATGTCATTGACACCAATCACTGGAAATTCGAGCTTGGCAACGGCCCGCACGGCTGGGGCAATAACGAGCTGGAGTTTTACACCAGCCGCCCGCAAAACGCCTGGGTCAGCAACGGCCTCTTGCACATCGCCGCGCGGCGGGAGTCGTATCATGGCTTCGCCTTCACGTCCGCGAAACTGAAGACGCGCGGCCTCTTCAGCCAGACGTATGGACGTTTCGAATTTCGCGCGCGCCTTCCCGTCGGCCAGGGATATTGGCCGGCGCTGTGGCTGATGCCCGAGAATCCCGCGTACGGCCCCTGGGCCGCCTCGGGTGAAATCGACGTCATGGAAAACAAAGGCTCCGACCCGGGCACGGTGCTGGGCACGATTCATTTTGGCGGCACGACGCCGCGCAATGTGCATTCGGACGGGCCGGCTTACAAATTTCCCACGGGCGAGGGCGTGGCAAATTTTCATCTTTACGCAGTCGAGTGGACCAACAACGCCATTCGCTGGTACGTGGACGACCATCTTTATCAGACGCAAACGTCGTGGTGGAGCGCCACCGGCCGCCGTGACTCCGCCGAGCGCAATCCTTATCCGGCGCCGTTCAACCAGCCTTTTTACATCATCATGAACCTGGCGGTGGGCGGAAATTTTGGCGGCAATCCCACCGCGGCGACTTCATTTCCCGGCGAGATGGACGTGGATTATGTCCGGGCCTATCAATGGGTCGCCGACTCCGCGGACGCGCTCGGACCGCGCGCGGGCAGCAAGTAAAAGGAAGGCTTTCTATGCAGACCGTTCTCCGGCCGCTCGCGACGGCCATTTTATTCACCTTGACAGTTGCGCTTTCGGCCCAGACCTACGCGCCGCCCGCCACGGGGCGCACGGACGCGGTGATCGATCAAGGCTGGCGCTTCACCACCAACGCCCCCGCCGGCGCGGAAACGCCGGGCCTGGATGATTCCGCCTGGAGCGCCGTCACGCTGCCGCACACCTGGAACAATCGCGATGGCCAGGACGGCGGCAAGAATTATTATCGCGGCGCCGGCTGGTATCGCTTGCATCTGCCGATCGACGCCGGTTGGGCCGGACGCCATTTTTTCCTCAAGTTCGACGGCGCGTTTTCCGTGGCGGACGTGTATGTGAACGGCGTTTTGCTCGGTGAAAAAATGGGCGGGTTCGCCGCGTTTGCCTTCGACGCCACCGCCAACCTCCAGGTGGGCGCGGACAATGTCATTGCAGTCAACGTGAATAACGCCTTCAACACCAACCTTCCGCCATTGAACGCCGATTTCACGTTTTTCGGCGGGCTTTATCGGGACGTGCATTTGCTGGTCACGGGCCCCGTGCAAATTTCGCCCCTGGACTGCGCCTCACCGGGCGTTTATCTGCAAACCACCGCCGTCAGCGCGGCCTCGGCGCATTTGCAGATTACCACGGTGCTTTCCAATGCCGGCCCGGTCGCCGCCGCGATGACATGGCGCGCGGTGGTCGTGGATGCAGCCTCAAATACCGTCGCTGCGCTCACCAACGACGTGACACTGCCTGCGGGCGCCTCGAGCAATGTCGTGGCCGCCACGACGATTCTGCAGCCGCATTTGTGGGATGGGCTCGCCGATCCTTATCTTTACCACGTGTATGTTGAGTTGGCGGACAGCTCCAACGTGGTGGATTGGGTGGAGCAGCCGCTGGGATTTCGGTGGTTCAGTGTCGATTCCACGAACGGATTTTTTCTCAATGGCCGCCATTACGATTTGCACGGCGTCAACATGCACCAGGATTGGCTGAACGACGGCTGGGCGGTCAACAGCGCCCAGCGCGCCACCAATATTGCCGTGCTCAAGGAGCTGGGCGCCACGTTTCTGCGGCTGTCCCACTACGAACACAACGACGAGACCTACCAATTGGCGGACGAAAATGGCCTTTGCGTTTGGAGCGAAGTTCCAGTCATTGACTACGTGACCATTTCGCCGGCGTTCAATTCCAACACGCTGACCGATCTGCGCGACATGATCCGCCAGCGCGGCAATCATCCGAGCGTCGTGTGCTGGAGCGTGTTCAATGAAGTGACGCTGCAAGCCGGCCCCATCGCCACCAATGTGATCGCTCAGGAAACGAAGCTCGTGGCGCAGGAAGATCCGACCCGCCCGTCGGTGGCGGCGGCGAATTCCAGCGACAACGATCCCACGACCTTTTACACGCAGCTCATTGGCTTCAATAAATACTACGGCTGGTATTCGACGCCGCTCAATGGCATTGGCGCGTGGGCGGACAAGATCCACGCCAACTATCCCAACCGTTGCGTGGGCGTGACGGAATACGGCGCGGGCGGCAGCCATTTTCAGCACACGGAAAACCCGTCGTTCCCCGCCAACACCGCTACCGGCTTTCACCCGGAGGAATGGCAGAACATCGTGCATGAAACCAATTGGCAAATGATGGCGGCACGGCCCTTTCTTTGGTGCAAACTGCTTTGGACCTCGTTTGACTTTGCGTCGGATGGCCGCAACGAAGGCGACACGCCCGGGCGCAATGACAAAGGCCTGGTGACCTATGACCGCCTGACGCGAAAAGACGCATTCTACTATTACAAGGCGAACTGGACGACTAACCCCATGGTCTATATCACCGCCCGCACTTTCACCAATCGCCAGGCCAACGCCATCACCGCGAAGGTTTACGCCAATTGCAATCCCGTGGAGCTATTCGTCAACGGCGCTTCGCAAGGCCAGGTGACTAGCTCCAATTGTATTTACACCTGGCCGATCAACCTCGCGGCCGGAACCAATTTCATCACCGCCGCCTGCGGGACGGTCACCGATGCCGTGATGTGGATTGCGCCCACGCCGCCGCCGAGCATCACCAATTTGAGCGCCGGCCTGATCGCGTGGTGGAAAATGGACGGCACGAACGACGCCTCCGGCCAGGGCCGCGGCCTGACCTTGAGCGGCGGCGCTTATTTCACGAATGACCCCGCCGGTTTCCCCGCGCATGTCCTGCATTTGGACGGCAAAACCGGCGTGGCGGCCTTTGCCTCGCCGGACGTCACGCAGCTCACCATTTCCGCCTGGGCGCGCGCCTCGTCGCATGGCAACAGCGCGTTTCCTCGAATATTTGACACGCCCGGCTATCGGTTATTCTTCCGCTTCGATAACCAGGGGAGCAACGGTTTCGATTTCGCCACCTACTCCACCGGCAACGGCGATTGGTTCTCCGGCGCCGGCACGATTGCGGTTGGCGGATGGTATCACGTGATGGCGAGCTATGACCTATCCAACCTATCCGCCTTTCCCGCCGAATACGCGCAAGGCGGCGCGGTCTATCCTTCCGTCATCACCACACCGTCCGGCGCCCAGCCCTCCAGCGCCGGCCTTGGCTACCTGGGCAACACCGCCGCCTTGAACCGCGCCTGGAGCGGCGACCTAGCGGACGTCCGCATCTACAATCGGATTCTCAATCCCACCGAAGCCCGCCTCCTCGCTGCCCCGTCCCTGCCGCTCACCGTGACGCCCGCCGCCTCCGCCCTCACCCTTTCCTGGCCCACCAACGCCGGCAACTGGCTCCTGCAATACCAATCCAACACCCCCTCCGCCGGCCTGACGACCAACTGGACGCCCCTCCCCGGCCCGATTTCCAACCCCTTCCTCGCCCCCGTTTACACCAACGGCGCCGCCGTCTTCTACCGCCTGAAATTAACCAACCTCTAAGCCGAGCGGGAAAATTTTTACACGGAGGAAGCAGAGGCAGCACAGGAGAACGGCCCAAATATTTTGT
>DASZMX010000119.1:0-50516 GCA_035551475.1 Verrucomicrobiia bacterium
GCGGATTAAGATGGTAACGGACGGTGATGCGCTGGCGAAGCTGCCGCATACTGTAGTCATTCAGGCGCCCGCGCAATTCCGGCTGCCCCATGAGAACGATTTGGAGGAGCTTGCGCTCGTCCGTTTCCAGGTTGGACAGGAGCCGGAGCTGTTCCAGCAATTCATTCGACAACGCCTGCGCATCGTCAATAATAAGGACAGTGTCCTTGCGGTTTTCCACCTGCTGGAGGAGAAAGCGGTTGATTTCCGCCACGATTTCCAAGCGATCCAGGCCCTTGACCGGAAGGTTTAATTCCATCGCCACGGCCTTGACCAATTGATCGCCATCAAGAACGGGATTGAGTATGAGCGCGGTGGAAAAGGAAGGGCCAAGCTGCTCCAGGAGCGCGCGGCAGAGCGTGGTTTTGCCCGCGCCCACTTCGCCGGTCAATTGCACGAAGCCTTTGCGCTCGCGGATGCCGTATAAAAGATGGTTGAAGGCCTCGCGGTGCTTGGCGCTGAAAAACAAGAACCGCGGATTCGGAGTGATATTAAACGGCGGCTCTTTCAGGCCGTAATATTCCAAATACACGACAGACTGGTAGCAGAGGCGGCGGCGCGTTGAAAGGAAAACCGGCGCAAAAATTCCCGCATCCCCGCCGGCCGCGCGATTTTTCGCTTCGAGTCCGAACGAAGCGCGCTTATCTTGGAGGACGAGAAGAACATGCTCACGATATCTGAAGTCAGCAAAGCTTATGGGCCGCGCACGCTGTTTGAAAACGCGTCGCTGCAGGTCAATCATGAAGACCGCATTGGGTTGGTCGGGCCCAACGGGGCCGGGAAATCGACGTTGTTTGGATTGATCCTCGGCGAAGAGGCGCCGGACACGGGCTCCATCACGTTCGACAAAAATGTGACGCTCGGCTACCTGCCGCAGGAAAACGCGCCCGCGGGCGACCAAACGGTTTTGGAAATGGCCATTGCGGTGACGCCGGAAATCGCGGAGCTGCAGCGGAAAATCAAGGCCTGGGACTCGTCGCATCCCGCGGAATCGGATCATCACGAGAACATCCACGCGCGCTACGATGAATTGGGCGGATACCAATTGGAGCCGAAAGCCAAACGCATTTTAAAGGGGCTGAGTTTTCGCGAAAAAGATTTTGACCGGCCATTGCGGGAACTGAGCGGCGGCTGGGTGATGCGCGCGCATCTGGCGCGATTGTTGGCGCTTCAGCCCGATTTGCTCATGCTGGACGAGCCCACCAACCATCTCGACTTGGAATCGCTGCAATGGTTTCAGGAATATCTGCGCGATTATCCGGGCGCCATCCTGATGATTTCGCATGATCGCAATTTTTTGAACACACTCTGCACGCAGACGGTGGAGATTCGGCAGTCCAAAATGATGCGGTATCGCGGCAATTATAACGACTACCTGGTGCAACGCGAAGCCGCCGAGGTTCAGCTCCTCGCAGCCTATAAAAACCAGCAGCGCGAAATCGCGCACAAGATGGAGTTCGTGGAGCGGTTCCGCGCCAAAAACACCAAAGCGGCGCAGGCGCAAAGCAAGCTGAAGCAAATTGAAAAGATGGAGAAAATCGAGGCGCCCGTCTCGGAATCCAAGAAGATTTCCTTTCAATTCCCCCAGCCGCAACGCAGCGGCCGCCGGGTGATCACGCTCAAGAACACGCATCACGCCTATGGCCAAAACGTGATTTACAGCGGCATCGATTTCGAGGCCGAACGCGACCAGCGCATCGTGCTGGTGGGGCCGAACGGCGCGGGCAAATCCACATTGTTGAAAATCCTGGCCGGCGCCATTCCGCTGCAAAGCGGGACGCGGGAATTGGGGCATAACGTCAAATTGGGGTATTACTCCCAGTGGCGCGTGGACACGCTCAACGTCAATCATACGGTGCTGGAGGAGGGTTTGCTCACCCCGCAGCGCGTCACCGAACAATTCGTGCGCACGGCGCTGGGCAGTTTTCTCTTTCGCGGCGACGACGTTTTCAAGAAGGTGGATGTCCTGAGCGGCGGGGAAAAAAGCCGGCTGGCGCTGGTGAAGCTGCTGCTCGACCCGCCGAATTTATTGTTGATGGACGAGCCCACCACGCATTTGGACATGCCGAGCATTGACGCGCTGATTGGCGCGCTGGAAATGTTCGCCGGCACGGTCATTTTCATCAGCCACGATGTTTATTTCATCGAGCGCATTGCCAATCGGGTGGTGCGGGTGGAAGGCGGACGCCTGACGCATTACGCCGGCGGTTACCAATATTATCTGGAGAAAAGCGCCGCCGACGCCGCGCGTCTCACCGCCGCGGCGGCGCCCGCCAAGGCCGAACCGGAACGCCTCAACGGCGCGCAACGCAAGGAGCAAAAACGCTGGGAGGCGGAGCAGCGCCAGGCGCGTTCCCAGGAGCGGAAATCGCGCGGGCAAACACTCGCGAAACTCGAGGCGCAAATTGCCCGGCTGGAAGCGCGCCACAAGGAAATCGCGATTGAATTGGAAGATCCCGCCACGTACCAAAAACCGGGCGCCATCGCGGAATTGAATCGGGAATGGAAAACCGTGGACGATGAACTGAAAGCCATCACGCCGCAATGGGAAGCGGCGGCGGCGCAAGTGGCGGCGTTGGACGCCGTCACCTAGCGCCATGCTCTCGCTCGAAGAAGCGGTGGCAAAAATTGTGGCGGCCACTAAACCGCTGCCCGCCCAAACCATTCCCCTCGCCCAAGCCACAGGCCTGGGATGCGCCGAGAATATTTACGCGCCCATCAGCCTGCCGCCGTTCGACAATTCATCCATGGACGGTTACGCGGTGCGGGCCGCCGATCTCGAAAAAGCCACGGCGGAGAAGCCGGTGATCTTGCGAATCAAAGGCATTCTCCCCGCCGGCGTCGCAGCCACGGACGAATGGGAATCGGGCTCCTGTGTTCGCATTTTTACCGGCTCCATGCTGCCGCCGCGCGCCGATGCGGTGGTGATGCAGGAAGATGTGAAAACAAACCCGGCCGATTTGCAGAGCGCCATTTTCACAGAGCCCGTTGAACCTTGGGAAAACGTCCGGTTATGCGGCGATGATGTCAAACAATCCGACCTGCTCGCCGCTCCGCAGATGCAATTCACACCGCAACGCCTCGCGCTTTTGGGCGCCGCCGGCGTCGCCACGGTCAAGGCCTATCCCGCGCCGCGCCTGGGCCTGCTCGCGACCGGCGACGAATTGCGCGAGCCGGGCGAAACGCTGGCGCCGGGTCAAATCCACGAAAGCAATCGCCTCATGCTGGCCAGCCTCGCCAAGCGATCCGGGGCCACCGCGACGATTTACCCCATCGTGCCAGACGACCTCGCGGCCACCCAGGCGGCGCTTGAAAAAGCCTTCGCGGAATGCGACGCCGTGGTGACCACCGGCGGCGTTTCCGTGGGTGAATTGGATTTCGTAAAGGCGGCGTTTGAAAAAATCGGCGGCGCGCTCGCCTTTTGGAAAGTCTCAATTAAGCCGGGAAAGCCGTTCGTGTTCGGCGAATGGAACGGAAAATTTCTATTTGGACTGCCTGGAAACCCGGTGTCCGCCTTCGTGACGTTTTATTTGCTGGTGCGCCCGGCGTTGCAAATCATGCGCGGCAATCCCAATCCGAAGCCGCCCGCAGTTCCAGGCAAACTGGCAGAGGCCCTGATAAACGATGGGGACCGCCGCCACTTTATGCGCGTCACGATGGATCAGGCGCGGGAGATTCGCCTCGCTGGCCCGCAAGCCTCCCACCGACTGGGCTCACTGGCGGCCGCCAACGGCTTGATCGACGTCCCGCCGCACACCACCCTGCCCGCCGGAGCGCAGGTGTCGTTCCTGCACTGGTGATCAGGCGCCGAACTTGTCAAACATACGCGCATTCGCCTGCATGAGGCGGATGAGGTACTTCGATTCAAACACGCCGAGCGAGCCAAGATTCGCGCCGGTTTCCGTGAAGCGGTCGAGCTTGTCCGATCCGCTGCACGCGGAATTTAGCAACACCGGCTGGGGATGCCACGAATGGCCCTTCAGCGCGCAGGGCGTGGAATGGTCGCCCGTAATGGCGAGCACATCCGGACGCTTTTGCAGGAGAATCGGCAGCGCGGCGTCGAATTCGGCAATGGCGTTTTTCTTCGCGCCGAAATTGCCGTCCTCGCCGAACATATCGGTGTATTTGTAATGGATGAAGAAATAGTCGTAATTGTCGTATTCGGCCAGATAGCGCTCGAATTGTTCCGCGATGGATTGCGGGCCTTCGATCTTTTTCATGCCCACCAACTGCGCCAGCCCTTTGTACATGGGATAAACCGCGAGGCAGGCGGGCTTGAGCTGATAACGATCCTCAAACAGCGGAATCTCCGGCTGATGGGCGATGCCGCGCATCAGAAAACCATTCGCGGGCTTTTTGGCGGACAGCAGCGGCAGGGCTTGCTTGTAAAATTCGGCGATCAATTCCGCCGTCTTCTTTTGTTTCGCGGATTTCGGATCGGTGGCGGACACCGCCGGGATAGGCAGCCCTTCACGGTTCGGGTCGGCATCGCTCAACGGGCCTTCCAGCCCTTTGCCGCGGAAAATCACCACGAAGCGGTGGCCTTTGCCGGGTTTCACAATCACTTCGGTGTCGCCGATTTTTTTGACTTTGCTGGAAAGCAGCGCACACAGCTCTTCCGTGATCTTGGTCTCAATGCGTCCGGCGCGGCGATCCGTGACAATGCCCTTAGGATCAAGCGTGCAAAAATTGGCGCGCGCGGCGACGTCGCCGGCCTTCAAATCCACACCCAGCCCCAATGCTTCGATCACGCCCCGCCCCACTTGAAACTCGAGCGGGTCGTACCCAAAGAGACCCAAATGACCGGGCCCGCTGCCCGGCGTAATGCCCGGCGCCACGGGAATCATGCGGCCTTGCGCCGAGACTTTGGAAAGCGCGTCCAAATGGGGGGTGGAGGCGGCTTCCAGCGGGGTGACGAAATTCTGCTCCTTGGTGGCAATATCGCCCAAGCCGTCCAGGACGATCAAAACCAGCTTGGCCTTGGTTTTGATCGTGAGTTTGGAATAGAGACCATCAACATTCATGCGCCGCATGATCGAAGCAAACCGTCCCCCCGTCAAGCTGAGGAATCACAAGGCCCTTGACCTGCGGCAAGCCGGTCAGCTCGTCAGTTATCCACGATCAACTTGGGACGGAAGGCAATCGTCTGGCCCTCGGCGTTGTAGGGCAAGGTGGGCTTTTTTAGGAGGCGGCGAGCTTCGCCCACGACGTAATCCCATTGCAACGCTGGGCCGGGGTCGGTTTTGTTGGTCTGGATGTGATAATGGCCCAAGACGCCGTGATAGGCCTGGAGTTGATCATCGGGGAGTTTCTTGGGCAGGAGTTTGCCATGCTCGTCGCGCGGGTAATC
Source organism: Verrucomicrobiia bacterium (assembly GCA_035551475.1). Taxonomy (GTDB): domain Bacteria; phylum Verrucomicrobiota; class Verrucomicrobiia; order Limisphaerales; family Palsa-1400; genus DASZMX01. Next base: position 5,390 of record DASZMX010000119.1, read on the forward strand.
GCAATTGATCTTGGGAAAAACCGCGCACAGAGCCGCGGTCAATTTGGCGAGCGCATGATATTGCTGCGGGGTATAATCGTATTGACGTTGACTCTCACCCTGAATGGTTCCCTCCACCATCGCGCGGCGGGCGGGTTTGCCCGAGAAATCCGGGGTGCGGACGGGGTTCGGGCCGTAGTTGGTGGGAACGGTGATGACGGTCGGGCCGTGAGGATCGGTGCGATACCACTTGGCGAGCGGATCTTTTTCGGCGGCGCCGTAAGAGCCCATGTTCGCAATCTCCACGCCGACCGACCGGTCGTTGGAGGTGGTGGCGTGCCAGGCGCGCTCTTTCAGGTCGAGCGTTTGATATATCGTGCCATCAATATCCAGCATGAAATGGACGCTCAAATCGCGCGAGTCCTGCAGCACCTTGAAGCAGGTGCGCGAGGTGCCGCATACGTCAAAATGCAAAACGAATTGATCGACCACCCGTTGCAATGTCGGCAAATCCCAACCGCCGCCGCGCACACGTTCAATTTCCTCATCGGAAAGCCCATGCTGGCGCAAGCCATAGCGATTCGGACTGCGCAGCTTGTCTTTGGAATGCTGCCAATCCGCCTCGTCGAAAGGCGAGAAGCGCCGCTCCACCCGATAGGCGTCGTAACCGCCCGGATCCATCCACAGCACCACGGGCGTGCCCGTGTGGAACATCTGCCCGGCCACGACGATTTCGTCGCCCTTGCGCGCCTCGTGCCGCCCCGGCGCGGTCGCGCAACCATCGATAAAACATGAGGAGAAAGCCGCCGCCAAAAACGAAGCCAGCAGGCGAAGCGTCGAAAAGCGCATAGACTTTTCTGCCCGGATTCTGGAGGCTGGTCAAGCGGAACGTTTTTAAAATTGACCCGGAGGCGTCCGGTCGCTACGTTGCGCGACTCAATCATTGCAGAAAGCAGTATGATCGGAACAATTCGCAAACATCAACAGTGGCTGTGGATCGCCGTTATTGGCGCGACCATCTATTCCTTCGTCGCCTATTTTAACCCATCCAGCCGCTACAAAAACGGCTCGTCCGGCGGGGGCCAGACCTACGACGCGGGCTCCATTTTCGGCGAACCGATCACGGGCGATCAATTGCTCAACGCCCGCAACGAAGCCAAGATATTTTACCGGCTCAACGCCAATGAATGGCCGGCCTCCGAGCAGGCGAACCAAAAGGTCGAGGAAATCGCGCACCAATTCCTGCTCGTGGATGCGGAATTGCGGCACAACCATATTACCGTCACGCCCGAAGCGGCCGCGCGCTTTACCAAACAAATCGTCGGCCTCAAGCCGGACGAGGCGCTCACCAAGGAAATGCTGGACCAGGTTTTGGCCAAATTGCTGGCAGGAGCCAACGGCGAAGTGTCCGGGGGCGATTTCGTTAATTTTGTGCATCTGTCCGCCGGCCAGCAATATTTGATGACGATTTTCGGCATGACCGGGCAGTTGATTACGCCGAAGGAAGCGGAGTCCTTTTACCGCCGGGAAAACGAGCCGATGGTGGCGTTGCTGGCGTCTTTCCCGGCCGCCAACTACGAGGAAAAGGTCAATCCCACCGCGCAGGAAATCACGGATTTTTACAACAAACGCCAGGCCCAATATCGCGTGCCCGAAAAGCTGGAGTTGAACTACGTGGAGTTTTCTGTGAGCAACTCCATGACCGAAGGCGACAAGGAAATGGCCAAACAATTGGGCACAAATCTGGACCAAAAAGTGGACGAGCTTTACGTGGAGCAGGATCCTTCCGCCTATAAGGATGAGACCGGCACAAACCAACTCTCGGCGCCGGCGGCGAAGGCGAAGATCAAAACCCAGTTGCGCGAAACCTTTGCGCGGAATCTCGCGCATAAAGACGCCATCGCGTTTGCGACCAAACTGGAGGAAGGCCACAGTGAACAGCATCCTTACACCACCGATGACCTCATTCAGTTGGCAAAAAAAGAAGGATTGACCGTCAAAACCACCGCGCCTTTCGACGAGCGGACCGGGCCCAAGGAAATGGATTTGCCGGCGAAAATGCTGCGGCTGGTGTTCGCGCTGCGCGACGATGATCCGGAGGACAAGGACAAATCGCGCCTCTATATTTCCAGCCCGCTCGTCACCGAGGAAGCGGTGTATGTGATCGGCCTCAAGAAACGCACGCCGAGCCGCGTGCAACCCCTGGCCGACGTGCGCGCGCAGGTGGTGGAGGATTATCGCCGGTCGCGCGGCGCGGAATTGGCGCGGGAAGCGGGCCAAAAATTTGAGGACGCCGCCAAGGCCAACACCACCCAGGCAAAGTCCTTCGATCAGTTGTGCGCCGCCCAAGGCGTAAAGACGACGGCGCTGGCGCCCTTCTCGATGGCGACCCCGAGCATCCCGGAAATCAAAGACCGCAGCTCTTTCCAACAATTGCAATCGGTGGCCTACACCATTCCGACCGGGACCATTTCGCCCTTTGTGCCGACAAGCGAGGGCGGCTTCGTGGTTTACGTGAAGCAGCGGCAGCCGGTGGATGAAACAAAGATGAAAGAAATGCTTCCCACCTACCTGGCGCGCATGCGCGAGCAGCGGGCCGTGGCCGCGTGGCAGCAATGGCTGATGCACGAGTACCAGTTGCACGCGACGTTCCCGCGCGACAAAGCCGCTGCGGCGGGTTGAGCGTGAACGACACGGTCAAACTTTCTTCGCCTGCCACGCAGGAATTCTGGGAAGTTCCGATTTTATTTGAGGATGCCGACTTGCTCGCCCTGGACAAGCCAGCCGGGCTTCTGGTTTCGCCGGATCGTTACGATCCCGATCGCCCGAACCTGATGAAATTGCTGCATCGCGACATCGAGCGCAGCGCCGCCTGGAGCCGGGAACGCGGGCTGACTTACCTGATGAACGCGCATCGCCTCGATTTTCCGACCAGCGGCGTCATCTTGCTGGCGAAAAATAAAACCGCCCTCATCCATCTGGCCAATCAATTTGGCGAAGCCAAGCCCGCGAAGGTTTACGCCGCGCTCACCCGCGGATCGATTCGCGATGACAACTTTTCCAACGCCGCGAAACTGGCTCCCAATCCGTTGCGCCCGGGCATGATGAAGGTGGACCCGAAGAATGGCAAACAGGCCAGGACTGAATTTCAGGTGCGCGAACGCTTCACCGGCTATTTGCTGCTGGAATGCCGCCCGCTCACCGGGCGCACCCATCAAATTCGCGCGCATCTCAAAAATCAGGGCCTGCCGATGGTGGGCGATCCGGTGTACGGCGGCCCTCCCCTTTTGCTTTCGAGCTTGAAGCGGGATTACACGTTGAAGCGCGGCAAGGAGGAGCGTCCGCTCATCGGGCGGGTGGCGTTGCACGCGGAGAAGCTGACCATCAAACATCCCACCAGCGGCGCGCAGATCACGATTGACGCGCCGTGGCCGAAAGACTTCACTGTGGCGGTCAAATACCTGCGCCGCTATGCCGCTTCCACCGGAGACGCCCGGAGCGAGACCCCGCCTGCAATCGATTGATTTGCTGCGGGGCGGCGTGATGGTTCTGATGACCCTCGACCATACGCGCGGTTTTTTCTCCAACGCGCCGTTCAGCCCCGTGGATTTGTCCCGGACCTTTCCCGCGCTGTTCCTGACGCGCTGGCTCACTTATTTTTGCGCGCCCGTTTTTTTCCTGTTGGCTGGAACGAGCGCCTATCTCAATGGCGCGGGCGGAAAGAAAACGCGGGGACAACTCGCGCAGTTTCTTTTGACGCGCGGCCTGTGGCTGGTTCTCCTGGAATTGACGTTTTTAAATTGGTTTGCCTGGACGGGCGTTTTTTCCCTGCACGAATTCATGGCGGTGGTGTTTTGGGCGCTGGGCTGGTCGATGGTGGCGCTGGCGGCGCTGCTTTGGCTGCCCATTTGGGCGGTGGGATTATTTGGCCTGGCCTTGTGCGTTGGCCACAATCTCTTGGATGGCATCGGCCCGGGGCCGTGGTGGTGGCGCATCTTATACGCAGGCGGAATGGTCACGCTGCCGGGAAATATTCATCTTAATGTCATTTACCGCCTGGTGCCGTGGCTGGGGCTGATGGCGGCGGGTTACGCGTGCGGGCCGGCCTTCCTGGCGCCGCGCGAAACGCGACGGCGCTGGGCCTTTTGCCTCGGGTTGACGCTGGTGGGATTGTTCATCGTGGTGCGCGCGCTCAATGGCTATGGCGACCCGGCGCCGTGGTCGCCGCAGAAAAACGCCATTTTCACCGTCATGTCGTTTGTCAACTGCACAAAGTATCCACCCTCCCTGGATTTTCTGCTGATGACCCTCGGCCCGGCGCTCCTGCTCCTGGCGTATTTGGAAGGCGAAACCCCGGCGCTGCTGGAGCCGTGGAAGGTTTTTGGGCGGACGCCGCTTTTTTTCTTTCTGCTGCATCTGCCGTTGATTCGGGTGGCGTCCACGCTCTCAAAATCGTTTCGCCCGGAGTTTTACTCTGGCTTCGGCCTATTGGGCGTTTATATCGCATGGATCATCATCGTGGCCCTGCTCTATATTCCTTGCCGATCGTTTGCGGCTTTGAAACGCCGCCATTCATCGCCGTGGTTAAGCTATCTGTAATATGAAGGCCCAAAATATACTTGTCGGTTTGGCCATGACCCTGACGTTGGCGGCGGCTCGAGCTGAAGACCACGCCGGCCCCAGCGACCTCGATCTCTTTCGCGCGCGCTACACCAAATACGAATATCGCATCGCCATGCGCGACGGCGTCAAGCTTTTCACCTCCGTGTATGCGCCCAAAGACCGGAGCGAAAAGCATCCGCTGCTCATCCAGCGCACGCCTTATTCGGTCAGCCCTTACGGCGCGGATAACTATCGCGTGCCGCCCTCGCCGTGGGAATCGCTTGTCAAAGAGAATTTTATCCTGGTCTTCCAGGACGTGCGCGGACGTTACGAGTCGGAAGGCGAATTCGTCGATGTCCCGATTCTCAAGGAAACCTTGCACGGCCCCAAGGACACCGACGAAAGCACCGACACCTACGACACCATCGATTGGCTGGTGAAGAATGTCCCGAACAACAATGGCCGCGCGGGATTATGGGGCATTTCCTATCCGGGATTTTTCGCGGCCTGCAGTTTGGTGCGGGCGCATCCGGCGTTGCGGGCGGTATCGCCGCAGGCGCCGATTGGCGACATTGCCAACGGCGATGACGCGTATCATAACGGCGCGTTTTATCTCGCCGCCAACTTTGGATTTTACACCGGCTTCAAACCGCGCGGGCCGGAACCGGAACGCCCGAAAAACCATGAAGCCTTTGATTACGGCACGCCCGATCAATACGAATTTTATTTGCGCATGGGCGCGTTGGCGAACGCCGACGCGCGTTATTTGAAAGGCGGCAACGTCTATTGGACCGACACGCTCGCCCATCCCAATTACGACTCATTTTGGTCCTCACGCGCGCTGGCGCCGCACATGAAGCATATTACGCCCGCGGTGTTGTTCGTCGGCGGATGGTTCGATGCGGAAGATTTGGCCGGGCCGCTAGGTTTGTTTCGCGCCGTGGATAAAGATGGCAGTTCCCCTGCCCTGACCCTGGCGATGGGGCCGTGGCGGCATGGCGGCTGGTCGCGGGCGGACGGCGATAAACTCGGCCATTTGAATTTCGCGACCAAGACGGGGGAATTTTTTCGCGAGCATATTCAACTGCCATTTTTTATCCAACATCTGGAAAACAAGCCGGGAACAAATTTTCCGAAAGCGTGGCTTTTTGAAACCGGCCGCAACGAATGGCGCACGTTCGGCGCGTGGCCGCCGACCAATGCCGCGCGCAAGTCGCTTTACCTCGGGCCCAATGGAACGCTGGCCTTCGCGCCCTGCGCCCGCCAGGCGCCGGATTATGACGAATATGTGAGCGATCCCGCGAAGCCCGTGCCGGTCACCGACGCCATCGATGAAGGCATGCCGGGCGACTACATGACGCGCGACCAACGCTTCGCGAGCCGGCGCACGGACGTGCTGACGTATCAGACGGAACCGCTGGAGGCGGACGTCACCATCGCCGGGCCGGTGACGCCGTCGTTGCGGGTCGCCAGTTCCGGAACGGATTCGGATTTTGTGGTAAAGTTAATCGACGTTTATCCGGATGATTTTCCCAATCCGGAACCGAACCCCATGGACGTGCGCATGGAAGGCTATCAACAATTGGTCCGCGGCGAACCGTTCCGCGCAAAGTTTCGGCATGGCATGGAGAAGCCAGAGCCGTTGGTCGCGGGACAGCCGGATAAAATCGAGTTCGCGATGCCGGACGTTCTGCACACCTTTCGGACGGGTCACCGCATCATGGTGCAAATTCAAAGCTCGTGGTTTCCGATGGTGGACAGAAATCCGCAGACCTTCGTGAATATTCCGACGGCCAAGGAAACGGATTTTCAGAAGGCCGTGGAACGGGTCTGGCGCGGAGGAACGGACGCGAGCCGGCTGGATGTGCTGGTCGTCGATGAGTGATGCCCGTGGAACTGACAGAGGCTTTCCTCAGCAAGGCGGCAGGTTGGGACGTCATGAAAATGGCGCGCGCCTACGTCGCCCAGGGCCAGGCTTTGAGCTCATTTTGGGAGCCGCCGCTCTTGCGCGGCGTGGTGCAAGTCGGTGAAACCTCCTTCCGCGCCTCCCTGGTCATCAAGAGCGAGACCGACATCGAAAACCTCTGTCACTGCCGCGAGGCGCGCGAATGGGGAAAAATCTGCGCGCATGCGGTGGCGGTGGGATTGCATTGGTTGCGGCCGAAAACCACCACCGCTGCCTCCGCCGCCGCGCCGCGGGCCGTGCCCGCGCGAAAAACGCCCACGCTCCGCCGCGCCGAAAATGGAACGCCCGCGGAACTCCACATTATCCTGCCGCCGAATTTGGAACAGGCCATCACGCGCGGAAAAGTGATGCTCGTCCTGGAAGCCGAATGGGGTGGCGGGCGCGGCCCCCTTCCCGCGCTGCCGCGCGAGCGGGAATTTGCGTTTTCCGAGGCCGACTCGCGCGCCCTTGATCAACTCGAAACCTTCGCAGGCGGCGAAACCCCTGGCGTGCTGCAACTGGATTTAAAGCAATTCGCGAGCTTGCTGCCAGCCCTGTCCGAACACCCCCGCGTGACGCTCGGCAAGGGCAAAAATGTCACCGTGTCCAAAACGCCGCTGGCGCTGCCCCTGCGCGCGACGCTGGAGCCCGGCGGAGAAATCGTTTTGACGCTGGCGCGCCCGGCCCCCGGCATGATCCGCGTCGGAGATTGGGCGTGGCATCAAGGCGCTTTGCAACCCTTGCCAGCGGCGGCGGGAGCGAGCGGCTGGCTTGATGGGCCGGTGCGCATTTCGCGCGCGCAGGTGCCGCGTTTCTTGAGCCAGGATTGGCCGCAGTTGGCCAAAGCCGGCAGCGTGGAGGCGAATTTCAAACTGGAGGACTTCACGCTCGAACCGCAGCGTCCGACGTTCACCCTGGAATTGCGCGGCGGCCTCTCACACTTGACCGGCCTTTTGCAATGCGCTTATGGCGCGCGCGTCATGACCGTGGGCGTGACCTCGGCGGCGGAAGGCGTCTGGCTGCCTGACCCGAAAAATCCCACGCGCTACTCCACGCGCGACGTGGCGGCGGAACAGGCGGCTCTGGCGCGATTGCAACGGCGCGGCTTCACCGGTCCGGACGAACAAGGCAAACTCCGCCTGGCCGGCGAGAACGCCACCCTGGATTTTTTTGCGCGCGAGCTGCCGCGGTTGCAGCGCGAATGGACCGTGACTCTCGAGGAACGGCTGGAGCGCAGCGCCGCCCAGAATCTCGAGCGCGTCACCCCGCAATTTCAAATCACGCCCTCCGGCATCCAATGGTTCGATCTCGGCGTGGTGTTTGCCTCCAGCGGCGGCGAAACATTTTCACCCGCCGATATCCAACGGCTGTTGCTCTCCGGCCAAAGCCATACGCGGCTGAAAAACGGCCGCATTGCTTTGATTGACACCGGCGCCGTCGAGGAATTCCAGGAAACGCTGCGGGATTGCGCGCCGCGTCAAGATGAGAATGTTTATCGCATCTCCACCGCGCAGGCCGGGTTTCTCGACGCGACGTTGCGCCAGCGGCCCGAGTGGCAGGTGACCGCCCCGGCTTCGTGGCGGGAACGCGCCGCGCGCCAGAGCGGTGAAACCAAGCTGGAATGCCCGCCGCTCGGCTCTCTGGAGGCGGTCCTGCGCCCCTACCAAAAACAAGGCGTGGCCTGGCTGCGGTTCCTGCGGGAAAATGGTTTCGGCGGCATCCTTGCGGACGAAATGGGCTTGGGCAAAACGCTGCAAACTCTGGCCTTTCTGCAATGGGCGCGCCGCGCGTCATCAGGCCTGGCGCCCGTTTTGATCGTTTGTCCGACCACGCTTATTTTCAATTGGGTGGCGGAAGCGCAGAAATTTACGCCCGACTTGAAAGTCCTGGCATTGCACGGCCCCGAACGGCATCGCCTCTTCGAACAACTCCCCGCTTGCGACCTGGCGATTACCAGTTACGGGTTGATGCGCCGCGACGCCGACCGCTACAAGACCCTCGAATTCGACACCATTGTTCTGGACGAAGCGCAGCACATCAAAAATCGGCAAACGCAAAACGCGCAGGCCGTGAAAAGCGTCGCCGCCCGGCAACGTCTCGTCTTGACTGGCACGCCGATGGAAAATTCCGTGCTCGATCTATGGTCGATTTTCGATTTTCTCATGCCGGGATACCTCGGCGACGCGCAGGATTTCCGCGACCGCTACGAATTGCCGATCACCCGCGAAAAAGACGGCGCCGCCCAGGCGCGTTTGGCGCGGCGCCTGCGCCCCTTCATGCTGCGCCGGCTGAAAAAAGAAGTCGCCGCCGATTTGCCCGCCAAGTTGGAGCAAGTGTCCTTCTGCGAACTCACCGCCGAGCAGCGGCAGGTCTATCAACAGGTCATCGAGGCCAGCCGCAAGGAAGTCCTGGCGGCCGTGGGCGCACAGGGACTGGCGAAAAGCCGAATGGTAGTTTTGACAGCGTTGCTCCGCCTGCGCCAGGTGTGCTGCGATTTGCGCCTGCTCAAGTTGGAAAATGTGAATCCGGCCACCGCTTCCGGGAAACTGGACCTGTTCGGCGAGTTGTTGGAGGAAGTGGTGGATGGCGGCCATCGCGTTTTAGTCTTCAGCCAATTTGTCAGCATGCTGGCGCTGTTGCAGGAGCGCTTGACGGAAGACGGCATTGAATTTTGCTACCTCGATGGCTCAACCCATGACCGCGCGGCTGTCGTGGAGCGCTTTCAGAAAAATCCGGCGATTCCTGTTTTCCTGATCAGCCTGAAAGCCGGCGGCGTAGGGCTGAACTTGACTGGGGCGGACACCGTGGTGCATTTCGATCCGTGGTGGAACCCGGCGGTGGAAGATCAGGCCACGGATCGCGCGCACCGCATCGGCCAGACGCGGGTGGTCACGAGCTACAAACTCATCACGCGCGACACCATCGAGGAGAAAATTCTCGCGCTGCAAAATCGCAAGCGGGAAATTATTGCCGCCACGGTAAGCGGCGAAGAGCAATTTGCCGCGGCGTTAAGCTGGGATGAAATCCAGGAGTTGCTCGCGTGAAACTTTAAAGCGGCATCTCTTCGGGCGAGGGATAGCCGTGCTGTTCGCGCCCGATTTTTCCGTCGTAATGCTTGGAGGTTTTGTAAAGTTCCAGATGACCGTCGGCGGCATAGGGAGCGCAACGCTGGCGCAAGGCATCCATTTCCGCTTCCGTCATGGGCTGAAAGGCGCGCGCAATCGCCAGGTTTTGGCGCAACACGGAAAACGAATCGATCCCTGAAATGGTGGTGGCGACGGGCAGGCTCATGGCATAGCGCAGCGCCTCCTCGGGGGTCACCAGGCCATGCAATAAAGGCTGCCCGTCGCCGCCGAGGCTTTTCATGCCCAACACGGCCATCCCGCGGCGCCGGGCGTCCGGCAGCACATCGCGCTCAAAGCTGCGATACGTCCCGTCGAAACAATTCAACGGCATTTGCACGGCGTCAAAGGGATAACCGTGTGCGAGCATCTTTAAATGAATCGACGGATGTTTATGGCCGGTGAAGCCCACAAACCGCGCCTTGCCCAGCTTCTTCGCTTCGGTCAACGCCTCCATCACGCCCTCGGCCGCGAAATGCCAATCAGGATCATTTTCGTAAATCACTTCGTGAACCTGCCAAAGGTCGAGATGATCCGTTTTCAGGCGGGCCAGCGATTCTTCCAATTGGCGCATCGCCACATGCTTGTCCCGGCCATGCGTGCAAACCTTGGTCATCAGGAACACCTTGTCACGGCGTCCGTCCAGCGCGCGCCCCAAAGCCTCTTCGCCGCGCCCCTCGTGATATTCCCACGCGTTGTCAAAAAAGGTCACACCGGAATCAATCGCCTCGTGCACCAGGCGCACGGCGTCCTCGCTGGAGGTGATGGCGCCCAGATGGTACCCGCCCAGGCCGAGAATGGAAACGTGCTCGCCGGTCTTGCCAAATGGCTTTTGCGGAATGCCTCCCGGATTTGGATGCGTCAGAGGCAACGGGCCGCCCTCCGCCGCGTCGCGGGCAAATCCTGGTTGCGCCAAAATCGCGCCCGTGGCCGCGAGGGCGGTTTGCAAAAACTGGCGCCGCGGCTGATGCGAAGTGTCGCGGCGTGGATAATCGTTCATGGCATGCGCCCTTCATAGTGTCTCCCAGGTTCCGTTGGCCGGCTCAAACATCGTCTTGACCTCTTTTTGCGCTTTATCAATGGGAAACCCGTGCGGCAGGCGCGTCATCGGGTTGTCAAATTTCAACGACCCCTTGTAAACTTCAAACCGCCCGTCGGCCGCCGTCGCGGCGCAACGGGCGCGCAACGCCTCCATCTCGGCCGAAGTCATCGGCTGGAAATTTCGCGCCACTTTCAGGTTCTCGCGCAGGACGTCCAGCGAATCCATGCCGCTGACGGTGGTCGCCACCGGCAGGCTCATGGCGTAACGCAATAATTCCTCGGGCTGGCAGAGCCCCTTTTTGACCGCATCGGCTCCGCCGCCCATGCTCTTCATGCCGAGAATGCCCAACCCCCGGCGTTGGGCCTCGGGCAAAACCTCCCGCTCAAAGCTGTGATAATGGTGGTCAAACGGATTGAGCGGCATCTGCACAGTGTCAAACGAATAGCCCATCTCCAGCATCCGCAAATGGAAGGCGGGATCCTTGTGCCCGGTGAAACCGACAAAACGCGTCTTGCCCTGCTGGCGCGCCTGGTCCAAGGCCTCCAGCACGCCGCCCTTGGCATAGACCAAATCCGGATCATTGTCGTAGGTGATGGCGTGAATTTGCCAAAGATCAAGATGATCGGTCTGCAGGCGGCGCAACGACTGCTCAAGCATTCGCATGGCCACGTCCGCCCCGCGCCCGTGCGTGCAGACCTTGGTCATGACGAAGGCCGCGTCGCGCCGCCCCTTGAGCGCGCGCCCCAAAATCGTTTCGGTCAGGCCGTTGTAGTACTCCCAGCAGTTGTCAAAGAAATTGATTCCCGCGTCCAACGCCTCGTGAATCATCTGGATGGCGTCATCGACATTCTTGACGTCGCCCAAATGATGCCCGCCCATCCCAAGAATGGAAACCTGGGCGCCGGTGCGGCCCAGCGCGCGGCGGGGAATGGCGGAAGCGGACGCATCCGGGACCTTGATTTGCGCGGTGGATTCAGCGGCGGCCAGCATCGCTCCCGCGCCCAACATGCCGACGCCTTTGAGAAAATCGCGACGGGTCGCGTCGGTGGGCGTCGTAAGCCGTTGGTTCATGTCAGGCAAGAAGTTAGCAGGGGTCGGGGCGGCGCGCATTCGGGTTGAGGCGAGACGAAATATAAGGGAAATCCGTAACACTTGTTTTTGGGGAACTTGGCGGGAATAATCGGGCCCATGTTTTCACACGTTGTGATCTTTTGGACCGATCCCGCCCAACCGCACGCGGCGGATCAGGTGCTGGCGTCAGGCGAAAAATTTTTGAAAAGCATCCCCGGAATTTTGCATTTTCACATCGGGAAAATGGCCGGCAGCGCCCGTCCCGTGGTGGAACAGACGTATCAGGTGGCGCTGAACATCACCTTCACCAGCCAGCAGGCCCAGGACGATTACCAGACGCACCCGCAACACCTGGAATTTGTTGCGCAAGCGGTCAAGCCGCTGGTGAAAAAAGTCGTCGTTTACGACTTCGCCTGAACGGGCGGAAACGACACGTCCGCCGCGCGCGTAATCCGCCCCAAGCGCGGCAAAATATTCTGAAACGCGAAGTGATGCAGTTCGGCGGACAGAGAACTCGCCGCGTCTTCCACGAACACCACGCCGTAGCCATGCTCCCAGGCCTGGCGAGCCGTCGATTCCACGCCGAAATTGGTGGCGATGCCGCCGAGCACGATGGTTTCGACGCGGCGGCGCCGCAGTTGCAAATCCAATTCTGTGCCATGAAAGGCGCCCCACTGCCGCTTGGTGATTGTGAGGTCGCCCGGTTGCTTCAGCCCATCAACCAGCTCCATGAAATCCGGCGGGAACCCGCCAACCGGCGGCACGAAAGGCTGATCCACCGCGGCGCGCAAAGCGTCTTTGCCATCCGCCGACCAACCCACGTTCACCAGCACGACGGCCGCCCCAGCCGCACGGAAACGCTCCGCGAGCGCGCGGCTGTTCTGCATCACCGCCGCAGCCGAATAAGGCGCCAAAGGCCGGGACAGAACTCCTTTTTGCAGATCGATCAAAACCAGGGCGCAGGCGGGAGGGTCCAACACTATGGGCGCGGCGGCATTCATTCGCGGACGCAGCGGTAAATCTTGTGGGCGGCGTTAATGTAAAATTTTTGCGAGACCGTGCGGGAAATCTGATGGGAAAAATTATTGTCGGCGCGTCCGTAACGCGCGGAGTAACCATTGTAAGCGTTGCGGGGATCATTCGCCGAGCTGAGGCCATACATCTCGCCGGGTTGCGTGCGCTCGGGCTCGACGGTCGCGGTTTGCACCTCGGTATAAACCCAAATCTCACCGCCTTGGCCGTCGGGAATTTGTTGGTCCGGCCGGCCCAGGATGGCCACGAGGTCCGAGGAAGATTCCCCGAGAAAAGCGCGCATCGTGGCATCGGTGGTGGCGCAACCGGCGGCCGCCCAAACGATCAGAAGCACGGCAAAAAACTTCTTCATGACAGGCAGGTTCAAGGGCTGACCGCCAGGCGCTCCTCGTTTTTTTCCCTCGTGACGAGAATCCCCTGCTCTTTGTAAGGCTTGAGCATGAAATGCGTCGCGGTGGAAATGACGCCCTGGACAGTCGCCAGCTTTTCGGAGACAAATTGCGCGACGTTGCGCAGATTTTTGCCCTCAACCACCACCAGCAGATCGTAGCCGCCGGACATGAGATAGCACGAGCGGACTTCATCGTATTTGGCGATGCGCTCCGCGAGACGGTCGAACCCGCCGCCGCGTTCCGGGGTGATTTTCACTTCGATGACCGCGCGCACCGCGTCGATGCCCAGCTTTTCCTCATTGAGAACGGCGTGATAGCCAAGAATGGTCTGATCCGCCTCGTACGCTTTGATCCGCGCGGCAATTTCGGCCTCGGGCAGATTAAGCATGCGGGCGAGATGGCCGGCAGTGACGGCGGCGTTTTCCTGCAAACACTTGAGCAACGGTTCCATAAGCGAAGATTTACCATCGCGCGGAAAAGATAAAAAGGAGATAGTTCCGGCCTGATGCAGGAAGCTTACCAAATTGTGCGGCTGGCCAACGGCACGCACAGCATCCACGCCGTCGCGGAACGCGAAACATTTCATCCGGTGATCGGCCCCGTGGCCGAGGCCGAGGCGCTGTATGTCAAACAATTGAACCTGCGGGAACGCCTCGCCGCGTCGGCCGGCGAGTTCGTCATCTGGGACGTGGGCCTCGGGTCGGCGGCGAACGTCCTGACAGCGGTGCGGGCGACGCGCGATTTGGCGCCGCGGCTGCGGATCATCAGCTTCGACCGGACGCTGGGGCCGTTGCAATTCGCGCTGGAGCATGCCGATGAATTGGGGTTTATCGCCGGCTACGAGCGTCAATTAAAAGAATTGCTGGAGCAAGGGCGGTCCCATTTTGAAAACGTCACATGGGAAATGCGCCTCGGAGATTTCCCCGCGCGGGTGCGCGCCGCGCGCGAGGAGCCGCCGCCGCACGCGATATTCTTCGACGCCTTCTCGCCGGCGAAAAATCCGGCGATGTGGAGCGCGCCGTTGTTCGCCGATCTGTTCCGGCAATTGGATCCCGCCCGTCCGTGCGCGATGCCGACGTATTCGCGCAGCACCATGCTGCGGGTGACATTGTTGCTGGCCGGATTTTACGTCGGCGTCGGCCACGCCACCGGCGAAAAAGAAGAGACCACAATGGCGGCGAACGATCTGGCGCTGCTCGCCGAACCTTTGCGGCGGGATTGGCTAACCCGCGCCCGCCGCTCACGCAGCGCGGAGCCAATGTGGGAGCCCGTTTATCGCCAAGCGCCGCTCTCGGCGGAAACGTGGGAGCGGCTGGAAAATTGCCACCAGTTTCAAGCCGAAAAAGGCTGAATCCTTCGCGGAAGGAAATGAAACGAAAAGTTGCAGCGTATTGGGCCGTCACGATGGCGCTCCTGATCATCGCCTTGTTCTTTGGAACGATGCGGTGGGGCGCCAAGGCGCGTTTGACCCATTACCGCCAGCAACTCGGCGCCACTGGCCAGACTTTGGAGGTAGAGCAGCTGGCGCCTGTCTGGCCCGACAACGACGCCATCGCGGCCGCCCGAATGGTGCGCGAGGCCAGTACTCTCGCGCGATCCATCTATGGAGAAGTTTCGTCCATGAAACCCCTGGGGCCAGGGCGGGCGCGCGTGGCCTGGCGTCAGCGGGAATTGCGCGAACAAATAATTTACGGGCAGCCGCCGACCAATATCTGGCCGTTGGTTCAGGGGGCGCTGGCCGGTGAGCAAGACCAGATTGCGCGGTTCCGCGGCGCCCTCGCGCGCGGCATTCACTTGCAGGTGGATTACCGTTGGCTCAATGCGAATATTGACTCGTTGGAGGCGCTTAAACTGGCAACCGTCATGATGCAAGCGGCGGCGCTGGCCACTCTGCACGACGGAAACGCCTCCGAAGCCCTGTTGGACTTGCGCGCAGAAATGCGGCTGGCCCGGATCGGTGGGGAAATTCCCGTGATCGTTTACCAACTCGTAGGCTATGCTTGCGCCGCCATTGCCTTCAACGATGACTGGGAAGCCTTGCAGTTTCCCGACTGGTCCGAGGAGCAACTGGCCGAATTGCAGGAAGACTGGGAAACCATGGATTGGCTGCCGGGCGCGCGGAAAAGCCTGGAGATGACACGGGCGCGAAGTCCAATTATTTTCCATAATTACCGGAACGCGAACGGGCCGGAATGGATGCGAAACGACCTCGACCAAATTCCCGGGTTGTCCAATATCTGGCAGAAAACGGTCCAGGATCCCGGCGCCGGAGCGGGAACGTTTCTGGATCGCTATCCCCGCTTTTGGCTTTGGAAATGGGCCTGGTCGTATGACGACGAGCGGCATTATGATGAGATGCTGGGTCAGTCCATCGTTGCCTTGCAAAGCGAAGGAAAAATCCTGCCCACGCCGCCCGACCCGGACGTTCCAGTTCGGAACCGCGCCTTTGGAACCGCTGCCAGCGCACCGACCATCACGCGATTTGTGCAAAAAGCATTCCGCGCGCAGACCATGTCCGAAATGATGACCGCAGGCATTGCGCTCGAGCGTTTTCGGCGGCAAACAGGAAAATATCCAAAGTCTTTGGCAGAGTTGGTCCCACGATATTTGAAGCGAGTTCCCAAAGATTATATGGATGGAGGAGAGTTGCGGTACCGTCTTCGGACTGATGGGACTCTTCTGCTTTATTCCGTGGGGAGCGATGGCAAGGACGACGGCGGCAATCCGCTGCCTCCCAAATGGCAAGGCACGAATTTTTTCCTGGGGCGCGATTTGGTCTGGCCGAGCCCCGCCGACGAGCCCCCGCGCATTGTCAATTAAACGGGGGCGGACTCTTTATGCCACGCGGTCGCTTGCTCGTAGGCGTGGGCGAGTTTGAGGAGGGTTTCTTCCCCGAAAGGTTTGCCAAGGAGCTGGACGCCGATGGGCAGTTTGGGCGAAGCGGTGAAACCGCACGGCAGGCTGAGGCCCGGGATGCCGGCGAGGTTGCAGGAGATGGTGAAAATATCCGAGAGATACATCTGCAACGGATCGTCGGCTTTTTCGCCGACCTTGAAGGCGGGCGTGGGCGTGGTGGGCGTGATGATGGCATCCACCTTTTCAAAGGCCTGGAGGAAATCGCGGCGAATGAGCGTGCGGACTTTTTGGGCGCGCAAATAATAGGCGTCGTGATAGCCGCTGCTCAGGACGTAGGTTCCGAGAATGATGCGGCGCTTGACCTCCGGGCCGAAACCGGCGCCGCGCGTCTTGGCATACATGTCGGCGGGATCCGCGCCGTCCACGCGCCGGCCGTAACGCACGCCGTCGAAGCGGGCGAGGTTCGCGCTGGCTTCCGCCGTGGCGACGATATAGTAGGTGGCGACGGCGTAATCCGTATGCGGCAGGGAAACTTCCACGATCTCCGCGCCGAGCTTTTCAAATTGCTTGACAGCCGCATGCGTGGCGGCCGCCACTTCCGGGTCCAGGCCGCCGATCATGTATTCGCGCGCGAGGCCGATTCTCAGCCCTTTGATCTGGCCGTTGAGGGCGCCCAGGTAATCCGGCGCCGGACGCGGCACGCTGGTGGAATCCTTGGCATCATGTCCGCCAATAACGCCCAGCACCGTGGCGGCGTCGCGCACATCTTTGGTAAAAGGCCCGATTTGATCGAGGGACGAGGCAAAGGCGACCAAGCCAAAACGCGACACGCAACCGTAGGTGGGCTTGAGCCCGACGCAGCCGCACAAGGCCGCCGGCTGGCGAATGGAGCCGCCGGTGTCCGAACCCAGCGACGCAATGCATTCGTGCGCCGCCACCGCCGCGGCGGAACCGCCGGATGAACCGCCCGCAATGCGCGAGGTGTCCCACGGATTGCGCGTCGTGACAAATGCCGAATTCTCCGTGGAGCTGCCCATCGCGAATTCGTCCATGTTCAAGCGCCCAAAAACCACCGCCCCGGCTTGTTGCAACCGGGTTACGACCGTCGCGTCGTAGGGGGAAATGAATTGGCCGAGAATTTTCGAGCCGCAATTGAGCGGTTGCCCGCGCACGGCCAGCACATCCTTCACGGCGATGGGAATGCCAAGCAGCGGCTTCTCGTGGAAGCTCGCGCCGGCGGCAATCTGCCGGTCCGCCGCCTCGGCCTGCGCCAGCGCGTCGGAACCGTCAAGACTAATAAAAGCATGGATGGAGCCGTCCACCCGCTCGATCTGGCTGAGGCAGGACTGCATCAACTCGCGCGCGGAGATTTGGCGCGACGACAATTGGGCGGCCAATTGGGAAATGGTGGCCTCGTGAAGGGCGGCAGGCATGGTTATTCGACGATTTTCGGGACCAGAAAGAGTCCGTTGGCTTTCGCCGGGGCGTTGCGCAGCGCCTCGTCCTGGCTCAGACCCGGCCGAACTTCATCGGGGCGAAAGACGTTCACGAGCGGCACGGCGTGGGCGGTGGGCTCAATGTTGGTGACGTCCAATTCGCTCAGTTTCTCGATGTAGCCGATGATGTGCGAAAGTTGCTGCCCAAACTTTTCCTCCTCGGCCGGAGTGAGGGCAATGCGCGCGAGATGGGCGACGTATTTGATGTCGAAATCGGAGGCCATGGAAAAATTCAATCCTCGTCGAACTTGCGCTTGATGAGCGCCTCCAACTCGGCCAGCGCCTCCTGACAATCCTCCCCTTCGCAGTGCACGGTCAATTTGCTGCCGGGTCCGGCGGCGAGCATCATGAGGCCCATGATGCTTTTGCCGTTGATTTGCTCGCCGTCTTTTTCCACCAGAATATTGCAGGAGAACCGGTTGGCAATCTTGACAAAGGAAGCAGCGGGCCGGGCGTGAATGCCCTGCTTGTTCAAAACCGTAAATTCGCGATGGCTGACGGATTTGCCCCCCGTCTTTTTGGCGCTGCTCATCAGCGAATTATGTTGAAGGGCGAAGGGTGTCTTTGCCAATGAAAATCGTGGAAAACTATTATAGGCTACATTTTCCGGCTGCCGGCCATCTGGGCAATGAGACGGTCGTTCAGCTCTTTCGCAGGATTGTGCCCGGCATTTTTCAGCTTGATCTGGAACGCCGCCACTTCAATCAAGCGCGCGAGATCGCGGCCCGGGCGAACCGGGATGATGATGTGCGGAATGGGCACGCCGAGAATTTTGACGAATTCCTGTTCCATGCCGACGCGATCGACGTCCGGAACGTCCTCCCAGGTTTTGAGCGTCACGACGAGGTTGAGCGATTTCTCGCCGCGAATGCTGCGGACGCCAAACATCGACGCCACATTGATGATGCCGATGCCGCGAACTTCCATGTGATTGCGCGTGGTCTCTGGGCTCGTGCCGATGATCTGGCGGCCATCGATCAACGTCACGCGCGTGGCATCGTCGGACACGAGGCTGTAACCGCGCTCGATCAATGCCAGCACGCTTTCGCTTTTGCCAATGCCGCTTTCGCCGCGGATCATCACGCCAATGCCGAGGATGTCCACCATGCTGCCCATTTCCATGCCCTTCGGCGCGAAGAACATCTCCAGGGCGAGGGTGGCGAGATTGATGAACTTCATCGTAATCAACGGCGTGACGAAGATTGGCACCTGGGCTTTTTCCGCTTCGCGCAGGAAAACGCGGTCCGGAGATTGGCCGCGCGAGAAAATAACGCCGGGAATTTTGTATGATAGCAAATTGGAATAACGGTTCTGGCGCTCCTCCGGCGGAAGCGTCTTGAGAAAGGACTTCTCGGCATTGCCAATAATTTGCAGGCGGCGATTGGCAAAATAACGCGTGAATCCAGCCAGCGCGAGGCCGGGACGGTTGACGGTGGGCTCGCGGATGATGCGCTTGAGTCCGGTGGCGCCGGCTACGAGGCGCAAGCCCAGGCTGGGGGCGCGCTCGGTGTAAAATCGCTCAACGGTGAGGGTGTCGCGTTGCATGGGTTGCTAGAGGTTGAAGTCCGGCCCGAGATAAATTTCGCGGGCCTTGGGATCGTTGATCATTTCCGGGCCGCCGCCTTCGTAAACGATGGCCCCGTGATAAATAAGATATGCCCGATCCACCAACTTCAGCGTCTCGCGCACATTATGATCGGTGATGAGGACGCCGAGGCCGCGCTCCTTGAGGCGGCGGACAATCTTCTGCACTTCGTAAACCGCAATGGGATCGATGCCGCTAAACGGCTCGTCGAGCAAAAGCAATTTGGGGCTGGTCACGAGGGCGCGGGTGATTTCGAGGCGGCGCTTTTCCCCGCCGCTCAACGTGTACGCCTTACTCCGTGCGAGCCGGGTCAAATCCAGTTCGTCCAGCAACGATTTGAGGCGCAAACTGCGTTCGCTCGCGGACAGGGAGCACGTCTCCAGGATGGCCAGAATATTCTGCTCGACCGTGAGCTTGCGAAAAACCGACGGCTCTTGTGTCAAGTATCCAATGCCGAGGCGCGCGCGCTGGTGCATGGGCAGCGGCGTGATCTTGCTCTCTTGAAAGGCGACCGCGCCCTCGTCGGGCTTCACGATGCCAACCACCATGTTAAAGGTCGTGGTTTTGCCCGCGCCATTGGGCCCCAGCAAGCCGACGATTTCACCCGCTCCGACGTGGATCGAAACGCCATTGACCACGCGGCGCTCGTTGTATTCCTTGACCAGGTTTTCCGTTGTCAAAAGCGTTGCCATACGCGCGCCGATTATGGCTCCTTCCGGCTCGGGAAGGGAACAATTTTGTACGGGCCCAGAGCGCGGAAACCGTTGTTTTGCGGCGACCAAATCAGGGAATCGGAATTGGAAACGAGGAATTTGTCGGTCTGCGCCACGGGACGGCCGGTCAAGGTCATTTGCCCATTGGTTCCCGCCACATAGACGGCGCGGTCGGCCGCCGCATGAATCGTTTGCCCGTTCTTTTGTTGATCCAGCACGACGTGGCGTTCGGCGATGGCTTGGTCAAGACGATTGGGCACGGGCGCAAAAAGCCCGGTGACGACGTCGGCGGTAAGCGTATCGCGCGCGCCGCTTGTTCCGCCGGATTGCTCGAGAACCACATTTTTTTCGCCCACAACCTTCTCTGTCACATTCGCCGCCACCGAACGCCAGACCGTCAATGTTTCGCAACGGATGGATTTCTTCGCGCCGGCAGCGTCCGGAGCGGATTCGCCCTGCACCCCATCGTGCGCGACGGCGGTGCGAACCTTTCCCTGCTCCAAATCGGCGGTCAACAGGCGGCAGGTAAGGGTGTTTTCCAGGACGCCTTTCTGAAATGACTTGGCGATCACATGATCATGAAACTCGGCCAGGTTGGTTTGAAAATTCAAATGGTCGCACGCGATTTGCAGGAGCCGATTCGTGGAGGCGGCGTCGCGCAGCCGCAATTGGGCATGGCCATCGGCATGGTAAACACGATTGCTCAGGCCCACGGAAAGAGCATCGCCTTTCACTTCGGTGGTGTCATTCCACCACACGGGCTCGCCGGTAATTTGGAAGAACCCATTGGTGCGGCTGTAAACGGCCTGCTGCCCGGTGGCGCGGCTCTGGTCGGATTGGTTGGCCAGAATGACATTCCCGTCCGCGGTCATGCTTTCGATGGGCCCGTTGGTGGCCGGCCATTGCAACACCACGGCATCGGAGTAAAGCGTCGCATACGTCGTCGCGGCATTGGGTGGATTCGGCCAGCGCACGCGCACATGTTTGACGGCATGCAAAACGCGCGCGGTGGAATCGTAGGTGAACGCCTCGGCTTTCGCCTCCTCCAAGCCGTTGTGCCAGGCGGCATCGCCCGACAGGTAAACCTGCTCGGAGCCGTTGGTGACGGCATAGAAGGCGCGGCGGCCCGTCGCCTGGCCGCGATTGGTGACATTAATTGTGACCTCATCCCGGGCCAGGATGCCGCGCACGGCATTATTCGTAGTCAAGTAAATCGTCAAGGCGCGCGACACCGAATCGCCCTGCGGATCGAACACCCGGACGTGGCCGACATAATCAATGACGTTGGAGAGCGAATCGAAATGGCAGTAATCGGCCAGGATGCGGATGGTTTGCCCGGCGCTTTCCGCGCTGGTTCCGCCGCCAAATAAAGGAGCCTTGAGCAAGCTCCTGACGATCCGGGTCTCCACGTCATTCGAGATGATGAGGAGACGCTGGGACTGGTCGCAAAAAAACCCGCGGCCTTGAATGTAAAGGTTGGTGGTGGGGGTGAAAATTTCCAGCGGGCCGGGATCGGAGGCGACTTTCGTGGCCATGTTCAAGGCGCATTGCGGGGCCAGGGCGCGCAACTGCACCAGGTTCGTGTCGCCCTCCTTGAACGTGCGCATGTCAAACTGCTGCACCTGCATCTCCTGCCGGCCGGCGCTGGCGGCGCTTTGAAACGTGATCATCGCGTCGATGACCTGTCCGTGGGCAGTGTCGCGATAAATGGGAATGCGCGGGTTGGCCTTGACTTGGATGCCGACCGGCAATTGGGCCTGGAGCGCGAGACTGAAGCCGAGCACGAGAGCCACGGCCAGCCGGCGTTCACGAATGAGGTTCACCACGCGACACGGATAACACGGAAGGAAGAATTTTGACGAGCCTTTAAAATTCGCCGCGCGCTAGATCACCGTGCCGTGCGGAATGACGCCGTTCTTGGGAATGATCACAATGCCGTCGCGTATGTAATACAACGGGTGATCGACTTTATCAGGTTTGCCGGCGGGCGAAATGTGGCAGTTGGCGCCAATGCGGGCGTTTTTGTCCACAATCGCGTTTTCGATAAAGGTGTTGGGCCCGACGCCAATGCGCGGCATGCCGCGGGCCTCGTGCTGCTGGATCGAATGCTCGGACTCGTAATAGTCGCAGCCGAGAAGGATCGAGCGGGAAACCTGGCAGCCCTCATGAATGAGGCTGCGAATGCCGACAATCGTATGATTGACCTTGCAATGGTTGATGATGCAGCCGTCGGAAATCACGGCGTGGTTGATTTCCGCGCCGTTGATTTTCGAGCCCGGCAGAAAGCGCGGCCGCGTGAAAATCGGCGCCGCCATGTCAAAGAAATTGAAGCGCGGCAAATCCGCCACGAGGTCCAAATTGGCGTCAAAATAATTGCGGATCGTGCCCACGTCCTCCCAGTAACCCTGGAACACATAGGCATGGACGCGATGGCTGGCGATGGAATTGGGGATGATATGCTTGCCAAAGTCCGTGAGCTGGTTGTCCAGCAAACGCAAAATGACGTCGCGATTGAAGAGGTAGATGCCCATGGAGGCCAGCAGGTACTCGCCGTCCCCCTGCAAGCCGACCTGGCCGTACAGGCTGCGATCCAGGGCCAGGCTTGCTTGCACCGCGGGATCCTTGGGCTTTTCCTCGAAACGTATAATGCGCGAGTTCGCGTCAATTTGCATGATCCCCAGCGCCTCGGCGGCATGGCGATTGACAGGTATCGTGGCGATGGTGATTTCCGCCCCGGATTCCGCGTGCTGCGCAATCAGCGAGCGATAATCCATGCGATATAATTGATCGCCGCTGAGGATGGCCAGGTAATCGAAATCGTGGTTCAGGAAATGGCCGAGATTCTTGCGCACGGCGTCAGCCGTGCCTTGATACCACGAGGTGTCGGAGAAGGTCTGCTCGGCGGCGAGAATTTCCACAAAACCGCTGGAGAACTGGTCAAATTTGTAGGACTGCGAAATGTGCCGGTGCAGCGACGCGGAATTAAACTGCGTCAATAAATAAATCCGCTTCAACCCGGAGTTGATGCAGTTGGAAATTGGAATATCGACCAGGCGATATTTGCCGGCGAGCGGCACGGCCGGTTTGCTGCGGTCGCGCGTCAGCGGAAACAGCCGAGTCCCCTGCCCTCCGCCCATGATGACGGCGAGCACATTGCTGGAATTGACGGACATCCGTGTCTTTTGTGTCATGAACGTGCCTCAGTTTTAAGGGAATTTAAACCGGCGTTGCCGTCGCGCAAGCAAAGTTATTATTTAGGCCAATTCTTTTGTCTTGGGCCGCTCGATCAATTCCACTTCGTAACCTTCGGGGGCGTCGATAAAAGCGAAGCCGCCGCCGTGCGCTTGGCGGGTGGGGCCGTCGGAGAATTTCAACCCCAGAGCGGTGAGATGGCGCCCGAACTCGTCCAGGCTGTCCACCAGAAAGGCCAGATGCGTCAAATCGCTTTGCACATGCACGGGGCCGCTGGAAGGAAACGAGCAAATCTCGATCAATTCATCGCTCTCCGGCGCTTTGAGAAAAACCAATTCCGAGCCGCGCGGCGATTTGCTGCGCTTGACTTCCGTCAGTCCCAGCACGTCCTGGTAAAATTTGACCGTGCGCTCCAAGTCATCCACCCGGTACCGGGTGTGATCAAGTTTTTTGACTTTCATTCCCGCAACATAACGCGGGCGCAGTCAAACGCAAACATTCTGCGCCGGGATGGGAATCTCCAAGGTAAATGTGGCGCCGAGATCTGCCCCCGCGCTATAGACCGTGAGGTTCCCGCCCATTTCGCGCGCCGCGAGAAATCCGCTATGAAGCCCAAAGCCGTGCCCATCCTTGCGGGTGGTAAAGCCGTGCGCGAAAATGCGGTTCAAGTTCTGCGCCGGAATGCCCATGCCATTATCCGTCACGGCGATGTGCACGCACTGGCCGCCGTTGGGCTGGATGCGAACCGTCAATACGCGCTCCCGACTGTCCACGGCTGCGAGGGCCTGCTGGGAATTGGCGATCAAATTAACCAAAATTTGCAGCGTCTTATGGCGATCCACCATCACTTCGGGGATCGGCTCAAACTGGCGCAGCACCCGCACGCCCGCGCTTTCCAGGGCGGCGGCCTGGATGCGCAGCGCGTCCTCGGCGAGGGCGGGCAACGATTCCTTTTCCGCCACGGCGGCGGCGCGGGCATTTGTTTGCTGCATCACGACAATTTTCTTGATGTGATCGACATTCTTGGTGAGTCCCGTCAATTCCGAGAGCAGGAACGCCTGTTCTTTTTCCATTTCGGTTGACAGGCCGTGCACAAATTTAATCATGAGCTCGGTGCGCCCTTCCGCGCCGAGAAAGGCGGCAAGATCGTGCCGATGCTCCGTCAACAGCCGCCCAATCTGCGCGATGTCCGAGACGTTGCGCTCGCGGACGCGGTCGCGCAACAACGTGGCCGAAGTATTGACGCTCGTGAGGACGTTGCCGACGTTGTGCAACACGCTGGAGGCGACCTCCGCCTTGCCCGCCAGGCGCGAAGCGTCCACCAGCTCGCGATGCACGCGGGCAACTTCCAGCTCCATGCGTTTGCGCTCTTCGATTTCACCCCGCAGTTCGCGCGTGCGCTCCTCCACTTTGGCTTCCAATTTGTCGCGATCTTCCTGGAGGCGGCGCTGCTTCCGATCGATGCGCGTGACCGCAATGCGACCCGCCAGAACCAGCAACCCGGCCAGCACAATGACCGACCAGGCCTTAAACCAGGTCGTTTGATAAAATCGCGGCAGCAACGTGATGGACGTTGCGGCCCCCGCCTGATTCCACACGCCATCTTCATTGCAGGCTTGCACGCAAAATTGGTAGTTGCCCGGCCGCAAGTTCATGTAGAACGCCGCGCGGCGTTCCCCGGCCTCGACCCAGTCCTTGTCGTAACCGCTCAAACGATAGCGATAGCGAATCTTGAGCGGAGCGAGGTAATTAAGGCCGGCATATTGAAACTCCAATTCGCCGCGCCCGGGCGGGATCACTGCCGCATCCGTCCGCGGCCATTCCCGCCC
Source organism: Verrucomicrobiia bacterium (assembly GCA_035551475.1). Lineage (GTDB taxonomy): Bacteria > Verrucomicrobiota > Verrucomicrobiia > Limisphaerales > Palsa-1400 > DASZMX01. The sequence goes on from DASZMX010000119.1 coordinate 30,246, forward strand.
GTTGACCCGAATGCTGCGCAGGCACGCCGTGGGCGGGGTCGCGTCCACTGTCAAGCGTCGCGCGTCCACCATCGCCAAACCCTGCGCGGTGGGAAACCAAATGCGGCCATCGGTCGTGCGGCAGCCCGTGAATTGCTGTTGGAAGCGTTCCGCCGTCTTGACCCCGTCCGGCGCGCCAAAACCCGCGCATTGCAAACGCGGCGCTTTACGGTCGGCCACGGCATTCAGGTTGCGCAAGCTGGCCTTGATGAAACCGCGGCTGGAATCCATCCACAAATTGCCCTCGCGGTCGGGCGCCAGGGCGTAAATCAAGTTGTCAAATAAACCTTCATTTTGCGTGACCGCGCTGGCGGCGCCTTTCTGGATGCGGCCGAGGCCTTTTTCCGTTCCCGCCCAAATTGTCCCCTCGCCATCTTCGCAGAGTGAAGTCACCTTGGAATCGGGCAGCCCGTCGCTTTTTCCCCAAAAACGAAAGACGCCGCCTTGGATGCGGCAAATGCCAAAATCGCAAGCCACGAGCGTCGCGTCATCGTGCGTCACCGCCAGATTGAAAACCCGTCCCAGCACGGGCTCAATTCCGCGAAAGCTCACGGGCTCGAATCTTCGATTGCGGATGCGATAAAGCCGCCCGTAAATGGCGATAATCGGGGATTGAGAATCTTCCGTGAACGCGGTCGGCCAGCCATCCGGGCTATTGGTGGCCACGGATTGGTTGTTCTCGATGGTTTGCACGCGATGCGAGCCGTCAATCACATAGACTGTCCCGTTCGAGGCCTCAAAGACGCGGCTAATGTAATCGTTGGTCAACGTTGGAATCTGCCAGTAGGAAAGATTGGTGACATTGAAATAGCCCAACCCTTCGCTCGTGCCCACCCAGATCCCGCCGAGACGCGAAGCGCACACATCCACATTGATCTTCGCCGGCAAACCCTCGCGTCGGCCATACGTGGGTATTTTGATGTCCGCTAATTCGCTGACGCCGCTGCGCGTTCCAATCCACAACGTGCCATTGGCGTCTTCCGCCAGCGAGAGAACGACGTCGTCGGCCAACCCATCGGCCTGCGTGAATTGCTCGGCCTCGCCATTTTTGTAGCGGAACAAGCCGCCGTTGATCGTTCCCATCCAAAGCACGCCGCGCCGATCCGCCAGCATGCTGCGCACCGGCCACCACGGCGTGGTGAAGGGGAACGGGCGCAAATTCTTGTCCCAACGCAAGGGACCTTTGTCCGTGCCCGCCCAGATGTTTCCCTCCTGATCCTCCACCACGCAGTGCATTTCCGGGCCGGCCGCATCGTCGGCATAAAGCCGGTGCGCGACGCCATTCTGTAAATAATATAATCCCTGATGCGTCGTGGCGATCCAGAGCCGCCCCTGCGAATCCTCGAAGAGGCCCCGCGCATCATAAGGATCGATGCCGCTGGGTTGGTTGGTCACAATTTCCTCGTAAACCTTGCCGCCCCGCAAGCGCGCCAGTTTCGTTTCCGCGCCAATCCAGAGATCGCCCTGGCGCCCTTCCCAAATCGACCGCACATTCAATTCCTCGGCCGGCCACCCCGGCAAACGCGACACCGTCTTGCCATCACAAAATCCCACGCCGCCACGCTGGGCCCCAAACCACAAGCCGCCTCGGGCGGCAGCGCTCAAGCTGGTCACAATGGGGCTGGGAACCGCGCTCATGTCCGCGAGCTTGAAGTCAATGCCGTCGAAGGAAATCAGCCCGAGCGAGGTGCCCAGCCAGATATAACCGTCGCGCGTTTGCGTAATCGCCGCGACGCCGTCGGCGGGCAAGCCGTTCTGCCGCGTCCAGGTGCGGCAATTATATTGGGAGAGAGCGCGCGCGGGATCGAGAGCAAGGGCGGAGAGCGCCAGGCAAAACATCGCCCAACCCGTTAAGCACAGGCGGAGATGGGGCGACCGAGAGTTCACGAGAACGGTTTGCCAGTTAAGAGACGGGCCTGCCCTATTATCGGCAGGGCCATGGGACGGCTTAAGGCGCGCTGACGGGGGCGCGCAACGAACTTTCAGCAGGCGGGTTACACACGCGGCCGACGGGGAATAGAAAACTGAAGGGCTCGCGCCAGAGACGGCGCCCCAGCGCACGATAGATGGCGTGGCGTTCCGGGGATTCAATGCCGCGGGCGCGGATGGCCACAAACATCGCCAAGGAAAAGCTGACCCCCACATTCATCAACCCGATGCCGGCAATGCCCAAAACCGCAGCCCAAAACGGCCAGGTCGCCAGGACGCCGGAACCGAGCGAGGCGGCCGCCGCCACGAGCATGCTGGAGGAGAGTGTCACATGCCGGATGTCCAGCGGGAGCCCGGCGAAGGCCGCAATTTCGGGAATCAATCCCAGCATGAAGCCAAAAGAAATGTTGCCGGCCAAACCGGCGACATTGTTCTTCCAAAAGCGCCCGAAACGGAACGCGCGCGTCGTCCCCAACGTGCGCACCAGGCGTTGATCGGTCGCGAGCGCCTCTCCAATGCGGTGGCAGGCAAACCAGTTGTCCGCCCATGCCGCGACCATGCTGGAAGCCCAGAGCAGCACGCCCGTGAAAGCGGCGTAAAAAAGACTCGGGCCGGCAATCGAAAGGGAATGAATCAGGCGCGGAGCTTTGGCCGAAGCCATCATCGGCTCACCCGTCAACCATAGAATCACAAAATGCAAACCCAGCATTGTGGGCGCGACCAGGGCCAGATTGCCCACGATCGACGCGAACTGGGAGCGAATCAAATACACAATCTCATTGACGAGCGCCTCCTGCGCCTCGGGCTCGCGCACCTGGTGCATGCGCGCCGCCAGCGCCGGCGCCGTGTTGGCCGGCTGCTTGGTGGCGAGCGTCGAGCCGGTGAGCTGGATGGCCACAAAGCCGCCGGCGTAGTTGACTGACGCCGCCAAGCCTTCCATGAGCGCCGGCAGATGCCAGCCCAGCAGAATGAGCTTCATCCAGGTGGTGAAGGCCATGATGACACCGCCGCCGCCTGCGCTGCGCAGCATCTCGCCATACTCCCGCCGCGTGCGCGCGATGTAATGCTCCCCCGTCTCGGCGTTGCGCTCGAGAATTTTCCGTGTCAACAAATGGAAATTCTCCCGCATCAGCTCCACCACGCTTTCCTGGGCGCGATTTTCCCGCACCAGGGCGGCGACGAACGCGGCGATCCGCGCGAGGGATTGCTCGCCGTTAAAATTCAATTCCAACAGCGTTTCAAAGCGGGCCAGCGAGGCCTCGATGAAGGCGAGTTGGTAAACCACTTCCGTGCTGACTCCGAGGTTTTCCAGGTGGCGCAAAACCTCCTCCGCGGCCCGGTGCGAAGATTCAATCAAGCCGCGCAAATGATTTAATTCCGCGAGAAACGTTTCCTGGTCCCCGGCTTCGCGCGCCGCGAGCAAGGTCTGCAATGACCCGCTGAATTTGAAAAAAGGCAGTTCGCGGATGCGCTGATGCTTGATGCGCGCGCGCATGGCGGCGGAGCAGCCGCTGACGTTCAATTGGGCGGCGAGATGGAACAGGGCGTCTTGCAGCTCATCGGAAAGGACATTCCAGCCGGCTTCCTCGGGCGCGATCTCAAATTCCAGCAGGTCGCGGAAGCGCCGCAACGTCGTTTCATCCAGCGACTCAATCCAAGCGTCATCGCGGGGATGCGGGAAAAGGCGGTCAAAAAGAATGCCGAGTTCGGCGGAGCCCGGCGGCGGCAATAATTTGCGCGCGAGCCGCTCGCTGATTTCGGCCAGGAGGCCGGATTGGCGCGGCAACCCGGTTTCGGAGAACAACTCGAGCGCGCTGGTTTCCCGGATGATGGAGCGCAAAGTCTGGGCGACGCTTTTTTTCCAGGCCGGATTGCGGTCCAGCACGTCGAGGAGGCGGCGCAAGCGGCCCTCCTGGATTTGGATTTCGGGCGAGCTGCTGGGGGCGTCGTCATGACCGGGCCGGCGAATCCACCGCACCACATCGACCAGCCAATTCAACCGATTTTCCAGCGTGTCCTTGGGCGAGGCGGACGAAGCCAGCACATCGAGCGGCGGCAAGGCGGAGCGCTGTCCCGCAAAACGGTCGATCAATGTTTTTAGCCCGAAAGCGATAATAGCAAGTTCGTGTCCGCCGACAGCTTACGCCAGCATAAAAGCACGACGCCACCGGGGACGGGACTGATTGCCGTGCGAGGCGAAACCCGGCGCCCTCAGGATTTGAAGAATAAAAGCCAGACCACCAGCAGCATGGGCAGCATGAAGGGCAGCGTGAATTTCCAGATGTAAACCAGGAAACTGGGGGTATGGACCTTTTGATGATCGGCGATGGATTTGACCATGAAATTGGGCCCGTTGCCGATGTAAGTATTGGCGCCGAAAAACACGGACCCCACGCTCACGGCCACCAGATACGTGGCGAGCTTGGGGCTGGCGATAATGTAGGCGACTTGCATTTGGTCGGTCAACCCGCCGGGCGTCCCCGCCAGATTCGGAGCCACAAAACGGCCGAAAACGGCCTTGAGAAAACAGAGATAGGTCGGCGCATTATCCAGCACACTGGAGAGCGTGCCCGAGCCAAAGTAGAAAAAGGCCGGCGCCGGCGATTGCAGCAGCGAAGCATTCGCCTGCAGCCAGTCCAGGGCCGGAATCATCGTGCCGAAGATGCCGATAAAGAGGATGGCAACTTCCTTCACCGGATCCATGTGGAAATGATTGGATTCGTGAATCGGCTTGGGCGTGGTGAAATAGGATCCCAGGGCGGCCGCGATCATCAGAGCTTCGCGCAAAAACGGCGGGTTCTTCACGGCGGTGGAGGCGAGAATGACCGCGAGGAAAAACAGGTTTTTCAAGCCCTCAAACTTCCAATGCTCGGAGGCCGTTTCCTTTTCGCGCACGGCTGCCGAGGCCCGCGCAAAATTTTTGCGGTCCACAAAATAAAACATGGCGAGCAACAACGCCACCCCAACGCCCCACGCCGGCAGGCAACGCGAGGCGGTCCACCAAAACGGCACGCCCATCAAGTAGCCCAGGAACAACGGCGGATCGCCAATCGGCGTGAGGCAGCCGCCAACATTGGACACGATGAAGATGAAGAAAACCACGTGATGGGCCGTGATGCGGTATTTATTCAGGCGAATCCAAGGGCGAATCAACAACATGGACGCGCCCGTGGTGCCCAGCAAGTTGGCCGCGACGGCGCCAATAAGAAGAAAAAGCACATTGGCGCGCGGGGTGGCTTCGCCCTTCACCGTGATATGAATGCCGCCCGACACCACGAAGAGGGAGCCGATAAGGGCGATAAAACTGAAGTATTCATGCGCCGTTTCCAGCACGCGATGGCCCATGTGCAGGCCGAAGCCGTACCAGAGCGCCACAAACAGCGCGAGGCCGCAGGCGACCTTCGGATAATGGCGCCCCCACCACCCGGGAAACCAGAGCGGCCCCAGCGCAATGAGCGCGAGGAGCAACACAAAGGGCGCGAGCAGGGCCGGAGGGATCGAGGCCGGAATGGTTGAGGCATCCACAATATTCAAGGCATGGTTGCAATAAAGACGGCGTGAACCAGGGGCTCACGCCGTTTGAAAGCGCGCGGAACTCTTCTGAAAAAACCGCGCGAAAAGCGAGCTTTAATTGGCGCGGACTTGCTGCATGGTCTGGCGCAATTTGCGATACAGCATGGCGCCGTAGCCCAAAACCACGCCGCCCGACACCCACCATTGGTACCCATTGTTAAAGACGAGCGGGAACACGACTTGCACCAGGGCCAGCGCCATCAGCAGATAGGCCGTGCGGCGCATCGAACCGGGCATCACGGCCCAGCCATTGGTTAATTTGCCTTCCGTTTGCAGCGCCTGATTTTTGCGGGCGGCCGCATCTTGAATGGCTCCGAAGACGAGCCCAATCACGCCACCGGCGCCGAGGGCCAGAACACTGCACAAGATCTGATTTATAAGTTGCATTGGATTTATTCTTTCAAGTTGAGTTTTTTTGCAAGCGCCGCGCGGAGATTGACGCCTCCGCGCGGCGGTGAATTTAGGAAGTCACAGATGTTGACTTCGGCGAGCCGTGACCGGCGCCGTGAGGCATGGGGGTTTCGGACGCCTTGTCCATCACCATGCCGGAATAGCCGGGCACGCCCATTTCGGGAATGTCCAGGCCTTCGATTTCGTCTTCCAGCGAGACGCGGTTGCCGACCATCATTTCAACCGCATAATAAACAATGAGCGAAAGCACCGAGAGGGTGACAAAGCAAGTCACCACACCGATGATTTCCGCTTCGAGCTGGCCGAAGCCGCCGCCATAAAACAGGCCGGTGACTTTGCCCGCGACGCCATTCCAGCCTTCGCCGTAGGTGCCGTCGGCGAACAAGCCGAGGGAAATGCAGCCCCAGGCGCCGTTGACGCCGTGGACGGAAATGGCTCCCACGCAGTCATCAATGCCAATCTTGTCAAAGAAGAACACCGATTCCACCACCAGGATGCCAGAGATCAAGCCGAGGAGCGAAGCGCCGCCGGCGCTCACAAACGCGCACGGGCAAGTGATCGCCACCAGGCCCGCCAGCATGCCGTTGCACATCATGGACGGATCGGGCTTCTTGGTGCGCACCCACCACATCCAGAGCGTGGCGCCCAACGCGCCCGTGGCCGAGGCCAACATCGTATTGACTGCCACCACCGCGATGCGGAGTTCCGTGCCGGCGAGGGAGGAGCCGGGGTTGAACCCGAACCAGCCGAAGGCCAGGATGAACGTGCCGAGCATGACGAAAGGAATATTATGCGGGACAATCGGATGAACGATTTTGCCCTGCGCATCATATTTTCCGTAGCGCGGCCCGATGAGCCAGCAGAAGATGAGGCAGATCACGCCGCCCTGCATATGCACCACCGAGGAGCCGGCGAAATCAACATGGCCGTGGCCGATGCCGTAAAGCGCTCCGAGTTGCGAGAGCCAGCCGCCGCCCCAGACCCAGTTGCCGAACAGCGGATACATAATGGTTCCGATGCAGCAGCCGTAGATCATGAAAGCCGAGAACTTCCATCGTTCCGCCGCGCCGCCCGTTGGGATCGTCGCGGTGGTGTCCATGAACACCATCTGGAAAAGGAACAGCGCAAAAGCGGCGGTGTCGTAACCGGCGCCTTGCAGCATGAAGCCCTTCCAACCGAGCAAGCCGATAAACTTGTCTCCAATATGGAAGCCCAGCTCATGGTTTAAGCCGCCATAATTGCCCATCGTCGCCAGGCCGGCGGATGCTCCCCCGAACATGAAGGCGAATCCACAAATGTAGAAGCCCAGCATGCCCATGGGGTAAATCATAAAGTTCATGGCCATGGTGTGGCCCGCATTCTTGGCGCGGCACAAACCGGTTTCGACCAAGGCGAAACCCGCCTGCATGAACATCACCAAAAAGCCCGTGATCAACGTCCACATGAAGTTGATCGCCACGCGATTATGGCCCACGGAATCCAAGGCTCGCACCGCCATCGGTTCGAGCTTGATCTGCGCGGCCTGGTCGTCAAACGCCTTTTTGGCGGCGTTGAACGCGGCAACTTTGTTGGTGTCCTTCTTGTCGGCATCGCTCAAATCCGAGGGGGCGGAAAGGAGGATCGCCGTGTTGCTGGCATCGGCGGCATCTGAGGCGGCGCCAGTGTTGTAACCCTGGGCATCAGGGGTGGGGCCCGCAGGGGCGGCGGCCGGCGCAGCCGCGGGAGCCGCAGCGGGAGCATTGGTGTCCTCGGCCCAGGCCAGGCCTGAAGCGGAAAACAGCAGCAAGGCTGTCATGAGTTGAGCGATGTGTTTTTTGATCATATCTTTTTTTCTTCGGTGATTTTTTTTAATGGCTGGTTGGGCCGGTGAGCCTCACACGGCAAGGGCCCCTTTCTCGGCGGTGCGGATGCGAACGACTTCGTCCAGGGTGGAAATGAAGAGCTTGCCATCGCCGATCTTTCCGGTGCGGGCAGCCTTGACGATCGTGTCCACCGCCGACTCCACCAGGGTGTCCTCGACGACGACTTCGATTTTTACTTTGGGGAGGAAATCGAGCGTGTACTCGCTTCCACGATACGTTTCGGTGTGGCCCTTCTGGCGGCCAAACCCCTTGACTTCGATGACGGTCATGCCCTGGATGCCAATGTCTCCCAGAGCCTCCTTCACCTCGTCGAGTTTGAATGGTTTAATGATCGCTTCTATTTTTTTCATGAGTGACAAGTCTTTTTGTTGACTATCATCGCTGCAGCGGCGGCTCCGCGCAGCCGGAGCGTCGATGGCAGCCGATGGGCGGACACTTGCACGACAACCGGTTTAAGCACGCCCAATGCCACCGCGGCGCCGCCGGGGAGAAAAACCGGAGCGCAGGAGCGCGGCGCCGGGCCCTGCGCGATTCGTGACAGAAAAATCCTGTAGGAAATTGAGCGCTTTGGACGAATTAGTGAGCTGCGTTTCCGCCAGAAGAAAATCTTCTTACAAATTTCTTATGCGGACAAAAAAAGGGCGCGCCGAGGGGAAATCCCCTGCGGCGCGCCTCGCGCGGTGCGGTTTCTTATTTTTTTCTTACATCAAGGCAGACGACATCGCCCCGCGCATTGCGCGCGAAGATCCGGCCATTGGCCAGGATCGGCGTGGTCCAGCATTTGCCGCCGAGAATTTGCGCCTGCGTGAGCGGCTGGAAAGCGGTGGGCGAAGCCTCCCCGATGACCAGCTCGCCTTTTTCGCTCAAGGCAATAATCTTCTTGTCAGCAATCATGAGCGACCCGCCGAGCCCGGGCCGCGTCCATTTCACATTGCCCGTGGCCAGTTCGAGGCACGTGAGCGTGGTCGAGCCGGCGTTGCCGTCCATGCCGTACACATAACCGTCGAGCGCCACCGAGGAATTGATGTGGTTGCGCATTTTTTTATTTTGCCAGACCACCGCGCCATCGGACAAATGCAGGACCGCCGCGCCGTGGCCGTAGCCGGAAGAGACAAACACTTGCGGGCCGGCGACGACCGCGTCCGCGGCGTTGATGTCATATTCTGTCTTCCAGGACTGGCCCCAGAGCTTTTTACCCGTCTTCACGTCCAGCGCAGCCACTTCATCAGCCAGCACAATGATCGCCGCGGCGACGCCGTTGACGGAGCTGGGCACGGGAGAGGAATAACCGGAGCCGGACCCGCCGGAATTCCAGGCGATCTCGCCCGAATCTTTCTTGACGGCCATCCCCTGCCCTCCGACGTCGAGGATCAACAAGTCGCCCGCGACCAGCGGCGATCCCGCGAAGCCCCAATTCGGCGCCTCCGCCTTGGCGTCCGCCGCCAGATGCTTTTGCCAGACCACCTGGCCCGCGTCGGCTGTCAAACAAAAGAGATCGCCCAGCTTGCTCAGCGTGTAAACGTGATTGCCCTCCACGGCGGGCGTGGCGCTCGGGCCGCCCTCATACATCATGGGATTGAGCGCGCACGGATAGGAATATTTCCAGATCACCTTGCCCGTGTCGGCGTCGAGACAATACACACTGTCAGCGTCGCTGGCATTGCCCATCGTGAACACGCGCCCGCCGCGCACGGCAAACGAGGCGAACCCGGTCCCAACCGATGTTTTCCAAAGCTGCGGCGGGCCGTCCGCGGGCCATTCCGCTTTCCAGCCGGTTTCGGCGGAAATGCCGTCATGATTGGGCCCGCGCCAATTGGGCCAATCGGCGGCGGACACGCTGTGCAGGACAAGAACGAGGGCGATGGTTGACGGTATCTTCATGTGGGTGGATGGGGTCGAATGCGGCTACAGTTTATCGTGGAGCATTTCCAGGGAGAGCAATGAATAGGACGTGACGAGCGCAGGGTCGTGCTCCCACCAGCGATTATTGGGGTTGGACCAGGAGCCGTCGGTTTGTTGCAGGTTCAAAAGTTTCATGGCCAAATCGTGCCGCCAGTCAATGGAACGTCCGTCCTGCAAGGTGAGCCGATCGGTTCCATAAATTGTGAGGGCCTTGGCCATCAGGTGCAGGTAATAATAGAGGCCTTGCTGGCCCATGCCGGGATTTTCGTCGAGGGTGAAGTTATCGCGCGACCAATCATACACGGCGGTGATCCGGGCATCGTCGCGCGGCACGTCGCAATAGATATAGCTGAGAAGCCCGGCGTAACTGATGGAGCCATAAGAGCGAAGGGCGACCTTGCCCGAGGCGTTGGTAACGGCAGGCGCCTTGGAGCTGGTGGGGTCATAAATGAAGCCGCCGCGATTCTTGGCATCCTCGCCGAGGTTTTGGCAGGATTGGATAAAGTGAATGGCGGCCGGCCAATTGAGATCTTTCGCGCCGGCCAGAGATTTATCCGCAGCCAGAGGCTTGCTGTAATAAAGCGCCTCCAGGGCCGTGAACGTGTTGTTCATGTCCGAATGCGGGCCATGATCGCCATAACCGACCCCGCCGCTGTCCACTTGCTGGGTGAGAAGCCATTGGCGGGCGCGCAGAATCTGCGGCGCGTAAGCGGGATTGCGCGCCGCCACCAAGGCCATCACGCACAGCGCCGTGTTATAATTTTGCAGGCCCTTGTTGTAAATGGCGCCATCGGGCTTCGCGCTGGCTTGAATGAACTCATAACCGCGCTGCACACCTGGAGAAATGCTATTCGACCCAAGCGAGGGATCGCCCATGAAAGCGGTGAGCGCAAGCGCGGTGAGCGCCGGCTGATCCGGCGTGGACCATGAGCCGTTGGTGGCGTTTTGATGGGCTTTCAACCAATCCAAGCCGTGATCGATGGCATGCTCGACTTCGTGCCGAAATGAAATATCCCCCGCCCACGCGGGAGTGGCGACAACGGAAACCGCGACCGAAAGGGAAAGTAAAAAACGTTTCATGGGATTAATTTAAATGTGACAGCCACCGGCGTGTGCAGGGCCGGGAGACTATTGGAATTGATTTGCCAGATTTGATCATTGTCGTGGCCGGGGCGCGGATTGTTCGCCAAGGCGTCAGGATCGTCGATCAACGCGACGATGGATCCCTCACGCTGGGCCAGAAAAGTTCCCCGCGCCACGCGCGACCCATTGTAAGTCCACGGGCCGGGGGCGGCATTCGTTTTCGTTGACAGATTAAAAAAACAGTTGGCGCCGGACAAGCTCTGGGCGCGTCCCGCATTGGTGAATGCCAGTGTGATCGTGAATGGATCGCCTGTAATCGCCGGCGGCGGGGGATTGGTGTCGCCGGCGGGGCGATTGACATGAAACGGCGCGCTGGGCAAATCACGCAACGCCGGTGTGTCCGCGGTTCCTTTGGCGCCGATCAAGAGCATGGCGAGATGAATGTGGTATGGCTGGGCAGAGGTGGCAAGCAGGCTTTCGTATGCTTTGCCGTTGGTGGTGACAAGGAGATATTCCGCCAGGCCGGAATTCAAGCACACCTCTGCCGGGAAGCTAATGGAATGAGCGGATTTGTCGAGGACAACAGTCCCCATTTGAAAGACATTCTCGCCCAACGGCACGAGCGGAGCGTTGGTCTGCGCGTGAACGTGCAGCGCAAAAAACAAGAGAGGGACCCAAACAAACCTGGGAAGACAACGATGACGGGTCACCGCCCCACCCTATCCAACTCCGCGAATGGGCCGCAAGCGCAGAATCCGCTTTAAATTCGGACGGCAAGGCTCGACACTGCGGCATGGATGAGTTCCTTCCGAAGCGGTGGGCCGGGCGCGCGATGACACCACGTCATTGAGCGGGTGTTTCGTTTTATGATGCCAACGGTTTCCCATCCCTGCATTCGCTCCCGTCCGTTGAAGTTGTGCGTTTTCGGCATTACGGCGCTGACGTCAGGATCGACGACCTTTTTCTTTTACTACCTTTACTTTCTGACGAAGGACAAATTTGGGTTTTCGCAAACGCAAAACCTGATGCTGGCGGCGGCCCTGGGCTATGTTTATTGCGCCGCGTCATACGTGGCGGGCCGGTTTGCGCATCGGTTCGGCTACTTTTTTTCCATTCGCTTCGGGCTCACCATTTTGATCCTTACTTTGGGCGCGGCCAGCCAGATGAAACAAGCGTGGCCGATGCTGGGGCTCGTGGTGATCGGAAATTTCGGGATGTGCTTTTGCTGGCCGGCTTTGGAGGCGCTGATGAGCGAAGGCGAACCGCCTGCCCGTTTGCAAAGCCTCGTGGGCCTCTATTGCATTTCCTGGTCGGCGGCGGGCGCGCTCACGTATTTTGCGGGTGGCGCGGTGTTGCAGCATTTTGGCCAGCAAAGTTTGTTTTTCGCGCCCGTGGGAGTTTTTGTGGGAGTGATGTTGTTTCTGAGCTGGTTTGAAAAACAGGTCGAGAATCAGCCGCCCGCGCGCGCCGACCTGGCGCAAACGGCTCTGCATGTGGTCGCCGAAGGCTATCGTTCGCCCATTCCGGCGAAAATATTTTTGCAAATGGGCTGGTTGACCAATCCCATGGCGTACCTCGTCGTCAATACGGTGGTGTCCACCATTCCCAGCCTGGCCGAACATTTTCAATTTCGGCCGATGATGGCCGGATTCGTCTGTTCGACCTGGCTGTTCGCCCGGGCCGCGACGTTTATGTTGCTGCGGTTATGGCCGCGCTGGCATTACCGGTTTCGATTTTTGGGATTCGGATTTGTGGCGATGATTGTGTCCTTCATCCTGATGTTGAGCGTGCGAAATTTGTGGGTCTTGATTTTATCGCAACTGGTTTTAGGAGGGTGCTTGGGCCTAATCTATTACTCCTCCCTTTTCTATTCGATGGACGTGGGCGAGGCGAAAAGCGAGCACGGCGGGATTCACGAAGCAGCCATTGGACTCGGCAGCGGCAGCGGCCCGGCGATGGCGGCGGGCTCGGTGGCGCTGTTTCCGGCGTCGCGCGCGAGCGGGCCGGTGGGGGTGAGCGTCCTCCTCGTCATGGGATTCGGGATGCTGCTCTGGATGCGCTTTAAAAACTACGGCCCTCGAAAATAAAAAACACCCGCCGAACAGGCGGGTGTTTATTTTGGTTTTTTTAACTAGCGGTCGGTTAAAAAATCACTGGAAATCAGGCACATGGCTCCTATAGAAAGATTTATGCCAGCGGCGGCCTCCTAACTCCCATTTTGCGTAAGTCGCGTTGTGACAATGCCAAATAAAAAGAAGAGCTTGCCCGGCGTCGCGCAATCCGCCGCATGGCTGCAAAAAAGTCCGACGTATGTAGATTCTTAGGGTCAGCTTGGTTCTTCACAAACAACTGAAGGATAGAAGGATGTAATTTCCGACACTTGAGTAACGCACTTTGTAATGAAATCCGACGCCATCAACACTCGCGATATCGGCATGGGTTTTATTGACAAATCAAGCCATGTTCCCTAAACGTCGGCTGATGCAACCTCTCGTGCGTATAGTGTGCGCGTTGGCGTTCCTCGTCGGCGCGTCGAATCTGCGAAGTGAGTCTTTATCATTTCAGGTGAGCGGCGACCAACTGACGTTCGACACCGGCGTCGTCAGGGGCAGCCTGAAAAAAGACGGCGCGGGCCGCGGGCTGGCGCCGGTCACGTTTCTCCACCCGGAAACATCCATCGACTCGGGCAATGGTTTGCTTGTGCCTTACCGTTTTTTGACGCGGGAACGGCGCTATGGCTTTGGCTCCTGGGAATGGCCGCATACCGGCCGGGTGCGCGAGAACGGCGACGCGCAGTTGGAATGGCTCGCCGCGCCGGATCGTCCGTTTGCCTTCTCCACCGTTTACCACTGGAGCAGCGCCGACACGCTGGATCTGACGCTCTTCTTCTGCCCGCAAACCAACCTGCATCACTTCGAACTTTTCCTGGGCTCGTACTTCCGCGATTTCACCGTCGCCAAGGCCTACGCTAAAATGGGCGGCGCGGGCCATCCCGGTTTTGTCGAAGCGCGCCCCGAGGACGGAGCGATGCAATTATTTCCCGCGAACACAGAGGTGCTGTCAATTATTACGGATGGGCGCTGGAAATACCCTCCTTACCCCATGGATTGGTCGATGCGCGGCGGATTGGAAGCGCCGCTAGGCTACAAGAAAGATCCCAAAACCGGAGTCACCGCCCTGATCATGGCGCCGGCCAGCGATTGTTTCGCCGTTTCGATGGCCCAGGAGGAAGCCAAGCTGGGTTCGTTTTATCTCAGCTTTTTCGGCGTGGATGCCAAGCCTGGCGACACCCTCGTCGGCCACGCGCGCCTGGTGTTTGGCAAAGACATCACCGAAGGACAGGCCATGGCGCGTTACGGAGATTATGTCAAACAAATGAAAGAGGTGGCGGACGAAACACTGATGACCGAAACGGAGCGGACCAGCCTGCAAACCCGCTCCGCGGCAGCCGTCCAAAAGGCCCTGGCGGAACGCGCCGATTGGTTTTCCGCGCAAGCCCCGCCCGCCGGGACCAATGGATGGCGGACTGTGTTTGACGGAGGACGCGTCTACGGCCGCGCCAACAACGCCGATGTGGCCTCCGGCAAAGTGTCGGTGAACCAGGGCGTGCTGCGGATCGATTCGACGACGCTGCCGTTGAATTTTTCGGGGAGCGACGTCGCCCTCCGCGTGCGCGTGAAAAAAGTGAGCGGCCAAAATTGCGGGCTAACGTTGCGCGGCGGCCCCGGTCACAGCTATACGGCGTGGTTCAACGGCGGCGATTCCTTCGGCATTGGCATGTTCTCAGATGGCCATTGGAAGAACTTGATCTCCGCGCGCACCGAGAATAAGCACGACGATTTTTTTGAAATGGAATTTCGCGCCGAGGGCGGCACGCTGAGCGTGCGCTGCAATTACGAGGAAGTGTGCCGCGTGGAGGACGCCACCCTCAGAAACGGCACGGTGAGCGTTGGGACATTCCGCGGCGCCAGCTTGTTTAAAAGCATCGAGGTCCAGACCCTCACCCCCTGACAATCTCAGACCGTCACCACCATTTTTCCGATTACCGCGCGGGCGCGCAGGGCGTCGAACGCGTCACGTGTTTTTTCGAGCGGAACAGATTGATGAATGGCGGGTTTGAGTTTGCCGGCGGCTAGCCATTCCAAAGTGGCGGTGATGTCCTGGCGATTGCGGCCGTAGCTGCCGATGAGCTTCTGCTCTTTGACAAAGAGCGGCCACAGCGAAAGCGTGACCTCCCGCCCGGCGGTGGCCCCACATGTCACGATTGATCCGCCCCGGGCCAGGCACGTAAAACAGCGCGCCAGCACGTCGCCCCCGACATGCTCCACGATCACATCCACGCCGCGCTTTTTCGTGATGTTGCGCACGGCGGCCGGCCAATCCTCCACCGAGCTGTCGATCACATGATCCGCCCCGCGGCCCAGCGCGAATTGCCGCTTCGCCTCGGTGGAGCCTGTGCTGATGACATAGGCGCCGAGAGCCTTCGCAATTTGGATGGCGGCCGAACCCACGCCGCTCGCGCCGGCAATGACCAGGACCCAATCACCCTGCCGCACCGGCGCGCGCCGCGTCAGCATGTGCATGGCGGTGCTGCCCGCCAGCGTCAATGAAGCGGATGCCGCAAAATCAACTCCCTCGGGCAGGCGCACCAAAGCGGAAGCGGGCACGACAACCCGCTCCGCAAACCCGCCGTCCTGCTGCACGCCGAGCAACTTGCCATGGAGACAAATGGATTCATCGCCGCGCACACAGAATTCGCACTCGCCACAGAATAGGTTTGACTGCACCGCCACGCGGTCGCCCTGCTTCCAGCCCGTGACGTTCGCCCCGATTTGCAGCGCTTCGCCCGAGACTTCGCCGCCGGGAATGCGCGGCAGGTTGAGGGCCACGGGCAGCTTTCCCTCCTCCAGCCAAAGATCGAGCCGGTTCAAGCCGCACGCGCGCACGCGCACGACCACCTCATGCGGCCCGGCCACCGGGTCGGGAACCTCGCCGTAACGCATTTGGCCAGGAGCGCCGTGGGCTGTCAGTTGAATGGCTTTCATATCTCTAACTAACCACGAATTTCGCCGATGAAAAGCAGACGGGCAAAACGGCGCTGGCTGCCCCCGCCAAGCGAAAGCAGCCAGCGATGACTAAAGACTTGGCCGCTTATTTTTTCGTCTTGGCGCCGGCAGCCTTCTTTTCCTCGAGCGCGGCCTGGGCGGCGGCGAGGCGGGCGATCGGCACGCGGAACGGCGAGCAGCTTACGTAGGCCAGGCCGATGCGATGGCAGAATTTCACGCTGGCGGGTTCGCCGCCGTGTTCGCCGCAGATGCCCAGCTTGATGTCGGGGCGCGTCTTGCGGCCCAACTCCACGGCAATCTGCATGAGCTTGCCCACGCCGGATTGGTCGATGGAGGCAAACGGGTTTTGTTTGACAATCTCCAGCTCTTGATAAGCCGGGAGGAACGAGCCGGAATCGTCGCGGCTCATGCCCAGGCAGGTTTGGGTCAAGTCGTTCGTGCCAAAGCTGAAGAATTGCGCGTCCTTCGCGATTTCATCCGCCACCAGCGCGGCGCGCGGAATTTCGATCATCGTGCCCACCAGATAATTGATCTTCGTCTTTTTCTCCTTGGAAATCTCGGCGGCGACACGATTGACGACGTCGATCTGCAATTGCAATTCCTTGGGGAAGCCGACGAGCGGGATCATGATTTCCGGGCGGACCTTGATGCCCTTGGCCTGCACGGCGGCGGCGGCTTCAAAGACGGCGCGGGCCTGCATTTCGCTGATTTCCGGATACACGATGCCCAGGCGGCAGCCGCGATGTCCGAGCATGGGGTTGAACTCGTGCAATTCCTGGACACGGCGCGCAATCTTGGCGGCGTCAATGCCCATTTTCTTGGCGAGATCAGACTGCTCCGGCCCGTGGTGCGGCAGGAATTCGTGCAACGGCGGATCGAGGAAACGGATGGTCGCCGGCAAACCCTTCAACTCGGTAAAGATGCCGATGAAATCCTCGCGCTGATACGGCAGCAATTTGGCCAGGGCCTTTTTGCGGTCATCCAGGGTCTCGGCGAGAATCATCTCGCGCATTGCGTCAATACGATTTCCCTCGAAGAACATGTGCTCCGTGCGGGTCAGGCCGATGCCGACGGCGCCGAAGGCGACCGCGTTGGCGGTTTGCTCCGGGGAATCGGCGTTGGTGCGGACGGAAAGGCGCGTGGCCTTGGAGCACCATTTCATCAATTGCGCGTAATTCTGGTAGGTCGGGCTGTCCTTGGCGTCGAGGCTCTTGTTGATCAAGACCTGGATGACTTCCGAGGGCGCCGTTTTCAATTCGCCGACATAGACTTCACCGCTGGTGCCGTCGATGGAGAGGAAATCGCCTTCCTTAAGTTTGGTGTCGCCCACCGTCAAGGTGCGGGCGCTGTAATCCACATGCAACGCGCTCGCGCCGCAAACGCAGACTTTGCCCATCTGACGCGCGACCAGCGCCGCGTGTGAGCTGACGCCGCCGCGGGCGGTCAGGATGCCTTCCGCCGCGATCATGCCGCGCAAATCTTCCGGGGAGGTTTCGACGCGCACGAGGAGAACTTTCTCGCCCTTGTGCGCCGCTTCCACCGCGCGGTCGGCGTTGAAATAAATCTTGCCAGTGGCCGCGCCGGGACCGGCGGGGAGGCCTTTGGCGATGGATTTGGCGGCCTTGATGGCGGCGCGGTCAAAAACCGGCGCCAGCACCTGGTCCAATTGCTCGGCGGGCACGCGCATGATGGCGTCCTCCCACGTGATCAATTTCTCCTTCTCCATCTCGACGGCGAACCGCACCGCGGCCAGGCCCGTGCGTTTGCCGTTGCGCGTTTGCAACATGAACACGGTGCCTTCTTCGATGGTGAATTCAAAATCCTGCACGTCATGGAAATGACTTTCCAGCACGTGGCGAATGCGCTCCAGTTCCTTGAAAGCCGCCGGCATGACCTTGGCCAGTTCGGCCACCGGCTTGGGCGTGCGCACGCCGGCCACCACGTCTTCGCCCTGGGCGTTGATCAAAAACTCGCCGTAGAAAACTTTCTCGCCGGTCGCCGGATCGCGCGTGAAGGCGACGCCGGAGCCCGATTTGTCGCCCGTGTTGCCGAACACCATGGATTGCACGTTGACGGCGGTTCCCCACTCGGTGGGAATGTTGTATTTGCGGCGATAGACGATCGCGCGATCATTCATCCACGAGCTGAACACGGCGCTGACCGCCCCTTCCAACTGCTTCCACGGATCGCTGGGGAATTCCTTGCCAGTGCGCTTCTTGATGAGGGCCTTGAAGCGTTTGACCAATTCCTGCATTTGCTGGGCGTTCAACCGCGTGTCTTCGACGTGTTTTTCGCCCGGGAACAGCTCTTCTTTAAGTTCGTCGATCACCACTTCGAAAGGTTCATGATCTTCGCTGGGGGCTTTCTGCACGCCCATCACGACATCGCCATACATCTGGATGAAGCGGCGATAACAATCCCACGCGAAGCGCGCATTACCGCTGAGTTTCTCCAGGGCGCCGACGGTTTGGTCATTGAGGCCGAGGTTCAAAATGGTGTCCATCATGCCCGGCATGGAATCGCGCGCGCCGGAGCGCACCGCCACCAGGAGGGGCTTTTCCTTGTCGCCAAAACGCTTGCCGAGAATGGTCTCGGTGTTGGCCACAGCCTTGCGGACTTGTTCCCACAACACTTTCGGGTAGGTTTTGCCGTTGGCGTAATAATGCGTGCAAACCTCCGTCGTGATGGTAAATCCCGGAGGCACCGGCAGGCCAATGCGCGTCATTTCGGCGAGATTGGCGCCTTTGCCGCCGAGCAGCGGCTTCATGCCGCCATTGCCGTCGGCCTTTTTATTGCCGAACAGGTAAACATATTTTTCGGAACTAGTCTTTTTAGCCATAAAGTGTCGCAGTAAGATGATCTCGCCCCCATGAGGCAAGTGTTTAAACCGGGTCGGACAATAGCAAAGGGGGGTAGGTAGTCAATTGCCGTTTATGCGGAAACCTAACCGAAAATTGCGGCTGGATAAGGCGGGCTTGATAGCGGTCAAGTTCGCCCTCGTTTTGGGGCTAAATGGGTGCCGTCCAAGCTCCACGCCGGAGCCGGCCGCGCGCACTTTTGCGGCCCGTGGCATCGTCATTACCGTTCCCAGCGATGGCAAAACTGTCGTCATTCAGCACGAAGCGATTTCCAACTACATGGCGGCGATGACCATGCCCTTTGAAGTCAAGGACACCAACGATTTGCGCGGACTCCAACCCGGCGACCGGCTCGCCTTCCGCCTCAATGTCACGCCGCAGGAAGGCTGGATCGATCATCTCACCAAATTAAACCGCGCGCCGCAGGAGTTGCCGTCGCGCGAGATGGTGCACTTCGCGCCCGCCGTCGCCGGCTTGGTCGAAGGCGACCTGCTGCCGAATTTTCATTTCACCAATGAGCTGGGCCAGGCCGTCGATCTGGAGCATTTTCGCGGGCAACCACTCGCCTTCACCTTTTTCTTCACCAGTTGTCCATTTCCCAACTATTGCCCCCGCCTGACCAGCGATTTCGCCACGGCAGCGGCAAAACTGCGCTCCTCTCCCCTCCCCCCCTGGCATTTATTCTCCATTTCATTTGACACCGCCAGGGATACGCCCGCGCAACTTCTCGCCTACGCCCAGGCCGCGCATTATGACCCGGCGCATTGGAGTTTCCTCACCGGCGCCCCCGCCACCATCCAGGCCCTGGCCGATCTTTTCGACGAACGTTACTGGAACGAGAACCAAACCATCAGCCACAACTTGCGCACGGTGGTGGTGGATGCGCAGGGCCGCGTGCGCAAGATTTTTGCCGGCAGCGATTGGACCAGCGACGAACTCGTCGCGGCCCTGACCAAAACCCCCTAAAAACAAAAACCCGGCGCCACGCCTGTCTGCGGGCGGGCGCCGGGTGTGTTCCGGTAAACCGGCTTAGCCGTGGTAACCTTCTTCGCCGTGATCCGAGACGTCCAGGCCCATGCGTTCTTCTTCCGCGCTTGGGCGCAGTCCGACGACCGCTTTCACAATGAAGGCAATAACTGTCGTGCCGACGATCGCCAGGATAAGAGTGACGATGATGGCCTTGATTTGCTCCATCACGAGCGGTTGTCCGCAGGTGTCTTTGACGAACTTGCTCAAGTTGGTCGCGAGGTTGGCGTTGGCCGAGTTGCGGGCCAGGACGCCCGTGACCAGCGCCCCCAGGGTTCCGCCGACCGCATGCACGCCGAAGGTGTCCAGCGCGTCGTCATAACCAAACCAGCCCTTGACCTTCCAGCAGAAGAACCAGGGAATGATGCCGGCCAGAATGCCAATCACCACGGAGCCGTTGGCGGTCACGAATCCGCAAGCCGGCGTGATCACCACCAGCCCGGCCACCGCGCCCGAGCAGAAACCGAGGATGCTCGGCTTGCCTTTGGTGATCCATTCCATCATGGGCCACACGAACGAGGC
>DASZMX010000120.1:0-30010 GCA_035551475.1 Verrucomicrobiia bacterium
GCCGTGAATGCGAGCCAAAGCCTCGCGTTTGGCGGATAAACTCATACTCGTCAGTTCGGTAACCACGAATATGAGTCAACGTATCCATGAACTCCTCGTCCACTTCCCCGCCCCAGTAACATTTAATTTGAGTCAACTCGCCCTGAACCGTCACGACAATAATAATTCGATTTTCTCATTATGAATCTGGCATCCTGCACGGCCCCGCCAATGGCGGTTGATGACATGGGAGACGCAACAAAACTTCTGGCGAAGGCGCCGCAGAGCGATCCGGCCGTGGCCGAACAATTGCTCGACCTGGTTTACGAGGAATTGCGTCGGCTGGCCGCGAGCAAGATGGCCAAAGAAGCGCCGGGACACACCCTCCAGCCCACGGAATTGGTGCATGAGGCGTGGTTGCGGCTGGGGGGGGCCAAGAACCCGCCGTTTGAAAATCGGGCGTATTTCTTTTCCGCCGCCGCCGAAGCGATGCGCCGAATTCTCATTGACCGTGCGCGGCGCAAACGCCGCATCCGTCATGGCGGAAAATGCGAGCGCATTGAGTTTGACGGGCAGGATTTGGCCGCGCCCGAGGCGGATCAGCAATTGCTCGCCGTCCATGAAGTCCTGGGCAAACTGGCGCAAGACCGTCCGATGCAGGCGGAGATTGTGAAGCTGCGCTATTTTGCGGGCATGACCAATGAGGAAATCGCCCTGATCCTGGATATTTCCATCACCACTGTGAAGAAGCATTGGACGTTCGCCCGCGCCTGGATCTTGCACGAGATCGAGAATTCTTGAACGGTTTGTTCGACTGACTGCGCCTGCGGATTTCGGCGGCGCAAAATTCCTCTGTTTCCCACGCATCCTCTGTTTTCCCGCCGGCGCGCGCAAAAAGGCGCGGCCTTTTTTTTCAGAAACGGCGCATTGTAAAAATGGCGGACCGCTCGAAAAACGAAATGGCCGCCGAATAAATCCATTCATTCACAAGGCAAAATAACATCGAGAAAATCTATGAACACGATCACGACCACCGACGGAACGCACATTTTTTTCAAAGACTGGGGAGCGGGCCAGCCGCTCGTTTTTCATCATGGCTGGCCGCTTTCCGCGGATGATTGGGATGCGCAGATGATGTTTTTCCTGGCGCGTGGTTATCGCGTGATCGCGCATGACCGGCGCGGCCACGGACGCTCCACCCAGACGGCGCAAGGCCACGATATGGACACCTATGCGTCTGATGTGGCGAAACTCGTCGCAGAATTGGATCTCAAGGAGGCCGTGCATATTGGGCATTCCACCGGGGGCGGAGAGGTGGCGCGTTATGTGGCCCGGCATGGCAAGGGGCGGGTCGCCAAGGCGGTGCTCATCAGCGCCATTCCTCCCACCTTTATGCAGTCGGCCAAAAATCCCGACGGCGTTCCGAAAGAAGTGGTCGACGCCATCCGCGAGGGCACGGCCAATCGTCGTTCACAATTCTACAAGGACATCACGATCCCCTTCTACGGCTTCAATCGCGCGGGCGCGAATGTTTCCGAAGGGATTCGGGAGAATTGGTGGCGGCAAGGGATGATGGGGAGCATCCAGGCGCACTACGAATGCATCCGTGTGCTTTCCGAAACCGAGTTCCACGACGATCTCAAAATGATTGACGTGCCGACGCTGGTCATGCACGGCGAGGACGATCAGATTTGTCCCTTCCTCACGACCGGGGCGCGCTCGGTGAAACTCTTGCGGCGGGGCAAATTGAAATCTTATCCCGGATTGCCGCACGGCATGCCCACGACGCATGCCGAGATCATCAATGCCGATCTGCTGGAGTTCATCAAATCTTGATCGGTCGTCGAACTGGCGCTCCGCCGTCCTCGGGGCGCCAGGATGTTTTTCCTCGCTTTTGTTTGGTGAATAGCGCCAAACATTCGTCCATCGAAACCAAAACCACATCGCCACGCCAAGGTGTCTCTCGCGGGCGGAGCGTTGCGCTGAGGGTATGAGTTCTTCGTCCGCGCATCGCAAAGTTCTGTGGCAACAGCGCTGGTTGATTGTGGGCGTGGCGACGGCGTTGAGCCTATTCTTCGCCAGCAAAGATTACATGGAGCAGGCGGCGCGCGGCGGGATGGTGACGCCGGTGAAAGACCTGTGGTGGAAAGCGATGGAATGGTACGGCTGGGCGCTTTTTTCACCGGGAATATTCTGGGTCTGTCGGCGGACGAATTTTCGGCCGGGGATCTGGCGGGCGGTGAGCATTCATCTGCTGGCGGCCGCGGTTTTCGCCACAGCCCATTGTTGTCTCGTCACCACGAGCGCGCGCATTGAGGGGCAAGTTTTACACACCGGTCTCTCCTGGGGGTGGCTCTTCAGACTCATTTTTGTGCTTTATTTTCATGATGACGTTTTGACGTATGTGGGCATTGCGTCGGTTTGGCACGCATTGGATTTCCACCGTCAATTCCGGCAGCGCGAGCGCCAGGCGCTCGAGCTGGAAACGCATCTGGCCAAGGCGCGGCTGCAAGCGTTGAAAATGCAGCTGCATCCTCATTTTTTATTCAACACGCTGAATGGCATCGCGGCGTTGACCTATGAAGATCCGAAAGGCGCCAACCGCATGCTGGCCAAACTCAGCGAGCTGTTGCGGATGTCGCTGGATGACGACGGCGCTCAGGAGGTGCCTTTACGGAAGGAGCTCGAGTTCAACCAGCGCTATCTCGACCTGGAGAAAATCCGGTTGGGCGAAAGGCTGACAGTGGATTTGGAAATTGAACCGGAAACGCTCGACGCCCTGACGCCAAATTTGCTGCTGCAGCCCTTGGTCGAGAACGCGTTGCGGCATGGGATCGCGCCGTTCTCCGTGCCGGGCCGGTTGACGATTCGCGCGGCGCGGCAGGCGGAGAAGCTGGTCTTGCAGGTGGCCGACAGCGGGCCGGGCCTCGCGCAGGCGGAAGCGCCAGGCAGCGCATCGGGCGTGGGACTGGCCAACACGCGGGCGCGCTTGCAGGAACTTTACGGAGCGCGCGCCACGCTGGAGCTGAAGAACGGAGCCAGCGGCGGCTTGGAGGTGAATATGGCGCTGCCTTTCCGGCGGCAAACAGACGCGGCGGAAGGCCGTCCGCTCATGGCCTATGATCATTCGCACTCTCATCGTTGACGACGAGCCGCTGGCTCGCCAATTGATCCGGCAACTGCTGCGCGCGGAGCCGGACTTCGAAATCATCGGCGAATGCGGCGACGGCGCGCAAGCGGCGGCGTGCATCAACGAGCAGGCGCCTGACCTCGTGTTGCTCGACATTCAAATGCCGGAGCGAGGCGGATTTGAAGTGTTGACAGCGATTGATCCAGCGCGAAGGCCGATCGTGGTTTTTGTGACGGCGTACGACAAGTTCGCGTTGCAGGCGTTCGAGGCGCATGCGCTGGATTATTTGCTGAAGCCGGTGGACGAGGATCGATTCCACCAGACGCTGGAGCGCATCAAGATTCATTTTGACGGACGCGCCACTTCCGCCCTGCAGGAGCGGCTGGCGGCCTTTATGGAAACCTTGCCGCACTCCGCCAAGACGATTTCCCGCCTGGCGGTGAAGGCCGAGGGGCGCGTCCTGTTTTTGAAAGTGGAGGAAATCGATTGGATTGAGGCGGTCGGAAATTATTTGGGGTTGCATGTGGGCAAGGAAAAATATCTTTTGCGCGGGCGCCTGGCGGAATTGGAAAAACAACTGCCTGCCGCGGATTTCTTCCGCATTCATCGCTCGACCATCATCAACCTGGATCGAGTGAAGGAATTTCAACCCTTGTTCAAAGGCGACGGCGTGGTGATTTTGCGCGATGGCACGAGGCTGGATGTGAGCCGCAACGGCAGCCAGAAACTGCGCGAGTTGCTGGAGCCTGAGCTGTAACGCCGAGCCGTCCCGCCCTTTCTCTGTTCGCCCCTTCTATTCCGCGTTCGTCACATTACCGTCGCTGGGTCGCGTGCGAAGTCCTATACACGGGGCGCTCGCATGAGAACCGAATTAACCGCGTCGCGCCGCGCCTGGGCCCTTTTCGCTGGCGGCCTTTGCGCCGCGCTTTTTGCCAGCGCCCTCGACGCACAAACGTCCGACACGGCGCCGCAGATCACCGGGCAACCGGCGGGCGTCACCGTGACGCCCGGGGCCGCCGTGACGCTTTCCGTCCACGCTTCCGGTTCTCCCGCGCCGGCGTATCACTGGGAAGGCAATGCGGTGGAACTGCCCGAGGCGACTAATAATACCCTGCTCCTGACGAATATCTCCTGGGACGCCGCCGGAATTTATCGGGCGATTGCCTCCAATTATCTGGGGACCGCCACCAGCCAGTGGGCCCGGGTGCAAGTTGTTCCAGGCTTTACGCCGGTCACAAATGACATCGCGGCGCGCGGCGCGGGCGGGACGGGCGCGGCGTGGGGAGATTTTGAGGGCTCCGGCAATCTGGATTTGTTTGTGGCCGCCAACACGAACCTTTTGTATCGCAACCTGGGCGGGCAATTCGAGTTGGTCACCAACGCCATCACTTTGCGCAATGCCGGCGCGCGCAGCGCCAATTGGGGCGGGGCGGCGTGGGCTGATTACGATAACGACGGCAAGCCCGATTTGTTTGAATCGACCGGCGACGGCAAAACGAATTTTCTTTATCACAACGAAGGCGATGGTGTTTTTACGATCGTTCGTTCGCCGGTGTTTTCCAAAACCAACGTGGTAAGCCTGGGCTGCGCCTGGGCGGACTTTGATAACGACGGCTGCCTCGATCTTTACATTGCCACCCGGAGCCCGAGTTCCGGCGGGGCGAATGACCTTCTGCTGCACAATAATGGCGATGGCACATTTACGCCGGTGACGAACAGTCCTGTGGCGCTGGATAACGTCAACTCGCAATCCGGAAGCTGGTGCGATTTCAACAACGACGGCTGGCCCGATCTCTTTGTCGCGGTTCTCAATGGCGCGCGCAATCTTCTTTACACCAATAACGGCAACGGCGGATTGACCCGCGTGACGACCGGCGTCGTGGCGACGGAAGGCGGCAATTCGGTGGGCGGCGCGTGGGGCGACTATGACAACGATGGCTGGCCTGACTTGTTCGTGGGCGGCTCCAAGAATCATCTTTATCACAATTCGGGAAATGGGAATTTCACGGAAATCACCACTGGCGTGATCGTCAATGACGTGGCGGATTTCGACGCCGTGGCGGATTGGGCGGATTTCGACAATGACGGCTATCTCGATTTGCTCATCACGGGCAACAAAAACTATCTTTATCATAACAATGGCGATGGCACGTTCACCAAGGTGCTGCTCGGAGCCCTGACCAGCGACGCCCTGAGCGGCGGGGCGGGCGGCAGCGCGTGGGGCGATTTCAACAACGACGGTTTTCTCGATGTGTTCGCGCCGAATTACAACGGCGCAAACCATCTCTATCTCAACAACGGCAACAGCAACAACTGGCTCGTGATTAAATGCGAAGGGCGCGTGTCCAATCGCTCGGCCATCGGCGCCAAAGTCCGTGTCAAAGCCACGATCGGCGGCAAAACGATGTGGCAGCTTCGTGAAATATCCGGGGGCGGAAATTACTTCGCGCAGAACGATCCGCGTCCGCATTTCGGATTGGGCGACGCGACCAACGCGGACGTCGTGCGCATCGAATGGCCGTCCGGCATCGTGCAGGAGCTAACCAACGTCGCGGCCAAACAATTTCTCACCGTCATCGAGCCCGCCAAGCTCAAAGCCGACTATCAGCCCGCCACCGGCGAATTTCATTTGACTGTGCTGGGAGGCAAAGGGTTGGCCTATGTGATTGAGCAAACCACCAATCTTTCAAGTTGGATTGCGTGCGCCCAGCTTACCAATCAGACCGGGGCCGTCATTTGGACCAATCTGCCAGGCCTTCAAGGCGTCGGAATTTTTTATCGCGCGCGCGAGCTGTGAAGCGCGCGGGTTTTTGATGATTTATATGTTTGAAAAAATATTTTGTTCGCGCCTCGTCATCCTCGCAGCCGGATTGGTTTTAGGCGGGGGACTCGCGCCCGCGAAGGCCCAAACCGCGCCGAGCATCACTCTGCAACCGGTCAGCCAGGCGGCCAACGCCGGGTCGAATGTGACCTACCGGGCCAGCGCGTCTGGTTCGGCGCCGTTGTCGTATCAATGGCTGGTCAATCAGCAACCCGTTTCAGGCGCCACGAACACAACCCTGTCGCTCACCAATCTGCAAGCCGGCGAAGCCGGTGGGTATGCGATGCTGGCCAGCAATGCCAGCGGCCTGGCCACCAGCCAGGTGGCGCGCCTGGATATTGTCTCGGGGTTCACGCCCGTGACCACGAACATTTTGGGGCGCGCCTTGCAGGCGACGGGCGCGGCGTGGGGCGACTTTAATAATGATGGCTGGGTGGACTTGTTTGTCTGTTCCGCGGCGGGGAAGTATTTTATTTACACCAATCACGGTGACGGAACCTTCCAAATTGTGACCAACCGAATTCTGGCCGGCGATGTGACTTCCGGATCGGCCGGGGCCGCCTGGGGCGATTTGGACAACGACGGCTGGCTAGACTTGGCGGTGGGAAGTTTTCCCGGAAGCTTCTATGTGTATCACAACCTCGGCAATGGCCAGTTCGAGCGCCTGCCGGCGCCGCAATTCGCCGTGCCTTCCAATCTGATCACTTTCTCCACGGCATGGGGCGATTACGACAATGACGGGTTGATCGATTTGTTCGTGCCGACGGCGACTTCCAGTTTCGCAGGAGCAAACGATTTGCTTTATCACAACAACGGCGACGGCACGTTCACCAAAATCACCAACAGCATCCTCGCGAAGGACAATGTCGCTGGGCAAAGCGCCATTTGGGGCGACTACCTCAACAACGGCCGGCTCGACCTGTTCGCGACGGAAGTGAGCGGAGGGCGCAACTTGCTCTATCAAAACAACGGCAATGGAATGTTTACCAAGATAACCAACGCCGTTTCCAGCGAGGGCGGCATCTCGGGCGGCGCGGTTTGGGCGGATTTTGATAATGATGGATACCTGGATTTGTATGTCGGCAACTTCGGGGCGAATTCGTACCTGTACCATAACAACGGCGACGGCACGTTCACCAAGATCATTAATAGCGCTGCCGTGAAGGACGGGCAGTCGGGCGGTTGCGTGGCGGTGGATTTCGACAACGACGGCTGGATCGATATTGTGATGCCGGCGGACAAGAATTATCTCTATCACAACAACGGCGATGGCACGTTCACCAAAGTTGTCACGGGCGCGTTGGTGACGCAGTCCTTTCCCAATTGGGGCGGCAACAATAGCTTCGCCGCGGCGGACGTGAATCGCGACGGATTCCCGGATTTGTTGCTGGTGGATTATGGCGGCAACAGCCAGCTCTACATGAACGACGGCAACAGTAACAACTGGCTCACCGTCACTTGTGCAGGGCGCGTTTCCAATCGCGCAGCCATTGGCGCCAAGGTCCGCGTCAAGGCGACGATTGCCGGAAAAACTTTCTGGCAGATGCGCCAGATTTCAGGAGGCGGAATGGTTTATGCCCAGAGCGAAATGACGGCGGCTTTCGGCCTGGGTGACGCGGCCACTGCAGAGGTCGTGCGCGTGGAATGGCCGTCTGGAATCGTGCAGGAATTCACGAATGTCGCCGCCAAACAATTCTTGACGATCAAAGAGCCAGCCCAACTCAGCGCCGCGATGCCATCCGCCAACGAACTTCATCTCACCATCGCCGGCGGCAAAGGGCTGCCTTATGCGCTGGAGGTTTCCACCAATCTGGCCGACTGGAATTCACTGGTGACGCTGACCAATCAAACGGGGCGAGTGGTTTGGACCAATCAAATCCCCGCAGATGATGCGATGCGCTATTTTCGCGCGCGCGAATTATAAGCGCAAAAAAGTCACGCCAGATCGGCGAAGACGATGCATGAGGGATTGCCGACGGGCGTGTATTGCCCTGTGAAGGCGAGGGCGCCGGAGGCGCGTGGCGCGCGGAAAGAGGTGACGTTATCACCGCGCTGGTTGCACACGTAAAGGAAACGGCCGCTCGGATCGAAGTTGAAGCTGCGCGGGTAATCTCCGCGCGTCCAGTCCTCGCCGACAAATGCCAGCTCACCCGCGCTCCCCACGGCAAACTGCGCGATGCTGTCATGCAGCCGGTTGGCGGCATAAACAAATCGGCCATTCGCGGAAACGATGATTTCAGAGGCGAAGGAGCTGCCGGCAAAACCGGGTGGCAGGCTGGAAATGGTTTGGCGCGCGCGCAATGCCCCAACCTGGCCATCGTAGTCAAACAAAACGATGTTTGACCCTTCCTCCTGGAGCGCGTACAGCCAGCGCCCGTTCGGGTGGAACGATAAGCGCCGTGGGCCATCGCCCGGCGGCAGCGCCACGGAGGGGGGATCGTTCGGGGTCAACGCCCCGGCTTGCTGATCGAAACGCCAGATAAGTATCTGGTCGAGGCCCAAATCAGTCGAGAGCACGAAACGTCCCGAGGGATCAGGCACGATCATGTGGGCATGCGGCGTATCGTGGCCGCTATTGGCAAAACTTCCCGGCGGCGCGTGCGCAGCTTTCCCCGGCCCCACCGCGCCCGCATCTTGTTTGACCACACTGGGCGGCCCGAGCTGGCCATCGCTTAAAAGGGGAAGAACTGCCACCGAACCGCCGAAATAATTTGCCACAAAAAGAAAGCGCTGCGAGGGGTGCAGGCTCAAATGGGTGGGGCCCGCGCCGCCGGAACTTACGGTATTGAGCAAAGTCAGGGCGCCGTCGGCGCGATTGATGGCGAAGGCGCTGATGGATCCGGAAGTTCCGCCTTCCCAATGGCCGGTTTCGTTGGTCGCATAAAGGCGTGTTCCGGCTGCGTTGATCGCCAGGCAATCGGGGCTGGCGGTGGATTCAAAAATGCCGCGAGGCGATAGCGCCCCGGTGGCGCGGTCAACGTCAAACCAATGAATCCCGCGTCCGTTGCCGGGCGGCAAGTCCACCTGCGTGGGCAAAACATGGTGCAAGCGCGAGCTGAATGTTCCCACATACGCGATGAGCGGACGCGGGCGCCGCAGCAGGGCCGGGCCGGTGGCGGCCAGCGCCGCGGAGCCTTTCAAAAATGTTCGCCGGGAAAATGTCGCGGGCATGGACATGGTGAGAAGTAGGCCCGGCGCGGCCCCGGATGCAACGCAATAAAAGTAGCCTTCCCGCGCGCCTTGAAATCGCGGCGGTCGCCAAGTAGGTTGCTGGGCATGGATCGTTACACCCAAATGGCGCAAGTCCGCGCCGCCGAGCGCCGGCGCGTATTGGAAGAGCTGAATCAATTGGCCGCGGACATTCGCCGTTGCGAAGAAACGATCGCCCTCGTCATGGCGGAACTAAACGCGGTGAACGCCAAATACCAGGGCCCGCGCACCACCCGGCAGGACGTTGAATACTTGACTGTGCTGCTGGAATGCGCCAAGCGAAAGCTCGCCTGGGAAAAACAGATCGCCAGCCTGCACAAACGCGCGCCGGAGCTATTGGCCGGCATGATGAAAATTTTGAATGACCAGGATTTTCCGCCTTCCGATGAGGTCAAAGCCGAAATGTTGCAGGCCCTCCAGGTGGTCCAGGCGGCCCTCGAACGGCTGCAGCCGACGGAGCCGCCGGCTAGTCCGGCAAGCTGAAATAAAACGTCGCGCCCTTGTCCACCTCGGCCTCCGCCCAGATTTTTCCGCCGTGCCGCTGCACAATCCGCTGCACGATGGAGAGGCCCACGCCGGTCCCTTCAAATTGCTCCGCGCGGTGCAGGCGTTGGAAGACGCCGAAGAGTTTTTGCGCGTATTGCATGTTGAAGCCAGCGCCATTGTCGCGCACGAAATAAACCTTCCCGGCCTGTTCCTGGCGCCAGCCCACTTCGATTTGCGCATTTTCCCGCTGCCGGGTGAATTTGAAGGCGTTGGAAAGCAAGTTAACGAGAACCTGCTTGAGCAGGGAATGATCCGCCAGGCTGTCCGGCAAATCGGCGATGCGCACCTCGATGGCGCGCCCGCTGTGCTCGCGCCGCAAGTCCTCGACAATTTCCTGCACGAGCGCGTAAATTTTCACGTTTCGTTTCGAAAGCGATTGCCGCCCCAATTTCGACAGGCGCAAGAGGTCGTCGATGAGCTGCCCCATCTGCCGCGCATTGCTGATGATGGTGTTGACAAGCCGTTGCGCATCCATCGGGATCTCGCTCGAATATTTGTTGAGCAGAATGTTGGAAAATCCGTCCACGGCCCGCAACGGCGCCCGCAGGTCGTGCGAGACGGAATAGGAAAATGCCTCCAGCTCCTGGTTGGCGCTTTCCAATTGGTCGGCGTGCAGTTTTAACTTGCCGTTGAGCTGGTGGATTTTTTCTTCCGCCAGCCGCCGCGCTTCGTCCGCCCGCTCCAGCGCCACCGCGTTGGAAAAAATCAAGGCCGTGAAGGCGGCCATCGTCGCCACGATCATCAACGCCACGCCCAGCGAGACGTCGTAGGCGCCGGCTTGTTCTCCCCATGAGCGCAGCAAGCCCAAAAACAGCGGAACCAGAATTGCCGCCGGCAGCAGGCGCCGCAACGTCGTCCCACCGGCGCCCGGACTCGCCAGCAGCCGCGCCAGACCTCGTTGCGGGCGCGCGCATACGATCCCGGTCACAAGCGCCAAAAAACCCAGCGCCGTGTGCAGCGCCATCGGAATGTGCGCCGGAACCCGATAAAAACTGATGGCATTCAGGGTATAGCCCGTGACGGCGAGGAGTGAAAGCAGCCCCACGGCGAGGCTGAGAATTTCCGCCGGATGCCAGCGGCGCCACGCGTTCCAATCCAACAAACTCAGGGCCATTCCTCCCAACAGAAAACTAAATGCGGTGTTGGGGGCCATTCGGTTGACCAGGCCCGGCGGCGCTTCTTGCAGTTTGGCGGCAAAAAGAATTTGGTCCACGCCGGTTCTCCAATGGCCCAGCGCGGCGCCGCATTTTAAAAATCCGATCAAGGCCACGGCCAAGCCGCAAGCGAGTCCCGCTTGTCGCTGCCATCGCGCCGGCTCCGGCGTCACCGACAGCCAGAGCGCCAGCCCGCCGAGCATAAATGCGATGGCTGTGGCGGGGTTCATGGCCACCAATCCTGGCAGCATGCGTTTGAAGATTTCGATGTTCCAAGCCCAGCCGGCGAGGACAGCCGCTCCCATGGCCAGCAAGATCGCGCTGCAAATGCGGGTGGGCCGTTTCATCGTGGTTACATGGGCAAAAAAGGGAAAGCGGGAGCCAGGACGCAACTCGAACTTAGGCGAAGTATTGAATTCACGGAACCTGCGAACTCTATCTCGCGCGGCGGGCAGGTGGCGAGCGGAAAAATGGCGCCGCGTTCGCAACCGCGAATTGACATTTCTCCCGCCCAACGCAGTGTAACGGCGAATGCATCGCTTCGTTTCAGCTCTGCTGCTGGCGGCGCCGCTGGGTCTCGCTTCGTGCGGCACGCCTGCGCCTCGCGCGCGCCCGGTTTCCCCGGAGGCTTCTGTGGATCGCACCGTCGCGGTGTTGTGGTTTCAGGCGGCTGCGGAAATGCGCGCCCTCTATTATCAGGCGTTTAATATCGCGCGCGAGCGGTTGGACGCGGCTCTCGCCCGCCGCACGGGGGACGACAAGCTGGCTGTGGTCGTGGACATCGATGAGACAATTTTGGACAACGGCCCGCTCGAAGCGAGTTTGGTCAAGAACCATCAACCATTTCGGATGGAGTTATGGAAACAATGGAGCCAGCGCGGCGTGGCGGAAGCGTTGCCCGGGGCGCAGCCCTTCTTGACTTATGCCGCCTCCAACCGCGTGGACGTCTTTTATGTTTCCAATCGGAATGTGGATGAGTTCGACGCCACGGCGCGCAATTTGCGGGAAAAACATTTTCCAATGGTGGATGCGCAGCATCTGCTCTTGTCGCAAGGCCATGAAGGCAAGGAGCCCCGGCGCCGCAACATTGCCGGAAAATACAATGTGGTTTTATTGATGGGTGACAACCTGGGAGATTTCTCCGGCATTTTCGAACGGCAAACTCCCGAGACTCGCGGCGCCTTGACCGACGAAAACCGGGAGAAATTTGGCCGGATATTTATCGTGCTGCCCAACCCCATGTACGGCGGCTGGGAAGACGCTCTTTATCCGCCTGGCCTCAGCGAGGAGCAAAAGGCGGCGCTGCGCCGCAGCGTGCTGCGTTCGGAGCCGTGACGCTCAGGGAGTCGCCAACAGGAAAAATTCCGCTCCGCCATCCGCGCCATGGAGCGCATTCGTCAGTGTGATGGAAAAAGGAGCCGCGCTTCCGACGTTGGTGGAGAGCGGGGTCCATTGGTTGAGCGGGGTCGCAAGATCGGCGCTTTCCAAAACGATATAGACCCCGCCGTCGAAGCCGTTCGTCCCGGTGAGAATGAGGTTCGCTCCTGCCGCTTGCACGGAAGCGATTCCCGGCTGCGGCACGGCGGAGATCACCAACTGCGGCTGGGCGATGGCGCTGAAACTGCGCGAGTTGAACGTGAAACCAAGATTGGAATCGATGGCCGTCAAATAGAGTGTGACCTCGCCGCCGTTACGCGCGTCCGTCACGAAACCGGCGGGCCGCGTCAGCGTGAACGTGTCGAGGCCGTCCTTGCCCCGGTTGGTGGAGGTTCCCAGGCTTTCGTCGGCCGCGGCATTGAGCAGCGTGGCCTCATCCCGATACGCGAGGCCGGAACTGCCCGGGGACATGGGCATGCCGGAGCCTTCAGCCCAGTTGTCGGCGTTCGTTCCGCCAAGCCAGCGCACTTCGAATTTTCCCACGCCGCGCGTGAAGATATTGTTGTTGGGCGACCCCACTTCGGTCACGGCGAGCGCCGCGCCGTCGATGACCCAATTGTTGACTCCGTATTGGGAATTGAAATACGCGACCATGGCGGCGGTGTTGAAGCGGATGAAGGTGTCCGCCACGCCGTTGACCGTTCCCAAAACGTTCGTGGCGGCGGCTCCCGACACGGAGAGGGAGCCGGCGCCGCCGTAATTGGCGCTCGCGGCGGCCGCGCGCACGAAAGAATCGGCATCAGGCGTGTTGGTGAAAATGGCGCCAGGGGCGGAAACGGCCAGCGCGACAGCGGGGAGAAGCGAGACGATTATTTTCATTTTATTTTAGGATGATGAAACGGTGATGGGGAAAAAGAGCGGCCCGGCGCCGTTGGTGCGCCGCCCGAATTCGAGCAAAAAATTTTGCGCCGATGGAGAAAGCAGGAAATCCGAGAGCGCCCTGGCGCCGGTTTCGTTGACGCCAGGAAACTTTGCGGGATTGGTTTCCATGACGATGAAGGGGCGGCGCATGACAGGGTCGCCCTGGACCAGGATCTCCATGCCTTCCGCCGGCATTTTGCCCATTTGCGCGGGAATATAGCCGACGACGACGTAGGCGTGGCGCGCGCGGGCGAATTGCAGAATGTTCCACTTGGAAACCGTGTCATCGCGGATCACCCAATCGCCTTTTGGCTCCGCCCCCGCCAATCGCCAAAGAGTATGGACGAGTTCGCGGCTGCCGATGCCCTGAAAGTCCACAAAAGCGGATTTGGATTCCGCAATTTTGCGCAACGCCGCCGCGCCGTTGGTCAGGCCGCGGATGCCCGCAGGATCATCCGGCGGCCCCACGATGCAAAGCTCATTGCGCGTCCAGGGCCGCATATTGACCCCGAAGCCGTCGGCGACGAGGTCGGTGGTGATGTCGCCGGAATGCATGGTAAGCAAATCAACTTTTCCCGCCCGCATGGCTTCATCCAGCACGGGCCGAGGGCCGGTGATGACGACCTCCACTTTGTAGCCGGATTTGGCCTCGAACATTTCCGCCAGTTTTGGCCAAAGGCCCGTCATCGTCATGCCGCCGATGACTGCGCAACGAACGACTTGCGGATCGGCGGCAGGGCCGGTCTGTGGGCCGCATGACGTCAGGCCCAACGTCATGGCGAGACCGAGCAGCAGGCGTGCGAGATTTTGGCTCATCAATAATTAGCCGCGGATTCGTCGCTCTCCGTGCCGGTCACCCACCGGACATCGGCGCGGTTGGGGTCGCCCACGCCACAGCCCACGTAGGCGCTGGCGTAGGCCTGCACCTGGCCGCCGAGAAAAAGAAGTTGCACCCGGCCGGCATGCCGCGCGATGGCGCTGTAAACTTGCGCCGACGGATACGTGGAGGCGAACGGGCCGGGCGCATCAGCCATCGCGACCACCAGCGTTGGTTGCAGCACCTGCGCAAATTTTGTCGCCAGCGGCAAATTCCAGGGCGACAGATTCATGTTCATGCCGTAAGGCAGAAAATAAGCGCTGCCGGAAT
Organism: Verrucomicrobiia bacterium; assembly: GCA_035551475.1. Classification (GTDB taxonomy): domain Bacteria; phylum Verrucomicrobiota; class Verrucomicrobiia; order Limisphaerales; family Palsa-1400; genus DASZMX01. The sequence goes on from DASZMX010000120.1 coordinate 14,286, forward strand.
TCGTCGCCGCCGGGCAGATAAACACCGAGGCGGAGCCCGCCGTGGGAGCGGTGTTGTTGCTCGCCATTTGTTGCAAGGGCGGCAGGCTGAAATAAACGGGCAGCGCATTGAACCAATCTTCCGGGCGATCGATTTGTTTGAGCGGCTGAACTCCTTGGCCGCGTCGCGGGAGAAAGTCGTTGTTATCGGCGGCGTACATGCGAAAGGCCAGGCCCCATTGCCGGAGATTATTGAGGCATTGCGCGGCGCGGGCGTTGTTCTTGGCGCGAGCAAGCGCCGCGAGAATGAAAGACGCCAAAAGGCCAATGATGGCGATGACCACCAGCAGCTCGATCAAGGTGAACCCGGCGCGGAAACAGCGCGGGGTGGAGGATGGTTTGACAATGTGGCTCGCCGGGCCGTGCACGCGAGATAACTAAAGCCAGGCGTTATATTTTGTCAAAGATAATGCAACCAGCTTAAGGGCGCAGCAGTTTTCGCATTTGCCGCCACGAGGCCGCGGAAGCCCGCAATGCGCCGGCTTCCATCTCCTGATACAGGGCCAAGGCCCGCCGGCCGGTCGCCGTCACGGTCATGCCGCCTCCTTTGCGTCCCCCGCGCGCGGCCTCGACGACTGGCTGGCGGAAACATTTGTTCATCATTTTAATCAGCGTCCAGGCGCGCATGTAGGACATCTCGAGGCGGCGCGCGGCTTCATTGAGCGAGCCCGTTTCGGCCACGAGCGCCAGCAGCTCCGCTTTGCCCGGGCCCAGGGCGATCTTCGCGCCGCAGACCACGCGCAAGCGCGGCTTCAGGCAGGGCTCGGAGCGTGTTTTGCGCGCGGCCATATCTAACGCGCGACGGTGCCTTCAATCTGCCCGTGCGGCTCGTCCGTGGGCACAAAAAGCTCCTGCCGATTGACCACGCCGAACGGCGCCAGATCGATCAGGAGACAATGCTTGTTGGGCAGCGCCAGCGAAATTTTCGAGATGCCCGCCACTGCTTTCAACGCCGCTTCGCCCATTTGAAATAAAGTCACCTGCACGGACGGGCTATGGGTGGTCGCAAAAACTTTGAGCAGCGCCTCCACAATTTTCTGGTTCGGACGCGCGTAGGAGGATGGCAGTTTCGCGTAAGTCCAGGCGGCGTTGATTTTTGTGCAAAAAACGCGGTCGTCCGTTTCGCGCAACGTGGTGAAGGCATCGCGGGCAAAGCCCTTGAATTCCGACGCCGTGGTTTTGAGGACGAGCAAATCCTCGATGCCCGATTGCACCTCCGCCGCACGGCGGGTCGCCGTCACCTCGGCGAACGCGCGCGCGCCGTTGGACGCGGTGAAACTGTGCGCGTGCGCGCGCCCATGCACGTTGATTCTTTCCCAGGCCCTTTCTGTCAAGCGAATGTTGACCTGCGCGATTTGCCGGTGGGATTTGAGAAAGTATTCGGCCAGCGCCAGCCCGAACGGCTCCGTCTCCGCTCCCAACAGGCGATGGGCCAGGACATTGACCGTGTTCTTCATCGTGTCGGTGGCGACGACCAGGCGGTTGTCGGCGCGGGTGTAGGAAGCCGCAAATTGGCCTTGCAGCATGATGGTCACATCGAGTTCTTTGACGGAGTGCTGCGCGCCGCGCCGGATGACTTTCATCACCCGCACGCGCGCCTTGCCGTAGGAATGGTCTAAGAGTTTCATAGCGCCTTGAGCTTTAGCATCGCCCAGTTGAACGCGCTGAGTCACGCCGAATTCGTGGAGGCGGTGGGGCCGGTGTTTGAAAAATCCCCCTGGATCGCGGCGGAAGCGGCCGCGGGCCGGCCGTTCGCGGATTTCGAAGCTTTGCGCCAGGCGTTGTGCGAGCGCGTGCGGCGCGGCACGGCTGAAGAACAGATGGCGTTGATCTGCGCGCACCCGGATTTGGTGGGGCGCCTGACTCTGACCGCCGAGTCGCAGCGCGAACAGGCGAGCGCGGGCCTGCAACATCTGACGCCGGACGAGGTGGAAATTTTCCGCGCCCGCAACGCCGCATATCGCGCGCGCTTTGGCTTTCCCTTTATCATTTGCGCGCGGCTGAACAAGAAGGAAGCAATTCTGGCGGGCTTCGCCGAGCGGCTGCCGCACAGCCGCGAGGACGAAATAAAAACGGCGCTGGAGGAAATCTTCAAAATTGCCGAATTGCGGCTGCGCGATATTGTGGCTTGAGGTATGGCTGGAAAACTGACGACTCATGTTCTGGACACAGCGCGAGGGCTTCCGGCCGCCGGGGTGAAGATTGAATTATGGTCCGTGAGCGCCGACGGACGCGCGCTCTTGAAAACGACCGAAACCAACGCCGATGGCCGCACCGACGCGCCTTTGCTGGGCCCGGCGGAAATGCGCGCGGGTGAATTCGAGTTGGTGTTTTTTGTGGGCGATTATTTCGCGGTGACGCCGCGGTTTTTGCATCAGGCGCCCGTGCGATTTATCATCGCCGATGCCGCGGCTTCCTATCATGTGCCGCTGCTGTGTTCGCCGTGGTCGTACACCACTTACCGGGGAAGTTGATGGAGGCCGCCGCCAAAATCGTCTCCCGCCTCGACGCCCTGGGCGCGGTGAGCGAGGCGGCTGGTTGCTTGACACGACGGTATGCGACGCCCGCGCTCCGGCAAGCCCGTGATTTGACGCAGCGCTGGATGGAAGTGGCCGGCATGGTGGCGCGGGTCGATGCGGTTGGAAATTTGATTGGGCATTACGCCGGCGCCGCCGCCGATGCGAAAATCCTGATGCTCGGCTCGCATTTGGACAGCGTGCCGAACGCCGGCAAATATGACGGCCCGCTTGGCATTATTTTGGCCCTCGCCTGTGTCGAGCAATTGGCTGGCCGCCGTCTGCCCTTTGCCATTGAAGTGATCGCGTTTGCCGATGAGGAAGGCAGCCGTTTTCAAACCAGCTACCTCGGGAGCGGCGTGGTGGCGGGAGCGATCACCGAAATTACCCGGCCGGAATTGCGCCAAGCCATGCGCGAATTCGGCGGCGATCCCGACGCGCTGGTTACGTGCCAGATTCCGCCCGGCAAATTGCTCGGGTACGCGGAAGCGCACATTGAACAAGGCCCCATTCTTGAGCAAAAAAATCTCGCGGTGGGGGTGGTGACGGCGATTGCCGGCCAGAGTCGCGCGGATTTGATTTTTGAAGGGCGCGCCGGTCACGCCGGCACCACGCCGATGCGGATGCGCCAGGATGCCTTGTGCGCGGCGTCGGAATTTGTTTTGGAGGTTCAGCGATACGCGCGCCGGAAAAAGGGATTGGTGGCCACCGTGGGAAAAATGACCGTCGAGCCCGGGGCGAGCAATGTGATTCCAGGGCGAGTGGCGTTGACGCTCGATGTCAGGCATCAGGACGATGCCGTGCGCCTCGCGGCCGTGCAGCATTTTCAGAAATGCGCGGCGCAATGGACCACCGTCGGCGACACACCGACCGTGCAGTGCGATGGAGCGCACGTCGCGCGCCTGCGCCAGGCGGTCCGCCGCCAGCGGATGCGCGTCCTCGAAATGGTGAGCGGCGCCGGGCACGATGCGGCGATGATGGCGCGCATTGCCCCGGTGGCGATGTTGTTTGTCCGCTGCAAAAATGGCGTGAGTCATCATCCCGCTGAAGCCGTGGCGGAGGAAGATCTCCGCGTGGCGCTGGCGGCGTTCTCAGATTACGTCCATGAATTCGTTTGACACAGTGATTGCCGGCGGAAGCGTCGTGACGCCCGAAGGCGTGCGGCGCGCCGACCTCGGCATTGTGGATGGACGCATTGCCGCACTCGAACCCGAGTTGCCGGGCGCTAATCGAATTGACGCTGCGGGTTGCCACATTTTTCCCGGCGTGATTGACGCCCATGTGCATTTCAATGAGCCGGGACGGACGGAATGGGAGGGGATCGCCACCGGCTCGGCGGCGGTCGCGGCGGGCGGCGGCACAATGTTTTTCGACATGCCGCTCAACGCGCACCCGCCCACCCTCGACGCGGCGAGCTTCCGTTTGAAACAAGAGGCCGCCGAAGCCAAGTCGGTGGTGGATTTTGCGTTATGGGGCGGATTGACCCCCGGCAATCTGGATCAACTTGGAGCGCTGGCGGACTGCGGCGTCATCGGATTCAAAGCCTTCATGTGCGGCAGCGGCATCGACGATTTTGCGAGCGCAGACACCGCCACGCTCCGCGCGGGCATGAAGCGCGCGGCGGCGCTTGGTCTCCTGGTGGCGGTGCATGCGGAGAGCGACGCCTTGACCGCGCGGCGCGACGGCGCTCAGATTCGTGACTATCTAAATTCCCGTCCGATCGCGGCGGAAACGGAAGCGATTCGCCTGGCGCTCGACCTCGCTGGCGAAACCGGCTGCGCCCTGCATGTCGTGCATGTGAGCAGCGCGGCGGGCGTGCGCTTGATTTCCGAGGCGAGGAGTCGCGGCGTCGATGCGACGTGTGAAACCTGCCCGCATTATCTCATCTTGACAGATGAAGACGTGGAGCGGTTGGGCGCCGTGGCCAAATGCGCGCCGCCCCTGCGGACGCGGGCCGAGCAGGAAGCGCTCTGGAGGCCCCTTCTGGCCGGTGAGATCGCGACGGTGGGATCGGATCATTCGCCGTCGCCGCCGGAAATGAAAAAGGACGCCGATTTCTTCAAGGTATGGGGCGGCATTTCCGGCGCGCAGCATGTGCTTCCGCTTTTGCGCACCCGGGGAATGGAGCCGTCATTGCTGGCAAAAGTCACATCCGCCAACGTGGCGCAACGCTTCAACCTGCCGCCGCAAAAAGGGAGCATTGCGGTGGGAACCGATGCGGACTTGGCGCTGGTGGAGTTGAACGCGGAATTTGAAGTGACGGCGTCCGACCTCCAGTACCGGCATCGGCAGAGCCCATATCTCGGACGGCGTTTGCGCGGCGTGGTGCGGCGCACGTTGGTGCGAGGTGCGACGGTGTTTCATGCGGGCAAGATCGTGAGCGCCCCGCGTGGCCGCTTGATTAGGCCCGTCGTCTCAGGTTAAATCGTGAGCCCATGAGCGAATTGTTTGGCCACACCCGGGACATTGTGAAAGAACGGTATGCTCTGCGCACCCCCGGCGGTTTTGTGCCGAGCCATTTGCCGGGCTGGCGCGACTGCACTGTTGTCATACATATTTCATCCGGCATGGGCGCGAACTTCGCGCAAATCCAGATCGACCTCGCCAAAAATGGGGAAGGCGGCGGCGCGACGGGAGAGAAGGAATTCGTCGCCTATATTTTACGCGGATCTTGCCGGGCGATTCTCGGAGGGAAAAAGCACACGTTGACCGCCGGCAGTTTTGCGTATGTTCCGCCGCACACCGATTATCAGTTTTCCGGCAGTGGCGCGCGTTTGCTGATTTTCGAGAAAACCTACACGCCGCTGGCCGGACGCACGCCGCCCGCCGTGGTGGTGGGGCATAAAAAGGATGCGCCCGCCAAACCGTTCCTCGGCCAAAAAGGCGCGCTGCTGCAAGTGTTGCTGCCGGACGATCCGAGCTTCGATCTGGCGGTGAATATTTTCACGTATCAACCGGGCGCCACGCTGCCGTTCGTCGAAACCCACATCATGGAGCATGGCTTGCTGATGTTGGAAGGGCAGGGCATCTACCGGCTGGACGCTGACTGGCATCCCGTGCAGGCCGGCGATGTGATCTGGATGGCGCCGTATTGCCCGCAATGGTTTGCCGCCATCGGCGAAACGCCGGCCGGCTATATTTATTACAAGGACGTCAATCGCGCGCCGTGAACGCGTCAAATATAGATAGCGCCCGGCTGCAACGGGAGATCGAGGAGCTGGCATTGATCTCCGAAAATCCGCCGCCGGTCGTCACCCGCGTGCTTTTTTCCGAGGCGGACCTGCGGGGCCGGGCGTTCGTGAAAAAACTTTGCGCCGAGGCGGGCCTGGCCGTGCGGCAGGATGGGATGGGAAATATTTTCGCGCGCTGGGAGGGTGCGGGCGAGGGAACCATTGGGACCGGCTCACATATTGACGCCATTCCCAACGCCGGAAAATACGACGGCGTGGTGGGAGTGCTCGGCGCCCTTGAGGCGCTGCGGACCTTGCGGAAAGAAGGTTTTCGTCCCCGCAAATCGCTGGAGCTAATTATTTTCACTGCTGAAGAGCCCACCCGTTTTGGCATCGGGTGCCTGGGCAGCCGCTGGCTGGCGGGCACGCTGCCATCGGAGCGCCTGGCGCGGTTGCGCGATGCCGAGGGCCACGATCTCGAATATTGGCGGAAGCGCGCGGGGTTGGCCGACGGCCCCGGCGCTTCGCGTTACGACAGCTTCGTGGAATTGCACATCGAGCAAGGGCCGATTCTCGAGCAACGCGGGCTGGATATTGGCATCGTGGAAAAAATCGCGGCGCCGAGTTCGTTGCGCGTGAAATTGGAAGGAGTCGGCGGCCACGCTGGCGCCGTTCTCATGCCGGAGCGGCGCGACGCGTTGCTGGCCGGGGCGGAAATCGCGCTGGCCGTGGAAAAAGCGGCGCGCGACACCGGCAACGTGGACACCGTCGCGACCACCGGCGTTTTTCGCATCGAGCCCGGCGCCGTCAACAGCGTCCCCTGCCGCGCCCTCCTGGAAATCGACGTTCGCGACACCGAGGCCGCGCGGCGGGATGCAGCGCTCCGGCAAATCGAGTTGGCCACAAACGAAATTTGCGCGCGCCGCAAAATCAAATTTGAACTGGAAATGATAAACGCTGATCCACCGGCGCGGTGCGATCCTGGCTTGGTGAATCTCGTGGTCAAGATTTGCGGCGCCCTTCAGCTTTCGCACACGAAGATGATCAGCCGCGCCTATCACGATTCCCTGTTCATGGCGTTGTTGTGCCCGACGACCATGATTTTCATTCCGTGCCGCGGCGGCGTGAGCCATCGCCCGGACGAATATTCCTCTCCGAGCCAAATCGCCGCAGGAGTCGCCACGCTGGCCGAAACACTGCGGCGACTGGCGGGGGAGGCTTAGACGAACAGGCTGGTTTTGCGGAGGTGGACGGCGTCGATTAAGCCCTGATCTGTCAACTTCAATTCCGGAATGGGCGAAAGGCTGAGGAAGGAGAGGGTCATGAAGGGCGCGGCGAGGGGGCAGCCGAGACGGGCGGCTTGGGCGTTGAGCTTGTCAAGCTGCGCAATCACTTCTTCCAGCGGGCGATCGGAAACCAGGCCGCCGACTGGCAAGCCCAGCGCGGCGACGACCTTGCCATCGCGCACGGCGACCTGGCCGCCTTGCAAATCTTCGAGGGCTTTAAGGGCGGCGAGAATGTCGGCATCGGCGACGCCGGCCACCACGACGTTGTGGGCATCGTGCGCGACGGTCGAGCCGATGGCGCCGTGTTGCAGTTTGAATCCGCGCACGAAGCCGACGCCGACATTGCCCGTGGCGCGATGCCGCTCCACCACCACCAATTTGATGATGTCGCGCGTCACATCGGAGACGACGGCGTCATCCTTGACCTTCGGCGCGACGAGGACCTCGCGGGTGACTATCTGGTTGGGGACGATCTCAATGACCCGCATCTTGCGGCCGGGCTTGGCCTTCACGACGAAATCGCTCGGCTTGTAACGCAGGTTCATGGTGCCGCGCGGCGGCGGCGCGGCGGCGGGCGTGCGCGCCAGGTATTCGCCGTCCTCCGCCACGAGGACGCCTTTTTTGTAGGTGCGGCGCACTTTGAATTTTTTCAAATGATCGAACACGATAAAATCCGCCCAATAACGCGGGGCGATGGCGCCGAGATTATGCAGGCGATAATGGCGCGCGGTGTTGATGGAGGCAATTTGCAGCGCGGCAATGGGGGCCATCCCGAGCCGGATGGACTCGCGCACGGCGTGGTCGATGTGGCCCTCAGCCACGAGGTCGTGGGCCAGCTTGTCGTCGGTGGCGTAGGAGCAGTTGGCGGCGTTGTGGGCATTCACGGCGGGCAGAAGCGAGGCGAGATTGCGCTCGGTGCTGCCTTCGCGCAGGAGGACGTGCAGGCCGAGGCGCAATTTCTCGCGGGCCTCCTCCAATTCAGTTGACTCGTGGTCGGAGCGGACGCCAGCCAGCGCGTAGGCGTTGAGGTTTTTGCCGCGCAGGCCGGGCGCATGGCCGTCCACGGCTTTGCCTTTGCCGACGGCGATTTTCGCCAGCTCATTTTTGTCGCCAAGATAAACGCCGGGATAATTCATCAACTCCGCAATGCCGGCGATGCGCTCATCCGCGATCATCAATTGCAAATCGTCGGCGGTGATGCGGGCGCCGGCCGTTTCCAGATGGGTGGCCGGGACGCACGAGGGCAGCATGACAAAAAAATCGAGCGGCAAATTCTTGCTGGATTCGAGCACGTAACGAATGCCGTCCAAGCCGAGGACGTTGGCGTATTCGTGCGGATCGATGATCACCGCGCCGGTGCCGTGCGGCACGACGGCGCGGGCGAATTCAGGAGCGGTCAATTGCGAGCTCTCAACGTGGAAATGGCCGTCAATGAGGCTGGGCGCGAGAAAGGCGCCGCGCAGATCAATCGTTTTGCGCGCCTTATAATCCCCGAAGCCAATGATGCGCCCATCGTCCACGGCCACATTGGCGTCGTGAATTTCGCCGCTGAGAACATTGACCACGCGGGCGTTCTTGAAGAGGAGTTCGGCGGGCGTTTCGCCGCGCGCGACGGTCAATTTATGAGGCAAATTGCGCATGGAGGATTTTAGGGCAAGCGGCCGCGAATGAAAATAAAATTGGCCAATAGCCGCGTCGATAAAATGGCGGAAAAGTTTGTCATACTGGGAAGAAAGTTTTTCCAATCGCCGCCCAGATGGCTTCCGGGGTGGCGGGTGAAGCGAGCGGGATGGCGCCTGGGGAATCGTGAAAGGCGGCAATGGCGTCGCGGAGGGCTTCGCGCACAGAGATGGCGAGCATCAAGGGCGGTTCGCCCACCGCTTTGTGGCCGAGCACGGTGTTTTTGGGCGCGGAGTTTTTGAGAAAATGGACGTGGAACGCCTCGGGCATGTCGCCAATGGCGGGAATTTTATACGTGTCAGGCGAGTGCGTCAGCAAACGGCCCTTGTCATCCCAGAGCAATTCTTCACTTGTGAGCCAGCCGACGCCCTGCGCGAAGCCGCCTTCGACTTGACCGCGGCTGATGCCTTTGTTGATGGGTTCGCCGATGTCGTGAAGAATATCGGCGCGCAAGAGGCGATGCATCCCGGTGAAGCCGTCAACTTCCACTTCCGCGACCGCGGCGCCGCACGCAAAATAATGAAACGGGCGGCCCTGGCCCGCCGCGCGATCCCAGGTGATGCCCGGTGTCGCATAATAACCGGTGGCGGACAGGCTGACGCGCGTCTGCCAGGCTTTTTGCACGACGTCGTGAAAAGAAATTCTTTTCTCCGGCCGGCTTGGGTCGAAAACCCGCCCGGCAGCGAATTCGGCGGAGTCGGAGCCGAGCAAGGCGCAAGCCGCCGGCAGCAGGCGGGCGCGAAGCGTTTCGCACGCATTCTTGACTGCGGCCCCATTGATGTCGGTGCCGACGGACGCGGCGGTGGCGGAGGTGTTGGGAACTTTGTCCGTGCTGGTGGGCATGACGCGGATATTCTCCGGCGCAACGCCCAGCGCCTGGGCGGCAATGGCGCGAATATTGGTGTGCACGCCCTGGCCCATTTCCGTGCCGCCGTGATTCACCTGCACCGCCCCGTCCTGATAAATCAGCACGAAAGCGCCGGCCTGGTTCAGGTGCGTGAGCGTAAAACTAATGCCGAATTTCACCGGCGTGATGGCAAGGCCGCGTTTGCGATGCGGCGAGGCGGCGTTCCAACGCGCCAGTTCCGCGCGGCGTTGGTCGAAGGCGCTGTTTTGTTTCAGCTCCGCCCATACGCGCGGGATGGTGTTGTCGCCGATTGGCTGACCATAATGGGTCGTGTTGGTTTCGCCCGCGCCGTGATAAAGATTGCGCTCGCGCACGATCTCCGGCGGAAGCCCCAGGCGGCGCGCGATGCGGTCGATAATCTCCTCGATGATCAGCATGCCTTGCGGTCCGCCGAAACCGCGAAAGGCGGTGTTGGACGAAAGGTTCGTCCGGGCCACCTGCCCGCGAAATTCCACCGCCGGAATATAATAACTGTTGTCAAGGTGAAATAAGGCCCGATCCGTCACGGCGGGGGAGAGGTCACGCGACCAGCCGCCATTGGACCAGAGATGAATGCGCGCGCCGCGAAATTTTCCCTCGCTGTCAAACCCAACTTTAAAGCGGGCGAGAAACGGGTGACGATGCCCGGTGAGCATCATGTCCTGGTCGCGATTCCAATGGACGCGGACGGCCCGCCCGGTTTTGGCCGCGGCGAGCGCGGCGAGAATGGCCGGCGCGGCGGCCTGCGTTTCCTTGCCGCCGAATCCGCCGCCCATGCGCGGGACCTGGACGACCACTTTGTTGACAGGAAGATGCAAGGCGTGGGCGACGAGATTTTGCACCTCAGTGGGGTGCTGCGTGGAGGAGCTGACAAACATCGTGCCGTCCTCGCCGGGCTCGGCCCACGCGGCTTGCATTTCGAGATAAAAATGTTCCTGGCCGCCCAATTCAAATTCGCCTTCCAGGATATTTGGCGCCTCAGCCAGCGCAGCGTCGATTTGGCCGCGCCGGATGAAATTGGGCTCGTTATGAAAACTCTGCGCGGCGAGGGCGTCGCGCAGCGTGAGAATCGGAGCCAGCGGCTCGTACTCGACCATTATTTTTTCCGCCGCGGCGCGGCAGGCTTCCTGGCTTTCGCCAGCGACAAGCGCGATGAGATGGCCGTGAAACGCCGCCTCTTTTTCGGCCAGCAGAATTTCGTCGTGATTTGGGCTGGAATCGTTGACGCCGGGAACATCCTCGGCCAGCAAGACCGCGTGAATGCCGGGCATAAGCCGCGCCTCCGTGGCTTCGCGCCGCAGGATTTTCGCGCGGGCGACGGTGGCGCAAACCGGCCAGGTTTCCAGCGCATTTTTGTGCGCCGCCTGGTCGTCCGCGTAACGCGCGGCGCCAGTGACGTGCAAATGCGCGGATTCGTGCGGCGGGGACTCAGGCGCGCGTGGCGTGGGAGAAAATTGGCGCGTGGCGGCAGGCTCGCCGCAAAAGAATTTTTGGAGCAACGACGCCGTGAGCGCCGCGCGATAGGCGGCGCTGCCACGGACATCGGAGATCGGCTTGAAGTCCGCCGCCAGCCGGGGAATCGCCATCGCCAGCGACGCAGCCGTCCACGGCTGGTTCAACAACGCTTGTTCCGTTTGGAGGGCGCGCGCGGGGGTGGCGGCGACCCCGCCGTACGCCAGCCGGATGCGTTGCACATTATTGTTGGCATCAACCGTCAGAGAAAAACAGGCGGCGACGGAGCTGATGTCCATTTCCCGGCGCTTGGAAACTTTGAACCACGCCGTCCGGGAAGGCGCCGGGCGCGGGATCAAAATGGTTTTAAGAATCTCGCCGGGTTGCAGCGCGGTTTTGCGGTAGCCGAGGAAAAATTCGTCAATGGGCAAGGTGCGTTCGCCGCCGGCGCTGGCGAGGATGAGCCGCGCGTCCAGCGCCAGCAACAGCGGCGCGCTGTCGCCGATGGGGGAGGCGGTGACAAGGTTGCCGCCCATCGTGGCGCGATTGCGAATCTGGCGCGAACCAAAGACCCGCAGCATGTCGCGCGCGGCAGGAATCTCCGCTCCCATCGCGTCGTCAATTTCTGTCAAGGTGACAGCGGCGCCGATGCGCCAGGCCGAGTCCTCCTTTTGCAACTGCCGGAGTTCGGCCACCGCTTCGAGCGAAATAAAAATCGGGAACTGGCGAAAGCGCTTCGTGATGTCCAGCCCCAGCTCAGTGGCGCCGGCGATGAGCCGCCCCTCCGGCCACTGTTGGAGAAGATCGAAAAGCTCCGGCAGCGAACAAGGGCGAAAAAATTTCCCGCCCGCGCCTTCGTGCTGAATGCGCCCGAGCGGCGGGGCGGCGCGCAAACGATCGTCGAGCGGCCCTGGTTTGCGCTCCGCGCCGGCGGCGAGCGCGGCGTCAAGAATAGGGCGATAGCCGGTGCAGCGGCAGAGATTGCCGCAGAGTTGGTCTTCCCATTGCTGCCGGCTTGTCATGTCGTCGCGGTGATAGCCTTCCAGGAGGGAAAGAATAAATCCGGGTGTGCAATAGCCGCACTGGGAGCCTTTGCCTTCGACCATTTGCTGTTGCACCGGATGGAGCGGGCCGCCGCAGGCCACGCCCTCGACGGTGACAATTTCGCGATCGTGCAAAAGGCAAACCGGCGTGAGGCAGCTATTGATCGCGCGCCAAAACGGGTGGCCCTCTGCATCATGGTCCACGATGGCCACGGAGCAGGCGCCGCAATCGCCCTCGGCGCAGCCTTCCTTGGAGCCGGTGAGGCCGGAGCCGCGCAAATATTGGAGCAGGGTCAGGCTCGTGGAGCAGCCGGGAATTTCGACCGGCCGCCCATTGAGGTTGAACTTGATCGCGGAGGTAAACGTCATGGAGCTGAAGTGTGAGCGACGCGTTGCTGAATGTACTGCGCCATAATGCTGACGGCGATTTCCTGGACACTGACGGAGCCGATCTCCAAACCGACGGGACACGCCACGCCCTCCAGTTCCGCGGCCGTAGCCTGGCCGCGTTTAATAAACCCATCGCGTATCAACCGAAATTTCCGCGAACTGCCGATCATGCCTAAAAAAAGAAACGGCTGATGTATCCATTCGGCCAGCACATTCGCATCGTGCTTGTGGCCGCGCGTGACAATGAGCGCCAGCGTGGGGGTCGTGGGCAGCGTGGTGGCCAAAAGTTCAGGCCAGGCGCCGACGCGGAACGTTGTGCCGGCGGGAAAAAAAGTTTCATTGGCCAGATCCGGACGATCATCAAAAACGGTGACGTTGAAATCGAGATCCTGCGCCAGCGGCGCGACCGCCTGGGCAATGTGGCCTGATCCGGCAATCCACAGGGCCAGCGGCGGACGGACCGTTTCGCGGTAACGCCACGAACCGCCTTCCGCGTCCACCCACCCGATGGAAAAATCCTCGCGCACGCCCCAGGTCCGGGACTCATCGCGAAGCGCAAGCGTTTGCCAGATGGCGGACGCTTCCGCGGCGCGCGGCAGAATGAGGCCGGAAACGCGCCCGCCGCAGATCAGCCCGTCGTCCCAGCCGTAATCGTGATCGAGAGTCAAGTCGAACGTGGCGGGTTCGCCCGTGCGCAGCGCCTGGCGCGCGCGCAGCCGCACCTCGGCTTCGAGGCAGCCCCCGCCCAGCGTGCCCACGATCCGGTCGTCCTCGAAGAAAAGCGCCTTGGCGCCTTGCTTCTGCGGGCTGGAGCCTTTGACGTCGGAGATGAGGCCCAGGGCGAATCGGGACTGGCGGGGCAGCTCGGCGGCGATCTGCTGATAAAAATGTAACCGCACGGGACGTCATGCTACCCGCGCGGCCTGGCAACCGCACGCAGAATTTTCGCATCGGTCACGCGCGGCGACCGTTCAACTGACGATCTCGACCATTTCGCTGATCAGTTCGAACACGGTGACTTTATTCAGCTCGGCGTCGTCGTCGAACTCCAACCCGGGAAATTCTTCCGGGAAGATTTCGTGGTCCCAATCATTGTCGTCCATTTCCATAACCGAACATCGGCGCCGGACGCGGGCGCGACTGACTCTCCGTTGCGAAAGGCCGCGCTTATTTTGAGCCTGTGTTCAAAATCCGAGAAACCACGTACCCAACCGCAGCCAAATCGGGATCAGCAAAAGCGAGGCGATGGTGGTGGCGAGCACGATCTGGATGGCGACGCGCGAATCGCCCCCGTAACGACGGCTCAAGACAATCGAGAACATGGCTGACGGCATGGCGCCTTGGACCAACAGAACGCGTTTGAGATCGATGGAGCAGGGGAGATATTTGGCAATCAGCAAGTAGAGAATCGGCGCCAAGCCAAACCGCATGACCAGCGAGGCGGCAATAATGCGCAAGGAGGGCCCATGATGAATTTCCGGCAAATAATCGGCGATGATCGCGCCCGTGACCAAAAGAGCGAGCGGAATGGCGCATTGGCCGAGGGTGTGGGCGGTGTTCAACAGGAGGCCGCCCGGGGCGAGGGCTCTCTGCAAGAGCGCGAAATGCGGTTGCAAGAGGTTCAGGGCGACGGAGCAGAGAATCGCGATGATCGGCGCATTCAAAATTCCGCGCCAGCTTTGTCCAATGCCCTGCGCGGAAAGGACGGTCACGGCAACCGTCCACAGCACGATCTCAACGCCCAGATTATGGACAAACAGGACGCCCACCGTGCCGGCGCCGAAAAGCAGCGCGGTCAGAGGCAGCGCATAATAGGTGTAATTCTGCAAACCGGCAGTGACGGCGAAAGTCCGGCGGCTGGCGGAATCGGCCGCGCCCGACAGCGGCGCGACCAGCCACGCCAGGCCGATGCCAGCGGTGGAGGCCATGAATCCCACCAACGGAGGCAGCAGTAAATTGTCCAATTGGCGGAGTTTCGCATTGCCGAGAACCGAATCCAAAATCAAGGCGGGAACGAGCAGGTTAATGCAGAGCCGAAGCAAGCTTTGGTCGGCTTCCTCCGAAAGCCAGCGCAAACGCCGCACCAGCGCTCCCGCGACGATCACGGCAAAAACGGGAATAACCGCCCCTCCCAGCAGGAAAACTTGGTTCATAAGTTGCTTAGAGAAAGCGTCTTAATGGGCCTTTTGCGCCATCGGGCGGCGCGGCGGTTCGAGCTTGCCATGTCAACATTGGTTTGACTATAATCTGGCGTGTTCTCTGCTGACTACTCCAGATTAACGGTTTTGCAAAAGGCAATACGTGAACACTTATTGTCCTTATATTATATATCCGCCTTTTGCATGGTTCACGACCGTTCGGAACGAAAGGCAGTGATATGCAGACCATGAAACGGGGCAGGCAGGGGTTTACATTGGTCGAGATCATGATCGTGGTGGCGATCATTGGGTTGCTGGCAGCTATTGCCATTGCCAACCTGGTGCGCGCCCGCGAAACAGCTCAGACCAATCGGTGTATTGACAACCTTCGGATGATCGACGAGGCCAAGCAGCAGTGGGCCCTGGAAACCGGACGCTCGGGAAGTTCCAATCCCCAAGTGACCGATATCCAGCCCTATCTGGGGCGCGGCAGCGGCGGCAACATCCCGACTTGTCCACTCGACCCGGCCAATGCCAACAGTTACAACCTGAATAATTGTCAGACGTCGCCCACGTGCTTGATTGCGCCGGCCAACCACGTGCTGCCTTAGGCAATACGATGGGGGCTAGTAAATCATAATCATCGCGACCGCGTCTTCCACGGAAGGCACGACATTGGCGGATTTGGCAGGCGACTCTTTCGGGAGCGCCGCCGCGGCGTCGGCCACCTTGCGCAGGAGCTTGCTGGCATACTGCGATTTGATGGCGTAGTTGACGTTCTGCGGCAAAACGCCCTGCGACCGCAGCATCTCCATGTCGTTCAGGCGCGCCACGACAATGCCGACCACCTCCCCGTTGTTGTCGCACAATGGGCCGCCGGAATTGCCCGGCTGCACCGGGACGCTGATCTGGTACTCGGTCGGATCATCCATCATGCCGGCCAGGCTGCTGATTTTGCCGTCGGTGTATTTGGGCGCGGTGCCCTGCATCTCGATGTTGGGGAAGCCAATCGTAAAGACCGATTCGCCCAGCTCCGCCGTGGCGCGGTGCGACAGCGGCAAGGCGTGAAACCCGGCGCCGCTCACCTTGAGCAACGCTAAATCATTGACCTTGTCCGTGTCGATGA
>DASZMX010000121.1:0-9658 GCA_035551475.1 Verrucomicrobiia bacterium
CCGCGTTACGATGGCAATTCCGCCTTGAATCTTTATTTGACGGAAATCGGCAAAACACCGCTCCTGACCGTGGAGGATGAAATCGTCCTCGCGGCCAAGATAAAAAAAGGCGACAAGAAGGCGCGCGAACACATGATCAAGGCCAACCTGCGCCTGGTCGTAAAAATCGCCCGCGACTATGAGTATTATGGGATGCCGCTGCTTGATTTGATCAACGAAGGCAATATCGGGCTCATGAAGGCCGTGGAGCGCTTCGATCCTGCCAAAGGCGCGAAGTTCTCCACTTACGGCGCGTGGTGGATTAAGCAATCCATCAAGCGTGCGCTGGCGAATCAGTCGAAAACCATTCGGCTGCCCGTGCATGTCGTGGATAAGGTGGCCCACATTCGACGCGCGAGCATGAGGTTGCAGGAAATTTTTGGCCGTGAGCCGGACGATGATGAAATCGCCGGCGAACTCGGCATCTCTCCCAAACGCGTGCGCCAATACCGCGCCGCGGCCATTGCGCCAATGTCGCTCGACGCTTCGCTCGGGGATGATGATTCCAACCGCATTGCCGACGTGGTGGAAGATGAGCGTGCGGAAACGCCCTACAAGGAGTTGGAGGAGAAAACCAACACTTCCCTGGTGCGGGACATGTTGCGCAAACTCGATCCGCGCGAGGCGGCCATCCTGGGATTGCGCTTTAATCTCTCAGGGGACCGCGAGGAGACCCTGGAAGAAATTGGCAAGCGATTTGGGGTGACGCGCGAGCGCATCCGCCAAATCCAGGAAAACGCGTTGGGAAAATTGCGGCGCATGATCGAACGCCTGGAGCTGACGGGCGAACCCGAGAAGGCTTGACGCCCCGGGCGAGGGCTTTAGCGTGGCCCGATGAAAGCGATTCGCGTTCATCAGTTCGGCGGGCCGGAAGTTTTGCAATTGGAAGAGGTGCGCGAACCCAAACCGGGGCTGACGCAAGTTCTAATTCGCGCCCGCGCGATTGGCGTAAACCCGGTGGAAACGTATCTGCGCTCTGGCTCTAATCCCAAACTTCCCCTCCCCTACACGCCAGGCACCGACGCCGCTGGCGAAGTGATCGAGCGCGGCGCAGCCGTGCACGACATCGCAGTTGGCGCGCGCGTCTATACCAGCGACACCGTGAGCGGCAGTTATGGCGAGTGGGTTTTGTGCGAAGCCACCGACGCGCATCATTTGCCCGACAAGATAACTTTCGCGCAAGGCGCCGCCATGAATATTCCTTACGCCACCGCCTACCGCGCGCTTTTTCAACGCGGCCAGGCGATTCCCGGCGAAACCGTTCTGATCCATGGCGCCAGCGGCGGCGTGGGCACAGCGGCCATCCAACTCGCACGCGCGGCGGGGCTCAGGATCATCGCCACCGCCGGTTCGACGCCGGGCCGCGCGCTGGCGCAGGAATTGGGCGCGCATCACGTCATCGATCACCACTCGCCGGACGCCGCAGCGCAAGTGCAAAAGCTCGCCCCGCAGGGCGTCAATATCATTTTGGAAATGCTCGCCAACGTGAACCTCGGGCAGGACCTGACCCTGCTGGCGCGGCACGGACGGGTCATCGTGATCGGCAGCCGTGGCAAGGTGGAAATCGATGCCCGCGAAGCCATGAAACGTGACGCCGACATACGCGGCATCATGCTTTTCCTGGCGACGCCTGAAGAAAAAGCCGCCATTCATGCCGCCCTTGGCGCCGGCTTGGAAAATGGCTCGTTGCGCCCCGTCATCAGCCGCGAAATTCCGCTCGCGCAAGCCGCCGAGGCGCACCGGCTCATCATGGCGGGAGGAGCCGCCGGAAAAATTGTGCTCACGCCTTAATTGCCTTTTCCCGAGGCGTCTTTTCGTGTAGAATTGGCTCACCATGAAAGCGTTTTCCTGTTTGGTCCGCGGCCTGATCGCGGGTGGCATCCTGCTCCTGGCCGCCGCCAACGCGCGGGCCAATGTTTACGCCACGGATTTAAAATTAAACGGTTCGGCCACACAGGCCTCCATTTCCGTGGGCAACGGCGCCCTCATTGGATACATCCTGAGCGATGACGCCACCCTAGGCGTAAGCATCAATATCCTTTCGAATAACACGCCGGTGCGCGTGATCACGGTGCCGACCAATGCTCTGGCTACACGCGGCACGGGCGTTTCGCTTGGAACCAACCTTGTGTTTTGGGACGGCAAAGATGATGAGGGCGCGGCGGTGGGCTTCGGCAATTTCACCTTCAAGGTGATGGCGGCGTCGGCCGGGCATGCCGATTGGACGCTGCTCACCACCAATGCCATCAAAACCACCAACGCCTCCGGCGACTACTACGCCTACGCGCCCCGCGGCATTGCGGTGGACAACGATTCCAACAGCCTTAGCTACGGCCGCGTCTTTGTCGGCAACGCCGCGACTGGATTCAAGCCCGGCTCCATCGCGGGCGACAATGACACGATTTTGAAGTTTAACGCCGACGGCTCCGCCGCGGACGATGGCGCATTCGGTGATGGCGGATACCCCATTGCCGATTATAACGACCGCCTCCCCGAGAAATTGCGCATGGGCGACGATGGGCGGCTTTACATGAATGACCGCACCTCGCAAGGTCAGACGGTCGCGGGCGAAATCGTGGCTTTCGATAAAGAGCTCACGACCAATGAAGTGGTTTTGAGTCAAAATAATTATCAGGACAACCCCTTTTTCTTCAGCCTGGAGCTGGATGACAACGGCGCCGGCTGGTTCGCCATGGATGTGACCACCGGCGGCACGAACGGCCAGGTTTGGCTGGGCGGTTATTCGGCCGGCGGCGCGGGCGGCTGGTTTTGGAACCTGGTCAACGGCATGGCGGATCCCACCGACGATATCGGCCAATGGGCGATTTACGCGGGCGCGGGGGGGAGTTTGAGCCTTGACGCTTCGGGTGGATTGATGGTGGACAAGCGCACCAATGTGTTCGTCAGCCAATACGTCGATGGCGCCGGCGCGCCCGACAATCGCTGCATGATGTTCACCAACGTCGCGGGCGTGGCGCCGGAAACCAACGCCTTTTGGGCTGTCGGCGCCGGCGACGACACTTTTCAGGATGTGTTTGACACCACCATTGACTCGCGCTCCCAGCCGCATTATGTGGCTTGCGCCATGTCCGGCCCCAACGTGGGCGGCCTGCGCATTCTTAGCGCCACCAACGGCGCAACCCTGGCCGCAAATCTCGACCCGGCCAACACCTATTTCGCCACGGCTTGGGACAACGTGGGCAATCTTTACGCCGCGTGCGATTCGCTCCACGGCTGGCGCGTGTGGTCGCCGCCCTCCGGCCCCAACAGCTCCACCACCATCGGGCAGACGGTTTTGAAAACGGTCGATTCCCTGACAATTCTAAACGTCACGGACAAGGCGAACGTGATCACGGTGACATTCACCGCGCCTTCCACCAACGCCCTCTCCAATTTCAAGCTCTACGGCTCCTCCGATGTGGTGGAGAACTACGCGGCGGAACCCGCGTCGTTCACCAATGGCGCCGTGGCCGGCGTGTTCATCGCCACCACCACCAACACTAGCCCCGTGCAATTTTACCGGATCAAGCGTTAACGGCGCCCGGGAACCCGCCACACCATGCCTACGGCCGAAAAATCCGGCGCCGCCCCCGCCCCCACGACCGCGCCGAAAAAGAAAGGCCCGATGACGGCCTCCGTGCGCTTGACTGAATTGGCGCGCAAGGATGCCGCGGAAACTCTGCGCGCGCTCGAAACCTCCATGGAAGGGCTGACGGAAACCGCCGCCGCCATTCGCCTGGAAAAACACGGCCCCAACGAAGTGGCCGCCGAACGCCACAACACCTGGGCGGGCCGGCTGTATCACGCCGTTTTAAATCCGCTGGTCATTCTTCTTTCCGTTCTCGCCATCATCACTTTCTGGACGGCCCATGAAGCTTCCGACGTGGTCGGCGGATGGATCATGGTGGCCATGGTGGTGCTCGGCGTGGCCCTGCGCTTTATTCAGGAATCCAAAGCCGATTCCGCCGCCGCCAAGCTGAAAGCGATGATCAAGGTCACCGCCACTGTGGTGCGCGACGGACGGCCCCAGGAAATTCCCTTGCGCCAACTCGTTTCCGGTGACGTGGTGAAATTGTCCGCCGGCGACATGATTCCCGGCGATGTGCGGGTCGTCAGCTCGAAGGATTTATTCATCGTGCAAGCCACGCTCACCGGCGAATCCATGCCCGTGGAAAAGTTCGACGCCCGCGAAACCCGCGAGAACATCAGCCCCATCGAATTCTCCAATCTCTGCTTCCTCGGCACCAGTGTGGAGAGCGGCACCGCCCTGGCGGTCATTGTGGAAACCGGCGCGCATACCTACCTGGGAACGATGGCGCGGAGCATGTCCGGCGGGCTCGTGGAAACAAGTTTTGACAAGGGAGTCAAACGCTTTACCTGGCTGATGCTGCGCTTCATGGCGGTGATGGCGCCCTTGGTGTTCCTGATCAACGGCTTGACCAAGCATGATTGGAAAGAAGCGTTCTTTTTCGCGCTCGCCGTGGCGGTCGGTTTGACGCCGGAAATGCTGCCCATGATCATCTCCGTCTGCCTCTCCAAAGGCGCGATGGCGATGGCCGACAAAAAAGTGATCGTCAAGCGTCTCAACTCCATCCAGAACTTCGGGGCCATGGACGTCCTCTGCACCGACAAGACGGGGACGCTGACGCTCGACCACGTCATTTTGGAAATTCATTGCGACGTTTTCAAAAAGGAAAGCCACACTGTCCTCAAGGACGCTTTTTTGATCAGCCATTTCCAGACCGGCCTGAAAAACGTGCTGGACCGCGCGGTATTGGAGAACGAGCAGGCCAAAAAACTTTCCACAGACAATTATCGGAAGGTGGACGAAATCCCGTTCGATTTTTCGCGGCGCATGATGTCGGTGATTGTGGAAACGCCGGATGGCGAATACGAGCTGATCACCAAAGGCGCGCCGGAAGCCGTCTTCGCGCGCTGCAGCCAGTTTGAGAGCGAGTGCGAATATTTCCCGATGGAGCCCATTTTGATGGGCGACCTCGTGCAGGAATACAACGACCTCAGCGCGGACGGCTTTCGCGTCCTGGCGGTGGCCTCCAAAAAAGTCGAGAAACGCGCCGCCTACTCCAAGGCCGATGAAGGGGAACTGATTTTGAAGGGTTACATCGCCTTCCTCGATCCCCCGAAGGAGACGGCGAAAAAAGCCATTGCCGCCCTGCAACAACACGGCGTGCGCTGCAAGGTTCTCACCGGCGACAATGATCTCGTCACCCGCAAGGTGTGCAGCGAAGTGGGGCTCGATGCGGGCCAAATTCTTCTTGGCAACACGGTCGAAGGCATGAACGACCAGCAATTGTCGGCCGCCGTGGAGACGACCCACGTGTTCGCCCGCCTCTCGCCCACGCACAAGCAGCGCGTGATTGAGGCCCTGCGCCGCAACGGGCACGTCGTCGGGTTCATGGGCGATGGCATCAATGACGCGCCGGCCTTGCGCGCGGCGGACGTCGGCATTTCCGTCGATAACGCGGTGGACATCGCCAAGGAATCCGCGGACATGATCCTGCTGGAAAAGAGCCTGCTCGTGCTGGAGGAAGGCGTGCTCGAAGGGCGCAAAGTTTTCATCAATATCCTGAAATACATCCGCATGGGCGCCAGCTCGAGTTTCGGCAACATGTTCAGCATGATTGGCGCGAGCGCGCTCTTTCAATTCCTGCCGATCCTGCCCATTCAATTATTGACAAACAATTTGCTCTACGATTTTTCGCAGGTGCCGATTCCCACGGACAACGTGGGACCGGAACAAATCGTCAAGCCGCAGCCGTGGGACATGGGGCAGATCACGCGCTTTATATTTTTTGTCGGGCCGATCAGCTCCATTTTCGATTACACCACGTTTGCGCTGATGTGGTTTGTCTTCAAGTGCCGGCTGGACCTCGTTCCACCGCTCGAATTGGCCGGCCGTTTCACCCATGCCGATCCCGACCACACCTACCGCGCCGCGCTCTTTCAGACCGGCTGGTTCGTCGAATCGATCATGACCCAGACCCTGATCATTCACGTCATTCGCACGCGGCGAATTCCTTTCATTCACGGCCGCGCCAGCGTGCCGCTGACGATCACGACGGTTTTGATCATGGCCATCGGCGCCTATTTGCCGTTCTCGCCGGTTGGACCCATGCTGGGATTCGTGCCGCTGCCGGGTTTATATTGGCCGCTGATTCTGCTCACCTTGTTCTGTTACGTCGTCCTGACGCAACTGGTGAAGGCGTGGTTAATTCGTCGAAATTGGATGTAGCTATTTTACGCGCGACCGCGCCAACGCCACGACCTCGCGCGCCGAAGGAACTTTCAGCCACACGGTCAATGCGAGGTAAGCCACGCTGGCCGTAAGAAGAGGCACAAAGACTTCGCCGAGGCGCTGCGGCAACGCGGTATGGCCGATGTAATGCGTCCAAATGCGCCGCAGGCCATAGGAAATCACCCCCGCCGCGACACACGCCCCCGCCAGCGACGGGAATTGCGCGACGCACGGCGCCATTTCCAGCGTGCGCAATTTCTTGCGCAGCGCAAAGGTCAGGAGCGCCAGATTGCAAAACGAACTGAGGCTATTGGCGACACCCAAGGCCCCGGCGCCCAAATGGAAGCCAAAGAGCAGAAAGGCCGTAAATGCCAAATTCAACACCAGACAAAATATGCTGATCTTGGCCGGCGTCTTCACATCTTCGAGCGCATAAAAAGCGCGCGCCAGGATATTGACGAGCGAGAAGGAAATCAGTCCCGGCACGAGGCAAGCCAGGGCAAAACTCACCTGCTCCGTGGCGGCGGCGCGAAAACTCCCGTGCTGGAAAAGCAGGCGCACAATCGGCTCCGCCAGCGTAAACAACAACACCGACGCAAGTAGATTAATGTAGATGAGGTAACTGACGCCTTCCCGCAACGTGGCGCGAAACTGGCCATAATTCTTCTCGACTGCCAGCGACGACAACGTCGGCAGGAGAAACGTAGCGAGGGAGAGGCCGACGACGCCCTGCGGCAATTCCATCAGGCGCACGGCATATTGAAAGATGGCGACAATCGGCCCGTTTTCGCCGAAGGCGAGGCTCTGTGTCACCAGGACGTTGATTTGAAAGGCGGCCACGCCAATCGAGCTGGGAATCATTTTGATCAGGACTTCGCGCACGATCGGATCGCCCCACGGCGAAATCCATTGAAAGCGAAATCCCTCCTTGTGCAACGTGGGAAGCTGAAAGGAAGCCTGCGCGATGCCGGCCACAATCACGCCGATGGCCAGCCCGAAAACCTGCGTGGAAAGCGTCGCTCCCAGGCGCGGCGCCAGCAGCAGAACGGACGCAATCATCACCACGTTCAGCAGCGCCGCTCCCAGCGCTGGAATAAAAAAATGTCCGCGGGCATTGCAGATGCCAATCAAGACCGCGGCCACGCAGGCCAAAGTCATGTAGGGAAACATCAGCCGCATGAGTTGCAGCATGAGCCGCGTTTCCTGCGACCAAATATGGCAGGCCAGCGCGATCGTGATGCCGATCATTGCGACTACCGCGACCCCTCCCGCCGCCACCACCAGCGCCGAGAGCACGGCGTTGGCCGCACGCCACATCGCGGTTTCGCCGTCGTTCTTTTCCTTGGCCTTGAAGATGGGGATGAAGGCCGCCGTCAAAGCCCCCTCGCCCAGCAGGCGCCGGAATAAATTGGGCGCCATGAACGCGTAGAAAAACGCCGCCGCCTCCGGCGAAATGCCCATGAACGAGGCGTAAAAGAATTCCCGCACCAGGCCAAGAATCCGGCTGAGCATCGTCGCCGCGCCAATTCCCCCGGAAGATTTGAGCAGTTTGGACATCAGTCGCGCAACGCGGGGTTTTGATAGCGCAGAATCTTGAATTCAGGCCCATCCATGATCGTCTCCGCGAGAGTGAAACGGTCTTCAAAAGGCGGAAAAAAAGCATCGCCCTCCACCACGCGTTTGACCAGAGTCAAATAAAGAGTGGAGCACAGCGGCAGGGCTTGCGCATAAATTTCCGCGCCGCCGCAGATAAAAACCTGCCGCGCATCGTCGCGGGGAATTTCCGCCAGGCTGCGGATGGTTCGGGCTCCGGGAAAGGCGCCGGCGCCGCGCGTCAGGACCAGCGTTTCCCGCTGCGGCAGCGCGCGGCCAATGGCGGCGAAGGTTTTGCGCCCCATCACGATGATGTGGCCGGTGGTCATGCGCTTGAACCATTTGAAATCCTCGGGCAAATGCCAGGGGATTTTCTGGCCGCATCCGATGACGCGATTCTCGCTCATGGCGGCGATGGCTTGAAAATGTTGCAACGCGGCGAAACTATTCCTGTGAAAAAAAAGGCGGGCAACGAAAATCCGCCGCCCCGCGCCTTTTCGGGGTTGAATTTGAGCTTCGGGGGCGTAAGCTCGCGACATGCCTGCGCATGACGATGCTGGGGAATTTATTGATAGTGATTTTCAGGCCACGACGCGGAGCGGGTACCTGACGCCCACCGCCGCGACGACCGGCGCCCCGCCGAACCGTCCGCCCACGCGCGAGGAAATCGAGGCGCTGGTCAGCCAGAAACAGATCAAACTGGCGGAATTAAAGCGCGCCCAGGAAGAGTTGGAACGCGAGCGCGCGGGGCTGGAAGAGCTGCGGCGGCGTCAAATCGAATTTCAAACCGGGCGCGAGGAAATGCGCCAGCAATTGACCCGCGGCATCGGCCTGTTGGAGGAGGCGGAAATGACGGCCCGCCGCGACGCCGAACAAATGGCGCGCACCCTGGCCGAATTCCGCGATGCGCTGTCCAAGGTGCAGCAGATCAACGAGCAGGCCTGGGCGCAGGAAAACTACAGCATGGAACTCACCCGCGCCTCCACCACCATCGAAAACGCCCGCATGGAATGGAATGCGGCCCGGCTGAAATTGCCTTTGCTTTCCAACTCCGCCCCCGCCGCGCCGGAGGCTGGAGGCGCGCCCGCCTCCGGAAACCCGTTCGCGGGAGGTGATTTTATGCAGCTATGCAAAATGGGGTTTGCCATCAATTGGCCGCTGGTTCTCCTCGGCCTGGGCATCTTCCTCCTCCTCCTTTTGCGACGCTGACCGAAGCGCATGGGACCCTTCAAAAAAAAAGTTGATCCCATCAGCGCGCGCGGCCGCGAGTTAAACTCGAAAATCGCCGCGCTGGAATCGAAAATTAAAGAACTCAACGAGCAGGCCCGCCGCTCGGAAACCCCGGACGCCCGTTTTCGCTCCACCGCCTATCCGCAGGGCCAAACACCCCCCGCGCCCCCGCCGCCGGACCCGGTTTTTGAGAAAGTGGACCGCAAACCCTTGGCGTCCGGCCCCGGCGCGGAGGGGGAGGAGCGGCGCTACAACGAATTGGGGCTGCGCAAGTACGATTTGTATTCCATCTGGGAGCGGCTCCGCCAGCAATGGCGCGGCCCGGCGGCGCCGAATCCCAAGCTTGTCAACTATTTGGCGGCCGGCTCCATTCAGGGCCTGCGCCCGTTGCGCTACGAAAAGCGGGTCGCCCGCCGGCGCTTCATCGCCCTGGCCATCGTGCTGAGCATCGTGCTGCTCGGGATTTTTCTCAGTCTCGCCAAGCGGCGTTGAGCATCAAATGCTGACGTCCCCGGCCTCGTCCTGCGCCTGGAGAAATTC
>DASZMX010000122.1:0-11793 GCA_035551475.1 Verrucomicrobiia bacterium
CACCAGCTTGATCCAGAGGGCAATCGGAATGCCCACCAACAGCAGGAACGGCAGGAGCATCAGCACGAAACTCACGTCCAGGGCGCGTTTCCAGGCTGGCGCTTCCAAACACTCCCCGCCTGTGTTGACCGGAATGGGTGACACCTTTGCTTGTTCGCTAAAATTCACGTCGATTGAAGTCATGTCCCTACGTATTTTTTAACCGTTTGAAGCGCCATGTGTAGGTAGAATCGGTTAATTCAATGTGACATTGCTTCCGTCCGCCGCCGCCCGCTGGCTCAATGCCCAGCAGGCCGCGCCGCCACGAAAACACCGATTACACCACCCCCACTGCTCCAACGCTGGCCGCCCCGCTCAAGGGAATGTCGCCGCCAGCACAGTTTCTCAAAACGCATCTCAATCGCAGGAAATTCAAAAAGCCAAAAAAATCATCAGGCAGGGCCGCGGCCCATAAAGCAAGGCTCCGCACTTGCAGGCGAATTTGATTCTTCGCCAGCTTTCCCCACATCCCCGTTTTCGCCACGTTCATCTTTATCCTATCCCGCCAAGGCCACGTCTTTCGACCCGCCGCTGGCCAGGAGCGGCAGCAAGTCTGCCACCCGCCGGTTTTCCGCCCGCAATGACTTCCGGTCCACTTCGGCCACCGTTGTCCGGCCGAGAAAATCCAATAAAATCTGCACACGCTGGCCCGCGGCCAAAGACCGCACGACCATCGCTGAATAACCGCAGAACGCTCCTTCCGCTATCGTCACTTCCGCGCCGGGCATTAAGCCTTCTTCCACCGCCATCGGCTCCTCCGTCTCGAAACACTGTTTCAGCTCGAGGATGGCGGATTCAGGAACAGCCGGGATGCGATCGCCAAAGTGAACCAGGCTGCTGATTCCGGAAACGTGCCGCAATTCGTGAAAATCCTGCTCGAGCGCGCAACGAACGAAAATGTAACAGGGAAACAGCGGCTCCACCAAACGGACCACACCGCGGCGGGTGGCGCGTTCCAGACGGAGACGGGGATGAAAAACTTCCAGGCCCAGGGAGCGTGTGACGTTAGCCGCGGCGATATGCTCGTGCTTGGGCTTCGTCCTGGCGCAGTACCACGCCAAATGGGCCGATTGCATTTCGATGGGAAAGGAAATTACCGCGCGAACGCTCACCTGTGGGTCCTCAGCCAAAAGAAGTCTAGGCCCATTCCTGGTGGCAATGCGCAGGAACAGAACCGCTCAAACATTAGACTTCTGACTTTATCGCACATTACTCTACTCTAAGCACAACGCACCCGCGCTGTCTGTCCTTGACCTCAGTGATTTTACTGTCAGGGCCCGCAGAGAGTCGCTTGTAGCGGCCCACCATGACAGTTTCTTTGAGCCATGTCAAGGGACTTTTCCTACGGGTTGATCGGCTTTACCCCTAGAAACCTTGAGCCAGGCGCTAATACGAGGCTTGCGCCATGCGGCTCAAATTCCAGCGGATGGCTTCCTGCAGGAGTTGGGTGGCGCTTTTCAGGCCGAGTTTTTCCTTGATGCGCGAACGGTAGGTTTCGACGGTGCTGACGTCGATATGCAGGGCGCGCGCGATCTCGAACGTGCTCGTCCCCGAACCCACGGATTCGAAGACCTGCAGCTCGCGCTCGGAGAGAAAATCGGACGGCAATCCTGTGGCGCGCGTGGGGCGCGAGAGCCGGGAAGCCACTTCGATGGCCGCCCGTTCGCTCCAGTAAATTTGCCCGGCAAGCGCCGTGCGGACGGCCCGCAAAAAAGTGTCCGCATCCTCGTGCTTGGAAACAAAGCCGCAGGCGCCGGCGCGCACGACGCGCTCCGCGTGCAGCGTTTCGTCGTGCATGGAGAGCGCCAGGCAGCGAATTTTCGGGGCGGTGGCGACAATGTCCTTGATCAGCGCCAGGCCGTCGGAATCCTTCAACTTGAGATCGATGATCATCAAATCGGGCTGCAATTCCAAGGCGGCTTCGCGGGCGGTTTTGCGGTCGGCCGCCTCTCCGCACACGGCCAAATCCCGTTCCCGGGAAAAGATGTCCTTCAAGGAAAGACGAATCAACGGATGATCGTCCACGATAAAGACGCGGGTCTTGGTCATCTTCTTGTCAGCGTGGCTGGACATGGCGTGTTATGTTTGACTGACAGCGGCTGATCATTTCGCGGATAATGGGAAATGGCAAGCCAGAACCGTCGCGCGCGGCCCCACATGCTGTAAGGTCACGCGCCCTCGCAAACGTCGCGCGCGCCGCTCCATCAGCTTCATCCCAAGTCCCGGGGCCGCGCCGGAAACAGGCGCGCGACCATCATTTTGGACGGACAGCAGGCCCGGCGCGAGGGTGATGATGATGCGCCGGGCCCGGGCGTGCCGGAGGGCATTATGCACGGCTTCGCGGGCGATGCGATAAAGCGATTCCGTCACGACCGCATTCGTGATGGGCCGCCGGAGCCGGTTTTGGAAGACGCCGTTGACGCTGCGCGCGAGGCCTTCCAGCGCGGCGGGCAAGTCAAGCGCCGGAGCTTCCGGGGCGCCGCGCAACAGCCGGCGCAGATCCTGGCGCAGGGCTTCGACCCCGGCGGAAATGCTTTGCACGCGGCGCCGCGCGGAAAGCGGGAGTTTTTCATCCAACTCAAGCGCCCGCAGTTGCGCGGCGAGGGAAAACAAGGCGGGGCCCGCTTGATCGTGCAAGGCCTCGCGCAACAGGGCGGCAGCGGGTTTCCGTGGCATCGCGCCGTAGGTGTAAACAGAAACGCCGCGGCAATCAAGCCGCGGCGCGAGGTTTAGGATTAGTTGTAAAAGAAAAGGCTTAAGCCTTGATCCGGCGGCGCAACGCGTGGGCGGCGCACAAAGCCAGCGGTGCCAGGGCCACGAATTCCGTGGTGTCAGGCACAGCAGCCGGCCCGAAGGTCAGCGGAATTTGATCCGTCACGGGACGCTGGTCCACGTTGTAAAGCAAATTGCCGAGGTTCAAATCGACGCCCGCCTGGCCCGCGCCGTTTTCGGCGAATTGCAGGTCGAAGAAGTTATTGCCGGCGTGCAGAAACACCGTGCCGTTATACGAGGCGCTGGGACCCTGATCGCCGGCATGACCGTAGTCGTTGCCATTGACATGCAGGACCGAGCCGTCATCCGATTCCAAGTCGACGGCATAATAACCAGCCACCGGGGCGAAAAGGTTTCCGGTGAAATTAACGCCGTATTGGACGTTCTCACCCGCCGGCCACCAGTATTGGGATTCCTGGGGCGGCAGATTGCCGTAAGGGAGGGAGTTCGGCAGCGAATTCAAATATTGAACCGCGGACGTATCAAACGAAAACAAGGGATCACTGTAAGTGATGTTGTTCGCGCCATACGTATAATTGCCGTACACCGTCGCCGTGATTTGAGCTGAAGCAGTCGAGGCTGTCACGCCGTAGGCCGCCACGGCCGCTGCTCCAATAGTCTTTAGTATTTGTCGATTCAGTTTCACAACAGTCCTTCTCACTGCTCAAACTCACGTGTCCGCCGGGAAGTATTGCAAGTTCCGGGCCAAGGCAATAACGCAGGCTACTTTGGGCTGGACAGGCCGTTCGTAATATGTTGATCCGGTAGAAGTTGAACTAAACCCGCGATCGGGAATCATCAATTCCCCGGGGTGGCCAATATGTAAGCTATACCGACATACCCACCGCACAAATGCGAGGTGATGGCATATTAAGTTGCTCATATCAAACAGGTTATGATTTTCACATCCTCGACGCCGTCAATTGTCGGAATTTCTCTTTACATGAAGTTTCCGAGGTAGGGAAGCGCCTTACAGCCACCTAAAATTAAAAGGAAGTTGTTTTTGACAAAATCCTAGGGCGCGTTAAGGTTCTGCCCGATTGGCGGATGAGACCGGAAAATGTTTGAGCGTTTTCGAGCACTTATAAAGATGAAATTCACCTTGCGCCCGCTCTCGGCAATTTCGGGCTTGGCTTTGGCCAGTTTGGGCTTCCTCTCTTCCGCCTCCGCCCAGACCACCACGATTGCACCCATTGGATTGACCGCCACCAACGCCACCCTGCGCGGATCGGCCAATCCGGGCGGGTTGCCGACGGTGGCATTTTTTCATTGGGGTTCCTCCGCCGGTTACGGAAACTCCACCGCCCCGGTGAGCATCGGTTCCGGCTCGGCTGTCACCACCGCCAGCGCCGCGATCACGGGGCTTGCGCCGCTGCACACCTATCATTTCCAGATGGTGGCAAGCAATTCCGCAGGCGTCACCACAGGCAGCGACGCCACGTTTGTGACTCCCGTGCAGGCCTTCGCCCTGTTGAACCCGACGGTGATTTCCAATTCGCTGGTGTTTGACTTTTTTGCCACCACCAATGGCCAATATTCCGTGTGGGCCACGACGAATTTTGTTGACTGGAGCCAGTTCGGACCGCGCGTCACGCTGCTGACCAATCACCTGACGCTGCAACTGCCCGCGAGCACGACCGGACGCTTTTTTTACCAAATGCGCTCGCCCTGATCTGGAGAATTATCTAATTCTCCAGTGTGAATGTTTCTTTCCTCGACCTCGGGGCGCAATACGAAAGCCTCAAACATGAACTGCTGCCCGCCGTGGAGGGCGCGCTGGCGCGGGCGCATTACATCCTGGGGCCCAATGTCTCCGCCTTCGAGCAGGAGCTGGCGTCCTTTCTCGGCGTCAAATTTGCCGTGGGCGTCAATTCCGGGTCGGACGCGCTGACCCTGGCGTTGCGCGCCCTGAACATCCAGGCCGGCGACGAAGTCATCACCACGCCGTTCACTTACATCGCGCCCGCGGAGGCCATTCATATTGTCGGGGCGAAAATCGTTTTTGCCGACATCGATCCGCGCACGTTTCAAATTGATCCGGCGGATGTGGCGCGGAAGATTACGCCGCGCACCAAGGCCATCATTCCCGTGCATTTATTCGGGCAGCCGGCGCCGCTGCGTGAATTGCAGGCGCTGGCGCAAAAGCATCAACTTGCCATCGTCGAGGATTGCGCGCAGGCCATTGGCTCCACGTATGGCGGCAAAGCGGTGGGCGGATGGGGCGCGCTGGGCTGTTTCAGTTTTTACCCCACCAAAAACCTCGGCGCGGCGGGCGACGGCGGAATGATTGTGACAGGCGACGAGGCGCTGGCGCACAAGCTGCGCATGTTGCGCGTGCATGGCATCGAACGCCGTTATTTTCACGACCTGCACGGCTACAACAGCCGGCTCGATGAT
The DNA here is from genome assembly GCA_035551475.1 of Verrucomicrobiia bacterium. GTDB lineage: Bacteria > Verrucomicrobiota > Verrucomicrobiia > Limisphaerales > Palsa-1400 > DASZMX01. The sequence goes on from DASZMX010000122.1 coordinate 5,209, forward strand.
TTGCAAGCGGCGGCGCTGCGGGTGAAATTGAAGCGCCTGCCCGCGTGGAATAATCGCCGCGCGGTGCTGGCCGGTCATTACACGCGCGCGCTCGCCAATCTTCCCGTGGAAACGCCGAAAGCCTCCGAAGGCTCCCACGTTTATCACGTTTACGCGATTTTAACCGACCAGCGCGACGCCTTGCAAAAGCATCTCGAAACACGCGGCATTTCCACCCTGATCTATTATCCGCGCCCGCTGCATTTGCAGAAGGTGTACGCGGACCTTGGCTATCACGCGGGCGATTTTCCCCACGCCGAAGCGGTGTCAAACCGAATTCTCCCGCTGCCCATGTACCCGGAGTTAACCGACGAAAAAGTGGATTACGTGGCGGCGGCAATCCGCGAGTTCTGCGCGCGTTAAGGAGCCACTCCGCTCATGCGCAGGCGCCAGACGCGCTGCGGCGCGGGAATGCCGCGGCACTGCACTTCCGCCGGCTCCGGGGCGCTGCCGCACTGTTTGACAAACGCGGCCATTTCCGGGCGCTGAAACAATTCGTCCGAGACTGTCAAGTCATCACCGCGACAGCTCTCGACCATGCGGGCGGCCAGGTTCACGGTGGTGCCAAAAAAATCGAGGCGATCATTGGCGTTGACCGCGAGGCAAGGGCCAAGATGCAGACTGGCTTTCAATACCAGCGGCGAGGCCAGGCCTGGATTGGCGCGCGGCAATTCCAGAAAACTCCGGCGCACCGCGGCCAGCGCCTCATCGACCCCGCTAAACGCCGCCATGACGGCGTCACCGATGGTTTTGACAATCCTTCCGCGATGCGCGCCGATGGCTTCGGTCAGCACGGCAAAATGATTGCGCACCAGGACATAGGCGGGGGCGTCGCCGAGGCCGCTGTACATGGCGGTCGAGCCGCGCAAATCCGTAAAAAGAATCACCTGGCTGCCCACGATGACCTGCTCCGTCGGCGAAATAACTTCGCTGGAAAAGAGATCATGGAAGCCCTGCCAATTGGTGACACGCGCCGCGGTGAGAATATCTTCGCTCCACGCCTCGTCCTGCACGCTGACCAGCACGGGGAATGAATTCGGATTGTGGAGTTCCGCTTCGAGCGTGGCGCTTTCCGGGCTCGCGGGCGCCAGCGCGCGCACGACAAATTCGGCGGGCGGGCAGTCCACCTGGATTTTCCCGCCGGCCGCTTCGAGCCGGGCGCGTTGCCGCACTTGGGGCGATTGCAGCCAGAGTTGGCGGCGGGTGCGCGGCCAGTTCCACGCGCGGGTTTCGCCCGGCTCCAACCACGCCTGGCTCACGACATGCGGCTTGCCGCCCGGGCCGGCCAGGCAGAAAGTTTGCTCCTCCGCCGGACGCACGGCGGGATCAACGGCGAATTTAAGCTCCACCGACTTGTCGAATTCCGCGTCGAACTTTATTTGACACACATCGCATTCGCTCGCGCCTTGCAACCCGGCGAGGGAACGGACGCGCGGACGCCGCGTGGAGCGGCAATGCGGGCACAAGGTTTCCCAACTGAATTGGAAGACGCCGCTGCGCGTGGCGTGCAGAAAAAATTCCAGGGTTTCCCAGCCATCGCATTCCCAACGGCGCGCCATCGCCAGCGGCCGAATATGGGTCAGCTCGACATCCGGCGCCGTGCGCAGGAAATGCTCGAGTTTTTCCATGAGATCAGCCCGCGGCTGGCTGGCGCGCAATTTCTGCAACGACGCCGCCAAGGCGTCTTCCCGCACCGGCGTCACGGGCAAATCCGGAAACGCCAGCGGCGCCGCGCCGCGCAAAAAATCCTCGAGCTTTCCCAGGGCGCGCGCCATGTCGCGCCGCATTTTCGGCCCCACGACATATTGCCCGAACAGTTTGCCGAGAGCGCCGCGCGGCTCCAATTCCGCATAAGCGAGAACCCGCGTGCCGGCGGAATGCTGCGGCGCCAAATCCATGCCGAGCCGCGCCTCCGCGAACGGGCCGCCCGCAAAAATGCGCCGCACGCGATAAAACTTCGGTTCGACCCATTCAAAAGGAAATTCACGCCAGCGCGACTCGACGCCAAGCAGGCGGGCGCAGGCGGTGATTTTGCTGCCGCCTTCCGGCAACGCTTCCGTGGTATAATGAACTGCCGGCAAACCGACAGCGCGGTTCAGCCAATCCGTTTGGCGCACATGCGGCCAGACCGCTTCCGGCGGAGCGGAAAACACCTGCTCAATCTGGAAACGGATCACGCGCCCAGCATAGGTTCAACCGCCGCCCTGCAAAGCGCAAAATCCCGGTTTCTCCGTGTCATTCACGCCGAAGGCGCCAGATCATAACGTCGGACTCACGTATTGCATCCAATCAGATCCCTCGGCCATTTCCTTCAGCAACTTATTCCGATGAACAAGAAAGCGCCGCATGTAAAATTTCAAAAAAACCTTGTCGCCAATTATCCCCAAAACGCCAAACGGAGAGGTAAATCTGAAACAATCACGCATCACCGTCATTCCCCGATCTTCATCAAAATAATGATCATGCACCATGCGCTTGAAATTTCCCGACACCAGCACGTCTCGAAAAAAACGCGGCTTCTCAAATTCTGTAACACGCACAGTCAATCGAAGCCGGAGGCCAAAATGCGTCGCCTCCCAGGTTACTTCATCGTTCAATTCAATTAATCCAGTCGTGACGCCAGCTATGGCTCGTTCTCCTGTAGGCGCCGCAGAAGCCATATGCGCGTCAATGCTCCGAGCAAGATCAAAGACTCGTGGGCAAGGCGCTTTGATTAATGTGCTTAATTGAATATCTTCCACGCTGAAAACCTGCCTTAAGGCGCGCGCCGCTTTCGCCAAACCTTAAGCGCCCGATCCGTTATTTGTTGCAGCAAAAAACCATAGAAAAGCGAGGCCGGCGCCGCATCGATCATCTTACCAACTAATCTCCACCAATCTATTCCTTCCTTTAGGAAGTCAAACCTCGGCGGCAAAAAATACATAAGAATCGCGTGAGGCATAAACACGGCTGCAAACGCCTGCAAGATAAGCCCGTGATCGGGCAGCGCCATTAAAAGTTGCACCACAAATAGGAGATGCACGAGAACGGCGAACCAGACTCCCAGCCAAAGGCGAAAGCGCATTTTATCAATGGATCTTAACCATTTCGTCCCGATCTTGCCAGTTTGATGGCGTTGAGCCAAAGCGCCATTCGACGGCGCCCGGGCACCTCACGGTTTCTCCGTGTCATCCCGTACTTTGGCAGATATGTTGGAAGGGATGAAAGTTTCCGTGGTGGTGCCGGCGTTCAATGAGGAAAAACTCCTCGGCGCCACGCTGGCCAGCATTCACGCGGCGTTGCGCGCGTTCGAGCCGTTGGGCTGGTCGTCGGAGATCGTCGTTTGCGACAACAATTCCACCGATGGCACGGCCAAAATTGCGGAAGCCCACGGCGCGAAGGTCGTGTTTGAAGGTGTCAATCAAATCGCCCGGGCGCGCAACACCGGCGCGCGGGCGGCGGCGGGAGACTGGCTCATTTTTGTGGACGCGGATTCCCGGCCGACGGCGGAATTGTTTGGCGAAGCCGCGGCGCACATTCAATCCGGCCGCTGCCTGGCGGGCGGCTGCACCGTGCGCCTGGACGAACGGCATTTTATTGCGGATTCGGGGACAGCGCTCTGGAACATGGTCAGCCGCGCCTGCCATTGGTTTGCCGGGTCGTTTAGCTTTTGCGAAGCGCGGGCCTTTCGCGCGGTGGGCGGTTTCAGCGAGGAGCTTTTCGCCTCGGAGGAAATCGATTTAAGCCAGCGGCTCAACAAACTCGCGCGGGCGGAAGGCAAACGCGTGGTCATCCTGCATCGCCATCCTTTGCTCACCTCGGCGCGGAAGGTGCGGCTGTATTCAGGTATGGAATTGATCCGGTTTTTTCAGCGCGCCATTTTCCTGCCGCGCCGCACGATCCGCAGCCGGGAAGCGTGTTCGCCCTGGTACGACGGACGGCGCTGAACGTTACGCGGGCGCGGCTTCGGCGGCGGTTTTGCAGGCCTCGAACCGGCGCGAGAGAAAGAGCTGCTCGGATTTGGTGCCGGCCAATTGCATCGATTTGCGGAAGTAGCCGGCGGCGGCGAGGGGATCGTCCAATTGCGCCTCGAATTCGCCCAGCACCGCGTAAAATAAATAATAACCGTCGAGCTTTTCCCGGTTCTGAATGGAGGCGACGGCTTGCAGACCGGCGGTGGGGCCGTGAATGTTCGCCACCACCACCGCGCGATTGAGCGCCACGACGGGCGAATGATCGACTTCCATGAGCCGGTCGTAAAGCGCGAGGATGTGCGGCCAATCAGTGGCTTCGTAATGCGGCGCCGCGCAATGACAGGCGGCAATGCCCGCCTGCAAATGATAGGTGGCAATCTCTGTGCCCGAGGCGGAGGAGGCGAGATGAAACATGCCCTGTGCGATCATGGCTTGGTCCCAAAGCCGGCGGTCTTGCTCCTTCAACAGCAGCAGATTGCCATCGGCATCAACGCGGGCAGGGAGGCGCGCGGCATCCAGCAGCATCAAGGCGAGCAGCGCGTGGGTCTTCGGCAGGTCGCCCGCTTGGTGGCCGGCCAAAAGCGTTGTCAAGCGAATCGCTTCGGCGCACACTTCGCGCCGCACGAGAGCTTCGCCGCTCGAAGCCTTGTAGCCCTCGTTGAACAGCAGGTAAAGCGATTGCAGCACGGCATCGAGGCGGCGCGCCAATTCTTCGCCGCTGGGAATTTCAAATGGAATGCGGGCGTCGCGAATCGTTTGTTTGGCGCGGGTGAGGCGCTTGGCAATCGCCGCTTCGGAAGTGAGAAAGGCGCCAGCGATTTCCGCCACGCTGAAGGCGCCCAGCGTTTTCAACGCCAGCGCCACCTGCGCCTCGGCGGGAATCACCGGATGACAGCAGACAAACATGAGCCGCAAACGGTCATCGGCAATTTCCGGCGCGTCGGCGAGCGCGGCCCCGGAATCCGACGGGCCTCGCTCCAGGGAAAGCAAAATGGCCGCCTGCTTGTCGCGAAAAACCTTCTCGCGCCGCACGACATCAAGGGCGAGGTTGCGCGCGGTGCGCATGATCCAGCCGGCGGGATTGGACGGCACGCCATAAAACGGCCACGTTTTGAGCGCCCGGATCAGCGCCTCCTGCACGACGTCTTCCGCCAGCGTCAGATGTTCGAGCCCAAAAATCCGCGTGAGGGTGGCGATGATTTTTCCCGCTTCATGCCGGAACAAATGCTCCACCACTTGCGAAATATCGCCGCTCGCGGAATTTTCGACTGGCGCGGCGGAGGGCATGCTTCACGCGGGGACGCCCGATTTTTTTTCCGCGATGGATTTCATCGCGGCAAGGCCCCGTTCAAAATCGCCGCCGACCATTTTGTCGCAATTCACAAACAGGCCGAAAACTTTGGCGGCAAAATTATTTTTGCCGGTCATGGTCCAGGAGACCAGCGTGCCGCCGCCTTCGCTGCGAAAGGTGAATTCAGCCGTATTAACGACTTTCATCGGGCGCAGAAATTCGAGCTGAATGCGAATCAGCTCATTCGGGCGCGCTTCCTTGATGAGCATGCGGCCCGCGCCCACTTTGTTGTTGCCCGACCACGCGAACGCCGCGCCGACGCCGGAATCCGGCCCTTGATAACTGTTGGCGGCAGCCGGATCGAGCTTGGCCCACGGCGACCACGCCTGCCACTGATGAAAATCATTCACCAGCGGGAAGACCATCGCCGGCGGCGCCGCGATTTTCGCCGAGCGCGAGATCTTCATGAAAGCAGGACGGGCAGCGACCAGCAGAATGAAGCCCAGCACAAGGACGGGTATGATGAGGAGAAGGATTTTCATGCGACATTAAATTAGAGTGTTTTCAGATATTCCTGCAAACGATCCAATGTGCCCGTCCAGCCGCCTTGCATGCTGGCATGGTTCTCGTTGAAAGTGCGAATCTCATTTTCCGTGGAGCCCCACGGCGTCCAGGTGATCGTGACCAGCGTCTGGCCGGCCTCTTCGGTAAACGTAATGGTGGAGAGCAGTTCCAAGGGCCAGGCCGCGTTCATGGGATGACGCGTCAATCCGCCGGCCGCGTCGGAAAACGAATTCACAAAGACCAGGCGTTCCGGCGGGGCAACTTCGCGGATGACCCATTTGCCCCACATTTCATGGCCATCCGGGGTCTTCATGCCGTAATGGAAAACGCCGCCGGGCCGCAGGTCCATTTTGGCATGGACGAGCGTGATGCCCTTCGGCCCCCACCAAGCCATGTGGGCCTGGTCCGTCCACAATTTCCAGAGAAGGTCGCGCGCCGCCGGAAAGCGGCGCGCGATCACAAACGGTTGGGCGACGGCGTCCATGAAGTTAGGCCGTGGCGCCAGCCAGTTCCGCGTTCACCTGCGCTTCGGCGCTCGCGGAGCAAACGCTCGCGACAGGGCGAACCTCGACTTTGACGCCGTGCGCGAGGCCCGGGCAATCCTGCGCGATGGCGACGGCTTCATCCAGGCTTTTGACTTGCAGCAGGAAATACCCGCCGATGGCTTCCTTGGATTCCGCGAAAGGCCCGTCTGCCACGACGCGTCCGCCCTTGCCGGACACGAGTTTGCCCTCGGCT
>DASZMX010000123.1:0-49687 GCA_035551475.1 Verrucomicrobiia bacterium
AGCCAAAAACCTCTACGCCAGCCGCCCGCCCGACGTGGTTCTGGCCATGGGCGGATTCATCAGCGCGCCACCGATTGTCGCCGCCCACCGTCGCGGCGCAAAGACTTTCATCCACGAATCCAACACCATCCCCGGCAAAGCCAATCGGTGGCTGTCGCGTCTGGTGGATGGCGCGTTCGTGTATTTTCAGCAAACGGCGTCGCATCTCCGCGCCCCGCGCGTGCTGACGGTCGGGATGCCGGTGCGCCCGCAATTTTTGCAGCCCCTGTCCGCCGGAGCCGCGCGCGCGGCCCTCGGCCTGGACGAAAATGCGCCGGTCCTCCTCGTGATGGGCGGCAGCCAGGGCGCGCGCGGCGTCAATGACCTGGTCATGCGCGTGCTGCCGCAATTGCTCGCCGCCGCGCCGAATCTGCAATTCATTCACTTGACAGGAACGTCGGATCTGGAGCGGGTTCGCGCCGCTTACGCCGGGGTCAAGGCCCGCGCCCTGGTGCAGCCGTTTTTCTCGGAGATGGGAACAGCTCTCGCCGCGGCGGACGTGGCGGTAAGCCGCGCCGGAGCGTCGTCGCTGGCCGAGTTGGCGGCGCGCCAGACCCCGGCCATCCTGATCCCCTACCCCACCGCCGCCGACGATCATCAGCATCACAACGCGCGGGCTTTTGTGCAAAGCGGCGCCGCCCGCGCCCTCGCCCAAGCCACCGCCACGCCGGAGCAATTGGCGGGCGAAATCATCGAACTGCTGCGCGACCCGCTGAAGCGCGCCGCGATGCAGCGGGCGCTGGCGCAATGGCATCACCCGGCAGCGGCCGCCGAGATCGCCGACGCCATTTTGCATTGGGAGCAGCAAGGCGCCGCCGCCGCGTCCACCCCGGCTTTTAAACGGCCAAAAATGGGGGCGCTCAATGCCTGACGCCATGGCGGTGGAAACCGAACTTTTCGCGGAGCTGAAGGCACGGCTGCCCCACAGCGTTGTCAAGCAGAACGAGCCGCTGGCCCGCCGCACCACCCTGCGCGTCGGCGGCCCGGCCGAGCTGTATTGCGAACCGGCGGGCGAGGCCGATTTGGCGGCAGCCGTGGCCTGGTGCGCGGAACGCGCCCTGCCGTTTTTGATGCTCGGGCGCGGCTCCAATTTGCTCATCCGCGACGGCGGCGTCCGCGGCCTGGTCCTGCATCTCGCCGCGCCGGTCTTCTCGTCCGTCGAAGCGCGCGGCGACACGTTGCGCTGCGGCGCCGGGGCGAAATTGAAGATGGTTTCCGGCCGCGCGCGCGAGCTTTCCCTGGGCGGCCTCGAATTTCTGGAAGGCATTCCCGGCAGCGTCGGCGGCGCCTTGCGCATGAACGCGGGCGCGATGGGCGCGGCCACCGGCGACGTTATAACTCGCGTGCGTTACATGGATTTCGAAGGGCGCGTTGCGGAAATCGACGCGCCGGAAATTCCCTTTGGCTATCGTTCCTCGCCTTTTTTCCGGACGCATCTTGCGCTTGCCGCCGATTTTCGCGGGAAACCCGCGCCGCGCGAAACGATTTTACAAACCACCCGGGCGCTCAACGCCAAACGCTGGGAGAGCCAGCCCAAGGAGCCCAGCGCGGGCTGCATGTTCAAAAATCCCGCGACGCCCGCCGGGCGCCTCATCGACGAACTCGGCCTGAAAGGCACGCGCGTCGGCGGCGCCTCGGTATCGACGGTGCACGGCAATTTCATCGTCAACGAAGGCGACGCCACCGCGCGCGATGTGCTCGATTTGATCAGCCTGATCCAGGCGCGGGCCCGCGCCGCGCGCGGCATCGAACTGCAAACCGAAGTGGAAATCATAGGAGAAGATCTTTGAGTCAAGCGAATCCATTGCGCATCACGGTCATGCTGGGCGGACCTTCCGCCGAGCGCGAAGTCTCGTTGAAATCCGGCGCGGCGGCGGCGCAAGCCCTCCGTTCGCTCGGCCACACTGTGCAGGAGCTTGACCCCGTGACGCCGGATTGGAAATTGCCCGCTGGCACGGACGTTGTGTTCCTGGCCCTGCACGGCTCCTATGGGGAGGACGGCACGGTGCAACGGCAATTGGAGGAGCTGGGCGCGGTTTACACCGGATGCGGCCCGGAGGCCAGCCGCATTGCCTTTGACAAGGTTCTGACCAAGCAACGCTGCCTTGCCGCGGGCGTGCCCACGGCGCGTTACGCGATTTTCCACTCCGCCAGCGAGCCCTTTCCCGCCGATTGGCAGCCGCCCGTGGTGCTGAAGCCAGTGCGCCAAGGCTCCAGTGTGGGCTTGCAAATGGTTGATGACGCCGCCGATTTTCCGCGCGCCCTGGCGGAATCGCTGCGGCACGGGTCGGAAGTCTTGATGGAAGAGCGCATTCTCGGGCGCGAAACCACGGTCGGCATCCTGGAGGATAAACCGCTGCCCGTGGCGGAAATCCGGGTCAAGCAAGGCCCGTTCGATTACAAAAACAAATACACGCCCGGCGCCGCGGAACATTTTTGCCCGGCTGATTTTGACGCGGCGGCCACGGCGCGCATCCAACAAGCGGCGCTGGGCGCCTTTCGCGCGGTGGGCGGGCGCGATTACGGGCGCGTGGATGTCATGGTGCGCGCCAATGGCAATCCGGTGGTTCTGGAAGTCAACACCCTGCCCGGCATGACGGCGTTGAGCATTTTGCCGGAGGCGGCCGCTGCGGCGGGCCTGAATTACGCGGCGCTCTGCCAGCGGATGATTGACCTGGCGATGAAACGAAAAAAACGCGGATGATACCTTTCTTCAAAACGAAAAAACGCAACCGCCGCGCGGCGGAGCGCGAACATGTGCTCGACGTGCGCTTGCGCGCGACCCAATCGCGGGCGGCGCGTCTGCGCGTGGCGGGCGTCAGCCTGGGCGCGTTGTTGGCGGTCGCGACCATCGCCTTGATCGGATGGCGCGGGGGCAAGTTTCTGCTCGATCGCCTCGTGTATGAGAACGATGCTTTCGCCATTCAACAGATTGAAGTGCGGACCGACGGCGTTCTGACCACCGAGATCATCCGGCGCTGGGCGGGCGTGCGGAGCGGGGACAATTTAATGGCGTTGGATTTGATGCGCGTCAAACGCGCCTTGGAAGAGCAGCCGCCCGTGCAATTCGTGGCGATCGAGCGCATGCTGCCGCACACCTTGAAAGTAACCGTTACGGAGCGCGACCCGGTGGCGCAAGCGATGGTTTCGCAAACCATGCCGGACGGCCATGTGGAGCAGGCGATCTTCGATTTTGACGCCGACGGTTTCCCGATGCGGCCGCTTGATCCGTCGTGGCGGACGGCTCCGCCCGCGCCGAACGAAACCCTGCCGATTCTGGTCGGCGTGGCCGCGAGCGACGTCGCCCCCGGTCGTCAAATAGAATCCGCGCAAATTCGGGCGGCCTTGCGCTTGATTGCGGAATTTGACCATTCGCCGATGATGGGCTTCGCGGATTTGCAGCGTGTGAACGTGGCGCTGCCGGAAATCCTCCAAGCGACCACCAGCCAGGGCGCGCAGATCACTTTTTCGCTGAACCATTTTGACACGCAGTTGCGGCGCTGGCGCCTGATCTATGATCAATACCAGCGCTGGGGCCGCGCCATCACGTCGGCGGATTTGTCCATTTCCAACAATGTCCCGGTGCGCTGGGCCGCGCTGAACGGCGTCCCGCCGCCGGCTCCCAAACCCGCCGCGCCGCATCGAACCAAAAGAAAAAATGTTTGACTCATCTCCCATTATTGTCGGCCTGGAAATTGGCACCTCCAAGGTTTGCGTGGTCGTCGGTGAAATGACGGCCGGCAACTCGCTCAACATCATCGGCCTGGGCCAGGCGCGCTCGCGGGGCGTGCGCAAAGGCGAAATCGCCGACGCCTCCATGGCGGAGGAGGACGTGCGCAATGCGATCGTCGAGGCGGAGCAAATGGCCAACGTCGAGATTCGCAGCGTTTATCTGGGCGTCACGGGCAATCACATTCGCGGCTTTAACAATCATGGGGTGCATCCCGTGGTGTCGTCCGACCGCGAGATCACGGATGAAGACGTGCAGGATGTCATCAAGAACGCCAAGGCGATCAATCTGCCGCAGGACCACAGCATCATTCACGCGATTCGCCAGCATTTCCATGTGGACGGCCAAAGCGGCGTGCTCAATCCGGTGGGGATGTACGGCGCGCGGGTGGAGGTGGACGTGCATGTCGTGCATGGCCATGTCAACCGCCTCAAGAATGCCATTGCGGTGGTGAAAAGTTTGCAGGTGGAAGTCGATGAAGTGGTGTTCGGCGGCCTGGCTTCGGCGCTGGCGCTCCTTTCCAATGAACAAAAAGAGCTCGGCGCGCTCGTGATCGATGTCGGGAGCGGCGCCACCGAATACGTGATTTATTCCGAAGGCGTCATCAAACACACGGGCGTGCTGGCGGTGGGCGGCGATCATATTTCCAACGACCTGGCCTACGGCTTGAAAGTGCCGCTGGGCCGCGCGGAGCAATTAAAGCTCGAACATGGCGCCGCGGTGCTGGATCCAGCCGTCAAAGGCCAGACCGCCACCTGCGCCAGCGAAGTCGGTTTGCCGCCCAAGACGATTAATCTCGAGCATTTGCGGCGCATCATGGCGCTGCGGCTGGAGGAAACTTTTGGGTTGATTGAGCGCGAGCTTTCTCCGCTCGGATTGCTCGACCGTTTGCGCGCCGGGGTTTTTATTTGCGGCGGCGGGGCGCGTATTCCTGAAATTCAAAAGCTCGCGGAGAATATCTTCCAGCTCCCCGCCTTTCTCGGCAAAACCAATTCCATCAGCGGCCTGAAATCCGCGCTGGATCAGCCGGAGTTCGCCACGGCCATTGGCTTGGTGAAATTCGGTTCGCTGCAGCAAAAACGCAAAGCGGGCAACGGTTTGCCCTTCCCCTTCAAGACTATCACCGACCTGTTTCGCATCTCGGCATGAACGCATCCACTGAAGGAACAGAAACGCCCGCGGCGCCCGTCCCGAAACGGGTCACGATCAAAGTGTGCGGCGTGGGCGGCGCCGGCTGCAACGCGGTCGGTTATATCGCGCAATCGTCGCTGACGGATGTCGAGCTGTTCGCGCTGAACACCGACGCCCAGGCGCTCGAACGCTGCGCGGTGGGGCGCAAGCTGGTTCTCGGCGCCGCGCGCACGCGCGGGTTGGGGGCGGGCGGCGACCCGGATGTGGGACGCGCCGCGGCGGAGGAAGACGTGGAGCAGATGCGCGCGCTCTGCACCGGGGCGGACATCGTGTTTATTTTGGCCGGACTGGGCGGCGGCACGGGGACGGGCGCGGCGCCGGTGCTGGCCCGCGTGGCGGCCGAGGGCGGCGCGTTGGTTTTGGGCGTCGTGACCCTGCCCTTTGAATTCGAAGGCGCGCGCCGGCAACGCCAGGCCGAGTTGGGTTTGCTGCAACTCAAACAAGGCGCGGACGCGGTCATCTGTTTGCCCAATCAAAAACTTTTCCAGATTCTCGACGAGAAAACGAGCGTGGTCGAAGGCTTCAAAGTCAGCAACGCCCTGCTGGCGGACGGCTTGCGCGGCGTCTGGCGGTTGTTGAGCCAAACCGGCTTGATCAACGTGGACTTTGCCGATCTTTGCGCCGTCACGCGCGGGCGTCATGCGGCCAGCTCCTTTGCCACGGCGGAAGCCGGCGGCGACAATCGCGCGGAGCAAGCCCTGGAGAAATTATTCGCGCATCCATTGCTGGATGGCGGCCAATTGCTCGGCTCCTCCGACACGGTGCTCGTGAGCATTGTGGGCGGTCCCGATCTGACGATGGCCGAAGTCAGCAAAGTCATGCAGCCCATCAATCGTCAGGCGGAAAATGCGCATGTGATTTTTGGCGCCGCGATTGACGAGCAATATGCCGGACGTTTGTCTGTGACGCTCATTGCTTCGCGGCAGAACGGGGAAGACGGACGGCGCCTGACCGTTCTGCCGGGACCGGAAACCGCCACTGGCAACGGTTCCGATCTGCAATTTCTGGACAAGGGCGAGAGCGTCCGGCCCGCCTCGCGCATCATCGTGCCGGCGCCCGAATTGTCCGAGGAGAAAAAGCTGGCGATGCTCAACCGCCAGAGCGGGCGCAACCGCAAACGCCCGTCGCGCCTGCAAAAAGAGCTGCCGCTGGAAATTGTTTTCAAGGGCCGTTTCGAGCGGAGCGAACCGACCATTCGCCACGGCGAAGATCTGGACGTTCCGACCTACATAAGGCGCGGCGTGCCTCTCAATTAAATTCGCAAATCCCGGTCTTCGGCGTAATATTCCTTGTGCAGTCCAACGCCCCTATTGTCATTGTGGATGACAGTCCGCAAGACCGCGAATTTGCGCAACATACCTTGCGCCGGCTCCCCTTGACGGTCCCGCTCGTTTTCCTCACCTGCGGCGCGGATCTCAAGGCGTATGTCGATGGCCTGGCGGCCTACGGCAACCGCGCCATCTACCCGTACCCCGGCGTCGTGCTGCTTGATTTGGAGATGCCCAATGGCGACGGCTTCGAAACCCTGGAATGGCTCAAGGCCCAAACCGCGCACGCGGCCCTGCCCATCATCGCCTTGAGCGGGTCGAAAAGCCTGGCGCATGTCAACCGCGCCTACGGGCTCGGCGCCCGCTCGTTTCTCACCAAGCCGATCGACTTGAAAGATTTCCAGAGCATGATCAAGGTGCTGAAGCTATCTATTTGACAGTAACGCCAAGAATGGGTTGCTTCGACGTTGCGGCAATCCATACTCGTCCCGTGGAACAACTGATTTTGAAGGCGTTGGCGCGGCGGGATTACCGGCCATCCAATCTCCCGCAATTGCTCGGCGCCCTGGGCGCGCCGCGCGAACGCCTCCCGGAACTGGAGGCGGCCCTCGAAAAATTGGCGCGGCACGGGAAAATTCTCCGCACCAAAGGAGACCGCTACATCCTCGCGCGCGAAGCGGATTTGGTCGCCGGGATCATCCGCATCAACCGCCAGGGCAAAGGGTTTTTGCAGCCGGACGAACCGGCCTTGCAGGAAATCGTGGTGCCGGAAAGCGCGACGTCCACTGCGCTCCATGGCGACCGCGTGCTGGTGCGGCGCGATGCGCCGCAAGGCAAGGGGCGTCCCGGCGAATTGACGGGGACGGTGGTGCGGATTTTGGAGCGCAAACGGGCGGAGATCGTGGGGACGTTGCAGCGCAGCAAACAATTTCTCTTTGTCATCCCCGACGATCCGCGCATTCCGCACGACATTTATGTGCCGGAGCCACGGGATGTCGGCCGCACCGTGCTCATGGGCGAAAAAGTCGTCGTGGAATTGCACGAATGGACATCGCGCCACACCAATCCCGAGGGCGTGATCATCGAAGCCTTGGGCATGCCCGATGCCGAAGGCGTGGACATGCTTTCGGTGTTGCGCAATTACCATTTGCCGTTGCATTTCCCCCGCGAAGTCTTGCAGGCGGCGGACGACATCGCGCGTTCCCGCTCGGACAGCCGCGCCACGCCGGAGGATTGCCAGGGCCGCGTCGATTGCCGCGCGCATTCGGTAATTACGATCGACCCGGATGACGCCAAGGATTTTGACGACGCCATCTGCCTCGAACGCCAGGGCGCGCAATGGAAGCTTTGGGTGCATATCGCGGACGTCTCCCATTACGTTTCTCCGGGTTCAGCGCTCGACGAGGAAGCGCGGGTTCGCGGGAATTCCACCTACCTGGTCGATCGCGTGATTCCGATGCTGCCCGAGGCGTTGAGCAATGGCCTTTGCTCGCTTCATCCTGATGTGGATCGCCTGACCAAATGCGCGGAATTCCTCCTGACCGACGATGGGCAAGTCGTCAAGACGAATTTTTATTCGGCCGTGATTCGATCCAAGCGCCGCTTCACCTACAAGCAGGCCTTCGCGGTCTTACAACGCCGCCCGGCGGCCGATCCCGTGGAGCAAATGCTGCATCGCTGCCATGAACTCGCCCAGAAGCTGCGCCGCGCGCGCTTCAAAGCCGGTTCGCTCGAGCTGGATTTTCCCGAGACCAAAATCCGCCTCGATGACCACGGCAAAGTCATCGCCTTGGAGCGGGTGGAGAACGACGCCTCGCACCAATTGATCGAGGAATTCATGCTCCTGGCCAATGAAGCCGTCGCCGCGCGATTGACAGCGCAGCGCCGGCCTTCGGTGTATCGCGTGCATGAAGCGCCCAATCCGTTGCGCCTGCTGGATTTTCGCGAAAGCGTGCTCAGCCATCGCATCCCGTGCGGCAACCTGACGCAGCGCGGCGAGGTGCAAAAACTTTTGCTGCGGCTGAAAGCGCATCCGGTCGGGCAGGCGTTGAAGATTGGTTTTTTGAAATCGCTGATGCGGGCGCGATATGCGATTGAGCCGCTGGGCCACTACGGCCTGGCCAAAAACAACTACACGCATTTCACCTCGCCCATCCGGCGTTATGCGGATTTGATCGTGCACCGGTCCCTGTTCGAGCGCGCGAAATCTTCGCCCCAGGAATTGGCGCAGGCCGCCGCGCATATTTCCGAGACAGAGCGCAATTCCTCCGACGCCGAGCGCGACAGCAAGGAAGTCAAACTCTTCGCCTACTTGAATGCGCAATTGAAATCCGGGCGGCTCGAGACTTATGCGGGCCTGGTGATCGACGTGCGCAACTTCGGATTTTTTATTGACGTGCCCACCCTCGGCTTGAGCGGGCTGGTCCATTTGTCGTCGATGGAGGATGATTTTTACGTGTTTGAACCGGCGCGCAACCATCTGATAGGACGGCGCACGCGGCGCATCATCAAAATGGGCGACACGGTGGAGGCGCAAATTGCGAAGGTGGACACGTTCAAAAAGCAGGCGGATTTCCGGCTGGCCGCGCGCCGGGAAATGAAGCCCAAAAACCCGCCCCGTCCGCCGTCGCGGACCTTTCAGGCGATGCCGGCGCGGCCTGCCATTCCGACGAGTTCGGGCCGGCGCGGGGGCGGCAATCGACGCCGCCAGCGTTAAGGCAAAGGCTGGGCCGTCCGCCGCATTTGGGAAAAATGATGGAGGAGGCTAAAGGACCAAAACATCACGCCGACCGTGAAGCCCGCCAGCACGATCATGAGCGTCACCGTTTGCAGCCGGGGCGGCGACGCGGCGTTGGCCTCCAGAATCAACGCCTGCACGGCGGCAATGAAGGCCAGAATCATGGAGCCAAACCAAAAGGAGCGGCGCAGCAAATAATTGAACGTGACACCGGGCCCGGCGGCAAGCCAGCGCCCGCCGCTCGCCGACGTCAGAAAAAAAGGCGCAAACCGCGCCAGCAAAAACAATGCGGCAAAGAGGAGAGGAAACGTCAAGCCCACGCCGCCCATCAGGAGCAGGAAGGCGGAGCGGTCCGTCCAGCCATTGGGCCGGCCCGACGCATCGAAATGGGAGGCCACCCGCTCGGGCAAGGCATGCGCGGAACTGCTCAGCATGACAAGAAATCCGATCACCAGCGCGACCATGATCATGGCGGGAAATCGCAAATTTTTCATAACTTTCGCTCGAACCGGCACGGCAGTTCCATTTTATAGTATCGGAGGACGGAAGCCGCGGCTTTAGTCACATACAATGCACGCATACTGGCCCGTTTTTACGACGCTGCTGGCCACTCCTTTTGAGCATATGACGCTCGTTTGGGGCATTGTGCCGCTTTATTTTGGGCTGTTTCTCAACGAACTGACTTCCAGCGGCGCCAATTATCGCACCGCCATCCAAACGGGCTTCAGCTTTCTGTGGGCCGCCGCGCAGTGGAGCTATGCGTATGCCAGCCGGGAAGGAGGCGCGGCGCAATGGGAACCTGTCAATTTAATGGTGACCGCCTTGGTTCTCATCTTCGGACTGGCGGCGCTGTGGAGCGGGCTGCGCCGGCGCTTTCCGCGCTACGGCCGGTTTCTCGGGCACACCCGTTTCGCCAATTACTTCATGATCACGATTTTCCCCATGCAAACCCATTGGCTGGC
Organism: Verrucomicrobiia bacterium; assembly: GCA_035551475.1. GTDB lineage: Bacteria > Verrucomicrobiota > Verrucomicrobiia > Limisphaerales > Palsa-1400 > DASZMX01. Next base: position 9,928 of record DASZMX010000123.1, read on the forward strand.
CTGGACCTGGGCGCGCCTGGCGGCCATCGTGATCTTTGCCGTGCCTGTTTGGCTGGCGCTGCACTTCGGACTGATGCCCTTGCGAGGACGCAAATAGCGGATTATTCCGCCACGCGATAGAAACGATAATGGAAGCGAAACGCGTTGGTGTCCGTGAAGGCGAAATTGCCGCCGCCATCGTTCGTCACGAACGCAATGTTCGTCCAGGCGGACAGATTCGTCGAAGCCTGAATGGTCAGGCGGCCGGAAGGCGTCCCGGAGCCGGACAAGCTCAACGCGCCATTGTCCAGCGTGACTTCGGGCGCGAGACTCGGAATGGCTCCGCGCACCAGCGTAACGTCATTGCCGTGGCCCCCCGCGTAATGGATCCGAAAAAGCTGGCCGCTAATTGTCAGCGTGGCATTTTCCGGCAACCCTTGAAACGTGCCGACGACCGGATCGATCGCATCGTTGGTGATAATGACAAAGGTCGTGCCCGGCGCCACTGTCGGCAATGACACCACCTGCAACTGCGCGCCGCCCAGGGACACGGCGCCCGTGACCGCAAGCTGATCGTATTGACTGCCGGGAACGGTTCCCACGCCATCCAGCGACACCGTGGCTGACGGGCCAAGGTTCAAGCCTGATGTAAAACTCAGACGCCCCGGGCCGCCGACGCCGGGCGAAATCAATCCGCCCGTAACGAGACTCACGCCGATGGAACCGGACCCATCCACCACGCCGCCATTGATCAACAGCGTCCCGTTCGCCGCCAAGGCCCCGCCGTTGGCGCGCAAGGTTCCCGCCACAATGGTGTCTCCGACGGGCAACTGAATCGTCCCCGTGTCCGCTTGCACCAGGCCGCCGGCCATATTATGAAAATCCAGCGCCGCCACAGAGGTGACGCCGCTCCCGGCGGCTTTGCGCAGTGTGCCGGTGTTGGTCCACACGGGCAGCGGTCCGCCCCCCCAGCTTGCCGCGTCATCCGTCGTCGCCACCCACAGGCCGCCGTTGGAAATAATCGTGGTGGGCGTGCTGCCGCAATAGAGCGAGCCGCCGCCCCAATTCACCGTGCCCTTGTTGATCACGGTCAGGCCATACAGGAATTTGGTCGCCGCGGTGGCCATCGTCCATTGACCGGCCGACGATACGGTCAACTGTCCGGTGATGCCGCCGCTGTTCAAGGTGACGGCGCCGTGGCCCACCACGTTCGTGCCCGCCAAAGTGGCGCCGTCGAGGGCCAGATTGGTGATGGCTCCAGCCTCCTGAAACGTGCCGGCGCCAGTGACATAGACTGTTCCGCCCGTCAGCAAGAGGCCGGGGATGGTGTTGAAACGAAAATTGAAAATGCCGTTGTTGAACCGCGTCACCCCATTTCCGCCCGCCACCCCGCCGCCATCGGTCCACGTCCCATTGGCGATTTCCAAAACGCCGGGCGCAGACGCCGCAAAGATGCCTCCCAGCACATTGGAATTGCCGCCGCTGAACTGCAATGTGCCCGACGATCCATGCACCAAACCGGCGGAAATGTTGTAAAAATTGAAGCCCGAAAGCTGCGCCGCGCCAGTCCCGCCGCTTTTGTTGAGCAATCCCGAATTCGTCCACAGCGCCGTCAACCCGCCGCCGTTGACCATCGCGACGTCGCTCTGGACATCCCATGTCCCGCTGTTGATGATCGTCGTGGGAGGAGTTCCGCCGACATATAACATGCCATCCGCCCATGACACGGTCCCCTGATTGATGATGGTCGCCGTATAAAGCGCTTTGCTGGTCGGCGTGTTGAACAAAATTGTGCCGTGCGGCGACACCGTCAACCGGTCCACGAGACTGCCGCTCGTCATGGTGAGCATTCCATTGTCAATAAAGTTGGTTCCATGCAGCGTGGCGCCGTCCAAATTCAGATTCGTGATGACCCCGGCTTGCTGGAAGTTAGTGGTCCCGACGATATAAATGTCGCCCCCGGCGAGTTTCAAGCCGGGGATGACGTTCGTGCGCAAGTTCAACGTGCCGCTGGTCAACTGGATCAAACCTGTGCCGCTGGCCGTGGCCCCGGCATCCGTCCACACGCCGCCGGAAATATTCAAGACGGCGGGGGACGCGCATAGCATCGTTCCGCCCAACACATTGGAATTCCCGCCGCTGAATTGCAAAACGCCCCCGTCCGCCTCCATCGTGCCGCCCGGCAGATTGACAAAATTAAAGCCGCTGAAATAAGTCGCGCCCGTTCCCGCAATTTTGCGAATCACGCCGTTGTTGGTCCATGTCGGTGTCGCGCCGCCGCCGTAATTGAACGTGTTATCACAGGCAATCTGCCAGGTTCCCCCGTTGGAAATCGTCGTGGTGGGCGTGCCGCCAATGTAAAAGGCCCCATCGTTCCACGAGACGATCCCGCGACTGACGAGGCTGAAAGAATACAGGAATTTGACCGTCGGGCCGGTGAAGACCAACTGCGCGTTGGTATCCACGGTTAAGGCGCCGACGAACGACCCGTTGGTCAAAACCAAAATCCCGTTATTTGTGACCAAGCCGCCGGCGTTGGTGAGCGTAAGTGTCGCTCCTCCATCCACCAACAACGTTTGCGCGCCGGCCCCGCCGCCGACGCGGAGCGCCGCGGGATTGAAGACGGCGGCGGACGTCATCGTGACGGTATAGACGCCGTCGGCCGAAACATTCGCTGTGTCGTTGACATTCGGAACCCCGTTGGGAGACCAGTTGGAAGGCCCATTCCAATCACCGCCGAGAGTGTTGGTCCAGTTTCGGACGGAGGCCTGGGACGAAAGCGCCGCCAGGAACAAGGCGCAACACAGGCCGGGACGATGGAGTTTCATTATTTATTGGATTTACGAACCCAAGGCGTGTCAAGCAGGAAGCGTGCCGCCTCCCACCCTAAGAACTCGCGCCTCGGATGGCGCACGCTGAATTTGACTGGCGGCCCTTCCCCGAAGGCAGTACACCAAGCGTTGCCGAAACCATGAACAAATATTTGACAGAATTTATCGGGACTTTTTTTCTCGTCTTGACCATCGGCTGCACGGTGATTCCCGGCGGCGCGGGCGTGATTCCGCCGCTGGCCATTGGCGCCGCGCTCATGGTGATGATTTACGCGGGCGGCCACGTCTCCGGCGCCCATTACAATCCAGCCGTGACCCTCGCCGTCTGGATTCGCGGCCAATGCGAGACGCGCGATGTTCTGCCGTATATGATTGCGCAGGTGGCCGGCGCCATGACGGCGGCCGGCGCGGTGATGTTCCTTTACACCAAGGGCAAACCGATGGTGATTGGCAACGTGCCCGCGGCGCTCCTGGCGGAATTCCTTTTCACCTTCGCCCTGGCCTACGTGGTGCTCAACTCCGCCACCGCCAAAAAAACCGCGGGCAATTCCTTCTACGGCCTGGCCATTGGCATGACGGTGATGACCGGCGCCTTCGCGGTCGGCGGCATTTCGGGCGGGGCCTTTAATCCAGCCGTGGCCGTGGGGGTGGTGTGCATGAAACTCGTCGCGCTCAATGACGTGTGGATTCACTTGAGCGCGGATTTTGCCGGCGGGGCGGTGGCAGGGCTCGCGTTCAAAATCATCAATCCCGCGGACAAATAAATCAGGCCGGCGCCGAGGTGTCAAACGAACGGCCGCAGCCGCAGCTTTGCGCCGCCTGCGGGTTCGTGATTTTAAAGCCGCCGCCTGTCAAAGCGTCGGAATAATCCACCACCGTGCCGCGCACGTAGGTGGCGCTGAAGGCGTCCACCAGCACGCTCACGCCAAAATAAACGCCCTCGAAATCTCCCTCGCGTTTCTCATCAAACGTCATCCCGTATTGCATGCCCGAGCAACCGCCTTTCTCCACGTAAATGCGCAGGCTCTTGCCCGCGTTTTGCGGTTCGGCGGCGACTTTGGCCCGGATTTCCTCGGCGGCGCTCTCGGTCAAAGTGATGACAGGATTTTCCGCAACAGCGTTCATGCCTTTACTCTACCGTGAATTTCCCCCGGCGTCCATATTCCGTTGGGCCAGCGCAATGCGCTTCTCCAACGTTGGGCGCAAGGCGGGCGCCGCATCCAGCACGCGTTGATACACCTTGATGGCCGCCGCCCAATTGCCTTGCTGCTCGCAAATGGCGGCCGCCGCGGTTCCCGCCTGGCTGATCCAATAGGGGTCGGTCTGGTCCGGATCATAAAGGGCGCGGTCGAAATGCTGCAACGCCTCCTTCGGCTGATGCGCCGCGTCCGCCACGTTGCCCAACCCGATTTCCGCGCGGCTCCGCGTGGCGGTGTCGAGACTGTCCGGCGCGCAGGCCAGCACGGCTTGGTACATTTGGCGCGCGCCCGCCGGATCGCCGCCTTGCAAATAAAAATCGCCCAACCGTCCGAAGGCCAGCGCGGCGATGGCATTGGTCGGGGCGCCATTCGTCAACTTGCTCACAGCAGCGATGGCCTGATCGAGGAGGGCGGTGTTGGTTTTGTCGCCGGTAAACTGCTCGAAAATCGTGTCGCCCAGCGCAAAGCACGCCTGGTTCAAAATCGAAGGCGGCGTTTTCTGGTCGTCGCTCACCAGCTTGGAAAAATAATCACGCGCGCCGCGCAAGTCGCCCCGCCCGAGCGCCGATTTGCCGGCCATGAAACGGGCGCGCGCCGGCAAATCGCCCTCGGCGTTCGGCCACTTCACGTACAATTCCTCATAATTTTGTTCGGCCGGCTGAAAATCGCGCAGGTTGAAATAATAATCCGCCACCCAATTTTGCGCCCAGGGCGCCAGGTTGTTCGAGGCGTAACGCGCCACGAAATTCGTCATCAAGGTCAACGCATTGCTTCCCTGCCCGGCTTTGTCATAGGCCAGGGCGCGGTCAAACTCCACCCGCGGCCGCAACGGATGGCTGGTGTAATTGCTCACCCATTGATCGTAAAATGGCAGCGCCGCCGGCCAGTTGCCTTCCAGGCCCCACGTGCGCGCAATCGCGTAATCCGCCTCCGGTCGCAGCGGCGTTTGCTTTAGCGCCAGCTCGCGAAATTCCTCCCGCGCCTTGGCGTAATCGTTCTTGCGCGGGCGATCCTGCGCATACAGCAGCAGGGCCGGCCCGCTGTAATAACTGGCCGGAAACCAGCGAAAAATGCGCGCCGCCGCCTCGCTGGCGTGCTTTTCATCCCCCACCGCCAGGCCCGCTTCCAGGATTTTGTAGAGCGCCAGATCGAACAATGTATTTGTCACGCTCGGCGTCTGCGCATAATCGGCCAGCAACAAATCGTAATTGGAGAGCGCGCTGGGAAAATCCCGCGCGGCCATATCAGCGTCAGCCAGTTTGAAACGCGCCACCGCCTGGTCCTCGGAATGCGGCAGGCGCCGCACGGCCTCGGCAAAATTGGTGCGGGCGGCGGCAAAATTGGTGTCCAGCCAGAAGCGCCATCCGTAATCCAGTTGGGCCCGCCCGCGCGCCGGGCTGTCGGGAAAATCGCTGATGACGCTGGCGAAATTGGTGCCGGCCCGCTCCAGCAGATTGGTGACGGCGCCGGCGGCGGCATTCGTGCTCTGCGCGGCGCTCGCGGCCAAAAGCAATTCGCCCAAATCCAACCGCACCAAATCAAGGGCGGCAAAGCCGGGCCGTTGGGCGAGGCTCTCCAGCAATTGCGAGGCGGCATTCGTCTGGGCCTGCCCCAGCATCAGATCCACCGCCTTGGCCAGGACGGCGCGTTGCAACCCAGGCGGCAAGTGGTCATCCGCGAGATTGTTGGTGTAGCATTGCAGGGCTTCCGCCCATTGGCCGCGCTGTTGCAGAATTTCACCCCGCAATTGCACGCTCTCCGCGCGGCGCGCCGGTCCCAGCGTTTCGGTCAGCGCGATCAAATTGGTCGTGTTGGCTTCGGCCTCCTCGGTTTTTCCCTGCGCCAGTTGAATTTTGCAGAGGAGAAGCTGCCGCTCCCAATTCCATTCCGGGCCCAGGCTCCCTGTCGTCATCCCTCGCAGGACGTCTTCACCCGTGGCGGCCTGGCCTTGCTCCAAATACGCCTGGCTCAAGAGCAGCAGTCCCGCCGCGGCGAATTGGTTGCTGGCGCCAGCCGTGCGCGCCGCCCGCTGGAAGGCGCCATTGGTGTCGCTCAACAACGCCTGCACGCGCGGCCAGTCGCGCAGTTTGGACCAGGCGGCCGCCTCGTCATATGAGGCTTCCATCCGCATGCGCGAGTCCGGCGCGGCTTTCAGCAAATTGGAGAAACCCGTGGCCGCCATGCGATAATCGCCCAAGGCATTGGTCGATTTGGCGATGTAGAATATATAGTCTGGCGTCAACTCCCCGGCGCGCCCCAGATGCTCCTGCAAGGTGGAAATCGCCCCGGAATAATTGGATTGCAGCATTTGCGCCTGGGCCTTGCCCAACACCGCTTTGGGCGCGTAAACGGAATTGGAGTAGGCGTTTAAGAAGGCCGTAAAGTCCGCCTCCGCCTGGCCAAATTGGCTGTCCGAGAATTCCTTCGACGCGACGGTGAAAGCCTTGGTCTCGGCGTTCATCGCCCGCGCCGCCGGAGCCAGCCAAAGCGCGAGAGCGAACAGCACCGCCGCCAGCGCGCAACGGCCAATTCGGCGTGAGGGATGCTCCCGGTTCATGACGCCAACCTAGGACGCGCGCTCTTCACGCCGCAAGCCCTAAATTCATATTATCCTCCATTGCTGGCCCGATTCGCACTTGAAATACTGCGCCATCTGCACAGACTCCCGTAACGCATGAAAAAAGTTCCGCCCTCGGGCTCAACCGTCCCGCCTTACAAGAATTCCCGTTTGCCCGCGCCCAAACGTGTCAAAGATCTACTCGCGCGCATGACGCTCGACGAAAAGGGCGCGCAGATGATGTGCGTCTGGCAAAAAAAAGCCGAAACGCTGGTGGACGCCGAAGGCCGTTTCGACCTCGCCAAGGCCCAGAGCGCTTTCAAAAAAGGCCATGGCTTGGGGCAAGTGGGCCGGCCCAGCGACGCTGGCAAAGGCCTGGACGCGCGCGGCAATGCGGAGTTGACCAACGCGATTCAGAAATTTTTCATGGAACACAGCCGCCTCGGCATTCCCGTGATTTTTCACGAGGAATGTTTGCACGGCCACGCCGCGCCGGGCGGCACGAGTTTTCCCCAGCCCATTGGACTGGGCGCCACCTTTAATCCGCCGCTTGCGCGCGAGCTTTTTGCCATGACGGCCGCCGAGGCGCGCGCCCGCGGGACGCATCAGGCCTTGACGCCGGTGGTGGATGTGGCGCGCGATCCGCGCTGGGGCCGCGTCGAGGAAACCTACGGCGAAGATCCTTATTTGGCCTCGCGCATGGGCATCGCCTCCGTGCTGGGTTTTCAGGGCGATCGCTCGTTCCAGGGCAAAAAAAATGTCATCGCCACCTTGAAACATTTTGCCGCGCACGGGCAGCCGGAGTCCGGCATGAATTGCGCGCCGGTCAATATCTCGGAGCGGGTTTTGCGCGAGACGTTTCTTTATCCTTTCAAAGCCACGATCGAAGAAGCAGGCGCCATCAGCATCATGGCTTCGTACAATGAAATCGACGGCATCCCGTCGCACGCCAGCCAATGGCTGTTGCGCAAGGTGCTGCGTAAGGAGTGGGGTTTCAAAGGCTTTGTCGTGTCTGATTATTATTCCATTTGGGAGCTGAATTATCGCCCCGATACGCACGGCCATTTCGTCGCCAAAGACAAACGGGAAGCTTGCTTGCTCTCGGTCAAAGCGGGCGTGAACATCGAATTGCCCGAGCCTGATTGTTATCTGCATCTCGTGGATTTGGTGCGCAAAGGCGGGCTGCAGGAAGCGGAGTTGGACGATCTGGTGGCGCCCATGTTGTTGTGGAAATTCCAGATGGGCCTCTTTGACGATCCTTATGTCGATCCCGACGAAGCCGCCCGCCTGGTTGGGTGCGAGGAGCATCGTCATCTCGCGCTCCGCGCCGCGCAGGAAACCATCACCCTGCTCAAGAACGACGGCGGCATTGCCCCGCTTGATCCTGCCAAGCTCAAGACCCTCGCGGTCATCGGGCCGAACGCCCACCGCAGCTTGCTCGGCGGTTATAGCGGCGTGCCCCAACATGACGTCACCGTTCTTGACGGCATCAAGGCGCGCGTGGGCCATCAAGTTCGAGTGCTTTATAGTGAAGGCTGCAAGATCACGTCACCCGGCACGTGGCAACAGGACGAAGTGCTCCCGAGCGATCCCGCGTCCGACCGGCGCCAAATCAAAGAGGCGGTCAAGGTGGCCCGGAAAGCCGATGTCATCATCCTGGCCATCGGCGGCAATGAGCAGACTTCGCGGGAAGCCTGGAACCTCAAGCACATGGGCGACCGCGCGAGCCTCGACCTCGTGGGCCGGCAGGAAGAGCTTTTTCAAGCCATGATCGCCACCGGCAAGCCGGTCATTGTCCTGCTGTTCAATGGGCGCCCGCTCTCCATCAACTCCCTCGCGCAACAAGCCGCCGCCATTTTCGAATGCTGGTATCTCGGCCAGGAGACCGGCACGGCGGTCGCTTCCGCGCTGTTTGGGGACATCAATCCCGGCGGCAAATTGCCGATCACCATTCCGCGTTCCGTGGGTCATTTGCCCGCCTATTACAATTATAAACCCTCGGCGCGGCGCGGGTATTTATTTGACGACGTGTCGCCGCTGTTTGCGTTTGGCTTCGGGTTGAGCTACACGACGTTCTCTTTTGCGAATGCCCGCCTTACCCGGAAAAAAATCCGCGTGGGCGAATCCACCCGCGTGCTCGTCGATGTGGCCAACACCGGGAAGCGCGCCGGCGATGAAGTGGTGCAGCTTTATGTCCGCGACCTCGTCAGCTCCGTCACGCGCCCGCTCAAGGAATTGAAAGGCTTCCAGCGCGTCACGCTGCAACCCGGCGAAAAAACCATCGTCTCGCTCGCTCTCACGCCCGATCTCCTCGCCTTCCACAACGTGGACATGAAACTCGTGGTGGAGCCGGGCGAATTTGAAATCATGGTCGGCTCCTCGTCGCGCGATGAGGATCTGCAAAAAATTGTCCTGGAAGTTGTCAAATAAACGTCAACCCCCTCCACGCCATGCCTGCCTCCACCCAAAAACTCTCCTTCGTCGAAAAAGCCGGTTACAGCGCGGGCGACGCCGCCGCGAACTTCGTCTTCATGACGATGATTCTGTTTCAAACCAGCTTTTACACCGATGTCTTTGGCATCACGGCCGGCGCCGCCGCCAACATTCTCATGGCGGCCCGTCTCTGGGACGCATTTGCCGATCCCATCGTCGGCACGCTGGCCGATCGCACCAAGTCGCGCTGGGGAAAATTCCGTCCGTGGGTCTTGTTCACCGCCGTGCCGTGGTGTGTGGTGATGGTCCTCGCTTACACCACGCCCAAAGGCTGGGACATGCGGGCGATGATCGCCTATGCCGCCATCACCAACGTCCTGATGATGACGATTTATTCGATGAACAACATGCCCTATTCGGCGCTGGGCGGCGTCATGACCGGCGACGTCAATGAGCGCGCGCGCCTGAATTCATATCGCTTCATTTCCGTGAACGCGGCGCAGTTTATTGTCGGCGGCTTCACGCTGCCGTTGGTGGCGAAATTCGCCGTCGGCCATGATCGGCAACACGGGTGGCAAATGACCATGACGATTTGGGCGGTGTTGTGTTTGATTCTTTTCTTCATCACGTTCGCGACCACCAAGGAGCGCATCAAACCGCCGCCCACGCAGCATTCCACGCCCAAACAGGATTTCAGCGACCTCCTGAAGAATAGCCCGTGGGCGGTGATGTTTTTCATGACGTTGGTGCATTTCTGCATCCTCTCCTTCCGCGGCGGCGCGCTCTACAATTATTATCACCACTACGCGGACAAGGCCGCCCTATATGATTGGGTGCAAAAACTAGGCTTGACCACTCCGGCGGGCGCCACCTCCACCGGCCTGCTGGAATGGCTCGGATATATCGTCCACGGCGACCGCGCGAACCTGGACAACTCCAACGTGGCGGACGTCGCCAACAGCATCATCAACATGATTGGCACCGGCGTGACCATCGTCGTGATCTTGTTGTCGCCGGGCCTTTCCAAGCGTTTCGGCAAGAAAGCCGTGGCGATTTGCGGGTTCGGCCTGGCGGCGCTCGGCAGTCTGGCCTTTTACGCGCTCAGCCCCACGAACGTTTCGGGCATGGTCTGGCTGACGATCGTCATCGCGATTTGTTACGCGCCGACCATCCCGTTGATTTGGGCGATTTACGCCGATGTCGCGGATTATTCCGAATGGAAAACCGGGCGCCGTTTCACGGGCATTGTTTTTGCCACCATCGGCTTCGCCTTAAAATGCGGCCTGGCGCTCGGCTCCTCGTCTTTCCTCTGGATTATGCAGGGCTTTTTCAGTTACGAAGCGCTGAAGGAGCCCACGCCCGAGATGATTCAGGGATTTCGTTTTTGCAGCAGCATCGTGGTCGGAATCCTCTTCGCCGTCTGCACCGTTCTGCTCATGGTTTATCAACTCAACAAACGCCTCACGATTCAGATTGCTGATGAATTGGCCGCGCGCCGCCAAAAATTGGCCGGCGAAAATCCATTGCCCGAAATCGCATGAAGACCTATCGTTCTGTCACTAAAAACCTGGCCTTGAGCTCGCTCTTCCTAGCTTGGTCGTTGATGGATTCCGGCGCAGCCGACGACACGGCGCTGAAGGACGCCTTTCAAGGGCATTTTCTCGTCGGGGCGGCTCTCAACTCCGCCCAATTCTCCGGGCAGAATTTCGGCGAGATCGCTGTGATTGAAAAGCAGTTCAATACCATCACCCCGGAAAATGTCCTCAAATGGGAAGCGGTCCATCCCCAGCCAGGCCATTTTGATTTTGACGCCGGAGACAAATACGTGGATTTCGGCGTCAAGCACAACATGTTCACCATCGGCCACAATCTGGTGTGGCACAGCCAGACGCCCGCGTGGGTGTTCAAGGATGACAAGGGGGAGCCGCTGACGCGCGATGCCTTGCTCGCCCGCATGCGCGACCACATCTCCACGGTGGTCGGACGTTACAAAGGCAGAATCAAGGGCTGGGACGTCGTCAACGAGGCTCTGAACGAGGACGGCACGATGCGAAAATCCTCATGGCGAAAAATCATCGGCGACGATTACGTGCTGAAAGCCTTTGAATTTGCGCACGAGGCCGACCCCGACGCGGAACTTTACTACAACGATTACTCCATCGAGAACGGCCCCAAGCGCGCGGGCGCCATCGCGTTGATCAAATCCCTGCAGGCAGGCGGAGCCCACATTTCCGGCATTGGCGTGCAGGGACATTACGACATGAGCTTTGCCTCCACCAATCTGCTGGACGAGGCGCTGCGCGATTTCTCACAGCTCGGCATCAAGATCATGATCACCGAGTTGGATGTGGATGTCCTGCCCCGCGCCGGACGCGCCCAATCCGCGGATGTTTCCGACCGCGCCCGGATGCGCGCCGGCATGAATCCCTACACCAACGGCCTCCCTGCCGACATGCAGGAAAAACTCGCCGCCCGCTACGCCGATCTCTTCAAGATTTTCCTCCAACACAAAGCCATCAGCCGCGTCACCTTCTGGGGCGTCACCGACGCCAATTCCTGGCGCAACGACTACCCCGTCCCCGGCCGCACCGATTACCCCCTCCTCTTCGACCGCCAATGCCAGCCCAAGCCGGCATTCGCCGCGGTGATAAAAACCGCCAGTCCTTGAGTCTCGCCGCCATTTTGTGCGAAATCGTGTTTAGTAATGTCCCAATTCATCAAGCGGGCGGTATCTTATTATGCTGGAGCGCGGCATCGCGCCAAACGCCGCAAGAGCGGCTGGAATGCTCTTCTTATCCCCGTCTCTTTGGCTGTTTGGGCCGGGACCTGGTATTTGTTATTTGAATTGGTGTGGGCATTCCACATTGCTCATTATCCCGGACACTTACTAAAAGACTTCTGGCCGCCCCATGTTTCGTTGCGCAGTGGTATCCTTAGTTTCGTGATGGTTTTTTCGCTAGGTCCGGGGGCAGGCGCTCTTGGATTTATGCTTACGAATCTTGTTTTTTGGACGATCCCGCCGGCGCGCAAAGCCTTCGATTCCGAGGCGAAAGATCATCCCGACGCTGGTTTCCGAGAGACAATGCAGACCATCTTCAAACTATGTTTGTGGACGCTATCCCTGGGAATCCTGGCAGCATTTTTCGCTGCTTATTTTTTAAGCTCACTACGCTAATTCGCCGGGCCTCGGGTACGAGGCCTCGCCTATACTTATCATGGCGCCTCAGTTTGCAGCGGTTGATGCGCGTGGATTACTTGCGTGACTTCGGCGGCATCGTCCATCGTGCCATTAATGAGCGCGTCGCGGAAGAGCAGTTGCGGCAGGGTGCGTTGATGCGTGGCGCGGGCGTCGGCGACGTAAAGGGCGACGTCAGTTTGCAATTGGCGCGCGACCCAGGGATCGCGCAAGGCGGCGTCCAAACCGTTTTTTCCGAGCAAATCTTCCGCCTTGGCGCGGGCGGCGGGGAGCGGCGGCGGAAAGGCGCTGTCAAACATCCAATCATCGAATTCCGCGAGCTTGGACGGCTGGGCATGCCAGATGGCCAGCCCGAGCCGCGCGTAATCGCAGGCGCCGAAATTGCCGGGGCTCGTGCGTTCGACCAGGGGATTGCAATCGGCATCCAACGGCACCGGCAGCGTGAGAATGGCCACGCCGGCGCCCGGCTGGGCCAGCTTCAGCAACGGATGCAGGCGGCGGCAATGGGCGCAGGTGTAGTCAAATAAACAAATGACGAAATTCGTGCCGCCAGAGGCGCCGATCATCGGCAATTGATCCGGGTCCAGGCTGATGGCGCCTAATTGCAAGTTACGCGCCGGGCCCGGCGGAGATGCGCCGGCAAGCGGAGTGGAGGCGAACATCTGCTTTTTCACGGCGGCTTGTCCAACTGCTAAAACAGCAAAGACCGCCAACGCCAGCGCCAACGCGCGGCGCGGAGGCGAACCGGCCTGGCGCAAGAGAATCCCCGCTGACAACACGCCGCAGAGATGCGTGCCCAGGCAAAACTTGCACCAGCTTCCCACCGCGGCGTATTGCAGGAAAACAAACCACAACGCGGCCAAGACCATCAGCCACGCCAACGCCGCCACCCAAAACCACGCCGCGGGATTCCGGGGCGCGCGGAAAGTCAGCGCGAATTGCGCGAGATAAATGAAAAACGCGGGAACGCTGACCGGCAGGCCGAGCCAGTAGGCCCATCGATTGGACAAGACTTCGTGACAGCCCGAGCCAGGGCCGCAGCCGGCCACGGCGCCGCCGGCCAGGGATGTGCAGGCCAGATACCCCGCTCCCGCCATCGCCAGAACCAGGAACGCCCGGGCCCATCGCAGCGCGTGCGGAGAGTCTGTCAACTATTTCGCTCCTTGGTCAATCCAGGCGCGGACCAAAGCCACGTTGGCCGTCGAGAACGGCGGCGGCGGCAGGTGGGTGGCCGCGGGGCTGTTGGTCGCACCGGGGCGCGGCCCGCGCGGCGTCGGTGGCATGGCCAGGCGCGGATTGATGCGCGCGACGGCCACGACGAACAAGCTCTTCTGGCTGTCGCCGGGCACAATCATCACGCCATCGCGCCCGCCTTTGAGGGCGTTATCAAGGGTGTCAAGTTTATAGCCCGCCTTGGGGTGCTCGGCATTATGGCAGCCCAGGCACGAGGTCTTGAGCAGCGGCATGATGTCTTTCGCAAAGGTCACACCCGTCTGCGTGGCAGCGGGCGGCAGCTTCGAAACGTCCACGGTCGTAATGTCCCATTTCTTGGGCCCGTTCTCGGGTTGGGCGATGGCCTGGGAAACAACGCAGCCCAACAGGGCGGCCAGAGCAATGACAATCTTCATAATCAATTTTGGATGGCGGGCATCTTACCGGCGCGCCCCCACGCGTCAAGCGCGTCCTAGCCCAGAATGCGTTTGCCTTCCGTGAGGAAGATGCCTTGGAAATTCATCTCCAAAGCTTGCGCGTTGGTGGCTTTGGTCAGCGCATCTTTTTGCGAAACGCGGCCGTCCTTGACCAATTGGAAAAGGTGCTGGTTAAAGGCGACCATGCCCTCCTCGCTGCCGGTTTCGATGGCGGCGGCGAGTTTTTCCAGGCGATTTTCCTCGATCAATTTGCGCACAGTGCCGCTGTTGATCATGATTTCCTGGGCGGGGGTCATTTTGCCGTCCACGGTGGGAACCATGCGCTGGCAGATGACGGCCTGGAGCGTGGCGGCAATCTGGCGCCGCACCTGGTCGCGCTCGTCGGTCTTGAAGAAGTCAAGAATACGCGTGACGGACAGCGCGGCGTTGGTGGAATGCAAGGTGGACAAAACCAAGTGGCCGGTTTCGGCGGCGCTCATGGCGGCGGTGAAGCTGGTGGCGTCGCGCATTTCGCCGATCATGATGACATCGGGATCCTGGCGCAGCACGTGCATAAGGGCGTGCTCGAACGTCAGGGTGTCGAGGCCGATTTCGCGCTGCTCGATGACGGATTGATTGTCCTCGAATACGTATTCAATGGGATCCTCGAGCGTGATGACGTGCTTGCGGCTGTTGGCGTTGATATGCTCGATCATCGCGGCCAGCGTGGTCGATTTGCCGCAACCGGTGGTGCCGGCGAGCAGGACGATGCCGCGCGGGGATTCGGCAATCTGGCGCAGAACCGGGAGCAGGCCTAATTCATCGAAGCTCGGAACATTCGTCTTGACGTAACGCATGGCCAGGCAGGGCTGGCTGCGTTGGTAAAAACAATTGGTGCGAAACCGCCCGATGTCCACCGCGTGATAGGAAAAATCACATTCATGATTATCCTCCAGGATGCGCTTGGCGTGGCGCGGCACGATTTGCTCCAGAATGGAGTTCATCCATTCCTCGGTCGGAACGGGTCCTTCGACGGCGATCAGTCTGCGGTTAATGCGGAAGACAATGGGGGCGCCGATCTTCAGGTGAATGTCTGAAGCGCCTCCTCCCACCGCCGCCGCCAAAATCTTGCGGAACGTTTCCATGTCGGCAGGCTACCGAAAAGCGCCGGCGAATCAATCAGGAATATGCGAGCAAACGGACGCGGGTCTGCGGGGTCAAATTCGTGAAGAGCATGGAAATCAGATAACCCTGGCGCGCATTGCCATCGCAGGCGACGATCACGCCCTGGCACTCGATTTTCTGCGGGTCATCGGGGCCTTGCAGCGCGAGGATCATCTCGGTCCACGGCTCCATGGGCTTGTTGTGGCGGAACTCGATGCCGTTCTTGCGGACCCGCACCGCCGCGGCGGAAAGAGTCAGGCATTGGGTCGGTTTCGAGTTCTTAATGAATGCGTTGGAGTCGGTTCTTCTTGCGCTCATAGGTCAATAGGGGAATCTAGCATTGAACTGTTAGACGTCAACTGACAGGCCCACTTATTTTTGAACGTGACGACCGGGGCCTTGTCTCAAGGAAAATCAGGCCGCTTTTTTGCGAAATTTCCCGCCGCGCCGCGCCTTTTTATAACCGACATTTCCCGCCGGCGCCGGGCCGGACGCGTCGCCAAAACTGCGTTTTAATTCCCGGATCTGGTCACGGATCAGCGCGGCCTTCTCGAACTCCAGGTTGTTGGACGCGGTGATCATTTCCTCCTGCAAACCGCGCAGCGTTTCGGTGACATCAAAATTGCCGCCCGCCTCCGCCAGGACCATCGACGCGCGTTTTTTGGTGTTTTGATACACCGCCAGGCTGTCCTCCACCGCGCGGCTGACGCTACGGGGCGTGATGTCATGCTCCAAATTATAGGCCACTTGTTTCTGGCGGCGGTAGTCGGACACGGCGAGAAATTTCTGGATGCTCTGCGTCATCACTGACGCATATAAAATCACTTCGCCATTAATATGGCGCGCCGCGCGTCCGGCCGTCTGGATGAGGCTGGTGGCGCTGCGCAAATAACCCTCCTTGTCAGCGTCAAGAATAGCGACCAGCGAAACCTCGGGAAGGTCGAGTCCTTCGCGCAAGAGATTGATGCCGACCAGCACATCGAAATCCCCCTTGCGCAAGGCCCGCAGCACTTCCACACGCTCAATGGCGTCAATTTCGCTGTGGAGATAACGGACGTTGACCCCCAGGTCGCGCAGATAATCGGTCAATTCCTCGGCGGATCGCTTGGTCAGGGTGGTGACGAGGACGCGCTCTTTTTTCTCGGCGCGCCGGCGCACTTCTTCCAGCAAATCGTCAATCTGGCCAGCCAGCGGTTTGACGGTGATTTTCGGGTCAATCAGGCCGGTCGGGCGGACGATTTGCTCCACGACATTTCCCTTGGACCAGGCCAATTCCTGTTCCGTCGGCGTGGCGCTGACATAAATGGTCTGGCCCTGCAACGATTGGAACTCCAGGAAATTCAACGGTCGATTGTCGAGCGCGCTGGGCAGGCGGAAGCCGTGTTCGACCAGCACCGTCTTGCGCGAACGATCCCCGGCATACATCCCGCCAATCTGCGGCACGGTGGCGTGCGATTCGTCGATCACCAGCAAATAATCGCTGGGAAAAAAATCCAGCAAAGTGCCCGGGCGGGATCCTGGCGCGCGGCCGGCCAGATGGCGGGAATAATTCTCAATGCCGGAGCAAAAACCCATTTCCTCCATCATCTCCAAATCGTATTCCGTCCGCATCTTGATGCGCTGCGCTTCAATGAGCTTGCCGTTGGCCTCGAACCACGCGATACGATGCCCCAGCTCTTCACGGATGTTGAGGATGGCGGGCTTGATCTTTTCGCCGGGGGTGACGAATTGTTTCGCGGGGAAAATGATGAATTTCTCGAGCGTCTCCGTGGTCTGGCCCGTCAAGGGCTCAAACCGTGAAAGCCGCTCGATTTCCTCACCGAAAAATTCGATGCGCAGCCCATCCTCGGTCCAGGACGGCCGCAGTTCCACGACATCGCCGCGCACGCGAAACTGGCCGCGCTCAAACGCGACGTCGTTGCGCGCATATTGCAAGTCCACCAATCGCACGAGCAATTGATCGCGCGAAAGCCCGGCGCCGAGCTGCACCGGTTGAATCAGCGCTTCGTAATTCTCGCGGCTCCCAATGCCGTAAATGCACGAGACGCTGGCCACGACGATGACATCCCGGCGCGTCAGCAAGGAACTCATGGTGGAAAGGCGCAGCCGCTCGATCTCCTCGTTGATGCTCGAATCTTTTTCGATGAACGTGTCGGTGCGCGGGATGTAAGCCTCGGGCTGATAATAGTCGAAATAACTGACGAAATATTCCACCGCGTTGCGGGGAAAAAAACTCTTGAACTCCGCGTACAACTGAGCCGCCAGCGTCTTGTTGTGGGAAATCACGAGCGTCGGTTTTTGCGCCGCCTGAATGACGTTGGCCACGCTGAAAGTTTTGCCGGAACCAGTCACGCCCACGAGCGTTTGATGCCGGGCCCCCGCCAGGACGCCAGCCGTGAGCGTGGCGATGGCGTGCGGTTGATCGCCGGCGGGAGCGTAGGGAGAAGTTAATTCAAAGTTCAAATTACCGGCAGAAACATAGGCGAGACGGGGAAAGATCGCAATGACGGGCTGGCGCGGACTCAGAGTTTCCCTGAGGGTTGAAATAGGGGTCAGCCGATTTCTGTCCGTTCCAACCCTGGTCATAATGATGAACCGCGTCAGCCTAAATACGTGACCGTAAAGAAGAACAATCAAGACCCCGCCGCGCCGAGCGCCCCTGCATCTGGCACCGCGGAGAAAGCAGGCGCGGAAGATTATCTTCGCAGCGTTGTCGCCAACACTCCCGAGTGCATCAAAATTGTCGCCGGCGACGGGACGCTCCTGGAGATCAACCAGGCGGGCTGCAACATGATTGATGCGGCGGCCCCGGCGGACGTGATTGGACGGAGTGTTTTTGAGCTGGCTGTGCCGGAGCATCACGCAGCCGTGGGCGCCTTGTTAAAGCAGGTTTGCAGCGGCAAACCCGGATTTTTGGAGTTTGACGTCGTCGGCCTGAAGGGCGAGCGGCGCACCATCGAATCGACCGCCGTGCCCTTCACCAGCCCGCGCTGGAGCGGCACCGTGCAACTCGCCATCTCGCGCGACGTCACCAACCGAAAACAGGCGGAAGAAAAACTGCGGCAAAGCGAGGCCCGCTTTCAACGGCAGGCGAAAAACCTGGAGCTGCTGGGAAGGATCAGCGAGTCATTGACCAGCGAATTGGACTTGGAAACGCTGGTCCAGGCCGCGACCGACGCAGGACGCGAAGCGACCGGCGCGGAATTTGGGGCTTTTTTCTATAATGTCACGAACGCGCGCGGCGAATCGTACATGCTCTACACGCTGTCCGGGGCGCCGCGGGAAGCTTTCGAGAAATTCCCCATGCCGCGCAACACGGCAGTCTTCAATCCCACCATTCAAGGCGCCGGCATCATTCGCATCGGCGATGTGCTGTTGGATCCGCGTTATGGCAAAAATCCGCCGCACCATGGCATGCCGAAAGGGCATTTGCCGGTGCGCAGCTATCTGGCGGCGCCCGTCATTTCGCGGTCGGGCGTGGTGCTGGGCGGATTGTTTTTCGGGCACAAGCAGCCCAACGTTTTTACGGAAGAGGCCGAACAGATGCTGGCCGCCATTGCCGCGCAAGCCTCCATCGCGATCGACAACGCGCAACTCTACGGGAGGGTGCAGGCGGAGTTGGCCGCGCAAAAGCAAGCGGAGGAAAAGCTCCGCGCCAACGAAGAGAGGCTGGCCCTGGAGCTGCGCGGCGTGAAGAGCCTCTACGACCTGGGCAATCAACTCCTCGACGCCGGCAACAATTCCACGCAATGCGCGGAATACATTCTGGACGCCGCCATGGCGATCACCGGAGCCAGCCGCGGATTTTTGCAACTGCCCGATGTCCCGGGCGCGCTCGC
Organism: Verrucomicrobiia bacterium; assembly: GCA_035551475.1. GTDB lineage: Bacteria > Verrucomicrobiota > Verrucomicrobiia > Limisphaerales > Palsa-1400 > DASZMX01. The sequence continues at coordinate 28,754 of DASZMX010000123.1, forward strand.
GGTCGTGGCGCAACGCGGCTGGGAGCAACCCGTCCTCAACTGCGTGGCGCAGATCGTCGCCGACGCCCTGCCGCCGGGCCAGTCCTTGCGCGTGGAAAACGTGCAGCAACACGAGGCTTTCACAGCGCCCGCCCGCCAAAAAACAATGCAGGAAGCCGGCGTGCGGGCCATGCAATCCATTCCATTGTTAAGCAGCTCCGGCCAATTGCTCGGCGTGGTCTCCACGCATTTTGACCAGCCACGCCCCGTGGCGGACCGCGAGGTGCGCCTGCTGGATTTGTTGTCGCGCCAGGCGGCGGATTTTCTGGAGCGCAAACGCACCGAGGAAATGTCCGCGCGGCTGGCGGCCATTGTGGATCATTCCGGGGACGCGATCATCAGCAAGGATCTTTCAGGCATCATTAAAACCTGGAATAAAGGGGCGGAACGGGTCTTCGGCTACAGCGCGGCGGAAGCGATCGGGAAACCGGTGACGATGCTGATTCCGTCCGAACGTCTTGATGAGGAGCCCGGAATCCTCGACCGCGTCCGGCACGGCGAACGGATCGACCATTATGAGACGGTGCGACGACGGAAAGACGGGGTCTGCGTGGACATCTCCCTGGCGGTCTCACCCATCCGAGACATGCAAGGAGAGGTCATCGGCGCTTCGAAAATTGCGCGAGACATCACGGACCGCAAGGCGGCGGAGGCGGCCTTAAGACGCAGCGAAGGGTTGCTGCGGGAACTGGCCGATTCGATGCCGCAAATCGTCTGGGCCTCGCCGCCTGATGGGCGCGTGGATTATTTTAACCGGCGCTGGCACGAATTTACCGGGCATGCGCCCGGCTACGCCCACTGGCAGCAGGCGCTCCATCCGGATGACGCGGCGCAGGTGGCGGCGAAATTCGCGGAAGGGTTGAAAAGCCAGAAGCCGTTCACGGCGGAATTTCGCCTCAAGGGCCAGCGCAGCGAGGCGCACCGCTGGTTTTTGGCGCGCACTGAGCCCATCCGGGACGAAGCGGGGAATGTGATCCGGTGGTTTGGCACTTTCACAGACATCGATGACCAGAAACGGGCGGAGGAAAAACTGGAGCGCACAGTGGCGGAGCGCACGGCTTCCTTGCGCGAGGCGGTGGCGCAAATGGAGGAATTTTCCTACACGGTTTCGCATGATTTGCGGGCGCCGTTGCGGGGCATGGACGCCTACAGCCGCGCCTTGCTGGAGGACTTTGCGCCGGCGCTGCCGGCCGAGGCGCAGGAGGCGTTGACGCGGATCGCGGCCAACGCCGCGCGGCTGGACCGGATGATCGTGGATATCTTGACCTATACTCGGATCAGCCGGGCGGATTTTCACCAGGGCAAGGTTTCGCTTGACAAACTGGCGCGGCAAATCGTGGAGCAATATCCCGGCATGCAACAGCCGCAGGCGCAAATCGTCATCGAGCCGTTGCCGGACGTGATCGGGCACGAACCGTCCCTGACCCAGGCGCTTTCGAATCTCTTGAACAACGCGATCAAATTCGTGCCGGCGGGCGTGACGCCGCAGGTGCGCGTCTGGCCGGAGCGCAAAGACGGAAAAATCCGAATTTGGGTGGCGGACAATGGGATTGGCATCGCCCCGCGGCATCAGCATAAATTGTTCAGGATGTTCGAGCGCATGCATCCGAACATGAAATTTGAAGGCACCGGCGTGGGGTTGGCCATTGTGCGCAAAGCGATGGAACGAATGGGCGGACAAGCCGGCGTGGAATCCGACGGCGTGCACGGCAGCCAATTCTGGATTGAGCTGCCGGACACCACAGGCGCGCCATGAACGAACCCCCGCCCACCATCCTCCTGGTGGAGGACAACGAGGATGATGTGTACGTGATGCAGCGTGCGCTGAAAAAAAGCGGCATCATCAACCCGGTGCGCATCGCCCCGGACGGCGAAGAGGCGCTGAGTTACTTGGCGGGAACGGGCGCCTACGCCAATCGCGCGGAGCATCCCCTGCCCTTTCTGGTGTTCCTGGACATCAAACTGCCGTTCGTGGATGGGTTTGAAACCCTGGCCTGGATGCGGGAGCGCGGATTGCTGGAAACCATCGCCGTCGTTATGTTGACATCTTCGGCGGAGGCGCGCGACCGGGAAAAAGCCGCCGAGCTGGGCGCGCGCGCCTATGTGGTGAAGCCGCCGAAGGTCGAGGACCTGCGGGCCACGCTCGAAGCGCTGCGAAGCTTTTGGCGCGAGCGGCGCGGCGCCTTTCCCGTGGCCATGTAAAATATCTCGCGCGGGCGGCTATTCGGCCATGACGCCGGCAATGGCGTTCCACCAAAGATCATGCAGCGCGGCGGCCGACCATGTGGTTTCGGCGGCGCCGGTCTTGATGGAGAGATTTGTGCCGGTGACCGTGCCCAGGCGCGCCGCGGGAAGGCGCAAAATTTTCGCGCGCTCCAACACTTTAACCGCGTCACGCGGCGCCACGGACACAACCACGCGGCTTTGCGTTTCGCCAAACAGCAAGGCGTCAATACGCGTTTTAAAGGCCGTGAGATCGATGGCCGCGCCAATCAAGCGCGGGGTCTCGCGCGCGATCATTTGCGAGATGCAGCTTTCCGCCAGGGCCACGGCGAGCCCGCCTTCGCTGCAATCGTGCGCGCTCTTGATGACACCCGATTGGATGAACCCGCGCAAGGCGCTGTGCAGCTCTTTTTCCTGGTCCAGGTTGCAGCGCGGCGGCGACCCATTTTTCTGGCCGTGGCAGGCTTGAAGATAGGCGGAGCCGCCTAAACCAAGGAGCGGGTCGGCGGCGTCGCACGCTTCGCCGAGGAGAATGATGACGTCGCCTTCGTCCTTGAACCATTGCGTGGTGATGTGGGCGGGATCATCAATGATCCCCACCACGGCGACGGTCGGCGTGGGATCGATCGGACCGTCCGGGCTTTGGTTGTAAAGGCTGCAATTTCCACCCGTCACGGGCGCGTTGAAGGCGCGGCACGCTTCCGCCAGGCCGCGCACGGATTCTTTAAGCTGCCAGAAAAGCTCGGGATTATGTGGATTGGCAAAGTTTAAATTGTCGGTGGAGCCGAGCGGCGTGGCCCCGGCGCAAGCGAGGTTGCGCACGCATTCCGCGACGGCGATTTTCGCGCCTTCGTACGGATCGAGATAGACGTAGCCGGCATTGCAATCGACGCTTACGGCGATGAATTTCTCGGGGGCCGGCCCGGCGCCCGGCAGGGAATCGCTCTTGATGCGGATGACCGCGGCATCCGATCCGGGGCACACCACCGCGCCATCGCGCACCATGTGATCGTATTGACGATAGACCCAATTCTTGGAGGCGATGCTCGGCCAGGACAGCAGCGCCGGCAACGCGGCGGACGGATCGGTCAAGTCGGGAATGGCGTCAAGGCGGAAGGCGCGGACGGCGGCCAGATAGGCGGGTTCGCGGCTTTCGCGCTGATAAACGGGCGCCTGGTCGGTGAGCTTTTGCGCCGGAACATCGACCACCACCACGCCGTTGTGTTTGACAACCATCTGCCCGCTATCGGTGACGCGCCCGACTTGCGCCCACGGCAAATCCCACTTGTCAAAAATACGCTGCACCTCTTCCTCATGCCCCGCCTTGACGATGATCAGCATGCGCTCCTGCGATTCGCTCAACATGATTTCATACGAAGTCATGTGCGGCACGCGCTGCGGCACCTTGTTTAATTCGATCTCAATGCCGGTGCCCGCGCGGGCGGCCGTTTCGCAAGTCGAGCAGGTCAATCCCGCCGCGCCCATGTCCTGAATGCCGGCGACGCAATCCGTGGCCAGCAATTCGAGGCACGCTTCGCACACCAGCTTCTCCATGAACGGGTCGCCGACTTGCACCGCCCCACGCTGTTGTTCGGCGGATTCCTTGGTCAAATCCTGCGAGGCAAAAGCCGCCCCCGCCAGACCGTCGCGCCCGGTGGCGGGCCCGACGTAAAACACCGGGTTCCCCACGCCTTTGGCGGCGCCGCGCGCAATTTGCTCGTGGCGCAGCACGCCGAGGCAAAAAGCATTGACGAGCGGATTGCCGTCGTAGGATTTGTCAAAATAAACTTCGCCCGCCACGGTGGGAATGCCGAAGCAGTTTCCATAATGGGCAATGCCGCTGACGACGCCGCGAAAGAGATGGCGATTGCGCGCGACGGCGGCAGGCGCCGAGCCGGCGCCGTCCACAATCGGGCCAAAGCGCAGCGAATTGACCGCGCACACCGGCCGGGCTCCCATCGTGAAAATATCGCGAATAATGCCGCCGACGCCGGTGGCTGCTCCTTGAAATGGCTCCACGGCGCTGGGATGGTTGTGCGACTCGATTTTAAACGCGATGGCCAGCCCGTCGCCGATGTCAATAATACCCGCATTCTCCTCGCCCGCGCCAACCAGGATGCGCGGCGATTTGGTGGGAAAGGTTTTCAGGAGCGGGCGCGTGTTTTTATACGAGCAATGCTCGCTCCACATGACGGAAAAAACGCCGAGTTCGGTGTAACTGGGCGCGCGACCGAGAATCTCGACGATTTTCGCGTATTCGTCGTCGGTCAAATTGTGCTTGCGCACCAGTTCGGCGGTAATGGCTGGCTCAGTCATTGGCCGGGAAAATAACCGGGCACGCCGGGGAATGCACGGACAGAAATTTTGCGGACAACCGCCGCCTCATTGCGCTTCGACAAGCAAGCGCACCAGGGAATCAATCGCGGCGCGGCCCGAGGGCGCGCCGGGATCGTCGTGGTAGTTGTTGAGCATGATGGAAAAAACCAACGGCGCGCCGGCGCGATTGGTGGCGTAGCCGGAAAGGGTATTGACGTATTGGAGGGAGCCGGTCTTGGCATGCACGTTGCCAGCGGCGGCGGTGTTCTTGAGGCGCGTGCGCAAAGTGCCATCAACGCCCGCCACGGGCAGCGCGTCAAAAAAAGCCTGCTTCGCCCGGTGATGCGCCATGAACGCAAGCAATTGGACGGACGCCGCCGGCGTGACGAGGCAGCTGCGGGAGAGGCCGGAGCCTTCCTGCATCAAAACGGAATTATTCTTGATGCCCGCTTCGTCGAGAAAGCGGCGCATTTCCGCCAGGCCGCTGCTGGCGGTGTCGCGCTCCGGCGAAGGGTGGCGCGCGCCGACCTGCAGCAGCAAGAGTTGCGCGTAAAGATTTTCGGACGGTTTGAGCGTGGATTTGACGATTTCCGCGAGGGGAACGGACGGAGCCGAAGCAATTTCGACCAGATGCGAAAGGTCCAGCGGCTGGTTCTGGCGGCTCAACCAATCGACGGCCCGCACCTGCCCGGAAACCACGACGCCACGGCGGGCGAGTTGCTCGCGCAAAGTGGTGACAAACCAGAGGGCAGGATTTTGCACCGGGACGGAATCCGAGTGAGCGGAGGCGTTGCTAGCCATCTGGCCCCATACATAAACCGCGCCTTCGCGCGGCGGCGCATAAAGACGCACGCGGGTTTCGCCGCGAGCCACCGTCTGCGTGCGATTGCTGAAAATGACAAACGAAGTCTCGGGCATGGTGATGATGCGGCAAGGATCTCCCACGGACGCGCCGGGTTTGAAGGCGAGATCGATCACGTTATCCTGGTACGTGAGCGCAGAAACCGGCGCACCGTAATAATTCTGCAGATCGTCCCACGTCCAATCCGCGCCATACGGTGGTCCGGTGAAATAACTGTCGTCGCCAATCAGATCGCCTTCGATGCGTTTGACACCCGCCTGCACGAGCGCGTCCACGAGCGGCTGCAACGCCGGTCCGTAATCACCGTGGTGAAACCGCGCGGAGAACGACGGATCGCCGCGCCCATAAATAATGAGATCGCCTCGCACGGCTCCTTGCGCATCGGGCGCCGACGCCGCGTAACAGGAAGTTTGGATGCGAAAATCAGCCCCCAAACGATCGAGGGCCAGGGCTGCGGTGTAGATTTTGGCGTTGGAGGCGGGCTTGAGCAACTTGTCCGGCTGGCGGGAAAAAATCTCCGCGCCAGTGTCAAGTGAACAGATTTTCACGCCCCACTGCGCCTGCGCGAACGCCGGCTGGTCGAGGATGGCGGCCAGGCCAGCGGCCAGATCGGCGGCAAAGAGACGGGGGCAAAGCAACAGGGCGGCGAGCAATAAAGCGACGCGCCTCATGGGTTGGCGCCCGCGTCGTCGCAGCGAAAATCGTCAAAGGCCGTCACGCTGTCGGCTTTGGTCCAGACGCCGACGGCGCCGGCATTGATGAAAGTGTCGTCATCCCAGGCGAGGGCGAATTCGTTGTCGAAGGCCACCGTAAAGCGCGGCCCGGCAAATTCCACGCGCAAGGTGTGCCATTGGTTGGGCAGGACTTTCATTTTGGTGCGTCCGTATTCCCGGCGCACGCCCTGGACGGTTTTGTAAATGGTGATATTGTCCTCCTCGGCGTTGGCGCGGACCACATAATAATTGCTGCAATCCTGAAACCGCCAAATCAGGCCGCCGGCCTTGTCATCGCGCCCGGAGATGGGCTTGAAGCGGACATCGAGCCGCCCATTCTTGATCGAGAGGTTCGTGTTGACACACCAGCAAAATTTGGCGGAGCCGGATTGCTGGAGGACGTGCGGGGCGCTGGGAGCATTGGTGTCAACCACGACGCGCCAATCCGCCTGCCCTTCGCCCGTGACCCCGCCAACCCAACCGGGCGGCAACGACCCGACTGGCGTGGAATCGAAATTTTCCAAGCCCGCCCACGCGGAAAGTGAGACCAGGCAAAAAACGAATAGGGCAGCAACAGCTTTCATGGAGATTCTCAAGCGTCGTCGGGGCTGACAATTTCTTCGTCCGCAGGGGAATTCTGGTCGCTGAACCGGAGCCCGACCTGCAAGGCGTAAGTGGCTGAGGGATAACGGACGCGCAGCGGCTCGCGCTCCACCGTCGCGACGGCCAGCAAAATGATCCGGTTGACCTTATGCACCAGAAAGCGGTCTGCGAGCGTGGCGATGGCCAGGCAAACCAGGCCGGGAAGAATCAACACGGCCAAAAAGCTCAGGACCATGAACGCGCTTTTGCTCAGGTCATGCAGCGAATGGGCGCGCACGAAAAAAAGCGAGATGGGAAAAGGGAGGCACAGCGCCACCCCCAGGATATAAAGGAGAGCCGTGCGATGGACAAAATAAGGGAGAAGAAAGGATTCCATGCACGAACTGCACACTGCCCCTTGTCCAGACACCATTTCCTGATTCTTGGCCATGATCCAGGTGGTGTTGGTGCCCAATCCTCCGGCATCGCCAAACCGCAAGTGGCGCCGGACGCGAAATTCATAAGGGCGGCATGGGGCCGTGACCGCGCAGGCCCGGCAAGGCTGAACCGGAAGGGAGCGGCCCGCCAAAGTTCGCAGGAGGGCGCGCGCGGCGGCGGCGTGGCCGCGATTCTGGGCAAATTGAAGGAGGGAATTTTTGGCGCTCACTCTTTCTTAGCCGGACAAATCGCGTGGTCAGTCATATTCCAAGGATGGCCTTAGTCGGCAGATTTGAGCATGGAGGGGGAGAAATGTCAAAGCGCGTTCAAAATGGAAAAGACGAAAATACCGCTTGCACGACCGGGAGGGCGACCGTATAGTGCGCGTTCTTTTGAAAGGAAACATTCTGGTATGCGACGTCCGAAAGGCATAAAAACGAAGAAGTCGGTGTCCAAGCGGTTCAAAATAACCGGCACGGGCAAAGTGATGCGCTCGCGCGCAGGGAAGCGGCATTTGCTGCAAACCAAGAACGCCAAACGCCGCCGGAGTCTCGGCTCGTCCAAACAAGTGGACGCGACGGACACCTACCGGATTACACAAAATTTGCCGTTCAGCCATTAACCACTAATTTTTTCACACCATGCGTGTCACAAACTCACCCGCTTCCCGCAAGCGCCGCATTCGCACGATCAAGGCGGCCAAGGGCTTCCGCCTGCGCCGCTCCAAACTTTACCGTTACGCGTCCGACGCGTTGGATCACGGCATGGTGTATGCCTACCGCGATCGCAAGACCAAGAAGCGGAATTTCCGCATGCTTTGGCAGGTGCGCATCAACGCCGCGGCCCGCGCCGCCGGCACGACCTATAGCCGTTTCATGGAAGGCCTGAAGGCCGCCCAATGCACGCTGGATCGCAAGATCCTGGCGGACTTGGCGGCGCAAGACAATGCGGCTTTCCAGGCATTGGTGACGCTGTCGCAGAACGCGCTCAAGACCAAGGCGGCGAAGGCTTAAGCCCGGGTTCGTCCCTTTTCCGGTGTCCTTTTTAAATGACATCGACCCGCTGAAACAATCGGCGCTCGCCGACTTGAAGGCGGCCGCCGACTTGGCGTCTCTTGATCAGGCCAAAGGCGCGTGGATTGGCCCCAACGGCAAATTCACTGCGCTCATGAAGCAACTGGGCGCCCTGCCCAAGGAAGAAAAACCCGCCGCGGGCAAGCTGATCAATTCGGCCAAAGTGGAATTGGAAGCCGCCGTGGCCGAGCGCCGCGCCGAATTGGAATTGCAGGCGGCCCTGCCCAAGCAACCCACGGATTTCACCCTGCCCGGACGGCGCCGCCCGCTGGGCAAACTCCATCCGCTCACGCAAGTGACGGATGAAATCGTGCGAAGCTTCCGCAAGATTGGCTTTGCCGTGGCGGACGGCCCGGAGATGGAGGATGAGTATCATTGCTTCGACGCGCTGAACACGCCCGCCGACCACCCGGCGCGCGATCTCCAGGACACTTTTTATCTGGCCGGGGACGAACGGCGCCTGCTGCGCACCCACACTTCGTCGGTGCAAATTCGCGTGATGGAGAAACAGCCGCCGCCGGTGCGCATCATTGTGCCGGGCCGGGTCTATCGCCGCGACAACCCGGACCAGACCCACAACCCCACCTTCCAGCAAATCGAGGGTCTTTATGTTGACAAGAATGTCACGGTGGGCGACCTCAAGGGCACGGTCGAATTCGTGTTCAAGGAATTGCTCGGGGAGGAAACCCGGATTCGGTTTCGCCCGCATTATTTTTCCTACACGGAGCCGAGTTTCGAGATCGATTTTTCCAGCGCGCTGACCCGGAAGATGGGCAAGGAATGGCTGGAAATTGCGGGGTGCGGCATGGTGCATCCGCAGGTGTTCGAGACGGTGGGTTATGATCCGGAAGTGTGGACGGGATGGGCGTTTGGATTTGGCATCGAGCGCATCGCGATGATTCGGTATGGCATCAACGATGTGCGGCTCTTCTACGAAAACGATGCCCGGTTCCTCGCGCAGTTTTGATTAAGGTCAAATTTCGCGAAAGCCGGGCGCGCGACGGGCTCCAGAAAAATTAATTGCTTGCCGATGGACAACGAAACAGTCGAAACTCGACGTTTGCGATAACGTGGCGGAAAAACTGACAATTTTTGTGGTGGAGGATGAGCCGACGTTGCGGGCGTTGGTGCGGAAAGTCCTCGAGCGCGATGGCTATAATGTGATCGAGGCGCCCTCAGGTCTCGCCGCCCTGGAAATGTGGTCGGAAAAAAAGCCGCATGTGGATCTTCTCTTGACGGATATGGTGATGCCCGATGGCATCTCCGGCCTGCAGTTGGCCGACCGTTTGAAGACCGAGAACCCTTCGCTCAAAGTGGTCTTCACCACCGGTTATAGCGCCGAATTGCTGGGCAAGGATTTCGTCCTGCGCGAAGGCGTGAATTTCCTGCAAAAACCCTACCCGCCGCAACGGCTGGTGCAGACCGTGCGCAACGGACTGGCCAGCGAATAGTCCGGATTAGTAGAAATTCGGATAGTTGCCGGCCGTCGGCGAGGCGTATTGAAAACGAATCTGCCGTAAGCTATGCAGTTCCACATGCCCTTCCCCAAACAGCACGTTCACTGATTTCGTCTTGCCGTTCTGGCTGAGCGGATGGCCTTCAACCGCATCGAGGACATTGGTGTCGCCCTGCGCGCCAGTGCATCGGTCGGTCAGGATGGGCTGCTTGCTTACGGTGGCGTCCGTCATGCGCGCGGGCCAGGGGTCATGCGGCGGCGGCGCATTGGCCGGATTCGGATAGGTGGGAGCGGATCCGAGAAGGCTATTCGCTCCGAGTTGGCGCGGCACCCAAAGCGCGTGGTACATCACCGCGTATCCGTAGCCTGGAAACGTCACGACATAATAGTTGAGATCGCTCAATGTCGTCAGGCCCACGCGGCCGACCTTGAGGCATTGGGCCACGCCCATATCATATTGCCACGAACGAACCGGACAAAACCACATCGGCACCGTCATGCCATAAGGGCCCACGCCAGAAATCATATTGCTGCCCACGTCCCAGGAATTGCCGCCGTTATTGCTCGGCAATCCGAACGACGGATAACGTCCCCGCGGATCGTCGTTGCCATAGGCGATCATGGCAATGCCCCACTGACGATAATTGGAGGTGCAATTGGTGACTTTCGCGCTGAATTTTGCCTTGGATAAGGCCGGCAGCAAAAGGGAGGCAAGGATCGCGATGATCGCGATGACCACCAGTAATTCGATCAACGTAAACGCCGCGAAGGGGCGGCGGGACGGTAAACTTTCGGGCATGCGCACTTTTATACCCTCTCCACGCCAGTCCCGAAATGGGTGGAAACACCTAGTCCGCCCAGTTTTTCGCTAGAGCGAGGATTTGTGATCGAATGCGAACTTCAAGAGGCTGTGGCTGCCATAAAGTTTTAACTTATGGCAGATATTGGAGCGATGGTTCTCCACGGTCTTGCTGCTGATATTAAGCAGGCCGGCGATCTCCTTGCTCGTGCGGTCCTCGGCAATCAGCTTGAGGATGTGACGCTCCGCGGGCGTCAATTCATCGATTTGCGGTTTGCTCAATAACAATTCCTGGACGCGATGTTCGCGGCGCTTTCCCAAATCCGACATCGACGGGCTGACAAAGCTGCCGCCGTCCGCCACTTGGGCCAGCGCGGCGAGAATGTCGTCGGTGGCGCTGTCCTTCAAAACATACGCTTTGACGCCGAGATCCATGGCGGCGTTGAACATCTCCTCATCGCGATACATCGTCAGGAAAATGGTCAGGACGGAGAGGCTGGTTTTGCGCAAGGCGCGAACCATTTCCAGCCCGTTAAGGCGCGGCATATCAATGTCCACGATCGCCACGCGCGGCTTCAGCTCCGGAATCAACCGCAGCGCAGCTTCGCCATCGGGCGCTTCGCCCACGATTCGAAAACGGGGATTCTCCTCGATGACTTCCCGCAAGCCGCGCCGGAACACGGCGTGGTCATCGACGATGAGCACTTTAACTTCGCGTGTCATGATTTTAGCAACGGCAGGGGGATGTGCGCGCTCAGGCTCACCCCTTCGCCCGGCTTGGCGTCGATCTCCAATTCACCGCCCAAAATGCGCGCGCGCCCGCGCATGCCGCTCAGGCCGTAGCCCACGCGCGGCGTCCCGGCGCCGGGCCGGACCGCGGCGTCAAAGCCCTGGCCATTGTCGCGAATGGACAGCGAAATCGCCTCCGCCTGCCGTTTGATCACCACCGCTGCCTCCGTTGCGCCGGAATGCTTGACAATATTGTGGACCGCTTCCTGCACGATGCGGTAAATCTGGATTTCGGCTTCGCTGTCAAACGCGCCGTCAATGTCGTCCACATGCGTGGCAAAGGAAACAGAGCTGTTTTCCGCCGCGCGGCTGACAGTGGCGCGAATGGCCTGCGTCAAACCGAGACGGTCCAAATGATAGGGACGCAAATCGAGCGTCACCTGCCGCACCTCTTCGATGGCTTGCGAGGCCACGTCCGAAATCTCATCCAACCGCCGGCGCAAGGCCGGATCATCCTCGGCGGCGTGCATGGCCAGGCAAGCCTGGTTTTTGATGACCAGCAAATTCTGTCCCAGACCGTCATGCAAATTGGCGGCAATCCGGCGGCGCTCGCCTTCCTGGCTTTGTAAAATCTGGCGCGATGACGCCAGTTGCGCGGCCTGCTGGCGCGTCAGCCGATTCCGCAACAACCGGACCCAGACCAGCGTTCCTGCCAGGACCATCGCCATGGCTCCCACCAGCAGCGCCGCGCGCCGCCACGTCCACCACGGCGGGCCGCGCAGGAGGGTAACATCCGCGGGAGTCCGCAGCAAAATCCGAAAGGCGGCGGCCGCCGAACCTTTGGCGGCAGTCAGCCTCTCCCCATCTGCCGCCGGGATGGTGACGTCATAAACTCCCACCAATCGCAACTCGCTGCCCAAAGCCAGGAGCGGCAACGCCCCTTTCGCCGCGGGCAGGCTGGCCTCGAATATTCTCGGGCCGGTTTGCACAATGAGCTCCCGCGTGGCGCCATTCATTCTCTGGCCCAGCAATACGCCCCGCACTTCCACCAGCGACCCGGCGAAATCACTCGCAAAATTTTCCGTCAAATCGAAAATCTTCGCAGCCGCGGCCGCGTTCGATGAGGCGCGCGCGTCGGCGTCCTGCAAACGCAACACCGCTCCTTGGGCATCGGCAAATCCCAGCACATCCACGGCGGCGCCAACGGCGGGATGGACGCCGGCGACGGTTTCCACCAAGGCGCCGCGGGCGGCGTCCTGCAAAAAAAACGTCCGGCCTTCCTGATACGTGACCACGCCAGCCACCCTTACCCGATGCGCCAAGGGCGCCGGCGAAGCGTCAGACCACAGGCTCGAAAGCGGGGTGACCGGCAGTGCGAACGGCGCGGCGGGGCCGGATTCCTCCACATCCACGAACATCTCCGACGGAACCAGCAGCAACGGCGCTTTTTGCAAGGCGAGGGAAAGGGCGCCGCGCACGCGCACCTTCGAGTCAACATAATGGCAAAGCGCGTTGGAGGACGCGCCCGCGATAAAAATGTCAAATGCGCCGCTTTTTCCCATCAGCGCCAGAGTCCCATTGGAGCGCGCGAAGTGAATGACACCTTCCAGCTCCGTCCAGGCGCCTTCCCGGGTGACAGGAATGGGAAATGTTTCCGGGGCGGGCAAGGGCGGCGGCAAAGCGCGCCGGCCCAATTCAGTGACGACCAAGGGGCTCAATTCCGGCGCAATTTTTCCCGGCACGAGATTGCCCGCCAGCTCGACGCATTGGCCCACTTCGAGACGTGACACCAGGCTCTGCTCGTTCTGCGCGATGGCCAGCGCGGCGGCGTCTTCCTGGATGAACAAGCAATTCGTCTCGAACACCCGCCCCTTGAACGTCACGACTCCGCGCGTCCAATAAAAGCCCGCGATGGCCGAACCCGCGGCGGCGGGGGCGACGTTCACGGGAGGCTCACGGGGCGGATCGTTCAGCGTCGCCACCAGGGCGACGTTGGTTTCGCCCTCCACCCAAATGAAGCCGGGCCGCAACGCCCCGTTTTGGTCGCGGACAGTTTCGCACACGCCGGTGACGCGCACCCGCGAATTATTGACAGCTTGGGACGAGGCCGGGTTCCAATTCCGGATGTGCGCCTCGGCCTGGAACGGTCCATCCGTTAATTCCAGAATTCCCGCATGGCCTTCGCCGCCGGCAAAATTCACTTTGCCCTCCAGTTCAACCCAGCGAAAATCATCCTCGGGCGGCAGCGTTTGACTGAGCGCAACGCGCGCCGGCTCGGGCAATCTCCCCTGCCCCAGCCGGGTGATCTTCACCGCCCGGGCGCTGAGCGCAGCTTCAAAAATCCGCGGGCCAGTCACGCCGAGCAGCGCGCCGGCGGAATAATTCGTCCAATATTCGCGCCGCACCCCATGCGCGGAAGCCGCCCCGGGCAAAAGCGTTAGGAAGGCGCCGTCAATCACGGCTTGGCTGAGGGTCGGCCCCTGCCAGGCCACCGCCACGTTGTCATCGAGGGTCAGTTGCTCCTGAAACGCTTCGATATAATAGGATTGACCGGCCTCGAGCCGAATGGGAGCGGAATGCTGGGTGGGATATTTGCCCCATTCCCGGGGACGAACCCAGGTGCGGGGTTCGACGAACCCGATACGGCGCACCCGGCCCGGGCTTGCGCTGGAACTGAGCCATAACTCCGAGGAATTGTCGCTGGCGATCCAAAAGGAATAATCGCCCGTGACCGGCGGATGCAGCCAACCGCGCATCCGGGTCAAATGATAATCGCCCCAATTGGTGGGAGCCTCGAAGGTTGCGCAAACGTCCTCCCCGGCGGGGCGAAATGGATAATCAGGAAATTGCAGAACGCGCGGACCGCAATCCTCCGAATCCAACGTCACCCTTTCCCCAAACCCTATATTTCGAGCCTCGGGGCCAAGATCAACCGCCACCGCGCCCGTGTCATCCTGCAACGTGACAACGCCGCGCGCCGCCTCGACCGAGGTGATGACACCAGTCAAATGAAAGGCGCAACCTTCCAGAAAATTCGGGCCGCTGAGCGCGCGGAATTCACCCACGCTCTGCGCCATGTGGGCCGCGGCGCGAACGCCCAAGGGCGACAAAAATACCACGAGCCAGCATGACGCAAACATTCGGCGACAGAAGCTCATAAACGCGGCTTAACGACGCCTATTCTGGCAAATTCACGACAGCGAGCAAGTCTGCACAAGTCTGGTGAAAAAAATTATGAGGGAAACAAAGGGTCCCTAAGTGTTTCCACCCAGAGCAATTTTTGCCGGCATCTGGTAAATAAATAAGGATGCAAAGATTCTCTTTTGCCCGGACGATCGCGCCCATCGCTCTTGTTCTGGCCGGTCTCTCCGCCTTGGGCGGAGCGATTCCCGCCCCGTACGAAGTGGCTACGTGGCAGGGCTTCCGTCCGGCGGCGGTTTCCTTCACCTTCGACGACAGTTGCCCTAACCAGTTCACCATCGCGCTGCCGATGTTCAACGCGAAGGGGCTCAAGATGACGCTTTTCTCCTGCACGGGTGTGATGTTTGCCGGATGGCCCAACTTGAACAAGGCCGCGGCGCAGGGGCATGAAATTGCCAGCCACACCGTCACGCACACCAGCTTTGGCGGATTGACGGGCGCGCAGCAACTCGCCGAGATGACCAATTCTCAAAACGCCATCAATGCCAATGTCACCGGCCAAAAATGCGTCACGCTCGCCTATCCAAATTGCGTGGAAGGAACCGACAGCCTCGTCGCGCAACATTATATCGCGGCGCGCATTTGCTCCGGCCAAATCGTCCCCAAGACTCCGCCCAATTTCATGAGCATTAGCTCGTACGTCTGCGGCGCCGCGGGTTCAATTCAAACGCTGCCAAACTTCACCAACGCCGCCAATAGCGCGGTGGCCCCGAACGGCTGGTGCGTGTATTTAATTCACGGCATCGACAATGACGGCGGCTATTCGCCGCTCCCCAGCGCGACCCTGCAACAGTGCGCCAACTTTTTCAGCACGAACCAGGACCGCTTCTGGGTGCAAACTTTCGGCAACGTCGTGCGCTACATCCGCGAACGCAACGCCGCGACCGTGGTCGAAGCCGCCCAAGCGGAAGACAGCATCACGCTCGCGGTGTCGGACGGACTGGACGACGCCATTTACAATTATCCCATCACCTTGCGCCGTCCGCTGCCCACGAATTGGACGGCGGCGGTGGCATCGCAAAACAACGCGCCGATCAAGGCGCAAACGCTGCGGATTCAGTCCACGAATTATATCATGTTCGACGTCGTGCCGGACGCAGGCAGCGTCATTCTATCCAAGGTGACCGCGCCCTTGTTAAGCGCGCCCTCCCTGGCTGACGCCATGCGGCTCAACATCCGGCTGGATGGGCAGGCGGGCGCGCGCTATGCAATCAGCTCGTCCACCAACCTGGTCGATTGGACTCCCGTGCAAACCAACGAACTCGTGAGCGCCTCCTCCACCTTTAGCGTGGAGGCGACCAATCAGCCGGTATTCTTTCGCGCGCAATGGACACAGTAGCCGGGCCGCGCTATTTCGCGGGCCGATTCCGACCAAAATACGAGCGCCTTTTCCCAACGACGGTGTAGGCGGCAGTCTGCACCGAGGCGTAGATTACGGTCGAGAATGAGACCAAACCTCTCCGCTGCGGCACAGGCGCCGCCCCGAAATCCTTCCCCAAAGGAATGACTATGAACCTTGCCGCCTCCCCCGGCGCCGCGCTGGATTCGACCGTCCGGAAAAACCCGGTTAAGTCGGCTATCGGTTGCCCGCGCGATTTTTTGGGCAACCGCTTCGTGTATGTCGTGGTGTCCGCCCGCGCGCGGGGTCTCTCGATTGGCATCAACATGAACCCGGATCAACGCTGCAACTTCGATTGCGTTTACTGCGAGGTCGACCGCGGGCGGCCGCTGGTGGAAACGGAGCTGGATCTGCAAATCATGACCGAGGAATTGCGACGCACGCTGGAGCTGGTCCGCTCCGGACATTTGCGGGACCGCGACGGATTTCGCGGCATTAGCGCGGAACTGATGACGCTGCGGCATCTCGCGTTGAGCGGCGATGGGGAGCCGACGTTATGCCCGAATTTTCCCGAGATCGTGCAAGCGGCCATTCACGTGCGGGCTTGCGGGCCCTCGGGATTCTTCAAGCTGGTTCTCATCACCAACGGCACCGGCCTGGATTTCCGACCGGTGCAGGACAGCCTGCGCTATTTCACGCGCGAAGACGAAATCTGGATCAAACTCGACGCCGGCACGCAGAATTACATGGACAAGGTCAACCGCAGCAAGGCGCCGCTGGAAAAAGTGATCAGCAACATTTTGCTGGTGGGACGCCAAAGGCCGGTCGTCCTGCAAAGCCTCTTCCCGATGATTGACGGAAAAGAGCCCGCCGCCGAGGAAATCAATGAATACGTGCTGCGCCTGAAAGATTTGAAGGACGCCGGAGCCCAAATCAGCCTGGTGCAAATTTACTCGGCGACCCGCCCCACCGCGCACATGGAATGCACCCATCTGCCGCTGAAAACGCTCTCGCGCATTGCGCAACGGGTGAAACTTGAAACGGGCTTGAAAGCCGAAGTGTTTTAGCGGCTCAACACGCCGAGAAAAATCAGGCCCGCCCCCATCACCACATTGACGTAAACGGCGGCCAGCGTGTCATCGATCGTCACGCCCCAACCGCCCGGCAGCGCCTGGCTCTGCCGCACCGGCCAGGGCTTCCAAACGTCAAACAAACGGAAGAGCGCGAACACAATCAGCGTCCCCGGCCAATACCGCGCGAAAAAGCCGGGCCAGTCCCGCGGCGTCGCGGCGGCCAGCATCCACACGGTGAAACAGAGCGGCATCGCGGCAATTTCATCCAGCACCACGGAGCCCGGATCGCGCTTTTGCAGGATTTTTTCGCCTTCGCCGCAGAGCCAAACCGACAGCGCAAAGGCCGCGATGTTTCCGATGACGAACCAAATCCACGAATGGCTGGACAAAAGCAGGAAGAACCATCCCACGCCGACCACGGAGCCAAATGTGCCCGGCGCCACCGGCGCGCGGCCCGCGCCCAACCCCTGCGCGATCCACAACTTCATAGATCGGCCAGATACAGCGAGCGATTCCGCCACAAATAAATCAGGCCGGAAATCGCTGTCATCAGAATGGCCACCCACACCGAAATCGGCGTAAACCAATCCACCCAGGGCTTGCCGAAAATGGAAAAGCCAAACAATTCGCCGATCACGCCCCATTGCGCGTAGCTGTGCTGCACGAGCAGGGAAATAATCGCGATGATCTGCGAGATGGTTTTGTTTTTGCCAAAGCGCTCGGCCGCCAGCACGAGATTTTTGGAGGCCGCCAGCAGCCGCAGCCCGGTCACCGCCAATTCCCGCGCCACCACCACCACCGCCATCCAACCGGGCATCCAATGCAAATCAATGAAGGCAATATACGCCGAACACACCAGAATTTTGTCGGCCAGCGGGTCCATCAGCACGCCGAAATTGGTGATGAGATTGTCGCGCCGCGCAATTTTCCCGTCAAAATAATCGGTGAGCCCGGCGATGCTGAAAAAAATCAGGGCGATCGTTTCGTGGAAATAGAAGACGGGGAAAATCGCCGCGAGAAAGCCCACCGTCAAAACGAAGCGCGAAATGGTTAATTTGTTGGGAACGTTCATGCGCGCATTCGAGGCGCAATAAACACACCTGCGCGGGCGCCGGGCAAGTTTAAAGTGCGGTTCATCGGGCAGCGGTCGGCGCCAGACTCTCCGCCAGCAAATCGTAATCGGTGTGGCCCACAATCCGCACCTGGGCAAACTCGCCCACCGGCAGGCGCCCGCGCACATACACGCGGCCATCGATGTCCGGCGCGTCCGCCTCGCCGCGGGCGATGGAAAAACGGCCCTTGGCGGGAACCTGCCCCGGCCCGGCCCCGTTGCGAATCAAGCCATGCTCCCAGGAACTGACGTTGGCCGCGCCAATTT
This sequence comes from Verrucomicrobiia bacterium, assembly GCA_035551475.1. Taxonomy (GTDB): domain Bacteria; phylum Verrucomicrobiota; class Verrucomicrobiia; order Limisphaerales; family Palsa-1400; genus DASZMX01. The sequence continues at coordinate 46,975 of DASZMX010000123.1, forward strand.
CCTTGCCGGAAACCTCGCCTTCCACCAGCACGCGCAATTCCTGGCCCACATAACGCCCCGCCACTTCGCGCGCGACTTCGCGCTGCGCGGCCATCGCCAGCGCCTGGCGCTTCTGTTTGACGTCATCGGGCACCTGGCCATCCATTTTGCCCGCGCGGGTGCCGTCCTGCTGGGAATAGACAAATACGCCGAGCCGCTCGAATTTCGCCGTGCGGATGAAATCAAGCAGCGTTTGAAAATATTCCTCCGTCTCGCCCGGAAACCCGACAATGAAGGTCGTGCGCAGGGCAATCCCCGGAATCCCGGCGCGAATCCGGGCGATCAGGTCAATAATATATTGCTGCGACGTTTCGCGGCGCATGCGCTCCAGCATGTTGCTGTGAATGTGCTGCAGCGGCATGTCCACATAACGCGCCACCTTGCGCGCTTGCGCCAGCGTGCGGATCAATTCGTCCGTCCAATGCGCGGGATGCGTGTAGAGCAGCCTGATCCAGAAATCGCCCGGAATGCCGTCCAATTCCCGCAGCAGCGAGCTGAGCGTCGTCGCGTCCGAGCCGAGCGCGGAAGCGGCCGCGTTGAATTTCTCCGGAGAGGAAATAGCGCGGCTGGCGTTGGCCCGCAGATCAAGCCCGTAATAGGTCGAGTCCTGCGAAATCAGGTTCAGCTCCTTTACGCCGTCGGCCGCCATTTGGCGCGCTTCGCGGACGATGTCGGCCTGCGCGCGGCTGCGATGGGAGCCGCGCATGCGCGGGATAATGCAAAAGCTGCACGGGTGATTGCAGCCCTCGGCAATTTTCACATACGCGAAATGCCGCGGAGTCAACCGAAAGCGCGGGGTGCCGAAATCCGGAATGTAAACCGGACGGGCGTTGACTTCGATGAGCGGCGCGGGGGCCTTCGCCTCCGCCTGGGAAATTTGTTTGACAATATTTTGCCGCGAGCGCGCCCGCGCCGCCGGCAGGCCGGCCTGGAGTTTTTCGCGCCGGCGCGCCAGGGCCTCGCCCACGATGCGGGAAACGTCAGCGACTTGGTCGGTGCCCATAAACGCGTCCACCTCGGGCAGCAAGGTGGGCAGTTCGCCGCGAAAACGCTGCGGCAGGCAGCCGGAAACGATCAGGCCTTGCGCGGGATTGGTTTGGGAGCGGACCTCGGCGGATTGCAGGATGGCGTCCACGCTTTCCTCCTGGGCCGTGTCAATAAAAGAGCAGGTGTTGACTATCACCACGTCGGCTTCCGACGCCTGGTTGGTGATTTCCATGCCGTCCTTGAGCATGGAGCCGAGCATGATTTCCGCGTCCACGAGATTTTTCGCGCAGCCCAGGGAAATCAGCCCCACGCGAATCGGCCCGGATTTTGATGCTTTGGTCGCCATGAATGAAAATAGACTGGAAGCGGAATTACGCCATGCCGCTCAGCGCACTGCGGGCAAGGGCAGCGGCAGCGTCTGCGGCGTGGTCGCTCCCTGGTAGGCGCCCGTGCTCAGCCCGTCCAGCGGGTCGCGCGTTTGGGAATGCATCCACACAAAATAGCCGACGACCGACGCGCTCACCACCAGCGCCGCCAGCAATCCCGGCAACGCCATGCGCCGGCTGTACTTGGCCAGGTGAAACATCACCTTGTCCACGAATCCGACTTGCGGCGGCGACAACGCCGGTTCCGCATGGCCCGATTGCGCGAGTTCCTTGTTCAGCGCATCGAGCGTTTGCTGCACGTCGAGCTTGAGCAAGCCGGCATACGTGCGGACAAAGCCGCGAATATAAACCGGCGCCGAAAACACCTCGTAATTCCCCGCCTCCAACGCGCGGATATGGTCGCCGCGAATCTTGGTCATGTCCGCGACCTCATGAATCTTCAGGGATTGCGTCTCGCGGGCGGCCCTCAATTGTTCGGCAACAGTCGGCATTAAACGGCCAATGTACGGAAGGCAGGCTGGATTTGGAAGGCAAAAAGGTTCCGGCTTGACACGCCGCGCCAACTGTCATACTGTCCTATGTCAGTTAGTTTATGCTGTGGCAGATCGATTTTAAATTGGGCAAGCCGGTTTACCTCCAATTGGTGGACCAAATTCGCTACGCGGCGGCCTCGGGCGCGCTGCGCGCGGGGGAGCCTTTGCCCTCCATCCGTCCGCTGGCGGAAGAGTTGCGCGTCAATCGAAACACCATTGCCAAGGCTTACGCGGAATTGGAAAACCAGGGAGTCATCGAAACGATCCAAGGCAAGGGCTGTTTTCTCAAGGAAAGCGCCAGCCCCTTTTCCAAAACTGTGCGGCATAAACTGCTGGTCCAGCAGATCGACGCGGCGATCGTCGCGGCGCATCACCTGCAAGTGGAAAGAGCGCCGTTTCTGGCCGTGGTGCAGGAGCGTCTGGATCACTTTGAAAAAATGGCGCAAGCCGATGAAGCCAACGCCACGAGAAAAATCACATGAACCAGCCAGCCATTGAAATCACCGGACTCAGCCGCCGCTACGGAAACATCGACGCCGTGCAAGGCCTCAACCTCACGGCGCCACGCGGGCGATGCTATGGATTTTTCGGCCGCAACGGCGCGGGCAAGACCACCACCATTAAATGCCTGCTCAACCTGCTTCGCCCGGAATCCGGATCACTCCGCATCCTGGGCCTTGATCCGCGACGTGATGAAGTGGCGGTCAAACGGCGCCTTTCCTATGTGCCCGATGCGGTGGCGTTTTATCCGTGGATGACGGTGACAGA
>DASZMX010000124.1:0-24506 GCA_035551475.1 Verrucomicrobiia bacterium
TTCAGGAAACATTGCCGGTCTTGATCATCCACGAAAATCGGTTCCCGCCGATCGCCCCGGTTCATCACATGATAAATGGCTCCCGAGCATTGGATGCGCAACTTTCGAGCCATGCGTCAACCCTGCCTTTCTACTGAACCCCATGTCAAGAAATTATGAGATTCTCATTAACTGACCCCTTTCTGAGCTCTTAGACAGTGATCGCTAAAAATCATTGGGATTTTATAACCTTACCGCCGAGTTTACCTGCCATTTTTCGAGCCTCATCGGCTTTCTCCCAGTTCCTTTGGTACATGTAAAATGACTTTATTAATCCACTCCCTGCATCAACTTCAGCATCGAGACTGGACACGGTGGAGTATTCATCATTGTGAAGCCATCGCAGACTAAAACGAGGAATAATGTAGGGCGTAACCGCCGTCGGCTTCGATATATTGGGCGGATGCTCCCCTTCAAAGTCATCGCTCGTGTAGCCCAATCTGGCAATTGCGGCAAGAACGGTTTGAGCGGCCTCGGACGCGCTCAACTTCCATTCGCCCGTGTAGGAATTTATCGATAGTTGTGGCACACCAGGCTCAGACACAAAAACGGCGTCTGGGGCAGAATAGCCGCGAATGTCTCCTCGTTGATACCAGAAACGAAAGCCATTCGTCAGCTTGACGCAAAAATCTGAAGTGGATGAAACATCTAAAGAAGCGACCTGCGCCGGTCGAATGGCCGGTTCGATGGGTAAGTTCAAAGATAAAGCGAACGTCCTTATTTTAGGCAGCGCAATATTCAACAAAGCATTTGAGTCAGCTGGCACGATTGCCATCTCATCCCCTTTCGGCGGAGCAGACGCCTCAATCTTGGGAGGTTTCCGATAAAAACACCGCGAGGCCAACCACATGTTCTGGATGCTTTTTCGGTCTCCGTTGACTTCAATATCGATCGACGTTTGCAGGGTGGAGATTTCTAAAGGGTTATGCCACTCTATCCGGTATACTGGCACTACATGGCCTTCCACCTGGGGAGGCGGAACAACGCTGGGAGACGAATCCGCAAAAATGTTAGTCACTGAGTAACCAAGATCGCAAAGAGCATGTCTCGCCATATCCACGGCTTCCTGTTGGGTCATATTAAGCCTGCCGTAAAACGCTGGTATATCGTGAGGGTTTTGCAATCGGTAATAACTATGCGGCGCGGCAAAGCCTTTAACATGGCCGAAATCATACCAGAATTCATACCCATTCGTTAAAACAAGATAACCACCAGGATCGCCGTCGAACGGCGCACAAGCGAAGCGCTGGATCGCTCCCCGCGCAATTGGCACGTTGACCGGAAGATGCAACTCTGACGCAAACTCGGAAATCTGCGGCAAAATCGCAATGAGCACGGCGTTGGAATAGGCCGCTGTAATTTCTAATAGACCAGACATAAATCTCAGTATTAATCGTTGGGAAAAGAAAAGGGGTCAGTTAATGAGATTGTCATATAATCAGATGAAAATGATTGGCCATCAAACAATAGGCATGCACCTGTCGCTGGTCTTGTGGCAGGTTTCCACAAGTGTCCTCAGGAAACATTGCCAGTCTTGGTCATCCGCGAAAATCGGTTCCCGCCGGTCGCCCCGATTCATCACATGATAAATGGCTCCCGAGCATTGGATGCGCAACTTTCGAGCCATGCGTCAACCCTGACTTTCTGTCGAGCCCGTGTCCAGAATATTACATTCTCATTAACTGACCCCGTTCTGACCCCGTTCCGTTAATGACCCCGTTCCGTTCCCGATTTTGGCAACACGCCCTTAAGATATGACCCCGCTGCCTCCCAAATTGTACCCTTCCTTTTCATTTTGTCGGCTGCTCAACCAATAGAGATTTGACACCCCCGGATTCCAAGTCCACCTCGACCGCGACGAGGCGCCCTTTCACAGTCCAATTGAATTTGCAGCGTGGCACAATTATGTTTGCCGGCAGATTCGGATGAGTAATGAGAGCCTTATTGTCGATGATGACAGTTGGGTCAAAGAGCGCGACCCACTTTTTGGCAATCTTCTCGGCTTGGCGTTCAGTCAGCTTTCTTGTGCCGATAAATGCCGGGACATGGATTTCGTGATCAGTGTCAAAAAAGGCATCAGGAGCGGCAAACCCCGAAATCCTGCAATCGGTCGTGTTTCCTTCCATGAGCATCACATAACCATTGGTAAAAACGATTTCTCCGTCAAAATATCGAGAATAGCGAACGCCCCAAACCGTTCGCGCTTCATTTGTGGCAATGGGGAGATCCAGCCGACAGATTGTTTTGCAAATTTCAGGATTTACCCTGCTGAGAATATCGGTCTTCTCTTTTTCTGCGGTGATCGGTCTCCAATCTGGTTTATGAAGATCAGGCGGCGGTTCTGCATTTACCACTGGATCTGCTTTGTCTAAATCAAAGCCCCAGAGGCAGATGAACAGAGGGCTTCCCGTTGTGGCGTTAATCTCCATTTCTACACTGGGAAAGTCGGCTTCATTTGGTTTTTTCCATTCTATGGAGTATCTTGCCACACGATTCGTTCCCACCTTATCAGGCTCATGAACTATAGGATCAAAATTGGCATACACCTGTTCGTCAGTTAAGCCCAGCTTATGTAGTGCACTTTTTGCCGCCGCGACGGCGTCGATTCTAGATAAACGAACTTCTCCGTAAAACTTGGAAATTCGGCCCGGATCCTGCAACTCACGGTAAGGAAAACCTACAGAGAATCTCCGAATATGACCCCGGCTAAACCAAAATCTATAATCATTTGTTAGAATTACAAATCCCTCAACCTTGCCCTCTTGGTCCGGCAAGCAAGCCAAGACATTCGATTGCGTTACTGGTAGCGCAATTGGCAATTGCAACCGTGTGGCAAAATCCGAAACAAATGGAAGCATTGCCGAGAGCACAACATTCGACCAAGCAATCATATAACTTAATTTTATGGACAGAAGGAGGCCACTCCCTCTCCCAGTTGTAGCGTGAATAGGTCAATCCAGAAAAGGGGTCGGTTAATGAGACTGTCATATAATTGGTTCGCCATGGTAAAAATGGGGTCGCAATCTTAAGGGCGTGTTGCCCAAATCGTTTTCTTCTGCCAGCAGCGTAAATTTGGCTCCGTCTGGACGGTCAAATCACCCTCGTTGAAAATAAAAATGCGCTATAATCAAAATACGATGCTCGATTTTTGCAGGGCGAGCGCGAAAACAGGTTTCGGGCATTTGAGCGACACGCCCTTAACATTTGCGTCATTGGTTCGCCAAATGCTTTGTTCACGCCCGTTGCCAGCTTGCGTTCATCGTGCAATCCCGATCGTCTCTGAGAATATCGAGCCGTTCAAGCTCACAGTTCGCTCATGCCAAATGTCAGGCGCCATCGCACCTGCCCGAAACGCGGAAGCCGTTGTGAGTTATACATGACAAGCGCCCTGCCGGGGCCACCGAGAACCTTTGACTCTTGGCCGCAGGCGGCTAATTTAGCTGCGTAGTTTCGCAATGAATGAATCGCCTGAAATTGCCCTGACGGGCAACTTGTCTTTTATCGAACGCCTCTACGGCGATTTCGTCCGGGACCGCGCCTCGGTCAGCCCGGAATGGCAGCGTTATTTTGACAGCCTGAAAAATGGCGAGGCCCTCGTGGCTCCGCGCTTGGAGCCTTCGTTCAAACCCCGGGGTTTGTTCGACACCGGCTCCGCCCCGGCCGCGGCTCCCGTCCCCACGGATGAAGCCACGCGCATCGCGGCGCTGCAAAACCGCGTCAATCGACTGGTGCGCAATTACCGCGTGCGCGGGCATAATATCGCGGCGCTTGATCCGCTAGGCCTGCCGCGCCCCGTGCCGCCGGAGCTGGAGTTGAGCCATTTTGGTTTCTCCGAGGAGGATTTGGACCGCCAGGTTTCGCCCGAACCGCTGCGCGCCGCCGGCCCCATGACGGTGCGTCAAATTTACGAGCACTTGCGCGACACGTATTGCCGCTCCATCGGCGTGCAGTACATGCACATCGACACGTTCGACATCCGGCGCTGGCTGCAGGATCGCATGGAGCAGACGCGTAATCGGCTGCAGCTGTCCCGCGCGGAACAGATCCGCATTTTCAGCCGCCTGACCGACGCGGTGGCGTTCGAGGAATTCATCCGCCGCAAATTCGTCGGCGCCAAAAGTTTTTCGCTGGAAGGCTGCGAAAGCCTCATCCCGCTGCTGGACCTGGCCATCGAAAAAGCCTCGGAGCAAGGTGTCAAAGAAATTGTCTTCGGCATGGCGCATCGTGGACGCCTGAACGTGCTGGCCAACATCATCGGCAAAAGCCCCCGCCAGATTTTCCGCGAGTTTGCCGACGACCCGAAATTATTCCGCGGCCATGGCGACGTCAAATATCACCTCGGCTACAGCAACGAATGGACCACGGTCTCAGGCGCCAAAGTCCATCTTTCACTCTGCTTCAATCCCAGCCACCTGGAATTCGTCAACGGCGTGGCCATGGGACGCGTCCGGGCCAAATTGGACCGCACCGCCCGGCACCGCGGGCCTGACCAAACCGCGGAGCGCGGCGCCGGCGATTGCATGTGCCTGCTGATTCACGGCGACGCCAGTTTCGCGGGCCAGGGCATCGTGCAGGAGACGCTCAACATGAGCCAGTTGCCCGGCTACACCGTGGGGGGCACGATCCACGTGATTGTCAATAATCAGATTGGCTTCACCACCTCGCCCTCCGAAGCCCGCTCCTCGGCCTATCCAACCGATGTGGCAAAGATGCTGCAAATCCCGATTTTCCACGTCAACGGCGAAGACCCGGAGGCGGTCGCCCAAGTGGTGCGGCTGGCGATGGAATTTCGCGAGACGTTCCATCGCGACGTGGTGATTGACATGTTTGGCTACCGCCGGCTGGGCCACAATGAAGGCGATGAGCCGTCCTTCACCCAGCCCACGCTGTATCGCGCGATTGAAAGCCGCAAATCCGTGCGCGAGGGCTATTTGGACCATCTCTTGCAATTGGGCGGTTTAAGCCGCGAGGAGGCGGACGACATTGCCCGGCGCCGGCACGAAGCGCTGGAGCAGGAACTGACCCAGTCGCAAGCGGAGTCATTCCGCCCCGTGGATGAAAAACCGGTCGGCGCCTGGGTGCGCGGGCATTACACCTCCGGCCCGGAGAAATCCGCCGAGGACGCAGCCACGGGGGTCAAGGCAGAGTGGCTTTCGAAATTATTGTTGGCGCAGACCCAATTGCCCGCCGATTTTCATCCGCATCCCAAGATCAAAAAGTTTTTGGAAGGCCGCCGCAAAATGGCCGTGGGCGAACAGCCGCTGGATTGGTCGGCGGCGGAAGCCCTGGCGCTGGCGACCTTGAGCGCGGAGGGTTATCGCGTGCGGCTCAGCGGGCAGGATTGCCGGCGCGGGACGTTCAGCCATCGCCACGCGGCCCTCTACGATTATGAGGACGGCCACCCTTACATCCCGTTGCAGCGCCTCGGCGAAGGCTGCGGGCCGGTGGATATTTTCAACAGCCCGTTGTCCGAGGCGGGCGTGCTCGGTTTCGATTATGGTTATAGTCTTGACTGTCCCGACGGCCTCGTGATGTGGGAGGCGCAATTTGGCGACTTCTTCAACGGCGCCCAAGTGATCATCGACCAATTTATCGCCAGCGCGGAAGACAAATGGAATCGCTGGAGCGGCATCACGCTGCTGCTGCCGCATGGCTTTGAAGGCCAGGGACCCGAGCATTCCAGCGCCCGCATGGAGCGTTTTCTCGCCCTCGCGGCGCAAGACAATTTGCAAATCGCCGTGCCCACCACGCCCGCGCAATATTTCCATTGCCTGCGCCGCCAGGTGGTGCGCAAATGGCGCAAGCCGCTGGTGGTGTTCACGCCTAAAAGCCTCTTGCGCGAGCCGCGCGCGGTTTCTTCGTTGCATGACTGTGCGGAAGGCGCTTTCCAACGCATTCTTCCCGACGCCACGATCGACCCGAAAAAAGTCCGGCGCGTGCTCATGTGTTCGGGCAAGATTTATTACGAGCTGGAGCAGCAGCGTGAAGCCCTCAAGCGCGACGACATCGCCATCCTGCGCCTCGAACAATTGTATCCCCTGCCCGATCAGGCGCTGCAACAGGCGCTCGCGCCGTACGCCGCCGGTGTGCCGGTGACATGGGTGCAGGAAGAGCCGGAAAACATGGGCGCCTGGCGTTATCTGCGCGTGCGTTTCGGCGACCGGCTGCCCGGCGATCACCCCATGACCGGGCTGCGCCGCCCGGCTTCCGCCAGCCCGGCCACCGGCTCCGCCAAAATTCACAAACGCGACCAAAAATATCTTGTCACTCAGGCCTTCGCGGAAGGCTGATCCTTTTATGCCCATTGATTTGACAGTTCCCACCGTCGGCGAATCCATCACGGAAGTTGAAATCGGCCAATGGCTCAAGGCCGAAGGCGACACCGTGCAAAAAGACGAAAATGTCGTCGCACTCGAATCGGAAAAAGCCACCGTGGACCTCCCCGCTCCGGCGGCGGGCGTCCTCACCAAAATCCTGAAAAAGAAAGGCGACAAAGCCGCGGTCGGCGAAATCATCGCCCAGATCGACGCCGCCGGCGCCGCGCCCAAAGCCACTGAATCTAAACCGGCCGAGGCCAAAGCCGCCAAGTCCTCCAAGACCGCCGCGGCGCCAGCTCCTCCGGCTGCGCCCGCGCCCGCGCCGGAGCCAGTCGAAGAAAAAGCCGCGCCTGCTCCGACGCCGCCGCCCGTCAAGTCATCCGTTCCGGCCCCAGCCTCGGGAGGACGCGAGGAAGAAGTCGTCCGCATGAGCCCCTTGCGCCGCACGGTGGCGCAACGCCTGGTGGAATCGAAAAACACCATGGCAATGCTCACCACGTTTAATGAAGTGGACATGTCCGCCGTCATCGCTCTGCGCAAGCAGCATCAGGACGCGTTTGTGGCGCGGCATGGCGTGAAGCTGGGTTTCATGTCCTTTTTCGTCCGGGCCAGCATCGAGGCGCTCAAAGCCATCCCGCAATTGAACGCCTCTATTCGCGGCACGGACATTGTCTATCATAATTATTTTGACATCAGCATCGCCATCGGCAGCGACAAGGGGCTCGTCGCCCCGGCCCTGCGCAACGCCGAGCGCCTGAGCTTTTCCGAAGTGGAAAAAGCCATCGCGGATTTTGCGGCCCGCGCCAAGGCCAACAAGCTCAAGCCCGATGAACTGCAAAGCGGCACTTTCACCATCACCAACGGCGGGGTGTACGGCTCGCTCCTTTCCACGCCGATCATCAATCCGCCGCAAAGCGGCATCCTCGGCATGCACTCGATTCAGGAACGGCCCATCGCCGTCGCGGGAGCCGTCGTCATCCGGCCCATGATGAACATCGCCTTGAGCTACGACCACCGACTCGTGGACGGACGGGAAGCCGTCACGTTCCTCGTGCGTGTCAAAGACATGATCGAGAATCCGGCGCGGATTTTGTTGGAGATTTGAGCGGCCCGCGCGCGCTCTAGGCGGTTTCCGCCCGCACTTTTTTCAGCGCGGCGATGGCCGCTTCGCTCTCGGCGGCTTTCTTGCTTTTGCCGCGCCCGCGTCCAAGTTCGATGCCGGCGTGGGTCACGACGCATTCAAAATCACGGTCATGATCCGGCCCGCTGGCGCGCAGCACCGAATACTGCGGCGCGTCAGGAGATTTGGCCTGCAGGATTTCCTGCAATTCCCCTTTCGGATTGTCGAGCGTGGGAATGGAGGTTTTCTCGCCAAACGCGTCGCGAAAAGAGCGCAGCACAAACTCGCGCGCGGCCTCGAAGCCGCCATCCAAAAAGATCGCGCCGATAACCGCCTCAAAAGCATCCGCCATGGCTGAAGCGCGCTGGCGCCCCTCGTTGGCTTCCTCGCCGCGGCTCAGGATCAGGTAGGTCGAAAGTTGAATGCGCCGCGCCTGGTCCGTCAGCGTGCGGCGATTGATCATTTGCGCGCGCGCCTTCGTCAGCGGCCCTTCGCTCACGGCGGGAAAACGGTCATACAGCTCGCGCGTCAAGACTAATCCCAAAACGGCGTCGCCCAGAAATTCCAGGCGTTGGTTGTGCTGCACCAATCGGCCCTGCTCGTGGGCCACGGACGGATGCGTCAAGGCCAATTGCAAGAGCGCAACGTTGGCAAACCTGTATTCCAGGCGCGTTTGCAACGCTTCCAAATCCGGAGGCGGTGCGGGCTCGGTCATGGCGCAGTTTCGCCCACGGGTTCGATGGCGGCCGGTTCTTCCGCCGGCGGCGCGGGCGCGGGTTCCGCGGGCGCCGGGTTCAAGCCATGCGCCAGCAAATCCGCCGTGGCGCGCTGGACGTCCTCCAACTGGTTCAATTGCAAATTGGGATCCGTGATGGTGAAAATATCGCCCGTCTTGGGTTGCTCATAGACAAACACCCGGCGGCCCTCGCGTTGGGTTTGTTCCTTGACCTTGAGCAGGCGTTTTCGTTCCAGCATCACCGCCAGGATATAACAGACCGGGCCGTACTTTTCCTCGCCGGTTTCGATTAATTTCCGCAGCAGAGTCTCCGCCGACTCCTTTTGAATCGCCTCGGGCGGAGCTGGGGGCGGGGCGTGATACACGCCGTGCCATTGGGAAATAAAGCCTTTGCGATCCGCCGCGCCTTCGCTGTGGGTTTGCCCGCAACTTTCGCAAATGTCCTGGCGCACATACTGGCCCTTTTCCTCGAGCAAAGCCGTCCGGTACGGCTGCTTGTCAACAAATGCTTTGCCGCAGGTGTGGCAGGCGTGCGCGCGGGATTGAATGTTCCAATCGTTCATTGAATTCGCCCGCCAGTATCGCCGGAATCGTTCGCCGTGAAAAGTTTTTCCTCGGATTTCGCTGGGCGCGGGCTTACGGCTGCACGGAAATGGCTTCCCACTTCATCTCATGCCGCCCGGCGTAGGCCACCAGCGTTTTTTGGTGCTCAATCAACACCGCCCGCACCACCGCCGAATCGTCCGCATGCCCAAAATCCGGGATGGTGTCGGGAATCAAATCCACCACGCGATGCGCGTAAATCAGCGCAAACGCCGCCGCCGCCACGGTATGATACGGCAGATCATCGTCCGCCCCCTCGGCAAAATCCTCCACCACCGCCGCCAAAAACTCCAACTGATCCACCAGATGCGGAAACGACGGCGCATCCACCTCCGTGAACTTCAGCTTGAGGAAGGGCATCTTCTTGTGAATGCCCTTGAGCGCGCGCGGCGTGATCATGCTCGCGCCCCGGTTTACAAAACTCGAAATCTCGCCCATGAGCCGAGAATGACTAAGGTCGATATTCATGACAAGCGGTCATCTCCGGTTGGCCGTCACCGGGGTTTAGCCTACTCACACTATCTCCACCGGGCACTTCGGCACGGCCGCCAGGAAGGCCTGACCATACTTCTTGGTTAACACTCGATTGTCCAGCACCGCCACAATGCCGCGATCGCTTTTCACCCGGATCAATCGCCCCACGCCCTGCCGAAATTTTAAAATCGCCTCCGGCAGCGAAAATTCCATGAACGGGTTGCCGCCCCGCGCCTCGATGCTTTCCAACTTCGCCTCGATCAGCGGATGGTCCGGCACGGCAAACGGCAGCCGCGTGATAATCACGTTGGACAAGGCGTCGCCCGGCACATCCACGCCCTGCCAGAAACTATCCGTCCCGAACAAGACAGAGTCAATATCATTTTTAAACTTTTCCAGCATGAGCGAGCGCGGCGTGCCCGTCCCCTGCACAAAACAAGCCACGCCCAGGCGATCAAAAAACGGCTCCATCCGCTCCGCCACCTCCAGCATCAGCTTGAAATTCGTGAACAGCACGAACGCCTTCCCGTGCGTCATGGTCACAAAATGCTCGATCCACCCTATCAATGCCGCCACGTGCCGCGGATCGCGCGGCTCCGGCATTTTCGCCGCGACATACAATTTCATCTGCCGCTCGTAATCGAATGGCGACCCGGCCTGCAGCAACTCCGCCTTTTCCGCGCCCACCTGCCGCGCAAAATACATCAGCCCATGCGCGCGTTCGGCTGGCGCGGGTGTTGGCGCGTCCTCCTCCTCCTCAAATCGCGAAGATCGCTCCACCGGTTCCGGCGCCGGTTCGTCGCTTGCTTTCGCGGCAGCGGCCTTGACCGCCAAGGTGGCGCTCGTCATCACCACCGACGTGCTGGCGCTGAACAGGCGTTGCCGCAAAAATTCCGCGACATTGATCGGCGCCGCATTGAGCGCGAAATTGCGCTGCGCCTTGCCCGTCCGCTCCACCCAATACACATGTTCGCGCGCGCCCTGCCCCAAAAACACCGCGATCTGCTCCCGCAATTCCGCCAGGCGCCGGTTGCACTCGGTCAACTCTCCCGTCGTATCGCGGTCATCCACGGTTTTGATCAGCGCCGTCACTTCCTCCCGCACGCGTTGCAAGGGGCCGGTAATGTTGTCGTCCACTACATCGCTCCGCCGCACCCGCACTTCCGACCACGACCGAGCCTTCTGGCCTTCGCGCGCCTCGGCGATTTCCTCGCACGCGCCCTCGAGGGCCCCGTAAAAAATCTCCGCCTGCTTCAGCGCGTCTGTCACGAGTCCCTCCTTTCCACGGCCCAAGACAGTCAACAATCCTTTTTTCGTGGCCGGGTTCCACAGCCGATGCAACGCATAGCGCAATTGCGCGCTCGATACGCTCAATCCCGCATGCCGCGCCGCCACCCGCTCGACGGTGTGCGCCTCGTCGAACACCACGAAATCGTTCTTGAACAGGATTCCGCCGGAATTCTCCTCCTCCGCCGCCCCCATTTGCAGAAAGAAAAGCGTGTGATTGATCACGAGCACGTCCGCCGACAAAATCCGGCTGCGCGCCCGCTGAAAAAAGCACGGCTTTCCTCCCAGCTTCACAAATTCCGAGTGGTCTCCGCACACCTTCGGGCTGCACAAACCCCGCTCCGAGCAGACCTGCCCCCACACGCGCAAATCCGGCTCCACTTCGAAATCCGACAGGCTGCCGTCCTCGGTTTTTTGCGACCACTCGAAAATCCGCTCCAATTCCTGCGCCTCCGTGGAGGTGAACAACTGGGAAGCCTGCCCCATCGCCTTGGTCAGGCGCCGCGTGCACAAATAATTGTGGCGCCCCTTCAGCATCGTGAACTCGAACTTCACCGGCAGAATCTGCGCCAGCATCGGCAAATCTTTTTCGATCAGTTGCTCCTGCAAATTGATCGTGTGCGTGGAAATCACTGCCTTCTTGCTGTGGCGCACCGCAAATAGAATCGAGGGAATCAAATACGCCAGGCTCTTGCCCACCCCCGTGCCCGCCTCCACCACTAGGTGATCGCCCTTCTCCAGCGCCCGCGCCACCGCCACGGCCATCGCCTGCTGCTCGGGGCGATACTCGAAATTCCGCGCCTTGGAGAGCAAGCCCGACGCCGAAAAAATCCGTTCCACCTCCGCCGCCAAACTTTTCTCCGCCCCCGCCGCCTGCTCGATCAAACTAATCATCCCCGCTTCCTCTCCACAACGTCATCGAGACTTTTGGCGATCATGTTCTCCCCCAAAACACCGCGCCAGGCGACATTGGCATACACCACCGAATTCCGCCCCAAAATGCTCCCCGGATTCAACACCGCATTGCAGCCCACTTCGCAATGATCACCCACCAAAGCCCCGAACTTCCTTAAACCCGTTTCAAAAACTTTCTTGCCCACGCGCACCGCAATCGCATTCCCATAAACCTTGAAATTCGACACCTTCACCCCCGCCCCCAGATGCGCCTTATGCCCCAGCACCGAGTCCCCGACATAATTGAAATGCGGAACCTGCGCGCCATTGAACAGCAGCGAATTCTTCAACTCGCTCGCATTCCCCACCACGCAATTATCCCCCACGATCACATTGTCCCGGATGTAAGCATTATGCCGAATCTGGCAATTCCGCCCGATGATCGCCGGCCCCTTGATCATCACCCCGTCCTCCAAAACGGTGCCCTCCCCAATAAAAACGTGCTCCCCGATAAAAGCGCGCCCTTCGCAACGATTGCGCAATTCCCGCCGCAAATTCCGCTCCAAATATCCTGCCAACCGCGGCAAAACCTCCCAGGCAAACTCGCACCCCCTAAAAACCGCCGCATGCTCCGTCGCCCCCAAATCAAACAAACTCGCCGCCTCAAACATCTCTCCAAGGTGACGCCGGAATGCCAGATTTTAAAGTTAAAAGTGACCCACCCCCGTCCCAGACGTCAAAAATGCCTTACCAAACTTTGTTATACCTATAACACGAAATCGGTATGACTTTAAACGAAGTCCCCCTGATACTCGGTCGGCAGGTCAATTGTCGGAAGGGCGTTCGTCGCGAACAAATCTGCTTCTCGTTCGAGAGAAAACCGTTGTCAGACGGTCAAATCCATACAACCATGTAAAATCGATGAGTTTTCGAGGCCGGGCTTACAAAATAATGCTGTGCGCGCTCGCGGCGCTGTTGTTGATCGCCGCGGGGCAGATGCAACGCCTTTTGAACGCGGAGCGGGATCAGTTGGGGTTCGTTCATGTGCAACCCTTGCAAAACGCGCCGCCGATCCTGGCGTTTACGACGGTGGCGCTGGGCGGGTTTCGGGGGCTGATCGCCAATGCCCTGTGGATTCGCACGAGCGAATTGCAGGAGGACAATAAGTATTTCGAGATGGTGCAATTGGCGGATTGGATCACCAAGCTCCAGCCGCACATGGTCCAGGTGTGGCTCGTGCAGGCTTGGAACATGGCCTACAATGTCTCGGTCAAATTCAAAAACCCGGAAGATCGCTGGCTTTGGGTGCAGCGCGGCATCTCCCTGCTGCGCGATGAGGGCCTGCGCTATAATCCCAACCAAAGCCTCATGTATCGTGAGCTTTCCTGGATTTTCCAGCACAAGGTGGGCGCCAATCTCGATGACGCGCACATGACTTACAAATTGCATTGGGCCCAGCAAATGCAGCAAATCTTCCCGGACGGACGCCCCAACACGAATGAGCTGGCTCATCCCACGGATGCCCTCTGGCGGGAGCGTTCGCAAAAATTGCGCGACGTTTATAAAATGGATCCCGCCATCATTGCACGCGTGGACCAGGAATACGGCCCGCTGGATTGGCGTTTGCCGGGCGCGCAGGCGGTTTATTGGGCGGAAATGGGCCGGATTTACGCCGACGCCAAGGACCAGGAAACGCTGCGCCGTTCGGTCTTCCAAACGATGCGTTTGACGTGCTTCATCGGCGGAGGCATCACCCCGGGCGTAACGAATGTCACGCCGGATAATTTCTTCCTGCGCCCGAACCTGGAATTGATTCCGACAATCAGCTCCACATACGAAAAATTGATTGCGGAGGAAAAAGACCCGAATCAAACGATCAGCTTCAAGACCGCGCACAAAAATTTCCTGAAGGAAGCGATCCCGTTGCTTTACGTGGACGCGGAAGAAACGAAGGCGGCGTACTGGTTTAAATATCTCAAGCAAAACTACACCAATTCGTTTGCGCCGGGCGAGACGCTGGATAGCTACGTGTTCAAGACGCTGACGGAAGACACGGGCGAAACGGACATGAACAAAGTGATGTCGGCCCTGCTTGGGCTGGCGCATCGCGAATATCTCTGCCTGATTTTCCAGGAATACGACAAGGTCCAAAAGCTGCACGCGTTGACGCAAAAAATCTGGGACCATTACAACGTCCAGATCAAGTCGTCCGAACAACGGCTGCGCATTCCGGACCTCAAATCCATCCGGCAATTTGTCCTAAGCCAGATGTTGGATCCGGAAGGCCCGTTTCCCTATTATTTGTCCCCGATCAACCGCGCCTCGTTGCGCAAGGAGCTGGGCCTGCCCGTGGAGGGAACGGTGGCCGCGCCTGAGCATGCCTACGGGACGGAAACGAATTCTGTGCCGGGCCCGCAAGCGGCCCATTAAATGAGGCTGGTCGAAGAGTTTCAAACCGCGCACAGCCCGGAATCGCTGGCGGAACAATTGGCGGGCGAACGCGGCCTCATCCTCTTGCACAGCGCGCTTTTCGACGCACGTCAGGCGCGCTACTCCATTCTGGCGGCGCGGCCGCTCTTGATTTTTCGCTCCTACGGCTCGCGCTGCGAATTGGACGGGGTGGCCCACACGCAATTCGGCAACCCGTGGCAGGCGCTCGACAGTTTGATGGCGCGTTACGAATTGCTGGAGGAAATCGACCTGCCGTTTCCGCTGGGCGGCTGCTTCGGTTACTGGGGATATGATTTAAAAAATTTCGTCGAACCCCGTTTGCCGCGCCGGGCGGTGAACGATCTGGAATTGCCCGATTGCCACGCGGGATTTTACGACAGCCTGGTCGTATTTGACCATCAACTGGCCAAGACGTGGATTGTTTCAACCGGCCTGCAAGCCGATGGCTCGCGCGACCATGCGCGCTGGCGCAGTCAATTAGATTTCTGGCGCGCCCGGCTTTCCACCGAGCCGCCGGCCTCATCGTCGCCGCGCGCCGACTTCCACCGCCCGGAATCATGCGCTTCCACGCTCACGCGCGCGGAATTCATGCAACGGGTCGAGCGCGCCCAGCGTTACATTCGCGCGGGCGACATTTACCAGGTCAATCTCGCGCAGCGCCTGACTGCAGAGTTGAGCGTGCCGGCCTGGACTTTTTTCCAGAAGCTCTGCGCGCGATCACCCGCGCCGTTTGCGGCTTATCTGGATGGCGGCGATTTTCAAGTTTGCTCGTCGTCACCTGAATCTTTTTTGCGCTTGAGCGGTTCACACATTCAATCCCGCCCCATCAAGGGCACGCGGCCGCGCTCCTCCGATCCCACGCGCGACGCCCAGCTCAGTTACGAATTGCAGACGAGCGCCAAGGAAATGGCCGAGTTGGTGATGATCACCGACCTCCTGCGCAATGATTTGGGGAAGGTTTGCGAATACGGATCGGTCCAAGCGCCAGAGTTGGCGCGGCTGGAACAATATCCGCAGGTGCAGCATTTGGTTTCGACGGTTACCGGGGAATTGCGCGCCGGGCAAACGCACTTCTCGGCCTTTGCCTCGTGTTTTCCGGGCGGCAGCGTGACGGGCGCGCCGAAAATTCGCGCCATGGAAATTATTGACGAATTGGAGCCGGTGACGCGCGGGCCTTACACGGGCGCGATTGGCTATCTCGGATTCAATCGCGAAAGCCAGCTCAACATCGCCATTCGCACCGCCGTCTGCCAACAGGGCCGCGCGCATTTCCACGCCGGCGCCGGGATTGTCACCGATTCCCTCCCGGAGGCGGAATACGACGAGACCCTGGCCAAGGCGCAAGGATTTTTCGCGGCGCTCGGCGCCATCAACCTCATCCCGGCAAATCCATGATGGTTTTTCTCAACGGCAAATTTGTTCCCGAGAAGAAAGCGGTTGTCTCGGTGTTTGACAGAGGCTTTCTCTATGGCGACGGGCTCTACGAGGGCGTGGCTTTTTGCCACGGGCGCCCGTTTCGCTGGGCGCAGCACATGACGCGCCTGGCACAAGGCTTGCAGACGCTGCGCATGGAGTGGCCCATATCCGCCGACGAATTGTTAAAAGGAGCGTTGCGTTTGGTGGCCCTGAATAAAATGCCGGAAACGCTGGCGCGCATTTCCATTTCCCGCGGCATCACCGAGCGCGGTTATTCCCCGAAAAATGCGGCGCATCCTGCGGTGGTCATCACGACCCATCCCCTGCCCAATCCAACCACGCTGCCGCGCTGGCGCGTGCATGTGGCTTCCCAGCGCCTGCCGATGGGCGACGCGTTGAGCGCCTTTAAAACGGCCAACAAACTGCCGCAAGTGCTGGCGCGGGCGGAGGCGGACGACGCCGGCGCCCAGGAAGCGGTTTTGTTAAACGCGCGCGGCTTCCTCGCGGAAGCGACGACGAGCAATTTGTTTTGGCTGACGGGAAGCACACTTTGCACACCTCCGCTGGCGGCGGGGCCTTTGCCCGGCGTCACGCGCGCGGCGGTGTTTGACCTGTGCCGCCAGAAAAAAATTCGTGTCAAAGAAATAAATGCGCGCCCGTCCGCGGTGCCCGCGTCCGACGGCGCGTTTCTCTCGATGAGCTCCTGGGGCATTGTGGAGATCGAAAAATTCGATGGCGCCCGCGTGCGGCGGTCGCCGCTCGTCGCGGAGTTGTGGCGCGATTATCGCGCGCTGCTAAGCGAGTCCTGCCAGGGTGGCGGCTAGTTGCGCGTGCTTGGCCTGCCAATCGGCCAGGCGCTGCTGATGCTCGGCAAGGACCGCGGGCGGCGCTTTTTGGCTGAAGCTCGGATTGTTTAATTTTTGCTGCGCCTTGTCGATTTCCGCCTGCACCTTGGCCAGTTCCTTCGTCAGGCGCTCCTTCTCCGCCCCGACATCCGCGACGCCTTCCAGCGGCAAATAGAGATCGCCCATTTCGCAGTGGGCGGTGGGTGTGCCCTTGGGCGCCTGGTAATCAGGCTGCGCCTCGATGGATTCGGCATGCAGCAAAATCTTCACCGCTTCGAGATCATGCGCGGATAAGGCCGTGCGCGGCGCGAAAATAAATTTAACTTTCTTGCCGGATTGAATGCCGCCGACCCGGCGCAAGTTGCGGCCTTGTGTCACCAATTCGTTGCGCATGTCCACAAACTTTGCGGCGGCGTCGTTAAGCCCGTAATGCGCGCGAAAATCCTCGTCCAACGGTTTGGGCCAATGGGCGTACATGATGGTCTGCCCGCCCTGCCCCGCGGGCAATTCGGCGTTGAACCCCATGCCTTGCCACAATTCCTCGGTGATGAATGGGATAAACGGATGGAACAGGCGCAGTGTGTTTGACAACACGAAATCAATCACGGCCAGCGTGTTGTCGCGCGCGGCGGGGTCCGCCAGCGCGGCCTTGGCGGCCTCCAAATACCAATCGCAAAATTCGCCCCACAAAAGCCGGTGCAGGATTTGCGCCGCCTCATTGAATTTATAGTGATCGAGGGCCTCGGTCAGCTCCGTGATAGCGGCGTGCAACTTCAGCAAAATCCACTTGTCATCGGCATTGAGCTTCGCCGGATCGATCTCGCCCTCGACCTCGCCCGCCTGCATCTGGCGAAAGCGGCAGGCATTCCAAAGTTTGTTGCAAAAGTTGCGTCCGAGCTCCACCTGCTGCTCATCATAAAGGACGTCCTGCCCCAAAGGCGCCGAGCGCATGACGCCAAAACGCAGGGCGTCCGCGCCGTATTGGTTGATCAAATCCAACGGGTCGGGCGAATTGCCCAGGCTCTTGGACATTTTGCGACCCTGTTTGTCGCGAATGATGCCCGTGAAATAAACGTTCTGAAACGGCTTCTCGCCCATGTACTCGTAGCCAGCCATGATCATGCGCGCCACCCAGAAGAAAATGATGTCCGGCCCGGTCACCAGGTCGGTGGTGGGATAGAATTTTTTCAGCGCGCTGGTTTCCTGCGGCCAGCCCATCGTCGCGAAAGGCCAGAGCCACGAGCTGAACCACGTGTCAAGCACATCGGAATCCTGCGTCCAGCCTTCGCCGGGAGATTCGATCTGGCATTTCTCCTCGTCGTCGCGGCGCCAGATGGGGATGCGATGGCCCCACCAGAGCTGCCGGGAAATGCACCAATCCTTGATGTTGCCCATCCAATGCAAATAGGTCTTGCTCCAGCGCTCGGGATGAAACCGGATTTCCCCATGAGCCACAGCATGGGTGGATTTTTCGACAGCGGGATATTTTAAAAACCATTGGCTGCTCAAATACGGCTCGATCGGCACGTTGCTGCGCTGGCTGTAGCCGACGCGGTGCGTGTAATCCTCCGCTTTGGTCATCAACCCGAGCGCCTCGAGTTTTTCCACCACGGCCTTGCGCGCTTCCATGCGATCCAGCCGCGCAAATTCCTCGCCGGCCTCGGCGCTCATGCGCCCATCCGCCGCAATGACCACCGTCATGGGCAATTGATGGCGCATTCCCATTTCATAGTCGGCGGGATCATGCGCCGGCGTCACCTTGACGCAACCGGTGCCAAATTTGGGATCGACCAATTCATCGGCGATGATGGGAATGAGCTTGTCGCGCAACGGCAACAACACGCGGCGCCCAATCAGGTTCGCGTAACGCGGATCGCTGGGATGCACGGCCACCGCTTCGTCGCCCAGCATCGTTTCCGGGCGGGTGGTCGCGACCATCACGAATTCTCCGGGCACAGCCCGGCCCGCGTCGTCCGCCAGCGGGTATTTAAAATGCCAGAGTTTCCCGCGCTCCTCCACCATCTCCACTTCCTCATCCGACAACGCCGTGCGCGCCGACGGATCCCAATTGACCATGCGTTTGCCGCGATAAATCAGCCCCTTGTGGTAAAGGTCGATGAAAACATTCTGCACGCACCGGCTATATTCCGGGTCCATCGTGAAACGCTCCCGTTCCCAGTCGCAGGAGGCGCCGAGGCGCTTGAGCTGCTCAATGATGATGCCGCCGTGCTTCTCCTTCCATTCCCAGACTTTCTCTAGGAATTTGTCGCGGCCCAATTCATCCCGATGCTTGATGACGCCCTGTTTGCGCAGGGATTTTTCCACCACGGTTTGCGTGGCAATGCCGGCGTGGTCTGTGCCCGGCAGCCAAAGGGTTTCAAAACCCTTCATGCGCGCCAGCCGCGCCAGGATGTCCTGGATGGTGTTGTTGAGAACGTGGCCCAGCGTCAGGACGCCCGTCACATTCGGCGGCGGAATGACAATGGAATAAGCCGGCTTGGCCGATTGCGGGTCGGCGGCAAAGCATTTGGAGTCGAGCCAGAAACGATACCATTTCTCCTCGACGGCGCGGGGTTCGTAAGCTTTGGGAATCTCAGGCATGTCAAATAAATAGGCGCGCTGCGGCCGGGCGCGTCAATGCTTCTTCATCAGCCTGTATTCCATGCTGTCCACCAGCGCCTGCAAGCTGGCCTCGATGATATTGTCGCTTACGCCGACGGTGCCCCACTCCTCCTGGCCGTCGTCGGACTGGATGAGCACGCGCGTTTTGGCCGCGGTGCCGCCGCCGGAATCGAGGATGCGCACCTTGTAATCCGTCAGCCGGATTTTTTTCACCTCCGGATAAAAATTCGCCAGGGCCGCACGCAGGGCCGAATCGAGCGCGTTCACCGGGCCGTCGCCCTCCGCCACCGTGTGGGCGTTCTGATGATTGACACGCACTTTGATGGTCGCCTCGCAGACCGAGGCGCCGCCCTGGCGCCGCATCGAAACATGGTACCCGTCCACTTCGAACGGCAAGGCATGGTCATGCAACGCGCGGCGGATCAGCACCGCGAGCGAGCCGCCGGCGGCCTCGAACTCGTAACCTTGATGCTCCAGGTCCTTGACCCGGTTTAAAATCTCCTTCAATTCCGGCGCGTCGTTGCCGAGCTTGATGCCCAGCTCCTCGGCCTTCATCACGATGTTGCTGCGGCCCGCCAGATCGCTGATCAGCACATTGCGCGTGTTGCCGACCGACGCCGGGTCGATGTGCTCGTAACTGCTGACCAATTTTTGCACGGCGTTGACGTGCAAGCCGCCTTTGTGGGAAAACGCCGCCGAACCCACCCACGGCTGGCGCGAGCTGTGCCGCATGTTCGCGATTTCATCCACGAACTGGGACAATTCCTTGAGCTGCGAAAGCGATTCCACGGGCACGCAGCCCTTCTTCAGCTTGAACGCAATGTTCGGAATAACGCTGGTCAAATTGCAATTGCCCGTGCGTTCGCCATAGCCGTTGATTGTGCCTTGCACATGGTTGGACCCCGCCTCCAACGCCGCCAGCGCATTGGCCACCCCCAGGCCGATGTCGTCGTGCGTGTGGATGCCGATGGCGCCGCGCAATTTCCCCCGCGCCGCGCCCACGATGCGCGCGATGTCGGCCGGCAACGATCCGCCGTTCGTGTCGCAGAGGGTCACGATGTCGGCGCCCGCGTCTTCCGCCGCCTTCCAGGTGGAAAGCGCGTAATCGGCATTTTCCTTGTAGCCGTCGAAGGCGTGCTCGGCGTCGTAAATGACAAATTTCCCGTGGCTCTTCAGGAACCGCACCGTGTCGGCGATCATGGCCAGATTCTCCTCCGGCGTGGTGCGCAAAATCTCTTTGACGTGCAGGAGCCAGGTTTTGGCCACGATGGTCACCACCGGCGTTTCGGCATCGAGCAACAACCGCACCTGCTCGTCTTTCTCGACGGCGATGTCCTTGCGGCGGGTCGAGCCAAAAGCGGCGAGACGCGCGCGTTTGAATTTTTTCTTTTTGGCCTCGGCGAAGAACTCAATGTCCTTGGGATTGGAGCCGGGCCAGCCGCCTTCAATATAGTGCACCCCAAAAGCGTCAAGTTTTTCGGCGATGCGCAATTTGTCCATCACCGAAAAGTTTATGCCTTCGCCCTGGCTGCCATCGCGCAGGGTCGTGTCGTATATCTCCACGTCGGGTTTCATAATCAGGCGAGCGCCGGAAGGTCCGGTTGTCGCGGACTGTTATTTTTAGGCGAAACCCGCCGTGATTGCAAAACCAAACCACGCCGCCGCTTAACGCCGGCCCGGGCTGAGGCTCATAAACACCTGCTCGGCGCGGGGCGGCTGCTCCGGCGCCCATTCCATCGCGGCGTCCACCACGTGGCGCATGCGGGCAAACCACCATTGGGCGCGCTGCTGGCGTTGGGAGGCGCGGTTCTGGCTCTGGCGGCGGCGCCGGGCGGCGAATCCTAATTCCATCTGGTCGATCATAAGTTTCCTTTCGTTTCGACCCACACTAGCGAACGGGGTGAGACATTCGCCGTCTCACCCGAGGGGAAAAATAGGTTTTTTTCCACCCTCTTCTCCTTCTACATTGGGCATCGGCATGTTGATCGCGTTCCATAAGCCCTACGGTGTGCTGTCGCAGTTCACGGCGGACGGCTCGCCCAACCGGACGCTGGCGGAGTTTGGTTTTCCCGCGCGGGTTTACCCGCTGGGCCGGCTGGATGCGGATTCCGAAGGGCTGCTTTTGCTCAGTGATGAAGCGGAATTAAATGCGCGGCTGCTGCACCCCAAACGCGCGCATCCGCGGGTTTATTGGGCGCAAGTGGAGGGGATTCCGACGGCCGAAGCGCTGGCGCGGCTGTCCGCGGGCTTGACCATTCAAGGGCGCGACACGCTGCCCTGCCGCGCCTGGACGCTGGAACCGCAGCCGGTCATGGCGCCGCGCACCCCGCCGATTCGATTCCGCAAAACGGTGCCGGACACCTGGATCGCGCTGGAATTGGTGGAGGGGAAAAACCGGCAGGTGCGACGGATGACCGCGGCGGCGGGACATCCGACGTTGCGGCTCGTGCGGGTGCGAATCGGAGATTTTGAGCTGGGCAACCTGGCGGGCGGAACGTGGCGCCAGCTCACGGCGCCAGAGCGGGAATTGGTTCTGCAAAGAGCTTGAGCACGGGCGCATCGCTGGCGGCCAGGTCACGCAGGTAAAGGCGCAATTTGCCCCGCGCCATGGCGCCGACAATAATATCGACCGTCCAGCCGCCCAACGCCCAGCACCCGGCGGCGAAAGCAAATTCGCGCGGGCTGGAGAGCGTGAAGATCATGGGGATATAAAGAAACACGTTTGGCACAATGCAAACGCGGAGCATCGCGCTAAAGGTCGCGCGTCCCGGCGCGCGGTGTGACATCGCGCACCACATGGCCAGCCAAATCAACGCCGCCAAATCGACGGGCAACTGCACGGCGGTTCCGATGATGTAAGCCCGCGAAATGGGGTCGTGGGAAAAACCCAGGGCCGTGAAATCCACGAGCAGGAGCGCCAGGACCGGCCCGAGAAAGAGGCGGCGGAGCGCCCGCCACTGGCCGTCGAGAATGCCCGCAGACGTTAGCGGCGTGCCCGCCAGCAGCATCTCGAGGGAGCCGTCGCGCCGCCGCGCTTCCATGGATCTTCCGGCGGCGGCGGCCACCCAAAATTTGAGCAGGGCGTGCGGGATCATGAGACCCGCCATGAGATACACGGGATTCACCCGCTGCCGCACCGATAAAGGCCCCACCAATCCCACCACCAGCAGCCCGAGCAACGCCCAAATCATCCGGGGATCGCCCAGCCCCCGGCTCGCCAGCCAGTAAAATGGATTTTCCTCCAGCAACGCGCGCCCGCCCCACCTGATGGGGCGCGCGGGCATTTCCGGTTTGTCATGCCAGAGGCGCGGCAGCAGCAGGCTGGCCAAGGCGAGAAAAATCCATGCTGTCAAATGAACACAAATCAGCGACCAACCGAAGGCGCCCGGCGCGGCGGTCAGGCCTCCGAGGCGGGTGGCCAAGGCAAAGGTGTAAATCGGATTGAATTCCCAGCCCAACCGCCAGCCGTGCCCCATCAGGACGCCCAGCAGCGGGAAACCGATGATGAACGCGGCGAGCAGAGCCGCGGCGCCTTGGGCTGCCCGCGCGGGCGCCCGTGCGATCGAGGACGAAAGCATCGCCGCGCTTTGGGCAAAGAAGAACACGTTCAACACCGCCAGCCAGGTTCGCCAAATCTCCGCTCCCGTGACCCCGCCCAGCAGGGCCGCAGCCGCCAGCAACGGAAAGCTGGCCATCATGGCATAAAAAAAAGGCAGGCCGGCGGCGCAAAGTTTGCCCAGGACAATGTCGAACCCATTCAGGTCCGTGAGAAACAAGAAGCCGAGCGTGCCCTCGCGTTTTTCGCCGCTGATGCAATCGTGCGACTGATGAGCCGCCGCCAGCGCCCCGGCCAACAACAGCACGCTGACAATCAGAAAAAGCGTCCGCCCCACGGCGCCGAGCGGGATGGCTTGCAGGTTCTCGCCCAGCAACAGAAAAAATGCGCCCAGGCCCAGTGTCAAACAACCCACCACCCACCGCAGACGGTAGAGGCTGCGGCGCCGCGCCGCCACGCGCAGCTCCCGCGCGACGATAGGTAGAAAAACCACGCGAAAATGGTACGCCGCCGCGAGATGAGAAGCGAGCAGAACTCGGGAGCGATCCTAAGGCGAGCGGATGCGATAAAAGCGGGCGGGGGCGGTGGCGCTGTCTTGAAAATGAAATGAACCGTTGGTGAGATTGGCGCTGGCTAATGCTGTCCAATGGGGCGCGGCAAGGCGGGGAGCCGATTCGAGGACGATGGGGAGATTGCTGCCGCCCACGATTTCAAGATTTATTTGATTGCTGTCCGGCGCCGGGATTTGGAGAAGCGGATTCCAAAGTATAGCGCGGGGCTGGAGCTGAGAGGCGCCCCAGCCGAGCGCGCCGGGCAGGAAATAAATTGAGCAGCGAGGGTCGCTGCCAAATCCGTTGCCGGAAGGCGCGTTGCCTCGAAAAAAAACGCTGGCCAGGTTGTGGCAGTTGGCAATGGCCATGTAGTTAATGGCCATGACGCCAGGAGGAATGGTGAGGTTCGTCAAACGGTCGCAAAAATTAAATGCGCCGGCGGGGATGACCGAGATGGAGTTGGGCAGGATGACGCAGGAAAGATTGGCGCAGTTGTCGAACGCGTAGGGGCCCAGGTTGGTGATGGTTTCGGGAATGAACACACTGGATGGGCCGCTGGAGGCGAAGGCGTGGTCGCCAATGCTAGTGACAGGCAGGCCGTTGATGCGGGCAGGAAGAACCGCGTCGCCCCAAGGCGCAGTGTAGCCCGTCAGAGTGATGGTTTGGTTATTGGTGAGGTAGGTGTAGAGAGGCTGCGCGGGCAAACTGGCGAAGGAGTTGCTCCAACCCGCCGCGCCCGGAATATAATACGCGGTGGCTTGGGCGTCAGATACAAACGTGGCGGAATCGGCGGCAGGTGCGTTCCCGCGGAAAAAAACGGACTTCAACGCAGCGCAGGCGCCAAAAGCCTGCGCGCCGAGGTTGGTGACAGCAGTCGATACCGTAATATTGGTCAGGCTGCTGCACGCGTAAAACGTTTGCGCGCCGATGCTAACCAAACCGCTGGGAGTGGCCACAGTGGTTATCTGGCAATCTTCAAAAGCGGCTTTTCCCATGGTGAGAATGGAGTCGGGAAGGACCAGGCTGGAGAGCCTTATGCAATCCGCAAACGCGCTTGCCCCCAGGTTGGTGACGGTGTCGGGCAGCGTCACGCCGGGCAAATTGACACACATGTAAAAGGCAAAATTGCCAATGGTCGCGACGCCATATCCCAGAAACGCATTGGTGAGGCCGCTGCAATAATTAAACGCGTAATCGCCGATATTGGTGACGGTGTCCGGGACGCTCACGCTATTGAGTCCCACGTTCGCGGCGAAGGCGTTCGAGGCAATGGCCACGACCGGATAGCTGTTGACCGTGGCGGGAATGACAAGGTTCCGCACCGTCCCATTGTAGCCAAGGACAGTGAGGGTGTTATCACTGTTGGTCGAGTATTTGATTTGGGCGTGGGAGGCGCACGCGGCCAGACAAAGCGCCAAGCTCGCGAAGCGGCGAAAGGTCCAAGGCCGGGCCGCGCTGGGCGAGAATATCATATACCACACCGTTAATCCGCTCCCCCCCAGGGCCGCAAGTGTGCGTCTCGGAGCACACGCCGAAGCCCTGCGTCCGAGAGCGGGTCAGGGGGCGATCTTCACGCGATAATAGAGATGCGGCGC
>DASZMX010000125.1:0-94822 GCA_035551475.1 Verrucomicrobiia bacterium
TTTTAGTTTGACTGAAAATGAATATCGATTTTCCAGTCACGGGTAATTGGGAAACTCACCAGGGGCCGCTTTTTTTAAAGCCCAACATCCCGGTGCTTCTTCTGTCAAAGATACGAAATCGCCTGCACTTACTTTCGCGTCCCTATAAAAGCGAGCAATCTCGCCACGAGAACGCAACTTATTCCCCTTATCGGACACTACCGTTCGGAATCGCTCTCCGCTCGGTATCGCTTCGATCGTGAGTTCCTCCCCAGTTCGGACTTTTCCCCGTTTGATATGCGGGGTAAGTTTAAGCAGGTTCTGCCGTATATCGCCTTCTGTAACTTCAATAAGAAGCTTGCGAAGTTCTGCTGAAAGTTGGCGCCCGTTGTCGATGGCAGTGTCGCGCAGATCCTTATTTCCGAGATTTGTGAGTCGCAACTGGATAGCGGTAAGATTTTCTTTCATCTCCTGTAACTCATCAGCCTTTCGGAGAAGGCGCTGAATTGTCGGAATGTCCTGCTTCGAAGCAGACTCAATAATTTGGTTCATCAAGCTGCTAATATGTTTATCAATAGTTTTAAGTTCAACCATACTTAAAAGTATATACCAACCCACGTTTAATGCAACTATTTCTTTTGCGATATTTTTGTGGAGAAAGTGAGAGTGTAGCCTATTGCGTTCGTGGCTGCGGTGATGCGCCGACGCGAATTTCGTGGCGAACTCAACCCTGTATCCGTCCCCATACATACGCCAGTTTTTTTGCTTCCAACAAATAGCGGCACCTTGTTGGACGAGGATTATCGTGAGAGCTTGGATTGCTAATAGGCGTGAAACCTCCAAGCCAAGCCGTGGAAAATCTTCCCCCTCGCTCAAGGAGAAGATACATGGTCACTTCCCCTTGCGCTCGGCCAAGCAATCTTCCAGCGGACGGTACTGCAATGGCTTTGTGCGAACGCGCTTGAGCCATGCAGAATCCTCTGCATCCTCGGCGCGCTCCAACAATTCTTCGTAAGCCTTGATGGGAATGATTACGGATACCGGCTTGCCTTTGCGCGTCACAATTTCTGGTTCGGCCAATATCGACTTCATGTAGTTAGATTGGTTCTTCATCCAGCGCCCGGAACGATGCCGCCGCGAGCGCCGCAAAGTAGTCATCCGTCAAATCTTCGGACATCGGAACGCATTCGACGATAACGCGGCGAACGTGCTGCTGCTCCCTTTCCGAGAGTCGCTCGAACGCGGAATGCGGCCAGAATCTGGTTTACCGCCTGCGTCATGCTCGGAGCATACAAAGACGGCGTCAATTGATCAAGTGGTGGACGGGAAAATCTATCTTCGCCAAGGCATTGGTGGACAAAATGGCGGGAGTGGCGGGGCTCGAACCCGTAACCTCTGCCGTGACAGGGCAGCGCTCTAACCAATTGAGCTACACCCCCGCTCGGGGTGGACGTGAAAAATAGTGAAACTTTTTCCCGGCGTCAATGTTCAACCTTTAAGAAAACGATTCGGGCAGCAGACGCCAAGGAGGTGGGGGTGGGGAACCCCGCTGAAGAAACGTACCGCTACCCGAATCAAATTCAACGCCATCGTAGGGAATTGCCCGAGTTTGTCAACGTCGAAAAGGCTTGTCAAAAAACGATGGATTATCCTCTGATTCCTCGCTATTCGTTGACACCTAATTTTCGTCGGTTTTTCCACAAATCGCCAGGGGCGAAAAGGCCTGCGGGCGTGATGATTGCGGTGATCAAGTCGGCGGGCGTGACGTCGAAGCCGGGGTTGCGGGCGCCGCTGCCGGGGTTGGCCACGCGCACATAAGTAAATTTGCCGGTCCCGTTGACGCGGCCCCACGCGCCGAGGGTTTCAGAGGGGGAACGCTCCTCGATGGGAATGTCGCGCCCGGAGCGCAAATTCCAATCAATGGTTGACAGTGGAATGGCGACGTAAAACGGAATGCCGTGGCGCCGCGCGAGGACGGCTTTGGTGTACGTGCCGATTTTATTGGCGACTTCGCCGGTGCGGCCGAGGGTGCGGTCGCTGCCCACGATGACGAGGTCGATCTCGCCGCGCTGCATGAGATGGCCGGCGGCGTTGTCGGCGATGATTTCGTGCGAGATTTTTTGCTGGGCCAGCTCCCAGGCGGTGAGGGTGGCGCCCTGGCAGCGGGGCCGGGTTTCGTCGCAAAAAACGTGGAACTTGCCCCCGGCTTTTTGCGCGGCGTAAAGCGGCGCGGTGGCGGAGCCGATGTCCACGAACGCCAGCCAGCCAGCGTTGCAATGGGTGAGCACGCGCATGCCGGGCCGGATTAATTTGGCGCCGTGCTCGCCAATCGCGGCGCAGTGGCGGACATCGTCATTGGCAAATTCCTCGGCGGCGGCGAGGGCGAGGGCTTGTTGTTCGGCGACGGTTTCGCCGGCT
The DNA here is from genome assembly GCA_035551475.1 of Verrucomicrobiia bacterium. Lineage (GTDB taxonomy): Bacteria > Verrucomicrobiota > Verrucomicrobiia > Limisphaerales > Palsa-1400 > DASZMX01. Next base: position 2,398 of record DASZMX010000125.1, read on the forward strand.
TGCATCGCAGCGCGGACGGCGAGCATGGCGTTGACGGGATCGACGGCGGTGGGGCGCGCTTCTTTTAGAGTCTGGAAAACGCGGGCGACATGCGTCTCGAATTTTTTTGGATTCTCGCCGCGGAAAGCGCGCGCGCCCTGCGCCAGGCCGTAGGCGGCGGTGGCCCCAATGGCGCCCGCGCCACGCACGACCATTTGTTGAATGGCTCCCGCGGTGGCGCGGTAATTTGGCATCGCGACGATTTTGAAGGCGTGCGGCAGCAGCCGTTGCTCGATGAGCAGAACGGCGTTTTTGGCGGCGTCGAACGAGACGGTGCGATAAGGCCGGGACCGGCCATGGACGGTGACATTCATGAGGAGACGAGGGGACGGAAGAACGCCGACCCGAACGCCTGTGCGGCGCGGGGCAGACGCCTGTTCAGCGCGTGCGAACCTGCAGCTCGCGCACTTTCGCGCGAATTTTCCGGTATTCGGCGTGTTGGCGCAGATTTTTCAGATCGGGATCCTGGGACATCCATTTGAAATCACGATAACCGAGATTGATGGATGCTTCCAAGGCTTCAATGGCTCGCTCCAATTGGGACGTCAGCGAATAACTGCATGCCAGGTTATAATAAACCAGGGAATCGTCGGGCCGCAATTGGCACAACTTTTCGTCGATGCGCAGTCCTTCGTCAAAACGTCCACGGCGGGTATAGTCGTCGCCCAGGATTTGCAGCGCCTCCACATACGTGGGATCGCGCCGCGCAATGCCTTCCAGGAAACTGATTTCCAGGTCCAGGTCCTTGAGTTCCTGCCGGGTAGGTTTTTTGCGCGGAGTATTAACTTTCTTCGGCATAGTAAACTGGCTGAGTTAAGCATCAGGCAATCTCGTATGTCCATTCTTTTTTCGACATTTTTGGCTATTTCTGGTGTAAGCAGGGGCATGAAATGCTTTGTCACGGGCGCGGGCGGGTTTATCGGGGCCAATGTCGTGCATGAATTGGAGCGGCGTGGGCATGAGGTCATCGCGCTGGTGCGGGCGACGGGCGATACGCGCGGCTTGGAAGGCGCCAAGGCGCGGGTGGTGCAGGGCGACATCCTGCAACGGGAGGTTTTGCGCGATGCGTTGCGCGGCTGTGATTGGTGTTTTCATGTGGCGGCCAGCTATCATTTGTGGCTGCGGGATTACGCGCCGATGTATGCGGCCAACGTGGAAGGCACGCGTCACGTTTTGCAGACCGCGGCCGATGTCGGTTGCAGCCGGATCGTTTATACGAGCACCGTGGGCTGCATTGGCTTGCCCAAAGAAATCAACGGTGTGGTCACGCCCACCGACGAAGCGACGCCGGTGACCGGCGCGCAAATGAGCAACCATTACAAGCGCTCCAAGTGGCAAGGTGAACAGGTGGCGTTGGAGCTGGCGTCGAAAGGGCTGCCGATCGTCATCGTCAATCCGAGCGCGCCAATCGGGCCGCGGGATGTGAAGCCGACGCCAACCGGCAAAGTTATAGTTGACTTTTTGAACCGGCAAATGCCGGCTTACCTCGACACGGGGTTGAACTGGGTCCATGTGCGGGACGTCGCCGTCGGGCAGATTCTGGCGGCGGAAAAAGGCCGATTTGGCGAGCGGTATATTTTGGGTCATGCCGACGGCAATTGGACCATGCGCGAAACGTTGGCGGCGCTGGCCGAACTAACGGGCGTGCCCGCGCCGAAATTTAAAGTCCCTCACGCCGTTGCGCTGGCCGCCGCGCATGTGGATGAGGTCATTTCCTCATTCACGGGCAAGCCGCCCAAGGCGCCGCTGGCGGGGGTGCGCATGGCCAAATACAAAATGTTTTTCAGCCCCGCCAAGGCGATTCGTGAATTGGGCCTGCCCCAAACTCCCGTCCGTCAGGCGTTCCAGGAAGCGATTGAATGGTTCCGCGACCACGGTTACGTGAAGAAATAATCACGGCAACGCCGAAATGACTTTGCAAAATGGGATGCAGCCTATATAAGACAATCGGCCTGTTTCCATAAAAACCAAATCATTATGAATCGACCACAGACGTCCGTACTGTCGGGTGCTTTTTTCCGTAATTTCTCCCGCACGCTGGGAATGCTGGCCGCGCTGACGGCGGCGTCAGGAGCCCAAGCCTCCCCGGGAGGCGCGGATTACACATTTACCCAGCAAGGCGTCATCAATGGCCCGATTTACGCGGCGACCGTGGATTTTCAGGGGAACATTTTTATCGGGGGTGATTTTACCAGCGTCTATAACCAGGACGCGCCATCTCTCGCGGTGTTGAACACCAATGGCGCCCTCAAAAATATTCCTTCGCTCATCGGAGTTCAACTGAACGTCCATGCCCTCGCGCTGGACGGCGGCGGACGCGTTTATGCGGGTGGGAAGAACAGTGTCGTGCGTTTGATCAACAATGGCGGGGGTTGGGTGCTGGACTCAAGTTTCGGCAATCAAGGTTACGTGTCGGCCAGTTACGTCACCAGCCTGGCTGTGCGCGGCCAGGACGCCTTCTGGGTGGCGGGACAATATGGTTTGACCCAATACGATATTTCCGGAAATCAAAACACGGGCTTTTCGGTGGATTCCAGGTTTTCGGGATATATCGCGCAGGTGCGTTACGTCGCCCCCGCCGCTGGAGGTAATGCCACGTTTGGGGAGCATTTGGATTTGGCAGGAGGGTTTGGGGTGGGCTCAGTTTTGGCCAATGGCAGCCATGCCAGCGGCCCGTTTTTAGGCTATCGCGCGGCCTCCTGCGTGGCGGAGCGGGACGGCGGCGCGCAGTTGGATTGCCTCAGCGGCCATGGCGAATTGGTCGGCGCGGGCGATCTGGAAACGATTTATGCCTATAATTATTTTTATCCGACCGGGAATGGCCTCTGGATGCAGCGTTTTGGCGGCGTGGATTCCAGCGCCTATTTTCATGGCATCTCCTCGGACACAAATTACCCCGCCGATCAAGGCGGCGGCGTGGCCGCCATGGAGGCGTTGGAAGGCGGCGACCTGCTTGTTACTGGCGATGTGCAACGCATCGGGGGCGTGAATGTCAATAATCTGGCGCATTTGCTGCCCAATGGCACGGTGGACCAGAATTTTCAAAACTCGCTGGGCTTTTACGGCACGGCCATTGCCCGGCAGCCAGACGGAAAATTTATCATTGTGGGCTATGGAAATTATACGCCTTTAACCGGTCAAATTTCGCGCCGCCTGGCGATCCCGCCAGTGTCCGGTGTTTCTTTTTCGCCGCCGCCGGCGAACGTCACGGTTTACGAAGGTGACGGATTTTGCCTCAGCTCGGGCGTCGTCGCGTGGCCCACGCCGCAATTGGAGTGGGCCAAGGGCAATTCCCCCATCCCGAATGAAAATTACTCCTCCTTGTGCGTTGATGGCGCGACTTCGGCTGATGCGGGCGACTATACCTTGCAAGCGACGACCTTCTGCGGCCCGGAGTCTTATAAGAGTCCCGCGGCGCATGTGACCGTGCTCCCTGCTCCCGCCCCGCCTGTCAATGATAGTTTCAGCTCCGCCGTCACGCTTAATAACGGCGTCTCCGTGCACGCGCAGGGGACCATCCGCAGCGCCACGATGGAAGCCGATGAGTCCGACCCCAGCGGAAACGCCGACGGTCGCAGTGTTTGGTGGACTTGGACGGCGCCGGAAACGGGCGGGGTGACCATTGATTTATCCGGCAGCGATTACGAAGTGTCCGCCGCCGTGTATCAAGGCTCCGACCTCGCCTCGCTGGACGCAGTTGGCAATAATTGTGATTTTCACTGTTATTCGAACGGGGAGGGCGGCCAATATTGCAATTGTCTGGGTTTGCTGAAGCAACTCTCGTTTATCGCCACCCAAGGCGTGACCTACTCCATTCAGATCGGCGGATCGCCCGCCGCCGGCTCTCTGGGTGACATCGATTTCACCTTGAAAGAAAGCTCATTGCTTGCCGGCGCCACGGCGTGGAAAACAGCGGCCAGTCCCACCAATATTTGGTGGCATGCCGCCGCCAGCGTCCCCGGCCAATTGGTTATCGTCGGTGAAAATGCCGGCATCCTTTTTTCCTCGGACGCCGTCCATTGGAGCGTCGCGCTGTCCGGGCTGGATTCCAGCTTGACGCTCGCTGCGGTGACGCATGGCAAGGGCCTCTTCGTCGCTTCGGGTGATCAGGGCTCCATTGCCACTTCGCCGGATGGCGCGACCTGGTCGGCCCAAGTCTCGGGGGCGTCGGATGTGACGCTCAAAGGCGTGGCTTTCGGCGCGGGAAAATTCCTCGCCGTCGGCGAGCAGGGCTATGTTCTCACCTCCGGCGATGGCACGAACTGGACCACGCAGGCCACCAATGCCGGCGCTTATTCGTATGACACTCTGTATGCCGCGACCTATGCTCAGGGCCTCTTCGTGGCCGTCGGCGACGATGCTTCCGTAATTACGTCCCCGGATGGCACGAATTGGACGGTGCAGTCAACACCCGCTTATAATTCGCTTTACAGCGTGGCGTATGGCAACGGCCTTTTTGTCGCGGTCGGCGGAGATGGCCTGATTCTTAATTCGACCAACGCCGTGGACTGGGACGAAGCGACCACCCCGATCAGCGCCAATTTGAACGCGGTCGCCTATGGCAACGGCCATTTCGTCGCCGGCTCCGAGTCGGGCGATATTCTTGTTTCCGCCGATGGTTTGTCCTGGCAGAACGATGTTTCGCCGGCGTCCGCTCCGATCCTCGGCGCGGCGTCATTGGATGCGGGACGCTTTTTGCTGGTGGGCGGTTCGGGCGAAATTTTGGTCAATCAATTGCCCGAACTGGCCGGCATTACGCTGCTGCCCGACAATACCATTCAATTCGGCCTCATCGGACTCACTGGTTCGACTGCCATCATTGACGCCTCGGCGACACTCAGCCCCCCAGCCTGGGTACCCATCGCCACCAACCTCATCGTCAATGGAACGATCACGTTCATCGACACCAATTCTACCGTCTCCCGCTATTATCGCGCGCGGGTGCAATAATTCTTAACCTTCGTCGCGGACCACATCACCGCCTCCGGCGCGCCGCCAGCGCGTCAGGGGCGGCGCTTTGGCTATTGACAGCTGTGCCTGAACTTGTAAGGTATTGCCTCACAAGTATGAGAGGCAGCATCCTACATTTTAACTTGGTTAGGTCGTGCGCCTCTCTCGCCGCCCCGGACAACACTCACTATGCGCGCCATACTTCCCGCTCTTGCTGCCTTGGTTTCTGCTTCCTTGTCCCGTCCGACGATTAAGGAAACCAATCTTTCCGCTCCAGCAATGTTTCGCATTCCCGCTGGCGCCACGCTGCTGCACGTCACTCACTGGAAGGCGGCCTCCCAATGGATTCGCGCGTTGCTCAACGACGCTTTTGGCTCCGCCGTGCTGGAACCTGAGAAGTATCGAGCCCAACTCTGGCGCGAACCTTTGCGGGCGGACGCAGTGTATCCCTGTGTGTGCCTCGATTATTTTGAATTTGCCGCCTTGGAATTGCCGGAGGATTCCCGGCGTTTCGTGGTCATCCGTGATTTGCGCGACACGCTGATTTCCGCCTATTTTAGCCTGAAATTCAGCCACCCGCTGAGCGGCCCCGACCTTTCCAAAAATCGCCTCATCTTGAGCAGCTTGAACGAAGAGGAAGGCTTGATTTATCTGATGGAACGCTGGCTGCCGGCGGCCGCGGCGGTCCAGCGGACCTGGCTGCGGCGCGGCGAAGATTGTTTTAAACTTGAGGATCTCGCCGCCGACCCCGTGCCTGCCCTGGAAAAAATCTTTCGCGATCATTTTCGCATCAGCGCCACCACGGAACAGCTTCAGACGCTGGCGGACCGGCATTCGTTTAGCTCCTTAAGCGGCGGCCGCCGGCCCGGCGTCGAGGACGTGCATTCACATTATCGCAAAGGCGTGGCGGGCGATTGGCGGGAACATTTTACGCCTAAAATCAGCGACCGCTTCCAGCGCCTATACGCCGACACTCTCGAATTGGGCGGCTACGCTTGAGCCAACTGCGCCATTGCCAACCCAAACGGGACGTGTAATTTTTCCCCGATGTTCGGCAAACGCTTCCAGGCCTACCGCGCTGAAGCCCAAAAATTCCAGAGAGAACGGCCCCAGGTATACCGTCGCCTGCCGCTTTGGCAGTTTTATGCGCCGTGGCGGAAATCCCTCGGCCACGCCCAAACTCCGCTGCAGGATGAAGCTCCCTGGATCACTTTCGGCGCGCGCCGGTTCCTGGAGCAAATCCTTCGTTCGTCCGATCAGGTCTTCGAATACGGCTCCGGCGGCTCGTCCATTTTTTTTGCGCGTCGCGTCGCGCGTGTGGTCACCGTGGAGCACGATGCCGCTTTTATCGCCCAGGTGCGGGAGGCGTTGGCCAGGTTGCGCCTGAAAAATTGCGACCTCCGCCACATTCCGCCGGAACCGGACGCGGGTTGGACGCAAAAGGACCCCGCCGTGCCGGGGGATTACATTTCGAGCGCCGAACAATTCCGCGGCCAATCCTTCCGCGCCTATGCCACGGCCATCGATGCGCTGGGTGAATTCGACGTCGTGAGCGTGGATGGGCGGGCGCGGCCGGCATGTTTTCGCCATGCCGTGCGGCATGTGAAGCCGGGGGGCTGGATTATGCTTGACAACGCCGAGCGCGCCATTTATCGCGATGCTCACGACTTGATGGCGCGCGCCGCGTGGCCGTTGCGGGATTTTTACGGGCCCGGGCCGTATAACACCTATTTCTGGCAAACCTGCCTTTGGCAACGCCCGGCGCACGGGCCGCTTCCCGCATGAGCTTGCTCCGCCGTTTGCGCCGCCTTGTGGCGGGCTCGCCTGAGCGTTCCTTTGCGCTCAACGAGCTGGATTACAAACTCAAGCCGTACCTGGATTTCAAACGCGGTTTTTTCGTGGAAACCGGCGGCAACGACGGCGTCTCGCAGAGCAACACGCTTTATTTCGAAAAATACCGGCGTTGGCGCGGCCTTTTGATCGAGCCCATTCCCGCGCTGGCCGAGCAATGCCGGCGCAACCGCCCACGCTGCCGGGTGGAAAATTGCGCGCTGGTGCCTTTTGATTATCCGCATCCCACGATCGAAATGCGCTACTGCAATCTCATGTCGCTCGTCAAAGGCGCCATGAAAAGCGAGGCAGCCGACCTGGACCACATTCAACGCGGTTGCAAAGTGCAGCAGGTCGAGACCTATGATCTGGTCGTGCCCGCCGCGACGCTCACCTCCGTTTTGCAACGGCACAAAGTTCCGCCGATTGATTTGCTTTCCCTCGACGTCGAGGGTTTCGAATTGAATGTGTTGCGCGGTTTGGATTTGGAGAAGTATCGGCCGCGCTGGATGCTCATCGAAGCCCGGTTCCGCGCGGAAATCGACGCGCATCTGGCGGCCCATTACGAGCCCGTCGCCGAATTGTCCGTCCACGATGTGCTTTACAAAGCGCGCAGTTAAGCCGTGGCCACCACCGCTCCCATTGTTCTTCTCGCCTTCAACCGCCCGGCGTTGACCGCGCGGGTCTGGGAGCGCATCCGCGCCGCTCGTCCCACAGTTGTGCTGGCGGTGGCCGATGGTCCGCGACCGGGCCATCAAGGGGACGAGGAAAAATGCCGCGAGGTCCGGCGCATCGTCGAGCAAGGCGTGGATTGGGAATGCCGATTATTGACAAACTTTGCGCCGGCGAACCTCGGCTTGCGCGCCCGCGTTTCTTCCGGTTTGTCGTGGGCGTTTTCCGAGGTTGAGCAGGCGATCATCCTTGAAGATGATTGTGTGCCGGACCTGACTTTTTTTCGTTATGGCACGGAGTTGCTGGCGCGTTACGCGGCGGAGGAGCGAGTTGGGGTCATCACCGGCGACAATTTTCAACCGCCGACCTTTGCCTGCGAGGCGAGCTATTATTTCTCGCGCTATCCGCATTGCTGGGGTTGGGCCAGTTGGCGCCGCGCGTGGCAATGCTACGATGATTCCATGGCGTTGTGGCCAAAGCTGAAAACAGAAAACTGGCTGGCGACGATCTTTTCCAATCCCGGCGAAGCCCGCTATTGGGAGGAAATTTTCGATCGCACCCACTCCCGGCAGGCCAATTCCTGGGCTTACGCCTGGCTTTTCGCCTGCTGGGCGAATCGCCTTCTCACCGCCACGCCCGAGAAAAATCTGGTGGCCAATATCGGCGCCGGGGCTGATGCGACGCATTTTCTGGCCCACGACCCGCTGGTCAACGATAAATCGGTGCACGCCCTGGCTTTTCCATTGCGCCATCCCGCGACTCTCGAACTCAATGCCGCGGCGGACGCCTACACGCAGGCCCATATTTTCGGCGAAGCTGCGCCGCCGCCGCGCCCCAGCCTGGCCCGGCGCCTGCGTCATTTGTTTGGCGCGCCGTGACCGCGTGCGTGCCTGCTTTTATCTTTTGCATTCTGGCCCACCGCTTTAAGCTGCCGCCTCGACGTTGACATGAAATTGCCCAAGCTGCTTCGGAAATCCACGCCGCCCGCCCGCGGCGCCGCCAGCATTGTGCTTGACGGGGAGGTCAGCGAAGAAATTCTCTCCGCCAAAGAGTTGCTGGAATCGGGCCGGGGCGCGGAAGCCTTCGCCGCGCTCAACCGCCTCAAGGCGCGCCGTCAGCCGGTGCGGCACGCCGATTATTTGCGCGCGCACTATTTTCTCCAGGCCAATTTGCCCGGTGACGCCGTGGTGGCGTTGCAGGAGGAATTGCGCTGGTTTCCTGATTCCAAGGGCGCCCAGGAACATTTGCGGCGCCTGGCGCCTCCGCCGGCGGCGGATTCGGTGAGCGATCCCGAGTTCGCGCGGCTGCTCTCCATCATTCGGCCGTATTCCATGCTGGGTGAGCCCCGCTTGTGGTCGCTTTTCCAATTGGGGAAGGCCGTGGGCTCTGAGGACCTTCCCGGCAATTTTGTCGAATGCGGCGTGGCGGGCGGAGGCTCGTCCGCGCTGCTCGCCGCGGTGATGACGACCCATGGCCGCCGGCCGCGTTGGATGTATTCATGTGACACCTTTTCCGGGCTGCCGGAAGCGTCCGCCGTGGACACGCATGATGGCGTCACCGCGCAAAGCGCGGGCTGGGGCGCCGGGACGTGCGCCGCGCCGGAAAGCTCGTTGCGCGAAGTCTGCGGCAAACTGGGAGTGAATGACCGCGTGCGCGCGGTGCGCGGCTTCTTCGCCGACACGCTGCCCGCCGCCCGCGCCGAGATTGGGCCGATTGCGTTGCTGCATATGGACGGCGATTGGCATGAATCCACCCGCAATATTCTCGATAATTTATTTGACAATGTGGTGGCCGGCGGGCGAATTCAAATTGACGATTACGGCTACTGGCAGGGCTGCAAGCTGGCCCTGGATGAATTTCAGCGCGAACGCGGTTTAAAATTTGAACTGCATCGCATTGATGAAACCGGCGTCTGGATGCGCAAATAATATCATGGCTTCTCTCAAACGGTCTTTAAAGAAAATCTTCGCGCCGCGGCCGCCCGATGAACCGGAGGTTTTCCGGCGGGTGCGCGAATGCCTCAAGGCGGGGCAGGGCGCTGACGGCTTGAAATTGATCCTCGCGGCGGAAGCCAGCGTAAAGGCCCTGCCGGAATGGCATCATTTGCATGGGCTCTGCTTGAATCTGGTGGGGCGCCACGAAGAGGCCTTGCGCGCGCTGGGCGCCGCCGTGGATGCTGATCCCAATCAGACGGCCGCGCGCACTTTGCGCGATCATCTCGCCTGCGTCCTGGCCGATCCGGTCGCCGCGAAAATTCCGACGCACCAACGCTCGTGGGGCACATCACTGCCGCGGTCCACCTTGCTCGGTATGCAGCAAGCCTTGCACAATTATAAGTATCGCGGCGTGCCGATGCTCAAAAATCCTTTTGACATCTCCATTTATCCATTGCTGCTCTGGCAGCTCAAGCCCCGCACGCTCATCGAAATCGGCTCCAAATCCGGCGGCAGCGCCCTTTGGCTTGGCGACATGATGGATAACTTTTCCATCGACGGTCATATTTACTCCGTCGATATCGTGCGCGTGGACACCGTTTCGCATCCCCGCGTCACCTTTATGGAAGGCAATGGCCGCCGCCTCGAAACGGCCTTATCCGAGAGTTTTCTGCGCGACCTGCCTCGCCCGTGGCTGGTGATTGAGGACGCCGACCACGCTTATGAAACTTCCAGCGCCGCCCTCAAATTTTTTCACCCCTGGCTCCGGGTGGGCGAATATATTGTGATCGAGGACGGCATTATTTCCGATTTGGATAATGATCCGCAGTTCAACTCCGGCCCGCACCGCGCCTTGAAGGAGTTTCTCGGCCAGCATAGCCAACAATATGAAATCGACGGCGCCTACTGCGATTGCTTCGGCTACAACCTGACCTGGTGCACGAATGGTTTTCTTAAAAAAATCCAATGACCGTCGCCTGACGCCCTCGTCCACGCTCCTTAACCTGGGATGCGGCGCCCGGTTTGATGCCCGCTGGACGAATGTTGATTTCCACTCCGCCGACCCGGCGGTGATCAGTCACGATTTGCGGCGCCCGTTGCCATTTGCCGATGCCGTGTTCGCCGCGGTCTATTCCTCCCATGTGCTGGAACATTTTTCGCGGCCCGACGCGACGGCATTTATGGCCGAATGCCATCGTGTTTTGCGTCCGGGCGGCGTTGTGCGAGTGGCCGTGCCCGACTTGGAAATGATCGCGCGCCTCTATCTGCAAACGCTCGAAGCCGCCGCCGCGGGCGAACCCGGCGCGGCCCGTCGTCACGAGTGGATGACCATCGAATTGCTCGACCAAATGGTGCGCGAGCAAAGCGGCGGCGAAATGCTCGCTTATTGGAAGCGGCGCCCCATGCCGGAGGAGGAGTTTGTCGTGCAACGCTGCGGTTGGGAAGTGCGCCGATTTCTGGACGCCTATCGCAATCAACCGCCCAGTCCTCCCGCCAAGCCGCCGACGCCCGAACAAATCGCCAAGTTCCGTGAGACGGGAGAAAACCATAAATGGATGTACGACCGCGTTTCTTTGCGCGCGCTGCTGGAGGCGGCTGGTTTTAGCGACTGTCACGTTTGCGTCGCCGCGGATTCGCGTGTGCCGGGCTTCAACGATTATCGCCTCGATCTCAATGACGACGGTTCCGTGCGCAAACCTGATTCGCTCTTCATGGAGGGAACCAAGCCCTAGAGCCCATGCGGATTGTCCAACTCTCGACCTCGGACATCCAGGGGGGCGCCGCCCGGGCGGCGCATCGGCTCGCCCAGGGTTTGCGTCGTGCGGGCCACGACTGCGCGATGCTAGTCAAACAAAAGTCCTCCGCCGACGATTGGGTGATTTCGTTTGGCGTGCTCGATCCGGCGCGGGAAGAGGCCGCGGCCCAGGTTTGGAAGCATTACATTCACGACCAACGATCCGCTCTTTCCAAAACGCATTTTTCCCTGCCCATTCCCGGCTATGACATTTCTGCGCATCCGTTGATTCAATCCGCGGACATCATCCATCTCCATTGGGTCGCCGGCTTTCTTCGCCCGGCTGATATCGGTCGCTTGCAGCGCCTGGGCAAAGCCGTGGTCTGGACGCTGCATGATCAGCGCCCTTTCACCGGCGGCTGCCATTACTCGGCCGGCTGCCGCCAATTTGAAACATTCTGCGAGCAATGCCCCCAATTGCGCTCCGACGAAGCCGGCCTGGTGCTCGCCGCTTTTCAGGAAGCGCGCGCCCAGTGGCTTCCCGAATTCGGCGTGATTTGCCTGAGCCGCTGGATGGCCGAATGCGCGCGCCAATCCGCCATTTTGGGAAAAGCGCGCATCGAGATTATTCCCAACGGCCTCGACACCGACGTTTTCCGCCCTGGCCGCGCCGCGGCGCGCCAGAAACTTGGCTGGGTTGCCGGCGCGATTTATTTTCTTTTCGGCGCGGATTACGTGGAAGAGCAGCGCAAAGGCTTTGCCGTCCTGCGCGCCGCGATTCTTCTTTGCCTGAAGAACAAAACATTTCGCGAAGGCGTGGCGGCGGGCCGGATTAATTTTGTGTTTTTCGGCGAACCTCCGGAATCCGCCGAACTCGGCTTCCCCGCGCGTTCTCTGGGACGCATCGCCGCAGAATCCGCGCTCGCGGAAATTTACGCCGCCGCGGATGCTTTTATGCTGCCGTCGCATGAGGACAACCTGCCCAACACCATGCTCGAAGCGATGTGTTGTGGGACGCCTGTGATCGGCTCTGCGGTCGGCGGCATTGCGGACACTATTCGCCACCTCGAAAACGGCTTGCTTGCGCCAGCCGGGGACGAACGGGAATTTGCGGCGCACATGCAGCGCATCGTCACCGATGACGCCTTGCGCGCCCGCCTCAGCGATGCCTGCGCCCAAACCGTGCCGGCCGCCTTCAGCCTCGCGCGGCAGGCGGAGCGGTGCGTGAAATTTTATGGCGAAGAAATGACGCGCCTAAAACCTTCCGCCACGCCGCCCCCTCCGAGCGCGTTCGTTCTTCCACCAGTTCCGCCGCCGGCTCAAACCGGCGCGTGGCGGCGGCTGCGCTCTCTTTTTTAGCGTGTTTCGCAGCTTGCGCGCATCCTATATTCCACGGCGATGACCGCTCGCTCCAACTCCCTCGGCGTGTTGATTCCGACACGCAATTCCGCCGCCCTGCTGCCGGCGCATCTGGAGTCCATGGCGGAATGGATCGATCTGGCGGACGAAATTGTCGTGGTGGACAGCGCCTCGCGCGACGGGACCCTGGAACTTTTGCGGCAGGCGCTGGCGGGGCGCCCCGCGCGGTTCCTTGCTCATCCCCCCGGCCTCTATCAATCCTGGAATTTCGGGCTGCAAAACATCGGCGCCAAATACGTCTATATTTCCACGATTGGCGATGCGATCACGCGGCCGGGCCTGGAGCATTTGCGCCAGCTCGCCGCCCAGACGCCGTGCGATGCCGTCTTGAGCAAGCCCCGGTTTGTCACGGAAGCCGGAGAACCGGCGCCCGAGCAACGCTGGCCGATCGATGACGTTTTTGAACGCCTCACTTTTCCTGAATCCGTGGTCTTGACGCCGGCGGATCAATTGATTTTTAGCCTCACCAATTTGCATGGCGCCTTGCTGGGAAGCTCGGCCAGCAATCTTTATCGCACGGCCTGTTTGCGCGAGCGTCCGTTCCCGGTTGATTTCGGGACCGTGGGCGATGGCGCCTGGGTCATGCAAAATATGTTGGATGTCCGGCTCGTGGCGACGCGCGGGCGGTTTTCCACGTTCCGCTTTCACGAAAAATCCTATTCCCTGGCCGATTACCAGGTGGATTCTCTTTCCCTGAAACTTTTTCGATTGGCGCAACAATCCCTGCGCCAGCGCGCCGCCGATCCGCGCGTGGCGCAATGGCTGCAGGAACTCCGCTGGCCGGAACTCGAAGCCGCCATGGAAATTTCCTTCGCCGATCACGCTTGCCTGGAATCCCACCGGCATAAATCAATTCCCTGGTTTTTTCATGGCGCCGCGTGGCGCGCGCGGGCCCGGCGCAACGACGCCGAAAATTTGATCCGCGCCATCAAGGATGAAATCCTGGCGCGCCGCTCCGTCGCCGCATGACCGCTGTGCTTCCCATCGGCGTGATGATTCCGACCCGCAATTGCGCGTCGCTCATTCCGACGCATCTTTCGACGCTGCAACCTTTGCTCAACCTGGTGGCGGAGGTGGTGGTAGTTGACAGCGATTCGACCGATGGCACGGTGGATTTGTTGCGGGCCGGCTTGGCGCATCCGAACGTCCGATTTCTCAACCATCCACCGGGCTTGTACCAATCGTGGAATCACGGGCTCAAAAACATTCGATCGCCGTACGTGTACATTTCCACCGTCGGCGATTCCATCACTCCGTCCGGGTTGATTCATCTGCACGAAAATGCCCAGCGCCTCGGCGTGGATGCGGTCGTCAGCCGGCCCCGCCTGGTGGATGAAGGGGGAGCCGCGCTGCCGGATGGGCGCTGGCCGATGGATGACGCGTTGCGGCGGCTGTCGCTGACCGCGCCGCGGACGCTGACGCCTGTGCAGCAGTTTCTTTTCGCAGTGACCAATCTTTCCGGGGCGTTCATCGGCAGCTCCGCCAGCAATCTCTATCGCACCGCCTGCCTTCAGGCGCGCCCCTTTTCCGCGGATTACGGCATTGCGGGCGATTGCGCGTGGCTGATCGAGAATGTGTTCGAGGTCTCGGTCGCGCTATCGCCCGAGCGATGCTCGGTCTTTCGATTTCACCGCAAGGCGTATGCGCCGCAGGATTACGAGGTCACGGCGCCCGCGTTGAAATTTCTGCGCCTGGCGCAAACGGTCGTTCGCGCGCGGGCGCCTCAGGAATTATTATTGGCGGCGCGCTGGGATGAATTGGAGCCGCTGCTGGAAACCGCCTTGACCGCGCATTATGAATTGGAAGCGTTGCGCCATCATTCGGTTCCGTGGTTTTTCCATCCTACTGCGTGGCGGGCTCGCGCCCGGCGCAATCGCGCTGAGAGCCGGATCGAATCGATCAAGACACAGGTTTTGGGAGCGCTTTCATGAAGGTCAGCGTCCTGATTCCCACGTATAATTATGGCCGATACCTCGCGGAAGCGGTGGAGTCGGTGCTCTCCCAGGATTTCACGGATTTTGAGTTGTTGATCATGGACGACTGCTCGACTGACGACACGGCCACAGTGGCGCGCCGTTATGCGGCCCGCGACGCGCGCGTCCGCTTTGCCGTGCAGACGCAAAATGTCGGCATGGTCGAAAACTGGAACCATTGCTTGCGCGAGGCGCGGGGGGAGCATGTGAAATTTTTGTTTGGCGATGACCGGCTTTGCAGCCCGTCGGCGTTGCGCAAGTTGGTCGCATTGCTGGAGCAAAATCCATCCGCCACCCTCGCCGCCTCCGCGCGAGTGATCTTCGACGAAAATTCGCGGCCCGTTGATCTTTACCGCGATCTGCCGGACGGCCTGCACGAGGGGCGCTCGGTCATCGCTTCGATTCTGCGGCAGGGCGGCAAGAATATTGTGGGCGAGCCGTCGGTGGTTTTATTTCGCAAGCGGGACGCGTCGCGCGGGTTTGATCCGCAATACAAACAAGTCGTGGATGTAGAAATGTGGTTTCATCTTCTGCAAAATGGCCGCCTCGCCTACACCACCGAGGCGCTGTGCGGCTTTCGCGTGCATTCGCTGCAAGCCACCGAGCGCAATTTTGTTAGCGGCGTGGCGTGGCGGGAATACGTGCAATATTTTTCCTCTTACGCGTTGCAACCCTGGATGCCGCGCGACGCGATTTGCGCCATCCTGTTCCGCGTCCGGCGGTTGCGTAGCGCGGAACCTTCCGCTGCGGCCTGGGTGGAGCGATTGCAGCAGCGCCTCGGACCGGGCTGGCGCTGGGCCTATGCGTGGCACGTCCTGAAATACCGTTTGGCCAAGCCGTTTCACAACCTGCGCCATTCGCTGGCGAAGCGGCGGTTCCGCGCGGCTAATGCAACTTCTTTTTCTTGACCGGTATCCAGCGCCCGATTTGCAGCCACTGGCGCCGCGTTGAGACGGGTTGGATTTTCGCGGTGAAAATCTTTTCGAATTGATTAAGCATCCGGTCGATGTCAAACGTGGCGTTCGGCGTATTGTGATGGAAATAAGGACGCTGCATGTATTCCAGATACTTCGCGTCATCCTGGTCGAGTTCAATGATTTTTTCGATTAGCGCGTCCTCGCTCGGAAAATCCGCGTAGTTGAGAAAGCTCTGGGGATTGAATTCCTCGCTGATGCGCGGGTCGCCCCAATAAATGGGCAGGCAGCGCGCCTGCATCGCTTCCACGATTTTTTCCGTCGTGTAGCCGGGAATGGCGGCATTTTCAAAAGCGATGTTGAACTTGCACGTTTTGAGAAACTCCTGTTTATGCTGCGAGCCCGGCGGCAGCGTGTAGCCGGTGTTGTTGAGGGCCGTGCCGACGGAATCCACTTTTTTATATTGGGAAAGGCGCTGGAAGAATTCAATGCGCCGGCGCGTCTTTTTCGGGTGGGCATTGCTCACGACAAAGCCGCAAAAGCGCGTCTTGGCCGCCATGATGGCCGCCCAATCCTCTTTGCCTTTTGTTAACAGCGCCGCGCTGCCGGTCAAAAGATAATAGGGCAATCGAAAGTGGGCGGGGGACGAAAGGTAATGCGACGTGAAGGCGTAATCGCATTCCGACCAATCCGGCAAATCCGCCTCGATGCCGAAATATATTTTGACGCAATTATAAATGCGATGCGCGTGCTGCTTGGGGTCCGCGTAAAACAAGAAATCAGGCCCGTCGCAAATTTCCACGTCGAAGCGCCGCCGCAGCAGGTTGCAAAAAAAGTTCTGGTTCTTGTTGAACCCCGGCCAAAAATCGCAGAAATCAATTTTTACTTTCATGCTAATTCGCGATACAGCCGCAGCGTATTTTCCGCCGAGACCGCGAGGGAAAACGCCTGTTCCACGCGGGTGTGCGCCGCTTCCGCCTCCTTCGGCGTCACGCGCGTTTGCTCTCTCATGGCCTGCGCCAATTGCGCGATGTTCTCCGGCTCGACCAGGCGCCCGAGGCGGCCTGCGGCAAACGCTTCGGGAATTCCGTCCAGGGCCGATGCGATGACGGGCGTGCCGCAGGCCTGCGCTTCGCAGACCACCAGGCCCAGCGCCTCCGTTCCGATCTGCGGATGCACCAGGCAATCCAGCGCGTTCATCACCAGCGGCATTTCGCCGACGTGCCCTGTCAGCCAGGCGCGCCCCTCCAGCCCGAGGCGTTTGATGTCTTCCTGCAAGACGGCCTCCATGCCGCCGCGCCCGATGATCAAGAACCGGCCGCGCGGAACTTGCGCCGCCGCCTGCAAAAATTCCCGCTGTCCCTTGCCGCGCGGAAAATCGAAGCTGCCCACCACGCCGAACGCGAAATCCCCGGGTTTCAAGCCGAGTTTGCGCCGCATTTCTGTGGCGTCCTGCGGATGAAACCGCGCGGTGTCGATGCCGCCGTAAATCACCCGAATTTTGGAGAAATCCCCGCGCATCGGCCCGCGGGCCCGGCGCTCCTCCTCGGGGGAATTGGGCTCGTACACGCCTTCGCGCAATACTTTTGCCACAAATTCCGACACCGCGATGATCGCGTCGCATTGCCCCAATAAAAACCGCCGGCTGGCCCATGAGCCGGGGCTCTTGGCGAGGTGCCGGCTCAAAATTATTTTTGGCCGCACTCCCGAAAGTCGCGCCGCCAAAACCGTGGGCCAAAGATCGCGTCCATGATGCCCATGCGCGATTTGCGCTTTTTCCCGCCGCAAAAGGCGCGCGGAATTCAGGACAAAACTTCTTCCTGTGTCAAAAAACGGCGCGCCCAGTTCATTGATGGTTTTTTGAAAGGCCCGTCCACGCGGTCCGGCCAACACCACCCGTTGGCCGAGCCGATGCAGTTCCGCGGCGAGCTTGACGCATTGGTCATCCGTTCCGCCGCCGGTCAGCAAGGAATTGAGATGAACGATGCGCAGCGCCGGGGAGTGCGGCTTCATGAGGGCTTGGCGTTGGGCGTCAAGTATTGGCTGAGGCCGCGCTCGCAACGCACGCGTTGGGCCCGGATGGTTTCCTCCAGGCGCGCGCGGCTTTCCTCCGCGCGCTGGCGGTCCAGCCACGAATGGTTCAAATGATAGACAATCGCATGGCCGCGCACAAATTTTCGGACGCGGCCCAAATGATAGAGCCGCACGCCAAAGTCCGCGTCCTCGTGGCCCCAGCTTTCATACCCTTCATCGAAGCCGTTCACGGCCACCGCATCGTCGCGCCAAAAAGCCATGTTGCATCCCAGAATGCCCTCGCGATTGGTTCCTTTGGTCACGAGCGGAAACGGCAGGCGAATGCCTTTGGTCCAGCCGGTGATTTTGCCTTCTGCCATCCACATGAGAATGGGCGTGGCGCCGATCGAGAACATTTTTACTTTGCTTTGGCGCACATAACAGCGCCGTCCCTGCACCCAATATCCGGGCTCCGCCAATTTGGCATGGTCGGCAATAAATTCGGCGTGCGGCACGCAATCGCTGTCCAGCAGCACAATGTAATTCCCCTTGGCGGCGGCGAGGCATTGATTGAGCACGGGCGTCTTCTGGCCCTCCTGCTCCTGGCGAAAATATTTGACAGGGAGAGGTGCGTCTTCATTCCAACGCTCCACCACGCCGTGAGTTGTGACGTCGCCGCCATCGTCCGCGATAATGATTTCCATGGGCGCCTCGGTTTGGCGCCGAATGCCGGCGAGCACCTTGGCCAGCGCGTCGGGCCGGTCGTAACTTGAAATGATCAGTGAGATAGTTGGTTTCATCTTGGCAATCCCATTTCCGCCGGGCACCGCTGCCAATGCCAGCGGCGCAGCGCCGTCGAGACCTTCCAGGCGGCGCGCCAGCCGGGAGCGCGGCCCAGCGTCAGCAACGTCGCGGCGCCGGAGGATAACGAGTTGACGGCCAGGCGCAGCAGTAATCCAAGGCGCAGAAGAGCGCAAGTCAGCGGCGCATGGTTTTTGGAAAAATACTGGTAGCGCGAACGCCAATATTCGATGCGCGCAGGGGCCGGCGTTTGTTTGGCGCTGCGGCCCTGCTCATGCCACACCTCGACCTGTGGCAGATGCCAGACCTGCCAGCCTGCGCGGCGCGCCTGCAGGCAAAAATCGGTTTCCTCGAAAAAGAAAAAGAAACGCTCATCCAGCCCGCCCAGGGCGCGCCATAATTCCATGCGGATGAGCATGAACGCGCCCACCACCGATTCCACGAGCAGCGGCTCCGCCAGCGCGCGTTCCTTGCCCGGATAGCGGTGCGGAGCCAGGCGCCGGAGCAGGGATTTGTTCAAAAGCTCCGTGGCCAGCGAGGGAAAATTGGCAATGGCGTTTTGGGGCGAGCCATCGGGATTGAGCAGGCGGGCGCCCGCCACCCCGCATTGCGGGTGGGTGGTCATCCAGGTCACGGCAGCGGCCAGCGCATTGTTTTTAAGCCGCGCATCGGAATTGAGGAGCAGCAGAAAATCGCCCTCGAATCCCCGGGCGCCCGCGTTGTTGGCGCGCGCAAACCCGAGGTTGCTCTCCGACCGAATATACGTGAGGGCGGGAGACATGTTTTTCATCGCCTCCTCCGTGCCGTCGGTGGAGGCGTTGTCCACGACGACGATTTCCTTATTGAAATCATCTTGACTATCCAGAACCGATTGCGCCGCTGCGCAAGTCAGGGCGCGGGTGTTGCGCGTCACGATGACAACCCGGATTTTCATGCCGCCGGAGCCTTCGCTTCCCGCGCGGCATCCACCGCCTTGGCGTAGCGGGTCGCGGTGTAAAACGCCGTCATCCACGCGATATAATAACCCTGCCAGCCATCGAGAAAACCAAGGCGCAAAATGTAGCCGCGAAAGAACCGCCACATTGGACGGAAGGCCAGCGCGGCCCGCCCCGCGCGGCGGCCGGCGCGCGTTTGTTCGTGCCGCAGAAAATCCTCACTGAACGCGATGATCTTGGTGACTTGATGATCGATGGATTCCGCGTTGTAATGCAGCAAATTGTGATGCAGGCGGGCAATTTTGCCGCGCACCTGCAATTTGTCGTGCGGATCAATGCCCGCCCACTCCGCCGCGCCGCGTTTCCAGAGGCGAATCGAGCGGTCGGGATACCAGTCGCCGTGCCTGATCCAGCGTCCGCGAAAGGTCGTCAGGCGCGGAAAGCTGAAGGCCGCATAGGCGTTGGCGCGCGCTTCATCGGATAAAGTCCGCTGAATTTCCGCGCGCAATTCCGGCGAAACCGCTTCGTCCGCGTCCAACCCCAGCAACCAGGGCTGGGCGGCTTTGGCGGCGGCGGAATTTTTTTGTTTGACGTGCCCTTTCCAAGGCTCGCGAAAAACCCGCGCGCCGTGGCGCAGGGCGATTTCCTCCGTGCCATCCTGGACGTCGTCGTTCAGCACCACGATAATTTCGCGCACCCAACCCGTGACGCTGGCAAGCGCGCGCCCGATGCGTTTGGCCTCGGCGCCGGAAATGATGCAAACCGAAATTGGCAGTTCGTCCATTGTTGCACGGCCAGTGTAATGTTCAGCCGAGGCAAGTCAGGCAGAAAAACCGCTGGTTTTTGATCGTCAGCCGAGGGTGGGCTGCGGTAACAACTCCGCATGACCGATGGAACCAGCGACTTTTTGCGGCGCACGCGCGGCGCGCGCAAGATCCTGGTGGTGGACCTCGGTTTCCTGGGCGATTCCGTGCATCTGATTCCCGCGTTGTGGGAGTTGAGGCGGCAATATCCCGGCGCGGAATTGCACACGCTCTCGGCGCCGGTGGGCGCGGAGATTCTCGCCCTGGCGCCGTGTGTCACGCGCGCCTGGGCGTATCCGCTGGGGGCGGATGCGCCGCCGTGGTGGCGGCAAGGCGGCCTGATCGCCGCATTGCGGCGCGAGCGATTTGATGTCGCGTATAACTTTAGCGGCGCGGACCGAACCATTTTTTTGACAGCCTTGAGCGGCGCGCGGGAGCGGTTGGCGCAGGAGGGCGGACGCCGTCATTTTTGGAATCGATGGCTGATCCCGAATTGGGTGGCGCGGCGCGATCGTAATTTGCCCATTTACGAACAGCGCCGGCAGGTTCTCGTCGCGTGCGGTTTTTCGCTGGAGCCGGCGCGGTTCGATCTGGCCTTGCCGGCGGAGGCGATGGCTTGGGCTCGTCAGGCGGCGTCGGGGCGGCCGGTGAATTTGTCCATCAACGCCAGCGGCGCCATCAAGGAATGGCCAGTCAGCCATTGGGCGGAACTCGTGCGCGGACTATGGCGGGCGCGGCCGGATCTCACATTCGTCGCCGCATGCAGCGGCAAAGCTCGCGAACAGGAGAGGTTGCAAGCCCTGGCGGCGGCTCTCGGTGACGCGCGGTTGGCGACCTTTCCCGGTCTGGGCATCCCGCGTTTGGCCGCGCTGCTGCAAAGCTGCCGCCTGCATATTGGCTCCGACTCTGGGCCGCTGCATCTGGCGCTGGCGCTGGGCACGCCGACGCTGGCGCTTTTTCGTCAATACGAAGGAATGCAGGAATGGTTTGCGCAGGGCAACGCGCATCGCGCCTTGATCGCTTCCGACCTGGCGGACATTGCCAGCGAGGCCGTGACCAGTGAAGCGTTGAGCTTGCTAAACTAATTCCGCGTCCAGCGCGTGGTTCCACTTGGAAGGCAGGGGGCGCCCATCGCGGTCTTCCGGGTATTCGAAAATTTTGCCCTCGAAATTTCGAATCACGACGCGGTCGGCATTGCGGCTCAGAACGTAATCGGGATTGATCGGCACTTTGCCGCCGCCACCCGGGGCGTCAATCACATATTGGGGCACGGCGTAGCCGGTGGTGTGGCCGCGCAAGCCATCCATGATCTCAAGTCCCTTGCGGACGCTGGTGCGCAGATGGGCGGAGCCTGTGATCAGATCGCACTGGTAAATGTAATAAGGTTTGACGCGGCACATCAGCAGCTTTTGCACGAGGGCGCGCATCGTCGTCACATTATCGTTGACGTGCTTGAGCAGGACGGATTGGTTGCCCAGCGGCACACCGGCGTCGGCGAGGCGGCCGAGGGCGGCGCGCACTTCAGTCGTCAATTCGCGCGGATGATTGGTGTGGATGCTGATGAACAGCGGATGATATTTTTTGAGCATCGCGCAGAGCTCGTCCGTGATGCGCTGCGGCAAAAAGATGGGAATGCGTGTGCCGATGCGGAGAAATTCCACATGCGGAATGGCGCGCAGACGGCTCAGGAGATATTCCAATTTTTCATCGCCGAGCAGCAGGGGATCGCCGCCGCTGAGGAGCACATCGCGAATGGTGGGGGTGTTCTGGATATACTCGAGCTGGCGTTCGAATTCAGGATGAAAATCGTAGCCGCTGGCGTTGCTGACCAGGCGCGAACGCGTGCAATAGCGGCAGTAGGACGCGCACCGGTCTGTCACCAAAAACAACACGCGATCGGGATAGCGATGCACCAGCCCGGGCGTGGGCGAATGGCTGTCTTCACCGCAAGGATCGTTGAGTTCCCAAGGCGCTTCGTGAGTCTCCTCGACGCGCGGGATCACTTGGCGGCGGATCGGGCAATGCTCGTCCGTCGGATCGATTAAATTGAAAAAGTAAGGCGTGATGCCGAGCGCCAGCTTTTTGTTCGCCAGCATCGTGCCCGCGTATTCCTCCGGAGTGAGGGTGGGCAGAAGCCGTTGCAGGTGTTCCAGCGAATTGATGCGGTGTTTGAGCTGCCAGCGCCAGTCGTTCCAATCCCGGTCGGAAACATCGTTCCAGAAGCCGCGTCCGGCTGATTTAAATTCCTTCAGTTGATTAAAGGTGGAGGTTTCCAGAGCCGCGCCCGTGTCAGGGTCTTCCGCCAGTGCATTGCTTTGCATCGTTGGAAGGGAATATAATTTTGCTCAGGCTCATGTCAAGCGAGGGGCGCAAGTTGGTTGACGATCAGGGAAAATCGAGATGCAAAATAAGGCGGGGCCGGACGTTTGAATGCTGTGTTAGTTGCTGCAAACAAATAGATTGCGCAATCAGG
This sequence comes from Verrucomicrobiia bacterium, assembly GCA_035551475.1. Taxonomy (GTDB): domain Bacteria; phylum Verrucomicrobiota; class Verrucomicrobiia; order Limisphaerales; family Palsa-1400; genus DASZMX01. The sequence continues at coordinate 24,889 of DASZMX010000125.1, forward strand.
CTTGGAAACCGCGCCGGGCGATTGGTATAGTGTAAAAAAGCACGGCATGAATACTTCCCGCTCACAATCTCGCATCCATCGACGGGCGTTTTTGCAACGAAGCGCGCTCGCGGCGGCGGCTTTCGCGGCGCCCAACATTTGGGCCGACGACAAAACTGGAGCGCGCCCGCCCGTCCTCGGCGTGGGCGAATTTCGGTACGAAGCCCTCCACGATTGGGGCGAACTGCCCGTGGGCCATGTGTACGGAAATACTCATGGCGTGGCCATCGACGCGCAGGGCCAGATTCATATCAAACATACGGTGGGCGCCGGGGCGAAAGTGGAGGATGCGATTGTGGTGTTCGATGCCGAGGGCAAATTTGTGCGCTCCTGGGGCAAGCAATACAAAGGCGGCGCGCATGGGCTGCATTTAAACCGGGAGGGCGCAGAGGAGTTTTTATATCTGTGCGATCCGAAGCGGCACCTGATCGCCAAGACTGACCTTTTCGGGCGGGAATTGTGGCGCATGTGGGCGCCCGAAAACTGCGCGGGCTACAGCGCGCCTGACGAATATTGCCCGACGAACATTGCGACCGCTCCCCATGGCGACTTCTACGCCGCCGATGGCTATGGCAAAAGTTTCATTCACCAATACGACCGAAATGCCAAATACATTCGCACCTTCGGCGGCAAAGGGAAGGACGCCGGACAAACCGATTGCCCGCACGGCTTGATGGTGGACACGCGCGCAGCCGAGCCCACGCTGGTCGTGGCGGACCGCGGCAACCGCCGTTTGCAAACCTTCGACCTGAATGGGGCGCATCAGGGATTCGTCACCGAGGAGATTCACGCGCCCTGCCATTTTCACACGCGCGGCGAAGTGATGGTGGCGCCGGACCTGGAATCGCGCGTCACTCTGCTTGACAAGAACAACAAGCTCATCGCGCACCTGGGGCAGGGCCCGGGTTACGGCGGCTTGCGCGATAAGACGCGCGATCATTTTACGCCGGGCCAGTTTGTGGCCCCGCATAGCGCCTGCTTCGACCACGAAGGAAATATTTTCGTGGTCGAGTGGGTCGAAGTCGGCCGCGTGACCAAGCTGCGAAAAGTAGCGTAGGCCGGGCGCGCTAAGTGACCACAAAGGGGACGCGATACACGCGGCTGAGGAACACGTTGGCCTGCAGCGGCGCGGTGAATTGTTCGCTGGCGGGATCCATTTGCAGGTGCAGACCCAAATGCAATGGCGTGGATTCCAGATTGACGCCGTTGGCGGCGAGATGCTCGGTCATGCGAGCGAGGGTGGCGGACGCGGCGGTGTTGGATTTGAGATCCTCGCGCACGGCGGCCGCCGGCTGGGTCTGACCCACCCGATACGAAATATTGGACGTGTGACAGAGGGCGCTGGAGAGATGACCGTCTAGAATGGGAGCGTGCAAGTCGGTTTCTTTGCGGCTGCGCACGGCCTTGAGAAAATTCTCGAAATGGCTGGAGGCGCCTTCGAAACTTTTGATGAGTTTGCCATCCGGAGAAAAGGCCTTGGCGCTGCGGTAATCCGGCACGACCACGTAACCGCCCTCGCAATCGACGACCACCCCGATGGTCGCGCCCTCATAGGCGTCCATTTCCTTGGCGCCGGCGCGGGCGGGCAGGCCGCGCACTTCCATGATGAGCGGCGCGCGTTCGTAATCGTGGATGGAGAATAGCGTATTGGGAGTTTCACCGTCATCGACGTATCCGAAGCGTCCGCCGACGGTCAAGACGCGGGGCGATAACGCCGGTTCGCCGAGAAACCAGCGGGCCACATCCATTTCATGAATGCCTTGGTTGCCGATGTCGCCGTCGCCATAGCTCCAGAACCAATGCCAATCGTAATGGAATTTGGAGCGGTGCGGAGGCACAACGGGCGCGGGGCCTGACCAAAGATCATAATCCACGCTCGCGGGGATGGGCAGGGGCGAACTGGTTTTGCCAATGCTGGGACGCGGCTTATAGCAGAGACCGCGCGAGACTTTAATCTTGCCGAGGTTGCCCTGGCGCACCCATTCGACGGCTTCGCGCAGGCCTTCGCTCGATCGGCTTTGCGTGCCGGTCTGGACGATTTTGTTATGCTGCCGCGCCGCGGCGACGATGCGGCGGCCTTCCCAAACGGTGTGCGAAACGGGCTTTTCCAAGTACACATCCTTGCCGGCCTGGATGCTCCAAATCGCGGCGAGAGCGTGCCAATGGTTCGGCGTGGCAATGGTGACGGCGTCCACGTTTTTGCTTTCCAGCAATTGGCGAATATCAGTGTAGGCTTCGACCTCCCGCCCTTTCTTGCGAAACTCCGCGACGCCCCAGTCAAGCACATCGCGATCCACGTCGCAGAGGGCCGTGATGCGCGCGCCTTTGATTTCGTTGAGCTCCTTGATGTGATCTTTGCCGCGGCTGTGAAAACCGATGACCGCCAGCCGGATGTCGTCGTTGGCGCCGGGCGTTTGCGCCTCGGAACGCGGGGAGAGGGCGGCTACGCCGGCGGCAAGCGCGGCGTGGCGGAGAAAAGAGCGGCGAGAAGTTTTCATGGCTGGCAATATTCCTTGTAGTGTTCGGCGACTTTGGCCTGGGTGTCGTCGCCTTCGTGCAGATAAAAACGGTAGCGGAAGGTGATGCTTTGCCCCGCCGCCACGGTCATGTCCCCCGTCCCGGCGGGCTTGTTTTCAAAATGGTGGATGCCCCACGGATTGGCGGCGAACAGCCCATAATCGCGCACATGCCACCAGGTGGGATGACGCGGATTGGAGGGGTGATCAAATATCGCGATGCCGACGGTTTTGCCGTTGACGGGGCCAAAGTAGTCGCACCAATCGGCGCGTTTTCCCCAAGTGGCGTTGTCACGAGCGCCGGTGGAGAGAACGATATGGCCCTCGCCGGGTTTCTTGTCGGCGCGTTTGAGGCGCATGGAATCCGCCACGCGCACGGCGATGGCGCCGTCCTTGTCATCGCCAAACACCACCGGCTTATCGGCGGGGGCGTGCAGCGTGATTTCAAAATCGAACAAGCGCTCGTTGTCGGGCCGGGCATAAATCTTCATCGTGCGTTCATCCGTGCAAACAATCGCGCCGTCTTTGGTCACCCAATCGTCTGTGGAGCTAATGACGCCGAACTGGTCGCCGGATTGGACGGCGGTGAATTTGCGATGGACGATTTTCGCGCCGGCTTTGCTGACAAAGGTGTTGTTGGTCTGAATGTCCGTCCAAAAATCGACGCCGTCCACGCTGCTATGGGCATACCAAAGAGAACGATGATGGGGATGATCGTGCTCTTCGCCGACGCCGGCTTCCATCGGCCAGGTCCGGGTCATGGGAGCTTCCGCCGGGCCCAGCAGGGGATAAAAATAAGGGCGGGGCGCGTTGGTGAAATGGTATTCGCTGAATAATTTGCCGTTGATTTCGATGCGCAGGCGGTCGTCCAATTCCGTGATGTGGACGGCTTGGGCCGCGGCGGACAAGGTGGCGGCGAGAAAGGCGGAAAGGTAAAAGCCAGTGGCCAGGAATTTCATGAAGCCACGATGCTGCCAAAGAATCAGGCGGCAGGAAAAGCAAATTGATATGACTTTCCCGCCGCGTATCCACAAAAAAGTGAACCTTTCACCAGCCAGCCGTTACTAACGGGCGATGAACATAAGAAAACTATTTTGCATCGTGGCGCTGGGCGCGACAGGCGTGACGGCGGAAACCCAGGGGCAGGAATTTCGCACCGACGTTAATCCGGCGTTGCGTTATTACGAGGCATTCATCGTCGGACGGGAACTGGCGCCCGCGGACAAGGACTATTTGCTGACCAATGAATGGCGGGGCCAGACGCTGCCGGAACGCGTCGGCACGCTCCTGGCGAGTTATAATAACGCCTTTCAGTTCGTGCGCCGGGCCGGGCAGGCGACCGTGCCGTGCGATTGGGGCATCGATTTGAGCGATGGCGCCGAAACTCTCTTGCCGCATCTGGCGCGCTGCCGGGCGCTGGCGCAGATCGGGCAAGTGCGCGTGTTGTGGGATTTGCAAACAGGCCGGGAAGCGGAAGGGAGTGAGGATTTAATCGGGCTCTTCGCGCTGGCGCGTAATTCCTCGCAGGACGGAACGCTGATAGGCTGCCTGGTGCAGTTTGCGATGGAAGGGTTGGTGTTAGGGTCGGTCGAGGCCAATTACGGTCGGTTTTCGCCCGCCACGCTGCAGCGGTTGGCGGAGGGATTTGACGCGGCGCCGCGCGCGGGAACGTGTGCGGAGGCAATGTTGAAAGGGGAAAAAGCGCTCTTCAGCGATTGGCTTAAGCGCAAGATTTTTGAATTCCGCCAGGAATACCCGGGAGACGAGGGGAAAGTGATGGCCAAAGTGACGGCGCTGTTTGCGGATATGAAAGATGAGTCCGGCAAGAATCCGTGGATGGACGCCATCACGGGGCTGAAGACAAGTGAGGGCGTCTTGCAGGCGGCCCATGATTCGGAGTTGCTGGTGGATCGCGCCGCGCAGGTCATGGCGTTGCCCTACGCGGCCTTTGGCGAAGCGGCGAAACAATTCCAGACCGATGTGGCCGCTTCCGGCAATGCGCTCGCCATCCTGGGCATGCCCGCCATCCTCAAAGCGCGCGCCAAGGAATTTCGCGCGCAGGCCAAGTTCGCGATGTTTCACGCGGCTGTCGCCTATAAACTTCACGGCCAGGAAGGTTTGCAGGCCTGCGCGGATCCGTTCGGGCAGGGGCCGTTTGCCTTTGAGCGGTTTTTCTTCCAAGGCGTGGATCGGGGATTCAAGCTGACCTCGGCGCTGATGCAGGATGGCCAGCGCGAGGCGCTGATCTTCGTGGAATCCGACGGGCCGGGATTCTTCACGGAGAACGCGCGGCTGGGCCAGCCGCTGTCAAAATAGTTCGCGCGCGCGGCGGTTTCGGGATAAGAATCCCATGTGTTCAGCTTAAGCCCAGCGTTTGTGGACATCGCCTCCCCAAACCCGCGGAGTCTGCTCGACCAGGCGCGGTCCGGCGACGCCGAGGCGTTTGGGGAAATTTGCCGCCAGCATGAGGCGCGCCTGCTGCGGCAGGCCATGACCTTGTGCGGCAATGCGGCGGCGGCGGAAGACCTGGCCCAGGAAACGTTGGTGGAAGCCTGGAAATGTCTGCGGAAATTCGACGGCCGCTGCCAGTTTTTCACCTGGCTTTGCGCCATTCTTCTCAATCGCTTTCGGAATTCCTTGCGCGTCCGGCGTCCAGCCCTGGCGGCTGATCCGGGCGAGGGCGTCGAGAGCGGCCCGGATCAATTGCTGGCGCAACAGGAGCGCTCGGCGCGCGTGCGGCAGTGCATCGCGGCCTTGCCGTCCAAGCATCAACAGGTGATATTCCTGAGGTTTTATGTGGACGATTCGCTGGCGGAAATCGCCTCCGCGCTGGGCTGTTCGGTCGGCACGGTGAAGTCGCGGTTGTTTCACGCCATGGAAAAATTGCGCCGCATGAATTTGCACGAGTGAAAGGTTGCGCCAAAAATCGAAAACCGCTCGCTTTGATGGCGATAGGGGCCTTGGAGGAGCGCGAGGCCGATCCATTGCGCACGCATTTGCAGCGGTGCGCCGAATGCCGCGCCTACCTCAAGGAATTGGAGAGCGTGACGCAGTGCGTGCAGGAAGCCGCCGCCCCCGAGATGGCGCCCGCGCCTTTCTTCCATCGTCGCTTGCGGCATTCTCTGCTGACGGAGCGGCCGCGCCCCCTGTTCGCCTGGCGTTTGGTGATTCCCGCGATTGGCATGGCGGTGGTTTTGTTTTTGACCTCCCATCAGTCGCGCCTCACTCCGCCGGCCTCCGTGAGTCAGACGTTGGCCGTGAATGAGGCCGCTCCGACCGTATGGAATTATCAAAGGGCGGCCGGTCAATCGCCCGACGCTTTGGACTCGATGTTAAAAGCGGAGGCGCAGCGCGATTTTCCGGGCGGCCCGATTTATCGCGCCGGAACCCTGCCAGCCGACTAGGCTGCCGCCCTTTATCCGTGCCATCGGACGGAGGGCTGCTTAAAATCCAGGCGGATGAGCAAGATTGTCGGCATAGATTTAGGCACAACCAATTCACTGGTGGCGACCGTGGATTCCGGCATTCCCTATGTGATTGCGGACGCGGACGGGCGGCGCCTGACGCCGTCCGTAGCGCACTTTCCCGCGGGCGGCGGCGAACCGGTGGTGGGCGAGCCGGCCAACCGGGTGCGCGCGGTGCAACCGGAGCGGACGGCGTATTCCATCAAGCGTTTCATGGGCCGGCGCGGCGCGGAAATCGCCCAGGAGGAAATGGTGTTGACTTACGCCGTGCGCGGGGCGGGCGACGGCCCGGTGACGGCGCTGCTGGGAGATCGCGCCTATTCGCCCGAGGAAATTTCCGCGGAGATCTTGAAGAAATTGAAGCGCGACGCCGCCGCCGCGCTCGGCGAGGAAGTGTCGCGCGCCGTCATCACTGTGCCCGCTTATTTCAACGACGCCCAACGGAACGCGACCAAGCGCGCGGGAGAATTGGCGGGATTCACGGTGGAGCGCATTGTCAATGAACCCACCGCCGCCGCGCTGGCCTATGGATTGAATCGGTTGCGCGAGAAATCGAAAATTGCCGTGTACGATTTGGGCGGCGGAACGTTCGATTTGTCGATTCTCGAACTGAACGAGGGCGTGTTTCAAGTGCTGTCCACCAATGGCAACACTCGTCTCGGAGGCGACGACATCGATGCGAGGATCAGTGAGTTTCTCGCCGCGAAAATCAAGGCGGCGGGCGGGCCGGAAGCGGCCGGAAACAGCCTGTGGCTGGCGCGGATTCGCGAGGCTGCGGAAAAGGCGAAAATTGATTTGTCCACGGCGGAAACGGTCGAAATTTCCCTCCCCTTTCTGGCGGGCGGGTTTCATTTTCAATATCAATTGACGCGGGCGGAATTGGAGTCGTTGGCGCGCGAAATTATTGCGCGCACGCGCGCGCATTGTCTCCGCGCCCTGGCCGACGCCAAACTGGCGGCGAAAGACCTCGATCAAGTGGCGCTGGTGGGCGGCCAGACGCGCATGCCGCTGGTGCGGCGCATGGTCGCGGAGATTTTTGGCTGCGCGGAATTCAGCGAGACGCGCGGCGACCTGCGCCTGGGCGAAACGCATCACAAGGCGGACGGCCCGTTGTTGAACACTTCGCAGAATCCCGACGAGGCCGTGGCGCTGGGCGCGGCAATTCAGGCGGAAATTCTGAGCGGCGGATTTCGCGATGTGCTGCTGCTGGACATCACCCCGTTGTCGCTCGGCATTGAAACCTTCGGCGGCCTGATGAATGTGATCATCCCGCGCAATTCCACCATTCCGATCAAGGCAGGCGAAATGTTCACCACGGCCGTGGATTACCAGACGGAGATGCTGGTGCATGTGCTGCAAGGCGAGCGCGAACGCTCCAAAGACAATTGGAGCCTCGGCCAATTCACGCTCGATTTCGAGCCCGCCGCCAAAGGCGTGCCGCGCCTCGGCGTGCAGTTTGAAATCGACGCCAACGGCATCCTGCACGTTCTCGCCCGCGACACGCGCACCGGCCGCCAGAAGATTGTGCCGATGAAATCCGCCGTCGATGTCGCCGACGCCGACGTGCAAAAAATGGTGGAGGAATCGGTGGAGCATGCCTTTGACGACCTGCGCGCGCGCCAGTGGGTGGAAGCGAAATTGCGCGCCGATGAAACACTGGCTGCGACCCGCAAGGGTTTGGCGGATGCGGACGTCAATAATCGCGAGACGATAGAGCTGGCCATGCGGAACCTGGAGTCGGCTCTCGCCGCCGAAGGCGACGTGGCCGGATTGAAGGCGGCCATCGCCGCGCTGGACGAAGCCACGCGCCCACTCGCCGAGTTGCTCATGGACCGGGCGATGGAGGCCATGCTGCAACGCAAATTGGGCGGGAATTAATTTTCTCGCCACGCTGGGCGCCCTCCGCAATCCTCGCGGCGTGCCCCTCCTCCCCGACGCCCAAAAAGTCGCTGAGCAAGTGCCAGTGTGGTCCGCCGCCGAGCCGACTCTGGCCGCTCTGCGCGCCACCGGATTGTCCGATGACGCCGCGCTGACGCGGTGGGGGTTGGTCTTGTTAAAGCAAAATCGCGCGGCCGACGCGGCGGTGGTTTTTCGCGCCGCCCTGGCCTTAACGCCGAATGATCCCGTCTTATGGATGAATTGCGGCGTGGCGCATGACCAGATTCATTTGCTGCCGGACGCCGCCGCCTGCTTTGAGAAGTCGCTGGCGCTCTCCGCCGCGCAGCCGGATGTCTGGCTTCTGCTGGGTCTCACGCGCAAAAAGCAGGGCGATTTTGCCGCCGCTGAAACGGCCTTTCGCCAGACGCTCGCCGGCGAACCCGAGCAGGCGCTGGCGTGGCAATGCCTCGGTTTGTTGAAGGAGGAACAGCGCGACTATCGTGGCGCCATCGAATGTTTGACGGCTTGCCTGCGCCACGGCGGCTCCAGTCCCGCGACGCTGGCGAACCTCGGCAAGCTGTGCTACCAAACCGGCCAATTTCCCCAGGCGCATGACGCCTTCCGCCAGGCCGCGGCGGGCGATCCGTCCAATGCTCATTATCGGCAAATGTTGCGCAAGACCCGCTTTTTGCACGAGGCGCTCCTGGGCTTGCCGTACGACGGAATCGTGCACGCCTATCGCACTTCCTTTTCTCCGGCGGAAGCGATGGCGGAAAGCGAGCTGGTGGATTTATTTGACACCGCCGTGGGCTTGCTCGGCGGCTTTGGCCACCTCAAGGCGGCGGTGGGGCTGGGCCGCAAGCGGCTGGAACTTTGGCCCGACAGCTCGACCATCCATTATATTTTGCGGGCCATGACGGGAGAGCCGGGCCTGGAGCGGTCGCCGCAGGGGTTTGTCGTGGAGCATTTCGATTCCATCGCGGAAACCTTCGATGAACATCTGGTCAAGGATCTGGGTTATGACATTCCCGGCAAAATTGCGGCGGCGGTGCGCGCCGTCACGCCCGCTGGTCGTTTATATGACACGCTGGATGCGGGCTGCGGAACCGGCTTGTGCGGGCCGCTGCTCCGGCCTCTGTCGCGCGCGCTGATGGGGGTCGATCTTTCGCCGCGAATGATTGACCAGGCGGCGCGGCGCGGGATGTATGACCAATTGGCGGTGGGCGAACTGGCTATGTTTTTGCAGCGGTTTTCGGCGCGTTTTGACTTGGTGGTGGCGGCGGACGTGCTGATTTATTTCGGCGATTTGGCTCCCATTTTTGCGGCCGCCGCCGCGGCCATGCGTCCCGGCGGCCTATTCGCGGCCAGCACCGAAAGCGGACCAGAGACGGGTTATCGCTTGCGGCCTTCCGGGCGTTTTGCGCATGCGCCTTCCTATGTGCGCGGCTTGGCGGCGGAATGCTTCACGGAAGAATACTACGCCGACACAACCATTCGGATGGAAGCCAACCAGCGGTTGCCGGGAAATATTTTCTTATTTCGGCGCCGTTAAATCCATGGCGTTCTGGCGGTCGGTGTGCGAAGCCAGCCGGGCCAGCGCCAGGGCGCCGAGCGAAAGGCCAAAATCGCGCAAGGCAATGTCATAATAATCGTGCGCCAAAAGCAGGTTGAAAATAATCGCCCATAGCCAGAAAGCCATGATCCAGCCGCCGCGCCGCGGTTTGACGGCCACAATGAGGCCGACAAGAATTTCCACCACGCCCACGATGTGCATGAATGTGGTTGGATTTCCCAGGACCGTGCCCAGCGGCGCCCATAAATATTGTTTCCATTCCCCCAATTTGACGAGGAACTTGTCCAACCCCGCCACAATCGGCAACACCACAAAACCCAGATGCAGAAGTTGATAGGCCTGATAAACCGGATTTCGGATCTCCTCGCCTAATTCATGTGTGTGCGCGCTGGCATAAGTGTTCATAGTCTCTCGTAAGGTACGGCGCGTTCCGACCCGCACAAATCGGGTCGCGCCCTGAGACGCGGCTACGCTTTTTTGCCAGGTTTTTGGCAAACCGGGCACAAGCAGGTGGTGCGCCCACCCACTGTATCGTGGCGCAAGGCGGCTCCCTCGCGTGGACAATGGCCGCCCGGGCGCCAGCGTCGATGGATCAGCCAGCGCGAGGGAGGATCGCTCCAATTTTTGCCAATCGTCCGCAACGCCACGCGGCAAATCGAGCGCGTCACTGTGTGCAATCGCCGTTGTTCTGCGGCCTTTAGCGAACCCGCCCGGCGGCGCGGATGGAGGCGCGCCTGCCACAAAATTTCATCCGCCATCCAATTGCCGATGCCCGGAAAGCCGGCTTGCAGGAGCAAAACTGCCTTCAACGGCGCGCGTCCATGCCGGGCAAGAAAATCGCTCACGCGAGCCAGCGTGAATTCCCGCGAAAGAACGGGCGCCGGAAGACGCGTCCACCAGACGGGCGCGCGGGGACTGATCTCAAAGAGGATGCGCCCAAACATGCGCGGATCGGTATAAACTAGGTCCTGATCTTTTCGGCGGAGGACGAGATGATCATGTTTGTCAGCCGGCTGGTTGGGGCGCGCGTGCAATTTGCCGCTCATGCCCAGATGCACGCCGAGCCAGGCGTTGCCCGAAAAGCGAAAAAGCATTTGCTTGCCGTGCGTCTTTGATTCCAACAGCGCCGCCCCCGTCAGCGCCCGCTGCAAGGCGGCGACCTCCACGCCCCGAAAGATTCGCCGTCCGGTGGCTTCCACCGCCAGAATCACGCGGCTTCTTGAGCAAGGCCATTGTTTGCGAAAAAATTCCACCTCAGCTAGTTCGGGCATGGAGCCAAGACTATCCTTTGGGGGAAACCCCCGCAACCCATCCGCTGGCGCCTGAGAGGGAATTCGGAAGGCGGCTGATTGTGGCAGGGCATGAAATCATTGATTAGTAGGGCTCAAATTCAAACTCAAAACTATGAAATTAACTACATTCATATCGATGGTGACGGTGGCTTTGGCCCCGGTGGTGGCGCATGCGGACAGCAACGACGAGAAATTCCCGGCGAACCAGCTCACCCTTGACGGTTTCGGGACGTATCATCAAACCTTCCCCACGTTTGGCAGCCAATTCGACCGCAATTGGAAGCACGGCAACTTCGGCGGCGGCGTGGGCCTGAACTATTTCTTTGTGCCCTACCTCGGCCTTGGGGTGGACACCTATTCCGAAGATCATGGGGCTTTCTTCAAGAATGTGGCGGGCAGCTTGATTCTGCGCATGCCGGTGGCGCAGAGCGGGTTTGCGCCTTACATCTTTGGCGGCGTGGGCGGCACGTTTGATCCTGTCAATGAATGGACGGAACACGCGGGCCTCGGCGTGGAATATCGGTTCTCACGCCATATCGGATTGTTCGGCGACTGGCGTTACACTTTCGAGGAAAAGGAGCCCAATTCCAACCTGGTGCGGGTGGGCGTGCGCTTCGGCCTCTGAGCCGATTTTGAAAAGCCGGCGGATTGTGTCATAGTAAAATGTTGGGACACAATTCGCCGGCGCTGCCGCGTCCGGCCTTTATTTATATGACAACGAATCCTGAAATTGCCCGTCGCGCCTACGAAATATGGGAGCAGTCCGGCCGCGCTCATGGCCGGGATGTGGAGCATTGGCTCCGCGCTGAAGCCGAAATCCGCGGACGCGCCAACAAACCGCCGACCCGGGCCCAGCCCTTGCTCAAGACGCCCAAGCCGCGCCGGGTGGTGGGCTGATTTGGTTGTGCAAACGCGCGGCGCGCCGCTAGGCTGGGTGGGTGCTCCCGGAGCAGGCCACACAACACTATCGCGGCGCGGAGGGACAGCGTTACCACCGCGAAAAGCGGGCGTTGCCCGAGTTCGCGTTCCCGTGGGTGTCGCGTCTGCGCGCGGAGAAGTTGGCGGCGCATATTCAGCCCTCCGATGTCGTCCTCGAATACGGTGTCGGCGCCGGATGGAACCTGGCCGGGCTCAAATGCGAGCGCAAAATCGGTTTTGACGTCTCGGCTTTTCTCGCGCCCTCCTTGCGCGAGCGTGGCATCGAGTTCGTGCCCGACACGGCTGCCCTGCCGGATGCCTCGATCCATGTGGTGATCTGCCATCACACCCTGGAGCACACGATTGCGCCGGCGGCCGTTCTGGGGGAAATTCGCCGGCTGCTGCGTCCCGGCGGAAAATTATTGTTATTTACACCGTTCGAATACGAGCCGCGTTACGAGCATTTTGACCCCGCCGAGCCGAATCATCATCTCTACTCGTGGAACGTGCAGACCCTGGGCAATCTGGTGACGGAATGCGGATTCTCGGTGCAACAGGCGGGCGCCGGGCAATTTGGTTATTCCCGCTTTGCCGCGGTTTGGGCGGGCCGCCTGCATTTGAGGGAAACGGGCTTTCGCGGGTTGCGTCGTCTGCTGCATTTTTTGCGCCCTGGGATGGAGGCGCGCATCGTTGCGATCAAACCATTATGAACTATTGGATCGTCAAGCAAGAGCCGGAATCGTATGCGTGGGCTGCGTTCGTCAAGGACGGCGGCACGAATTGGACGGGCGTCAGAAATTATCAGGCGCGCAACAATCTGCAGGCGATGAAGAAGGGCGACCCCGTTTTTTACTATCACAGCGGCGATGAAAAACAACTCGTTGGCCTGGCGGTTGTCTCAAAAAATCCTTATCCCGATCCCACCGCGGACGAGCCAAATTGGGTGGCGGTTGATTTGGCGCCGGTCAAACCTTTGGCCAAACCGGTGACGCTGGCGGAAATCAAGGCGGACCCGGCCTTCAAAGAAATCTTGTTGGTGCGCAATTCGCGTCTTTCGGTGTCGCCTTTGCTCGCGCCGCAGTTTGAGCGGCTGTTGAAATTAAGCGGAACCAAACGGTAGCCGCGTCATTTGCCGATGCAGAACTGGCTGAAGATGGAGTCAAGCAAATCTTCGGTGGTCGTTTTCCCGACAATTTCGCCAATGGCGTTGACCGCGATGCGTAAATCGGCGGCCGCCAAATCGAGGCTCAAGTCCGCGCGCAACGCGGCGATGGTGCGCTCGGTCGCGGCCCGCGCGCGTTCCAGCGCTTCCTGATGGCGCGCATTGATCATGGCCTGCCACATTTCCGCGCGCACATCCCCCGACCACACGGCATTCTTGACGGCATCTTTCAACGCTTCGAGCCCGTTCCCGGTGGCGCAACTGACGTCGATGGCAGCCATAGCAGGGGGGAGATCCAGCCGTGGCGGCAGGTCGATTTTATTGCGGATGACGAGGCGCGTCCGGCCCGCGAATTCCTCGAGATAAGCCTGGTCGGCGGCGGACAATGGCTCGGAGGCGTCCACCACATGCAGGATGAGTTCGGCGGCAGCCAGCGATTGGCGGCTGCGGCGGATGCCTTCCAGCTCAATCTCGTCCGCCGCTTCGCGCAGCCCGGCGGTGTCAATAAAAACGACGGGCACGCCGCGGATATTGGCGGTTTCCTCGATGGTGTCGCGGGTGGTGCCGGCGATGGGCGAGACGATGGCCCGGTCATGGCCGAGCAGTTGGTTGAGCAGGCTGGATTTGCCGACGTTGGGGCGGCCGATGATCGCGGCCCGCACGCCCCGGCGCAGGATTTGCCCCTCGTGCGCGGTGCGAAGCAATTGCTGCATGAACTCGTGCGCCGATGCGAGGCGTTCCAGGAGTTTTTCCTTGGTGTCGGGCGCGATGTCTTCGTCGGGAAAATCGATGTGGGCCTCGATGTGCGCGAGCGCCTTCATCAAGCTGTCGCGCGCCTGGTTGATTCTCTGCGAAAGTTTGCCGGCCAATTGTTCGTTGGCGGCGGCGAGCGCCAGTTCCGTACGGGAATGAATCAGGTCGGCCACGGCCTCGGCTTGCGCGAGATCGATGCGGCCATTGAGAAAGGCGCGCCGCGTAAATTCACCGGGCTCCGCCACACGCGCGCCGGCTTGCAGGGCGGCCTCCAAAACCATTTTGGCCGGCAACGCCCCGCCGTGGCAGGAAATCTCGATGACATCTTCACGCGTGAAGGTTCGCGGCGCGCGCATCACACTGACGAGCGCTTCATCAATTTGGCGGCCGTCGCGCACGATATTGCCGTAAAGAATGGTATGGGTTGGCGCAGCGGAAGGGCGGGTCGATTTTTTTCCCGCCGGCTCGAATATCGCGTCCGCCACGGCGAGCGCCCGGGGGCCGGAAAGGCGGATGATGGCCAGGCCGCCTTCACCGAGCGGGGTGGCGATGGCGGCGATGGTGTCGAACGCGAAATTCAAGGCAGCTCCTGCAAAAACACGCGAGCTTTTTGGTAGCTCTGGCGTTGCAGATAATGGCGCAAATCACGCGGCGCGTCGGCGGGCAATTGAGCGGCCAGCGCGTCGATGCGCGCGAAAAGGGCCGGCAAATCCGGCTTGGGCGCCATGGCCAGATTGGCCACGGCTTTTTCGAGGTCGAGCAAGGCCTGCAAAAGTTGGGCTTCGAGATCGGTCATCCGCCAAAAGATACCGTGGGGCGCGGAAAAAGCATGGCAAAAACAAAGAGCGCCGTGTAACGTCGTCGGTCTCTGAGTAAACAAGAACAACACTCCGCTCTAACTCCCGCCGCTCCGGCCTATTTGGGCATCGAATGCGGCGCCACCAAAACCATCGCTCTGCTTGAGACCGGCGCGGAGGGTGAAGTTTCGCGCGGCGAATTCGGGCCCGGCAATCTGCGGCTGCTGGACGACGCGGCTTTGCGCGCCCATTTTCAGACGATCCATAAATATTTTGACAGGCCGGGAAATCTCGCGGCCGTGGCCATCGGCATGGCTGGCGCGCGCACCGACGCCGACCGACGCCGCATGCGGCAGGCGGCGGACGTGGTTTGGCCGGGCGTGGAGTGCCACGCCACCAATGACCTGGCGCCCGCTTTGGCGGCGGCTCCAGCCACCGACGCAGACGCCCGCATTTTGGTGTTGAGCGGCACGGGATCCTGTTGTTTCGGAGAGGCAGGCGATCGCACCCTGCGCTACGGCGGATGGGGCCACATTCTGGGAGATCGCGGCAGCGGCTACGAAATCGGTTTGAACGCGCTGAAAGCGGTCATCCACGCCTTTGATGCCAATGGCCAATGGCCGGCCTTGGGCCAGCGCTTTTTGCAGGCATTGGTGTTGAACGAGCCGGATGATTTGATTGACTGGGTGAAGCGCGCGGAAAAGGCGGAGGTGGCCGCCTTGGCGGTGGATGTTTTCGCGGCGGCGGCGAAACGCGATCCGCTGGCGCGCGCGGTGGTGGACGCGGCGGCAAAGTCGTTGGCGCATGACGGCGCGCAATGCGCGTCACGGCTCATCAAGCGTGCGCAAACGGCGCAGTTTGTTTTGGCGGGCAGCGTGCTGGTGCGGCAACCGGCGTTTGCCGCCCGGGTGCGCGGGTGTTTGCTGGAGCTTTGGCCCAAGGCGGAGGTCGTCACGCTTGAGCGGGAAGCGGTCTGGGGCGCTTTGGCGCTCGTGCGTCGCGAGCCGTCCACGGCGGCGAAAGTAACTGGCAAACGTCCGGGCATCCTGCCCAAACTGACGGCGCTTTCCCCCACCGAACGGCGCAATCCGCGCTCCATGAAATTGCACGAGCTGTCCGCGGACAAGGCGATTGCCCTGATGATTGAGGAAGAGACTTCGATTGGGCCGGCTTTGCGAAAAGTTCGCCCGCAAATCGAGCTGGCGCTGGAATTGATCGTCGCTGCCTTCGAGCGGAAGGGCCGTTTGTTTTATGTCGGAGCAGGGACCAGCGGCCGATTGGGCGTGCTGGACGCATCGGAATGCCCGCCGACGTTTCGCGTGTCGCGCGAGCAAGTGCAGGGCATTATTGCCGGTGGACAGACGGCGTTGTGGAGCGCTGTGGAAGGCATGGAGGATGATCCGCACGCCGGCGCGCGGGCGATCGAATTTCGCGGCGTCGGGAAAAAAGATGTGGTGGTCGGGATCGCGGCCAGCGGGCGCACGCCATTTGTGTGGGGCGCCTTGGCCGAAGGAAAAAAGCGCGGCGCCAAGACCGTCCTGCTGTGTTTCAACCCGCACTTGGAAATACCGCCCGCGGTGGTGCCCGATGTGGTGATAGCGGCGGATGTCGGGCCGGAAGTATTGACTGGCTCCACGCGCCTGAAATCCGGCACCGCCACGAAGATTGTGCTCAACACCCTGACCACCCTCGCCATGGTGCGCCTGGGGAAAGTCCTCAGCAACCTGATGGTCGATCTTAATCCGTCGAATGAAAAACTGCGGGAACGGGCGGTGCGCATCGTGCGCGAAGTGACCGGCGTGGACGAAACCGCCGCGCTGGCGGCGCTGGAAAAAGCCCAATGGGTGGTGAAAACGGCGTGCGAAACTTTGACCGGCGCCGCGCTGCCGGTCGCAGGCTAGGCAAAGTTCTACTTGTCTTTCAACGTGATGTCGCCCTTCCACGCGGGCGGCAATTCGGTTCCCACCAGCTCGTTGATGTGCTCCAGGTAAAACTGCGAGGGGCCGTCTTCCGGGCTGATTTCCAGCACGCGTTGAAAAGCGATTTCTGCTCCGGCAAAATCGCGCGCGCAGAATTTTTCCAGGGCGGCGGCAAAACGGGCGCGCAACTCCGCCGACTCCGACTCTTCGTCCGCGCGGGCCATCAATTCATAAACGCCGACCGCCTTCTCAAAGCCTTTCAAGCGAAACAGGCCCAGGTACCGCGCCACCAGCCGGCCGTCGATGGCGTTTTTCGTGTCGGACGTGATGAGCACGCGTGTGCCGAGATATTTGTTGAGCCCCTCCATGCGCGCCGCGAGATTGATGTTCTCGCCCAACGCGGTGTAGTCAAAGCGCGCGTCGCTGCCAAAATTCCCCACATTCGCCTCGCCCGTATGCAACCCGAGCCGGGTGAGCAGGGGATGGCCGTTGGCGCTGAATTTGTCCTGCTGCCGCAAGCGCAAGGCCGCTTCGCACGCGCGATAGGCGTGGTCCGCCTGCGGCTCCGGGGCGTTCCAAAAGGCAAAAATCGCGTCACCAATATATTTGACCACGGTGCCTTCCATCGGGAAAATGCAATTCTGCACCGCCCCTTGAAAATACTGGTTCATCAGCCGCGCCAGGTCATTTCCCTCCATCCCCTCCGAAATCGTGGTGAAGCTCGCAATGTCGGTGAACAAGATTGTCAATAATTGCTTTTCCGCGCCCGGCAGCCGCAGCTTAGGATCATTGGCGAACTTCTTCACCAGCTTGTGTGAGAGATAAAGTCCGAGGGTTTGCTCGAACAAACGGCGCTCGACGTAGAGTTGCACGGAATTGAACACGACCGAACACGTCAACGCCACCGGGAGTTGCGCGAGGGCGATGATGACCCAGGCAAACCAAAGATGAAAATGAATGAAAAGCACGTAATCGACCACGAACGAGATGGCGGCCAGGACGAGGGCCACAAATACCGCCATCAATGGACGGAGGAGCGCCAGAATAAAACCGCTCACCAAGCCAAATAAGACGATCGTTGCGTATTCGGAGGGAGGAGAGATGCGATTCAGGAAATCATGGCGCAAGAGATTGAGGTAACTGGTCGCCTCGATTTCCACTCCGCTGCTAAACGTGTCTTTGTGCCAGAAGGAGAACGGTGTGGGGTAGGCGTCTTTGCGCTGCCCGGAGAATACGGTAGTAATGTGGGCGCCCACAAAGACCATCTTGTTGCGGAAAAAATTAGTCGAGATCGGAATTTCATCGCTGACCACTTTGTAAAAGCTAATCCATGGAATTGTATCACTCGGGCCGTAATAATTGATATTGAACCGGTGGGTCTTGGCGGAGTCGATATGGGTAATTGGCGCATCCGCTAGTTTCGCGGCCTCCCAGGCTTCGCTGCCATATAAATCATCGATTTTACGGGCCGGCAAATGCAAGCGTGTGACCAAGTCCGAATCTGGATAGAAATCCGTGGTGCCGCAGCGTGCATCGCACGCATTGTACAACAAGTCAAAGGGCGGATAATATTGGGTGGTTTTTTCATCCTCGTGATACTTCGAGTCTGTTGCCAATATTACTTTCCCACTTTCTTTAATTGCGGCTGCGAGGTCGTTGTCGGCGTTGGTGTTTTCTCCCGGATCGGAAAAGACAATATCGAAAACGACTCCCTTTGGATGCTGCGCGGTGATGCGCCGCAGAAGTTTGGCGTGGAGGGACCTATCCCACGGAGCGCCGTAGGGTTGTCCCAAGGCCGTGTGCGACTCCTCGTCCAGATAGACCATGACGGCGTTCGTGGCTGGAATTGCGCCGCGAACGGCAAAGGGCAGATCGTAGCTCCAATGTGTGAGGCGATCTCCCGCCGTGGTCATTAACAGCCAACCCACCATGGCGGCGCAGATGGCGCCAATGGCGGCTCCCCGCCAGTTCTTCTTGATGCGTGCCTTGAGTTCTTCCATCAGAAGCTGAATTTCAGGCTGGCGACGAATGTGCGGCGGCGCGCGGGATCCACGTAATAGGTGAGGGGATCGAGATGATAATCGCGGTCAGTGAGATTCAGAATGCCGGCTTGAATCTCCACGTGGCGGCGTGGAAAACGGTAGCCCGCAAAAACGTTGGCCTGCCAGAATTGATCGCCGGTTTCTGTCGGGCCGAACCCGGCGTCGTATTGCCCCCACCAAGTGCATTCCGCGCGGCCGAAGAAACCGCAGGGGAGATAGCAATTGGCGAAGAGCGTGAGCTGGTTGAGCGTGGCATCGTTGACCACGCGGCTCCGGCGGTTCACCTCAGTGAGCGGCACGCCCAGCAGCATGGTGTCGTAGGTAATGCGCGCGGAAGTCAAATGATAGGAAGCGCCGAGCGAGAAATCATCGCTGATCATTTGATTGACATTGAGCGAAATATCCCGCTCATGCAGCGCAATATTCTGGCCCTGGCTGGAGACGGAGTCGGGCACCGGGAACGGGCTGCTATTGGTGATGGCGCCGATTTGCTGGCCGCCTTTGGAGTTGAGCAATTCAGCTTCCACGTTCACGTAAGTGTGCGTGGGGAAAATATGGTCGATGCCGGCGCCCCAGGTTTCAAACACCGTGGCGGGCGAGGTCGATTCTGGGATCAGCGTGCGATAGGCCTGGTTAAAGCCCGCGATTTCGCTCGGCTCAATCAGCGTGCTGCTGCTGTTGAACAAGCCCGAAACAGAACGCGAATAGGCGGCGCGAATGCGGGTCTGGTTGTCGGGCGTCCAGTCGAGGCCGGCTTTCGGTGAAATTCGGCTCAACTCCGCTTCCGTGCTGGAGACGGGAGGATTGGCGCTGTTTTGCGGAGAGCGCAAACGATCCCACGCCCCGCCGGCGGTGAGGCGCAATTGATCGAACAGCTTCAGTTGGTAATAGCCGTAAAGCGTGTAGCGCGTGAAATCGGTGTCGATGGCGGGCTGCGGCGGCACATCGGCCAGGCCCTGGGTTTGGATGACGCTATGCAGGACGATATTGGTGATCTGGTCGTTCTCGGATTGGTAACGCGCGCCGAGGATGAGGCGTTGATGGTCGGTTTGGAAAATGTGCTGCAATTCCAGCGAATTCAACTCGGCCTGGTCAAAATAATTGACAAAGAAACGCGCGCCATTGATCGGGAAATTAATCGGCGGCGTCCCCGCGATCTGGGCGTCGAAGGGCACCGGGAAAGCCGGGTCCAGCAACGTGTAGCTTTGCTGCAAATTGCGATACAGGAGCAAGGTGTCCTGCCCCGGGCTCCATTGGCGGTGGTAGCCCAGCAACAGGCTGGGGTCTTCCTCGCTTTTCGTGCGCAGAAAAGGCTCGGCGAGCGTTTGGTCGTAGAATTGCGTCAGGTCGCCCGCTTCGATTTCCGACCGTTCGGCTTGCACAAACAGGGTGTCTTTCGCGCTCAACTGCAATTTGACCTTGGCGGCGAAATCATTCTCGTTGATGTCATTGTTGGGGCGGAAACCGGGGTCGGAATAATGGAAGTAATCCAGCGAATACGCGATGTCACCCAGGATGCCGAACTGCGACAAGTTTTCCAGATAAGCGCCCTGGCTAAGAAATTCCGTCTGCGAAATCACGCCCAAATGATCCGTGGCGAACAGCCGCGAATATTCCTGTTGCGAGACATTTTGCGAGAGCGCGCCGCCGCTGACGGGCGCGAGCAGGTTGGCCAGCAGCAATTCATTTTCCCACGGCGTTTCGTAGCGGAGATTGCTTTTGCGCGGATCGATGAGCGCATCGTAGCTTTCCGAGAGGAAAAGGTGCGCGGAATAATTGGCGTAATCGTCTTCCACCGCGCGAGTCGCCTCGCGCACCGCCACGTCGGTAAAGCCGGCGTCCTGATAAATGAGGGCCAGGTTCGCGCTGCGCACCGCCTGGTCCTGATCCAGCATGAACTTGGAGCGGAACACCGCGCGGTTGCCGTTCAAATCCTGCGATTCCTCAAGGTCTTTAATCGCCTGATTGATGCAATTGCGCTGGTCATTCAAGAGCGCGGAATAAAGCCACGCCGTCGGATCTTTCGGATCAAGGCGCTTGGCCAGCCCGAGTTCCCGCAAGGCCAGGGTGGAATTCCAGGAGTAGCGCAAAGGCTCGTCCATGCTCCATGCCTTGCCCAAATAGCTGCGGAGAAAAGCGCGGTTCGGCTCCAGCGCGGCGGCGGTTTCAAGGTCTTTCCGTCCGCCGTTGACGTCATTGCGTTTGATGCGCACCAAGCCGCGCCCGAGCCAGGCGTTGGCGAGCGCGCCGTCCACGGCGATCGCCCTGTCAAAGTAATCCGCTGCCTCGCTGATTTTATTTTTTCCGCTCAACACGAAACCCTCCAACGCCAGCGCCTGCGCGTTGCGCGGCGCGTATTGGAGGCTCTGGCGCAACGCGGTGAGGGCGGGGTCGGTGTGGCCGAAACTGAATTCCATTTCCGCCAGCCGCTCCAGCGCGAATCCGAAATGCGGATCTTTCGCCGCCGCATTTTTGGCCATTTGCAACGACTGCGCCAGATCGTGATGCGCTTGCGCGGCGTAAGAGCCGGCCAGCCAATCCGTCGCCAAAACGCGCGGTTGCGCCCGCGTGAAAGCTTCGCCCTTGATGGATGCAATTACTTCCAGCAAATCCTCCGCCAACGGTTCGTGGGCGGCGTCTTTGAGGAGATTTTGCGCCTCTGGAACCTGCCCGACTGCCAGCAGCAACGCCGCCCGATAGACCCGCTCACTCGCGGAGCCCGGCGTGCGATTCTCGGGGTACGCCGCCAGCGCCTGCGTCAAATCACCGCTGCGATAAGCCTCCAAGGACGAGCCCAAAGCGCCCCGGGCGTCGTCGTCCAAATTCAATTCGTCCGCGTCCAGCGTGCCGGGATAATACAACGTCCACTGGATAATGTTGACGGCGTCAATCATCGGCGATTTTGTCGGCGCGCGCCCTTTTTCGACCACCGCTTTTTCCCCGGAATTCACATCGACTGAGCCTTGTTCATTGGTGAGGCCGACCTGGCCGTCGAGCAGGGCCAGTTCGGTGCGGCCATCCGGGTCCACCGCGAGGTTGAATTCCGTGCCGCGAATAGCTCCGGAAGCCGACGGCGTGCGGAACTGCGTTTCCAACGGTTTGTCGCGATCAAAAAAGTAAGCCGCGCCGGATTGCAAATTCAGCGCCGTGCGTTTGCCGCCGGATGGAGCCTGGATTTCCAGCGTGGTCAATTCATAGACCCGCAACACGCTTTGGTTGGAAAGGCGCAACGTGGCCCGGCTGCTTTTTCCGGTGCGGACGCGGTCGCCCACTTTCAGGAATTCGTTGGTGTGAGTCGGCATCCAGGCGGTTGAACCCACAAACGAAACCTCTACTTTGCCCGTCATCGTGACGATGGTCGCGTTCTGGTTGGTCGAAGGCGTTTGGGCGGAGGAAAGGGTGAGGGACAGCGCCGCCGCAAAACAGGCTGCGACCACACGTTTAAAAGAGAGCAGCGTCATGCTATGAGGTTTTTTTCGAGCGTCGGCTAATGTATTCCACGCCTACCCGCAAGACAAGCATAAGCGGATAGTTTTGACAAACCCCAAACGCGGGGACGACGAAAGAAACAAGCGCGAGTCTCAGTTTTAAGAGCACGCCTGCTTAAAGCAACCTTTGCACCAACCCTGTCCTATTTTAAGCCACTGGCAGGCGAAGAATAAAGGTCGTGCCGCGGCCAGCTTCGGCTTCAAATGTCACCGTGCCGCCGTGTTCCTGGACAATGCTGTTGTAAACGATGGAGAGGCATTGTCCGGGGCTTTTGCCCACCGCTTGGCTGATGCCGGAGCCTGTGTCTTTGACGCGAATCTCCGCCAGGTCGCCGCGTTGGCGCGTTTGAATGGTGATGACGCCTTTGGCGCCGGGCGGCTGCTGCACCACGTCGCTGATCGCCGCCGCCGCGTGCATGAGCAAATTCAAAATCGCCTCATGAAACGCGTCGGGGTGGCCCAAAATCAGGCTTAATGTCGGATCCAAATCCAAATCCACGAGCGCCACCGCGCTCCACTCCTCCTGGCTGAATTGCACCGTGGTCTGAATGGCATGGTTGACATCCATCACCGTTTTTCCGGGGTTTTCGGGCGGCGCCAATTCCTTCATCGTCCGCACCAAACGGCTGATGCGCTCAACGCCGGCAATAGTCTCATCGAGCGCGGAGGGAATATGTTCGGAAATGTATTCGAGATCGCCCTCGGCCAGGATTTTTTCAAAACGCGCGCGCGCCTCGGGCGTGAGGGAATTGGCCTTCAAAGCCGTGAGCAGCTCCTGGTGCTGTCCCAAAACCAGCCAGAGGTTCTTGAACGCGTCCTTAA
Organism: Verrucomicrobiia bacterium; assembly: GCA_035551475.1. Lineage (GTDB taxonomy): Bacteria > Verrucomicrobiota > Verrucomicrobiia > Limisphaerales > Palsa-1400 > DASZMX01. Next base: position 47,552 of record DASZMX010000125.1, read on the forward strand.
GAAAGCGCGCGTTTTCCCCGACATGCTGGATTGGCTCCTCGATTTCACCCGCGACGCTTTCGGCCAGTTGACCGGCGGCTTTCCGCCGGTGGTGGCGGGCAAATTCCTTTGGCTCGTTTGTCAGCATGTCGTCCGTTCCAATCGTTATCACGGGAATCGGCCCCGCCGGCGCGAAACTGGACACAATTCTTGGCATTGATTGGCCTTCTTTTGTCTGGTTGACGCGGGTCGTTACTTTACACTCAAATTCCATGACAACAGCGGCGTTGACGCGCGCCTTGCAACGATTTGATGAGGAAAACGCGCGCGATCCCCATCTGGAAATCGTCGATGGGATTCCGCGTCCCCGCGAATGGCTCTACGCGCAGCGCCTCGCCGCCTGGGTCGAGCGTTTGGCGCCGGAGGCCTCCGCGCCGTTGCGCCTGGCGGCCCGCTGCCAGCACATTTGCCGCTGGAAGATCCCGCGCGACACTTATCCCATGACCCGTCCCGGATACTTGAAGTGGCGCCAGGACTTGAAGGAATTCCATGCCAAACTGGCCGGGGAAATTTTGCGCGAAACCGGTTGCGACGAGGACACGATGCAAAAGGTGCGCGAGCTGAACCTGAAGAAGAATTTTCCCGCTGATCCGGAAAGCCGCATATTGGAGGATGCGCTTTGCCTGGTCTTTCTCGAATTTCAATTCGCCGAATTGGCTGCGCGCACGGATGAAGCCAAGATCATCAACGCGGTCCAGAAGACTTGGAAGAAAATGACTCCCGCCGCTCATGCGCGCGCCCTCGCCTTGCCGCTGGGCCCCCGGGAGCTGGCCTTGGTGCAGCGCGCCTTGGCGCCGGCGGCGGGCGGGAATTGATGTTCCACCCCGTTCGTGTTTAAGCTGGGCGCGCAATGGAAACGATCACCCTTGGACATTCGCCCGATCCCGATGACGCCTTCATGTTTTATGGCCTGGCGAAAAATCTTTCGCCCGCGGAGGGCTTGAAATTCGAGCATATTTTGCAGGACATCCAGACGCTCAATGAACGGGCAACGCGCGGCGAATTGGATGTGACAGCGATCAGCATTCACGCCTACGCCTACGTCAGCGAGAATTACGCGCTGCTGCCGAGCGGGGCGAGCATGGGAGATGGTTATGGGCCCATGCTGGTCGCGCGGCGGACGATGACCAAAGGCGAAATTGCCAAGGCCCGCATCGCCGTCCCCGGCAAAATGACGAGCGCATTTCTCGCCTTGCAGCTCTGGCTTGAGCGTCCGGCGCGCGAGTTCGAATTCGTCGTCGTGCCGTTCGACCAAATTTTTCAAGCCGTGCGGTCAGGCGCGGCGGATGTCGGGCTCATCATTCACGAAGGACAATTGACCTTTCGCAACGAAGGGTTGGTGGTGTGCGAAGACCTTGGCGCCTGGTGGAAAAAACACAACGACAGCCTTCCCCTGCCGCTGGGTGGAAACGTCGTGCACAAACGCTTTCCGGCCGCGACCCGCTCGGCCATCGCCCGGGTCCTCGCGGCGAGCATTCAATATGGGCTCGACCATCGCCCGGACGCCGTGCGGCACGCCTTGCAATACGCGCGGGACATGGACCAAAAGCTCGCCGATCAATTCGTCGGCATGTATGTCAATCATTGGACGCTGGACTACGGCGAAAAAGGCCGCGAAGCCATCCGGCGCTTCCTCGGTCAGGCATTCGAGCGCGGCTTGATTCCGCAACATCCCGCGCTGGAATTCGTCGCCTGAAAAAAAGGAAATTTTAACAGGAGGAAACAGAGGCAACAGAGAGAAAAGGCGGAATGAATTAACAACCGCGCGTGGAGTTCCAAATCCGTCTCCCCCTCTGCTTCCTCTGTTTCCTCCTGTTAAAAAAAATCTTATCCGCCGCCCGCATTGGCGCCTTCTTGCAAGCAATGGCGCCTGGCGTGGAGCACGAGTTCGCTGGAGCTTTTCAGGGTTGGTTTCTCTTTGATGCGCGGACGGAATTGATTGTGGCGATGCGCGGCTTGATTCCGCAACATCCGGCGCTGGAATTCGTCGGCTGAAAAAAAGGAATTTTTAACAGGAGGAAGCAGAGGCAGCAGAGAGAAAAGGCGGAATGAATTAACAACAGCGCGTGGAGTTCCAAATCCCGTCTCCCCCTCTGCTTCCTCTGTTTCCTCCTGTTAAAAAAAATCTTATCCGCCGCCCGCATTGGCGCCTTCTTGCAAGCAATGGCGCATGGCGTGGAGCACGAGTTCGCTGGAGCTTTTCAGGCTCAACTTCTCTTTGATGCGCGCGCGGAAGGAGTTGATCGTCGCAATGGACAAATTCAATTCCTTGGCGATTTGGCGCGTTCCTTTGCCTTGGCCCAGCATGCGGAACACTTCCAATTCGCGGTCGCTCAAGCTCTCGATCGCCGAGCCGGGTTCATCCTCTTTGCCCAGCATAAATTTGGAAAGCATGGCGGAGGACATTTTCTCGCTCAGATAAATGTTGCCGGACAAAACCTTGGCGATGGCGGCTTGCACGGTCTTGGCCGGTTCATGCTTCATGACGTAGCCCATCGCCTTGGCGCGCATGGCGCGCTCGGCAAACAGGGTTTCGTCGTGCATGGAAATGACCAGGATCGGCAGGTCGTCATCCTGCGCTTTGAGGCTTTTGATCAGGTCAATGCCGCTCGAGGCCCCGAGGGAAATATCGATGATGACCAAATCCGGCTGCAGCTCGCGCACCAGGCGATGCGCCTCGGCGGCGTCGGACGCCTCGCCGCACACCTTCCATTCGGCGTTGCGCTCGATCATCTGGCTCAAGCCTTCGCGGAAGAGCGGATGATCGTCAACTATTAGAATGCGCTGCTGTTCGTTCGCCATGTTCGCTGAGGCCCGCTCGCGGCGTGGCCGTGAAGACGCATGTCATAGCCGTGCCCGACCCCGGCGCGCTCTGCAAGTTCAATGTCGCGCCGATGACGCGGGTGCGATGCTGCATGATGCGCAGCCCCATGCCCGCGGGCGTGCGGCCCGGCAGCACAAATCCCGCGCCGTCATCCCGCACCGTCAGGGCGTAACGATCCTTGGCGGGCGCGAGCGTGATCCAGATATTCCTGGCCTGGCCGTGCCGGGCGGCGTTCGCCACCGCCTCCAGCGCGATATAATAAAGATGCAAGGCCACATCGTTTGGCACGAGCGGCGGGGGCGTTTGGGCGGAGAAATGGCAATTCGTTTTGAAAAGTTCGCTGGCGTTGGCGGCCAGTTCTTCCAGCACCGGCGCCAGCCCGTTTTCCTCCAGCTTCACCGGAAAAAGCCCGCGCGCCACGCCGCGGGTTTGGGCGATGGCAGTTTGGATCAAACCGCCGATGCGCTCGATCTGGGCGGATTCCGGCGCGCCTTTTTCCTCCAGCTTATCCGCCAGCGAAGCGGTCATCAGGCCGATGCCTGCCAATTGTTGACACACGCCGTCATGCAAATCATGGCCGATGCGGCGTTGCTCGCGATTGCTGATTTCGAGGATTTCCCGCTCCAGCGCCACTTCCAGCTCCATCTTTTCCTGGATGATGCCCGTCTGTTGGCGGACGCGGCGGCGCAACGCGGCCACCCACGCGAAGGCCCCGGCCATCGCTCCGCACAAGAGTCCCGCCATCCAGAAAAATTTCTGCAAATCCCACCACGGCGCCGCGCGCAGCAGCTCAATATCCCCGGCGGAACGAAGCAGGATGCGAAACGACTTCGCGCGCCAATCTTCGCCCGCATGCCATTCCTGCCCGGGATCGACGACGCATACGCCCGTCACGGCGACGGTGCAGCCGTTTTGGAGATGGGTAAAATCCGCGCCGCGGCCTTTGCGCTCCAGGTAGGCGTGAAAAATAAATCCGCCGGATTGCAGCACCAGAAATTGATCCTGGCTGTGATGCGCGCGGTCCAGAACCACCGCCTGGATGCGCACCAATCGGCAATCGTGTTTGCCTGAAAGCGCCTCATCCGCCGAGACCACATCCGGGGCCGGCGGCGGGCCGGAACTGAGGCGGCGAAACACCGCGTCCTGCAACATGGGATTGTAGCCGCCGGTGGCCGCGAACCCGAGGGCTTCGATATGATCGCCCGGACGCAAGGGATCAGGCTGGGCCGTTTGCACATACAACCCGGTGCTGTCGTCCTCGATGTAAACCACGTCCGGCGCCTGCCGATAAATCACGGCGCCCGCCACCCGCACGGTGTGGCCGGCCGTCCCTTGCGGGGAAAATTGCAGCAGGCTGCTGATCGCGCGGGCCTTGGGCGGTGAGGCAAACGTGTCGCCGCTGGGCGGTTTCTCGATCACGAGGTCGTCCGCGCGCGGGGCCAGCAGGCGAATGCTGAAGGCTTGCCGCCGCAAGTTGAATCGCGTCACCGCCACACCGCGCGCCATGATGGCGCTGTCAATCAAATCCAGCCCCGTCCGCGCCGGCAGGCTGCGCGTCATGGCGGTCAAGGTCTGGCCGCCGCTGGTGATGTCCACCAAGTAATACTGGTTGCGCTCGTCAAAACGCACGGCGCGCACCAGCCCGTGAATTTCCAGGAACTGGCTGTCCTCCTGGCCGCTGCTCAATTGCTCGATGTCCACCGCTTTGGCCGTCGGAAAGGCTCCGCGGCCGAGGCGCCGGATTTGCGCGACGTCCACAATCGGCGCGTATTCTCCGCGATTGGAGTGGCCTTCAATTTCCACCGTGTCGCCCGCGGCGAGGACGACGTTGGTGATGGTTTCGCGGGTGAAAAAATAAATGCCCGCCGTGTCATCCTGCACGAAACGCAGGAATTGGCTTTGATCCCAAAACGTCAGGACGCCTTTGAGGCGCACGGGATAATTCCTGGCCGCTTCCTCGGGCGAGAGGTTGCGCACGGCGGCGGCGGTGGTCAGCTCAGGCAGTTCCGCCAGGAGCGGGAGCAGGGGACCGAAAACCAGCGCGGCGCACCATCCCAGGAGTTTGGCGCGGCGCGAGTTCATGGCGCGGCCAGCCGATAAAATCGCCGCGGCAGATTCGTGGCTCCCGCATCCGAATAGCTCCAACCGACATTCGTGCCCGTGTTGGTCTGGAGGGGCGTCCATTGCACTAGATTGGTGGAAGCCTGCACGACATAGCGGGCGCCGCTCGCCGGGCTCACCACCAATTGGAAGCCCACCCGCGGCGTATATCCGGTGTTCGTGATGCCGATCGGCTGCAACTTGAGCGTTCGGTAAAAACGTTGCGGCGCGTTGGCGACCGCCGAGTCAATAAAGTCCCAGGATGGACCGTTCAACAGGTGCGCTTGCAACCGGGTCCAATTCACGAGGTTGGTGGAGAATTCCAGCGCATACGCTTCGCCGGCAAATCCGTGGATCGAGGCGTGAAAACCGCCTGCCACCAGGCTCTGCTTCAGGAAGGGCGGCCCGGAATTGGTCGCGATCGTGAGGGTGTTATTGAAGGCGTCAGCGGTGATCAAGTCGAGACGCCCATCGCCATTCAAATCGGCGGCTGTCACCGCGTAAGGGCCCGAGCCGGGAGCGATCAGCAGCGTCGAGCGCCGCTGCAAGGCTGTGTGCCCGTCGTTGCCGAGCGTCAGGACGGAATCTTCATACGGATGCACCACCACGAGGTCACTTACCCCATCGCCCGTCAGATCGGCTGCCACCAAAAATTGCGGCCCATTGTCGGTGGGGATGACGCCCGCCGGGCCGAATTGGCCGCGCCCGCCATTTGTCAAAACGGTGATGATGGAATCGCCGGAATCAGCCACGAGCAGGTCGGGAAGTCCGTCGCCGTTGACATCAATCAGCGCCAGGGCGCTCGGGCCAAGGCCCGTGGGCTGCACCGACGCCTTGAGCAAACGGCCGCTGCCGTTGTTGGTCAAAATGGTCACCGTGTCATCGTTATAATTCGCGACGGCCAAATCGGGCCGGTTGTCGCCGTTCAAATCCGCCGCCAGCACAAATTGCGGCCCCGCGCCCACCGGCAGATTTGTGCTGATCGCAAAACTCTGGTTGGCCCGGTTGGTGAGCAGCGTCACCGTATTGCCGCTGTTATTGACACACGCCAGGTCCATTCGGCCATCGCCATTAAAATCGGCTGCGGCGAGGCTGCTGGGGAAGGAGCCCACCGCCAAAGTTCCCAGCAAACTGAATCCACCATGCCCGTTGTTGGTGTAAACAGTCAGGGTGTTATCAAAGCCGTTGGCGGCCACGAGATCGGGTTTGCCATCCCCATTGATGTCCGTAGCCAGCACGCATTGGGGTCCGCTGCCGACGGGCAGGGTGGCTGCCGGCAAAAAGGTCGCGCGGCCGAGGTTGGTGAAAACGGTCAGGTTGTTGTCGCTTTCATTGGCCGAAACAAGATCGATTTTGCCATCACCGTTGAAATCGGCGGCTTGCACCGAGACCGGCCCCGCTCCCGTAGTGATGGCGCCGCCAAGGGTGAAATCACCGGCGTGCAGGACGGGCGCCAGGGCAAGCGCCGTGAGGCAGAGCAGACGGTGGCGGCAGGTTTTCATTCCGGTAACGGCTGCCCTTTGGTTTCGGGCAGGAAAGGGAGCGCCAGCAGCGCGAGCAAATAAATCGAGCTGACCCACCAGCAGGCATTGCGAAACGCCTCCATTTTCAACTCGTCAGTGGGGGCGTTGTGGGCCAATTGCGCCTGCAACAGGCCGAGCGTGAAGGGACCGCTGGCAGCCACAAACCGGCCCACGTTGTAGCAAAAACTCGTTCCGGTGCTGCGCAGCCGCAACGGAAACAGCTCCGGCAGATAAATCGCGAAGCCAGCGAACAGCGCCAGTTGGAAAAATCCCATGACCGGACAGAGCACGAATAATTCCCACGGTTGATTCAGGAATTTAAACACCACGACCGTGCTGACATAGGCGCACACTGCGGCCAGCGCGAAAATCCATTTGCGGCCATAGCGTTGCGCCAGTTTGGTGAAGGCGATCATGCCGAGAAATGATCCGAAATTCTGGGCGATCATGGTGCCGCCCGTCCACATCAATTTGCGCCCCGCAATTTCCGCCGCCGGCGCGTGCTGCGCCGCCAGCGCCTTGCCGATCACGTAATTGACCAATTCCGGGCTGAAAAATCCAATGCCCCACAACCCCACCACGCCCGCAACGCACAGCAACATCCCAAAAAGCGCCGGCTTCCGCCATCGCGCTTCGCCCAGGAGCGACGCATAAGAGCCAAACCGCACTCCGGTCAAAATTCCCTGCGCGCGAGCCTCCGTCCATTTGACAGGCTCGGCCATGCGAAATTGCGGCCCTACGCAAACCAAGGCGGGCACGGCTCCGATGATAAACAGCGTCTTCCAGCCGTTGTGGCCGCCGCCCGTCAATTCCCAATAGCCCAGCAGCACGCCGAACAAGCCCGCCACCATGTTCCCGACCGCGGACAACGCCTGCAACAAACCCAGCGCATGCGGGCGCGCCGCATCCGGCAACGAGTCGGCGCACAGCGCCACCGCCAGCCCGAACACGCCGCCCACGCCCACGCCAGTGATCAGCCGATACACGCAAAAATCAACCGGCCCCGTCGCAAAGGCCGACAAGCCCGTGCAGAGGCCGTAAAGCAGGATGGAAATCGCGAGGCACCGCGAACGCCCAAGCCGGTCGCCCAGCGCCCCGAAGATCAATCCGCCCGTCGCCCAGCCGAGCACAAAAATCGTGGTGGAATAACCGGCCCACGATTTGATCACATCCGCCGAAGTTCCGGGCGGCAGCAATTGGGTCAGCGCCGGGTTGCGCGCGATGATGAAAACCTGCTGGCCCAGGCAATCAAACATCCACGCCAGCGAGGCCATGAGAAAAACATATTTTTGATAGCGATCGAGCAGAGCCCACCAATGGCGTGAGCGGGGCGAAGAGTTTGTTTCCATGCGTGGCCGCACACTTGTAACCGCAACCCCGCGGCGCGCCAATGGGAAAATACCGACCGTGCCAGAAGTTACCGTGCGGATGGTGGAGCGTAGGGGGCTCGAACCCCTCACCTCCTGAATGCCATTCAGGCGCTCTACCAACTGAGCTAACGCCCCATCCGTAGCGCTGAAATCTACGGACTCTGCCGCCAGTCGCAAGCGCAAAGTTTGGCAGTGGCGCTTTTTTCAGCAACGATTAGCTTAACCCTCACTATGAAACGAACTGCATCGGCTGTCTGGAATGGTGATCTCAAAAAAGGCAAAGGCGCGCTGACGACCCCAAGCGGCGTGCTCAAGCAAACCCCCTATTCTTTTACAACCCGCTTCGAAAACGAGCCGGGGACGAATCCAGAGGAATTGATCGCAGCGGCTCATGCCGGTTGTTTCACCATGGCTTTTTCGGCGGCGCTGGGGAAGGGCGGGTTCACGCCGCAAAAGCTCGCGACCGAAGCCGCCCTGACCCTGGAGCAGGTGAACGGAAATTGGACGATCACGACGATCGACTTGACGCTGTCGGGGCAGGTGCCCGGCATCAGCGCGGAAAAATTCCAGGAGATCGCCCAGGACGCCAAGGCCAATTGCCCGGTCTCGCGCGTCCTGAACGCGAAAATTAGTTTGACGGCGAAGCTGGAGGCGTAAACGCCACAATCGCATCGATCCGGTAACGCTTTTTCTCGCCATCGCCCGGGATTTCGATTTCTTCGCCGGGCTTGTGGTTGAGGAGTGATTGCGCCACGGGTGTGAGGTAACTGATCACGCCTTTATCGGGATCAGAATCCCACGCGCCGAGAACGGTGTAGCGCTCCTGTGCGCCCTGCGCGAGGTCGGTGACGCTCACGATCGTGCCGATGCTGACGACGTCCGTTTTGGGATTGGCAAAATCACTGCCGCGCGCGCGCACGAGTTGGGATTCCAATTCGCTTTTGCGGCGCATCAGAATCTTCTGCATTTCCTTGGCGGCCTTGTATTCGTGATTTTCGCGCAGGTCGCCGTAACTGCGGGCGATGGCGATTTCCTTGGAATTGGCCGGAATGGCCTTTTGCACCAGTTCGGCGTATTCGTTTTTGCGCCGTTCGAGGCTTTCCCAGGAGACAACATAGGTGGTGTCCTGCCGGGTTTGCTCGCCGGAAATCAGCGACTGAATGGCCGGGTAACTCTTGACGATGCGTGCCAATAAGGAGCGCTTGTCCATGTCGTCGAAACAGGGCGAAAGCTGCAAGGCGCGGGTCAAATCCTTGATGACTTCCAAATCCGCCGAACCGATCAACTCCACGAGCAAGGTCTGGTCGTCGAGGATGAAATCGCGCAGTTTGTTGGAGCGCTTTTCATTGAACTGATCGCGCTCCATCGCGGTGAGCATGGCGCGGAAAACTTCGGGTGTCAGGATGTCGGCAAAGGTGTCGGAGCGTTCCCGCGCCAGCCAGAGGAGGAGTTCGCTGCTGGCTTGGTGCTGGCTGATGAGCCGCGAGAGATTGTCCTTGAGCGCGTCCATTTTCCCGCCCGAGATCAGGGCGTGTGTCAGTTCGCTCGCGAGCTTGGCGGAAACATGATTGAGCGCGCCGAGGAGGGATTCATGCCATTTTTCGGGAGCGGATTCGCGGAACGACGCCAGCGCGCGGCGGTGTTTGGCGGCGGGCATCGCTTCGAGGGTGGAACCCACGCGATTGGCTTCCTGCTGCCAAATCGCGGAGGCGGGAATCTCACCCGGAATGGCCGCAGCCCCGGACGCTTCGCGCAGTTCGTCACGGACAAAAATTCCTTCCAGCGCCACGGACGGCTGGGTGCGTTGATGCGTGCCGATTTCCGTGTTGAGCGCCGGAATCACTTCCTTCGCGGCGGCGTCCTTGTCGGTAAAATCCGGCAAATTTTTCAGGATCTCGTATGCGACCGTCGTGCGCGCCTTGAGTCCTTTGGCGGCGCGAAATTCCTCCATCAACCGGTTTTGCAGCGAGACTTCCTTGGCCTGATAGATGATCGGCTCGGATTTTTTCAGCGGCACTTGAAAATGGCCGTCTTTCTTCAATTCACGCTTGGCCGCTTCCCACCATTTTTTCCAGTCATCCGCGATGACGTCCGGCACCAAAGCCTGTTGAATTTGATCCACCGTGGCCCGTCCGCCAAAGCTTTGCAGGACCAGTTTGATCAAGTCCAAATGATGCAACGCCGCCATCTGGCGCAATCCTTCCAAGTCCGAAACTTTGCGGGCATAAATATGGTCGGTCGGGATGGCTTTGAGCGATTCGGCGGAAAAACCGAGATCCATCGGATGGGCTTGCTTGCCTTGAAAATCGATGATGAAACGGGAAAAAACAGTGTCCACCGAAACGATCTTCCCAAAGCCCCAACTGCGATGATGGCAATAACCGCTGTCGGTTAATTTAACAAGCGGTTCGATTTGCTGCTTGGTGATTTTTCCGGCGGTCGCCAGCTTTTCAAATTCTTCTTTCATGTTCTCGCGTCCCATATCCACTATAAGTATTATTCGTGAGCGCCCAAAAACCAAGAGAAATTGCCGTGCAGATACTTCGGAGGCAGGGAACCTCCGCGTTTATTGAGGACCTTTTCGACGCAGAGCTGGCCCGGCGTCCGCTTTCGTCCGCTGATCGCGGCTTGTGTCAGGAATTGGTTTTTGGCGTGGTGCGCTGGCAGCGCGCTTTGGACTGGCTGATCGACCGCAAAACCAACGGACGCGCCCAAACCGCCGTCCTGCAAATTCTTTTGCGGCTCGGATTGTACCAACTTTTCTGGCTGGATCGAATTCCCGATCACGCCGCCGTCCATGAAACGGTGGAGCTGGCCAAACGCCTGGGATTCGGGCCGAAAGCCGGTTTCCTAAACGCCATCTTGCGTGGCTACATTCGCGAGCGCGACCAAACGGCGCAGGAATTGGCAGCCTTGAAAATCTCACAGCCGGCCATCGGCCAATCGCATCCGGACTGGCTCGTGGAACGGTGGCAGGCAAAGTGGGGCCGGGACCAAACCAATCAGCTTTTGCAATGGAACAACACCGTTCCGCCCACCTACGCGCGCGTCAATACGCCCAAAGGCGATGCCGCTAGACTCATGGCACAATGGTCGGCGGAAGGCGTGACGTTTGCGTCGCGGTCGTTTCCGTGGGTGGAGGAGAACGTGGTGTTTGAGCTATTGTCGCATCCCCCATTGGCCAAACTTCCATCGTTCGTGGAAGGCCGGTTTTACATCCAAGATCCCAGCACCCTCCTCGCCGTGCGGGAGCTTAGCCCGCAACCCGGCGAACGAATCCTCGATCTGTGCGCGGCGCCGGGCGGCAAAACGACGTTCATGGCGCAACGCATGCAGAACCAAGGCCGCATCCTCGCGCTGGACCTGCATTTGGGGCGGCTCAAATTGCTGGAGGAAAATTGCGCCCGGCTCGGCGCCGCGTGCGTGCAAACCGGAATGGCTGTGCTGGACAGCGGCGGCGAAGGGTTGTTTGACCGCATATTAATAGATGCGCCCTGTTCCAATACGGGTGTGTTACGCCGCCGGGTGGAACTGCGCTGGCGGGTGACCTTGGCGGAAATGGAGCGCCTGCGCCGAACCCAGCTTGAACTTCTCGCCGCCGCCGCTCCCAAACTTAAACCCGGCGGGGTGATGGCCTACAGCACGTGCAGTCTGGAAGCCGAGGAAAACGAGATGGTCGTGGCTGATTTTCTGCGGGAACGCCCGGAATTCGCGCTCCAATCCGAGCGGCGGCTGCTGCCGTTTTTGGACGGCACGGACGGCGCGTATGTCGCGCGTTTGGCCCTGGTTTGAGGGCAAAAAAACTTGGCGAAATCAGTTGGCGCGGCGGCCCTGTTCACCTATATTCACCGTTCCGTTTGCCTTGGGCAGGCGGAAAACGGCCTAAACTTCTGTCTCCGTGTGGAGATGGGCGGCCATAATAACATCTAAATTAATCCCGTGTTCCGCGGGATGGCGGCCGAAAGGCGGCTTTTAACAAAAGGAAAATTGTGATTAGTATTGGCATTAAGGAATTATTGGATTCAGGGGTTCATTTTGGCCATCAGACGCGCCGGTGGAATCCGAAAATGAAGAAGTTCATCTTCGACGCGCGCAACGGCATTCATATTATCGATCTCAGCAAGACGCTGGCCCAACTTGAGGCGGCTTGCGATTTCCTGCACAACACCGTCAGCAAAGGCGGTTTGGTGTTGTTCGTCGGCACCAAGAAACAAGCCCAGGAAGCCGTCAAGGAATCGGCCAAGGCTTGCGGCCAGCTTTACGTGACCGAACGCTGGCTCGGCGGCACGCTCACCAATTTCAACACCATCAAGCGCTCCATCGCCCGTTTGAAGACCATCGAAAAATGGGAAACCGATGGCAGCATCAACAATTACGGCAAACAAGAGCAATCGATGTATCGCCGCGAGGCTGCGCGTCTTTTCAAGAATCTGGACGGCATCCGCTCGATGGAAAAATATCCCGCCGCGATGTTCGTCGTGGACATCAAGCGCGAGCATAACGCCATCGCCGAAGGCCGCCGCTTGAAAATCCCGATCGTCGCGTTGGTGGACACCAACTGCGATCCTGATCTTGTGGATTATCCCATCGCCGGCAATGACGACGCGATTCGCTCCGTGCGTTTGGTTTTGCAAACGGTTGTGCAGACCGTCACGCAAGCCCGCGCGGAATATGAATCCAAGTACGGCCGCCGCAAAACCGAACAAGCCGCCGAAGGCGCCGCCGCCGCTCCCGCTGACCAGGCCGCCGCCCAACCCGAAGCCGCTCCCGCTCCTGCCGCGCCCGCGCCGGTGGCAGCTTAAGCTGGACTTTAACCTTTCAACCGAGAACGGATTAAAACATGGCAGAATTTACCGCAGCCGATGTGGCCAAGCTTCGCGAGATGACCGGCGCAGGCTTGATGGATTGCAAAAAAACGCTGGTCGAGGCCAATGGGGACATCAGCGCCGCCGTCGATCTCTTGCGCAAGCGGGGCGTCGCCTCCGCCGCCAAGAAAGCCTCGCGCGAAGCCAAGGATGGCGTCATTGCGCAGCACATCCAACCCGGCGCCAAAGTGGGCGTGCTGGTGGAAGTGAACTGCGAGACCGATTTCGTGGCTCGCAACGAAACCTTCAAGGCGTTCAGCGACGAAGTGGCCCGCAAACTGGCCGGACAGGCGACCATTGAATCGCTCGATTCCGAGCGCATCGCGGCCGTCGCCAAAATTGGCGAGAACATTCAGATCGCGCGCTCCGTCCGCTACGAAGTGGGCGGCAACGGCTTGATCGCGGCCTACATTCACACCGGCTCCAAGGTGGGCGTGCTGGTGGAAGTCGGCGCCGGCAAGGAGGCCACTTCCGCTTCCGAAGAATTCAAACAAGCGGTGCGCGACATCACGTTGCAAATCGCCGCGGCTAATCCGCTCGTCGTTTCGCGCGAGCAATTGCCCGCTGATCTCGTGGCGAAGGAAAAGGAAATCGCCGCCGACCAGGTCAAGGGCAAGCCGCCCCAAGCCATCGCCAAAATCGTCGAAGGCAAGCTCGAGAAATTCTATGGCGGCGTCTGCCTCCTGGACCAGGGCTTTGTCAAGCGCAACTCCGAAGTCACCATCAAAGAGCACATTGGGACCGTGGGCAAACAGCTCGGTGACGAAATTGAGATTCGCCGCTTCGTCCGCTTCCAGTTGGGCGGTATGTGATTGACGCCTCGCGCCCCGGTTGTTACAACAGCCGGGCGCGCATGAAAAAAGAACGTCGTCCGAAATATCGCCGAATCCTCATCAAGTTAAGCGGGGAGGCGTTGGGGGGCGATAATGGCGTCGGCGTTTCCCCGGAATCGATCTTCGAGATGGCTCGGCAGATCGAGGAAGTCCGCGAATTGGGCGTGGAAATCGTCGTCGTCGTTGGCGGCGGCAACATCTATCGCGGCGCTTCGGGCGGGGAAAAAGGCATTGAGCGAGCCACCGGCGATTACATGGGCATGCTCGCCACCGTCATCAACGCCCTGGCGCTCCAGGACGCCCTCGAAAAACGCGGCGTCGCCACCCGCGTGCAAAGCGCCATCACCATGTCGCAGGTCGCCGAGCCCTTCATTCGCCGCCGCGCCGTGCGTCATCTCGAAAAAAATCGCGTCGTGATTTTTGGCGGCGGCACGGGCAATCCTTATTTTTCCACCGACACCGCCGCCGCCCTGCGCGCCAACGAAATCGGCGCCGAAGTCATCCTCAAAGCGACCAAGGTCGATGGCATTTACGACAGCGACCCCAAGAAGAACCCCAAAGCCAAACGCTTCGACCGCATCACCTACATCGAGGCCTTGCAGAAGCAATTGAAAGTGATGGACTCCACCGCCTTCTCGCTCTGCATGGACAACAAGATGCCCATTATTGTGTTTGACTTGTTCAAGGAGCACAATCTCAAGCGGGTCGTCCTCGGCGAATTCGTCGGCACGCTGGTGACGGCGTGAGCGGGTTTGTCTTGCTTCAGCGCGAGCGCTGATTACCTTTTCCCGATGGCTCATGCCACGCCCATCCGACGCCTCAGCGCGTCTGAATACCTGCAAATGGAGCGCGCCGCGGAAACCAAGAGCGAATTTCGGGACGGCGATGTGTATGCCATGGCCGGTGGAACTCCCGCGCACAGCCGCATTTCGGCGAACTTGATTCGTCACTTGGGAAACCGGCTCGAAGGAGGAAAGTGTTTTGCATTCACTTCTGATCTACGCGTTAAAATCGAGATGGCGGACGCGTACACCTATCCTGACGTTTCCGTCGTGTGCGGAAGCTTGCAGACTGAATCAGGCCATGATGACGTTTTGCTGAATCCAACTGTGATCGTGGAAGTGCTTTCTCCTTCCAGCGAATCCGATGATCGCGGACGGAAGTTTGAATTGTATCGGCGGATTCCCTCCCTGCGGGAATACCTGCTGGTCAGTCAATCCAAGCCGCATGTCGAGCAATTCATCCGCCAAGCCAGCGGCGAATGGTTGTTGCGGGACATCGAGGGGCGGGCGGCGGCCCTGTCCCTGGCAGCGTTGGGGATTGAACTTCCGCTCGCGGAGGTTTTTGCCGGTGTCGAGTTCAAGGCGGCTTAAGAGCGCGGCTCGACTTGCCGGGGCTTCGATGGCAGATTGCTTTTGTGTCTGAGAGCAAATTGGAACGCCTGCAAACTATTCTCCGGTCTTACGGATCGTGTCTCGTGGCGTACTCGGGCGGGGTGGATTCGGTGTTCCTGGCCTATGTGGCGCACCAGGTTTTGGGCGAGCGGGCGCTGGCCGCGCTGGCCGATTCGCCGAGTTTGCCGCGGCGGGAATTTAATGATGCGATTGCGGTTGCGAATCAGTTCTCCCTTCCTTTGCGAATTTTGCAAACGGCCGAGTTCGATAACCCGGCTTACCTGGCAAACCCCGCGAATCGCTGCTATTTCTGCAAGCACGAGCTTTTCACCGAGTTGACGCCGCTGGCTAAAGCGGAGAATTTTGCCGTGATTGCTTACGGCGAGAACGCCAGTGATGTCGGCGATTTCCGCCCCGGCGCCAAAGCGGCTGGGGAGTTTGAAGTGCGCGCCCCGTTGAAGGAAGCGGGGTTGACCAAGGCGGAAATCCGCGCGTTGTCCGCCCAATTTGGCCTTCCCACGGCGGACAAACCGCAGATGGCCTGCCTCAGTTCCCGCGTGCCCTACGGAGAGGCGGTCACCACCGAAAAACTGTCCATGATCGAAGCAGGCGAAAACGTGCTGCGCGATCTCGGATTTTACGACGTGCGGGTGCGTCACCACGAAATGAGCGCCCAAGGCGTCAAAACCCATCTGGCGCGCATCGAGGTGGGGGCCGGCGAAATGCCTAAATTTCTTACTGACAACGCCTATGCCCGCGTGGCTGAGGCGTTGAAGAAAATCGGCTACGTGCACGTTACGCTCGACTTGCAAGGCTACCGCCGCGGCAGCGTCAATGAGGCGCTCGACCGCTCGCCCGCGTCGCCTCTCCTGGCGTCGGTGACAGCGTCTTGACGCAAAATTCGGTGAAGGTATCGCAAGATCCGTTTGCACGTCGTCCCCCTGCCTTCCGATAGAATCCGTGAAGTGTTGTAAGCCCGGCAACCGCCGGTCTTGTCGGCATCCAAATGGATTATGTCGCCTATCGCTAGACTGCGCGGATCCTTGAGCATGGCGGTGGCGGGGGCGTGCGCCTTCGTGGCCTTTTGCGGCCCAGCCCCCGCCGAGGATTCGCTTCCTCCCGCCCAATCCGCCCGGCTCAAAAAAATGAGCCTCGAAGACCTGATGGAAATCAAGGTGCAAACCGTGTACGCGGCTTCCAAGCATGAGGAGGCGGTCACGGCGGCCCCCGCCAGCGTCAGCATCGTGACGGAGGAGGACATCCAGGATTTCGGCTACCGGACCTTGGGCGATTTGTTAAACAGCGTGCGCGGCTTTTATGTGGATTTTGACCGCGGTTACAGCGTCGCGGGGTTGCGGGGAGTTAATCGCCCGGGCAGCTATGGCGACGGTATCCTCCTGATGGTGAACGGTCATCGTTTGAACGACGCCCTGGTGGGCGCGGCCTACACCTACGACGATTTTCCGCTGGATGTGGATTTGATCGACCGCGTGGAAGTGATTCGCGGCCCGGGTTCGGCCCTTTATGGGGATAACGCCTTTTTTTCCGTGATCAATGTCATTACGCGGCGGGGTCGCGATGTGCAGGGGGGCGAATTATCCAGTTCCGCCGGCGCCTTTGGCGCTTATTCCGGACGGCTCAGTTATGGCTGGCTGTTCACCAACGGTTTGGAAGTGCTGGTCTCGGCCACTGATTTGGATGACGCGGGCCACCGTCATCTGTATTTCCCGGAATTCCAATCGGTCAACGGCGGCTTTGCCGATGGCTTGGACGGCGAGCGCGCCGCGCGGATTTTCGTCTCGGCCACTTATCAAGAATTTACGCTGGAGGGCGCTTTCAACCAGCGGAAGAAGGCCTTGCCGACCGCCGCTTACGGCGCACTTTTCGATGTCAATCCTAACGATGTCCTGGACCAGCGCGAGTATGCGGAGTTGCGTTGGAAACATGAAACCGAAGCGGGGTGGACGCTCCAAGCCCGCGCGGCGTACGACGGCTATCATTACGCCGCGGATGGGCCATTCGACGCCGGAGCCCTGGGCCTGGGAGCGCCGGGCGAAATCGCCCTGGGCCACGAGCGCGACGCCACCGAATCCGCCGGCGGGGAACTGCAGGCCTCCCGCACCTTCTGGGAGCGCCATCAGGTTTTGTTCGGCCTGGAAGGCCGCGACGACGCCGCCATCAGCGGCAAGTATTATTTTGACAGTCCGCCGCTGACGGTGCAGGACCAGCATGGCGACAAGCATAATCTTGGAATTTACGCCCAGGATGAGTATGCCATTCTGACCAACCTGTCGTTGGATTTGGGCGGCCGCTTCGATTATTACTCCACCGTTGGCGAAACCGCCAATCCGCGCGGGGGCATTCTTTATTCACCTTGGCCGGGCACGACTTTCAAACTTCTCGCCGGCCAGGCTTATCGGGCGCCGAATGTCAGCGAATTCGCCTATAACGCGCCTGGCTACGTGCCCAACTACAGCCTAAAAGCGGAAACGGTTCGCTCCTACGAGTGGGATTGGGAACAGCAGCTGGCCCGACCGTTGCGACTGACGGCGGGCGTATTTCGCAACGACATCCGCAATGAGATCACGCAGGTTGATGAAACCGCCAATCCAGCGGTCGGCGGAATCACATTTCTCAACACCGGCAAAGCCAAGGTCGAAGGCGCCGAAGTGGAATTAGAGGGCCGCTGGGAGGGCGGGTGGCGCGGACGTGTCAGTTATACTTATGCCGATGGGCGCGATGTCGCCACCGGCGCCTGGCTGAGCGACTCGCCCCGGCACATGGCCAAAATGGATTTGGCGGTTCCCCTGTATCGTGAAAAGGTTCTCGCCGGTTTGGAGCTGCAAGCAATGAGCGAACGCCTCTCCACCGACCGAACGGCCACAACGCCTGGATTTGTCATCGCCAACTTCACGCTCCTGACGCGTGAATTGGCGAAGGGCTTGGAGGTTTCTGCCAGTGTTTACAACGTCTTTGACCGCCATTATGCCAATCCTGTCGGACGCGATTTCCCCGAGGAATTCGTCGCGCAGGATGGACGCTCCTTTCGGGTCAAGCTGACCTTTCGGTTTTGAAGGCGCAATGCCATGATGCAACTGCCATGTCGCGACATCGCCTCTCCCGCGAGCGGGAGAGATAAAAGCTCGCGCCTCGGTTGCTGGATAGTTTGCCTCGCTCTCGCGCTGGGCGCGTGGTCCTGTCATGCCGATGCTCCCGCTCCCACTGAATATGAGGTCAAGGCGGCGTTTCTTTTTAATTTTGCCCAATTCGTGGAATGGCCCTCCCAATCTTTTGCCGCCACCAACGCGCCGCTGACCATTGGCATCGTGGGCGACGATCCGTTTGGGGATTTGCTGGATGGATTGATCAAGGATGAAAGGGTGGCGGCGCATCCGCTCGTGGTGAAACGCTTCGGGGCGGGGGCGGCGCCGGGCGCCTGCCAGATTTTATTTGTCAGCCGCTCCGAAAAAGACCGTCTGCCGGCCCTGCTGGGGAGCATGAAAGAACGGCCCATCCTGACGGTGGGCGAAAGCGAGCAGTTCAATGAGCGTGGCGGCATGATCCGGTTCCTGATGGAGGACGGCAAAGTGCGCTTTGAAATCAACCCCCGCGCCGCGGAGCGGGCCGGGTTGCGGTTGAATTCCAACCTGCTCCGCGTGGCCCGGATTGTGCAGGAAAGATGAAATTTTTTCACAACATCCCCATTAAGCAGAAGCTGATCGTGGTCATCCTCCTGGCCAACGTGGTGACGCTATGCTTGACCCTTTTGGTGGTTTTCACCTTTCAGTGGTTCCAGACCGGGCAGGCGATTTCCCAGGACCTCCGCGCCCAAGGCGAGATCATCGCGGCCAACAGCACCGCCGCCCTGGCTTTCAAGGACCCGGACACCGCCGCGCAAACCTTGGCCGCCCTGCAGGCCAAACGTCATGTGCTGGGGGGCGCCCTTTATTTGCCCAACGGCTCCAGCCTTGCCTCCTTCGGCCGCGCCCCGGCGCAGTTGGTTCAGAGCAACCTTCTGCTGACGGTGGGTTTCCATCATGACGGCCCGCATCTCGTCTTGACGCAGCCTGTGAAATTGAACGGCAAAAGTGTCGGCGCCCTTTTCCTGCGCTTCGATTTCCAGGCCATGCAGGCGGAGGTTAACCGCACTTATTTGGTGACGCTCGGTCTGATCCTGCCGATGGCCTTGCTGCTGGCGCTCTTGCTTTCCTCGTCGTTGCAGCGCGTGGTCTCGGAGCCGATCCAGCAATTAGCCGAAACCGCGCGGCATGTGACCAGCGAGCAGAACTACGCCCTGCGCGCGCGCTCGCGCGGCTCGGATGAACTGGGCGCGTTGACGCTCGCATTCAATCAAATGCTCGCGCGCATCCAGGATCAGGACCAGGCCCTGCGCCTTTCCGAGGCGCGCTATCGTCTTCTTTTTGACAGCAATCCAATCCCGATGTACGTCTCCGAAAATGGCTCCCTGAAGTTCCTGGCCGCCAATGACGCGACGGTCGCGCGTTACGGGTACAGCCACGAGGAGCTTCTGGCCATGACCATCAAGGACATTCGGCCCCCGGAGGATGCCGATCGTGTCGTTCGTTCCGCCGCCGCCAGTCCTCCGCTGGCCCACACCGGTGAATGGCGGCATCAAACGAAAGAGGGGCGCCTGCTGGACGTGGACATCACCACGCATGCCCTGGAGTTTGGGGGGCGTCCGGCGCGTTTGGTGCTCGCCGTGGATATCTCGGAGCGGAAAAAGGCGGAAGCGGCATTGCATCATCGTTTGGATCTGGAGAAAGCCGTCAGCGAAATCTCCGCCCGCTTCATTAATTTGCCTGCGGCCGAAATCGATGACGGCATCCGCTGGGCCCTCGGCGTGATCGGCGTCTGCAAGGGCGCCGATTTAAGTTGGGTGGCCGTTTTTTCTGAAAATGGCGGCGTCGCCCAATGTGTCCACCAATGGTCAGACCCGGCGCACGCCGGCGCGCCCGGATGGCCGGAAAAATTCGATGGTCACGCTCATTCCTGGTGGATGGAAAACATGCGGCAATTGCGCGCCATCCACGTCGGGGATGCGTTGGAATGGCCGCCGAGCGCCCGGGCCGAAGCGGCGCTGATGGACCGCTTGCAGATTCAATCCGTGGCCGCAGTCCCGTTGCGGTTTGGCGGGCAGGCGATGGGTTTCCTGGGCCTGGCCTCGCGCGCCGCGGCGCGCCGCTGGACGGACGACAATGTGACGGTGCTCGAGCTCGTGGCGCAAATTATTGTCAGCGCCCTGGATCGCAAGCGCGCGGGCGTCGAGTTGGAAAACGTCCATGCGCAATTGGTTTCCGCTTCCCGCCAAGCTGGCATGGCCGAGGTCGCCACGGGCGTCCTGCACAATGTGGGCAATGTCCTGAACAGCGTGAACGTCTCCACAACCCTTATTCATGAGCGTTTGCGCAAGTCGGAAGTCGCCACCCTCGTGAAAGTCGCCGCCATTCTCAAGGAAAACGCCGACGACTTGTCCGATTTTCTGACCCACGATGCCCGCGGCAAGGCTGTTCCGGGCTTCATCATTCAATTGGCCGAGCACCTGGGCCGGGAGCACGCCGATTTGCAGGCCGAGCATGCGGTCGTCGCCCGCAACATCGAGCACATCAAGGAGATCGTTGCCATGCAGCAGAATTACGCCCGAGTGTCGGGCGTCCTGGAGCAGATCTCCTTCGCGACCTTGCTGGATGACGCTCTGGCCATCAATCGCTCCGGCCTGGCGCAACAACGGATCGAGGTGCGCCGGGATTATCATGCCGCCCCCCTGGTGATGGTGGACAAACACAAGGCGCTGCAAATCCTCGTCAACTTGATCAGCAACGCCAAGGGCGCGCTGGTGGACGATCCGCGTCCCGATAAAAAAATCATTCTTGGCCTCCGTCCCGCGCCGGGCGAGCGGGTGCAGGTCACAGTGCAAGACAATGGCATCGGCATCACCGCCGAGAATCTTACCCGCATTTTCGGCCACGGCTTCACCACGCGGAAAAAAGGCCACGGTTTCGGCCTCCACAGCGGCGCCAACGCCGCGAAGGAAATGGGCGGTTCGCTGAGCGTTTACAGCGCGGGCCCCGGAACCGGCGCCATTTTCACGCTCGAATTGCCTCTCAGGGCCTGATAGAATCCAGGGAAATTCGTGGGTTGTGTCTTGCGATCAAATACGCTAGCTTGGGACATGGCGGCCGGGGTGTCGGATTCGGAAAACCCCTCCGAATTTTGCCCGCCGCCTTTGGAAATGGAAATAGGCCTCTGTTGCCGATCCGCCCGCCAGCTCGCTGGGCTGGTTTCCGTTGCTCAAACAATCTATCGAAATCAAATAAAACCGGTTTAATTCATGGAAAACGCCACGATGCAAGAATTCATTGATCACATCCTGCAACGCTGTCACCCGCAGCAGCTGACTTACACCCGGGTGGACGCTGCGCAACTCCTGCGGAACACCGGCGTCGAACGGTCGGCCCTCGATGCGGCATGGCCGGAGATCGAACTCGCCCTTCAGAAAAACAATCTCATCATGGTCCCGGCGCTGCCCGATGCTGATGATGGCGAAGCCGTCCGGGTCTTCCGCTGTGACGCCCCGCTGACGAAAGTCTTGCTGGAAGTCCTGTATCCCACCGAGCATGGCGACTCACTTTTGACTGAAACCATTCGCGCGATCACCCAGACCAATCGCTCCCAGCCTCGCCCTCGCCCCGATCGGCGGCCGCGCAACGATCGTCCCCGCCGCAACCAGGGCCAGCGCAAAGGCCGTCCCTCGCCCCCTTCTTCGGCTTCCGAGTCCTTTCCAACCCCCAATCCCATGGAAGTCGGCAGCAGAACCCATTTCGTTCGCCCCTTGCAGTGAATTGACCACGCGGCGGGTCCGACGGCGAAGGGGGTAAGTGTCGTTTATTGTGGAGTGCGCCGCCGATGAGATTTCACGTTGATAAAATCTCTTAGGGCGCCGAGACCGCGCGATAGAATACGTTTGTGCCCCCGCCGGGACGCACAAAATGCGATGGGGAGTTGCTGAAAACATTTGTGGTCACGGGCGTCCATTGGGTGAGATTGAGGGACGATTGCAGGACGAATTTTCCGCCAGACTGGCCGTTTAGCCAAAACTCCACCTGTCCATCAGGACGCACCGCGCCGGGGGTGAAATTGAGTGAAGGCGGCGCCGGGGCCAGAAAAAGCGTGACGCTCTGGCCCGGGACGACCGTTTGCAAAGTGTTTCCATTGATCGCAACATCCGGCAGGCGCGCGATGACATTGCTGGCGTTCAGTTGCCACACTTGCGCCGGGCCGCCGGCGGTGAAGTTGGTGAGTTGCAGAACAACCGGGGCGGCGCCTGTCAAATATTTGCTGACCACCATGACGGTCAAAGCCCCGTCTGACGCACGTTGCGCGGCGAAGACCGCCATGTTGTCTGGATTGGGCGCGCTGGCCAGCACGCTGGTATCGCCGAAGGTCGATTTATGATTGTCGTAATTGCGGTACATTTTTAAGGAGAGATAGGTGGGCGAGGAAGGATCGGGCGTCGTCCAGCGCGTGGCAAGATCCAGGCTTTCGCGTCCGAAAATTCCCAGGATGTCCGCCTGCGCGGTGGCGCCGTTGATGTAGGCCTCGGCGCCCCAATTATATTCCGTCACGCCGATTTTTGTGCCCGGATAATTGGTCGCCCAATTTTTCATGCGCGGAATCAGAGAGACCACGGAATTGATCCAGCTCGGGTCCACGTAGCTGGTGTCCCAGAATTGACGGGTGGAACGATTGCGCGTGCGCTGCATCGAGGCGCTGACGTCATCGCCAAACTCGCCCGATTGCGGATAGCAATGAAGGGTGAAGTAATCCAGCAAGCGCTGGTGAGTGTTGGTGTCGTGCTGGTGAAGCTGGCCAAGGAGCCAAGGCATGTAATCCATTCCGCCATTGGTCGTCCGGTCGGGGAATTGCGCCTGGTTGTAATTGTTGTTTTTGCCCGACCATTGCTGATCGTAGCCGCTCCAAAAGTAGCCGGACCAACCCCATTCTTCGGGGCCAAGCACGAGCGCATTGGAGTCCACACTCTTGACCATGCTGGCATAGGCCAGGATGTCGTCGCGAATCTCGCGCATGGTGGCGCCGATGGGATGCACGTCCTGATGGGTTCCCTGCCAGATGCTGTGCTCGTTATCCATGAGATAGAAGCGCACGCCGCCGTTGGTGGCGGCGCCCCATTTCGTCACCAGATGCTGCACATAACCCTTTTGAAAATTGGTGTCCACGGGGGTGTTGGCGTCGTGGGGATCATTCCAGGTGATCGGCTTGCTGCCGTTTGTTTGACTGATGCCGTTGCCCCACGCGCTATTGTAGGGATCGGTCCCGGTTTGCGGGCCGTATTTGGCCACCGCATAACTGCCGAGCGTGGACCGGCTCGGCCCGAGGATGGGAGCCCAGCCAATCATGGGAATGGTCACGGCGGCCGCCGCGTTGCCGCCCCGGCTGTCGGCGACAAATTCATCCGTGGAAGCGCCGGGGGTGGCCGGGGAATCGGCAATGCTTTCAAAATACCAATCCGCCGCGTGATTGTGCGCATTGATCTGCCAATTATAAGAAGTCTCCGCATTCCCGCCGGAGCGGTTCAGCGTGAAATTCAAATCCGAAAGCTCATTGGAATTGGCGAAAGCAACGCCGTAAATCAGGCTGCTAATCGGATGCCGGTTGGCGGCGGCGTCGATGGTGAGAACATTGGTGGCATTGGGACCAAGCGCAGCGCCCGCTTGCAGGGAAATGTCATCGAGATAAAACGTGGCGATCGCCGCGCCCGAATCGCTGCCAATCCAAAAGCCGTCCAGCGCGGGCGAACCGGCAGCATCCAAGGCTGAGAGGGGAATGATGACGTTGGTCCAGGCATTGGCGGGCAAGGCGCCGGCGAGATCAAACCAGGGCTGCTGGGATCCACTGATGTGCGCGGACACCGCGATTTTTTGGCCGCCGGTGGAGCCGCCGTGCGCCCAAAACACCAAATTGGTGAAGCCCGACACATCGGCAGCATCGTGGGCGATATAAAGGTCTTGGTAACCGTCGCAGGTGACGCTGACGGAGTGGGAGCCGGCATGCACCGGCGCGGAGTTGGAGTAGTCATGCGTCGCCCAGCCCCAATCCATCCAGCCATTCTCGAGCGTGTTGTCGTAAATAATTTGATCGCCTCGCGCCGGGGAGGCGGCCAGGGAGCAAAAGAGGAACGTGATGACGGGAACAAAGAGGGCGATTTTTTTCAGAACCGGCGCTCGCATAAATAAAAGCATGGCGACAAAATCTCAATGTTGCGCGGCTCAAAGAAGTCGCGCCCGGGACTCCTTCCCGGGCGCGCGTGATCTTCTCACCTTGCAAGGATAAGGGAACTGGAGCGTTTGGTCAAACCGCTCCGGGCCCCGTTATTGCACGGTGGTGGCGCTGCTGGTGGCCGCCGTGATGCTGGCTTGGCCGGAATCTGTGGCGGTGATCGTCTGCGGGCCCGTTGTGCCGAACGCCATATTGACCGCGGCCGTGCCGCCATTGAGCGAGAGGCCGTTCGGCAGGGAGGCGCCGGAATCACTGCTCGTAATCACGATCGCGTCTTTGTTGTAATTGACAATATTCCACTGCGCATCCACGGCGTTGACGGTGGCGGCGAAGAATGATCCGACCGGCTCGGGCAACGGCGAGCCGACTTTGCCGGTCGGCGTGCCGGGGGCGTTGGTTTCGCCGGGCATCAAAACCTGCAATTTCACCGCTGCGAGTTTCCGCAATTCAAAGAAGACGTGGTTGGTGGCGGATAAATCCGAGGGCAGCACCAAGGCCCGGAGATTATTTGTGCCCCAGGTGTAGGGCGTGACGGTCACGGGCAAGCTGGTGTTGCCGCTCACGGGCTGCCATTGATTGGTGGCGCCGAGATTGGTGGTTTCCCACAGGCTGAAATTGGCGGCGGGCAACGTCCAGGTGATGGCGTAGGCCGGCGTCTGCGGGATGATGGCGGTTTCCGCGCCGTTTAGCGTCCAGACGGTGCTGTCATAGGCCGTCGTCGAGAAGTCGTTGGTCTCGCGATAGGGATCGCTGATCGAAACCTTGCTGAGCGTCATGGGTTGGCCGGAATTGGCGTTGCCATTGGCGCTGCCGCCGAAATCGATGTAAGCCGCGCCGCCGCCCGCGTTGTTGAAGCTGGTCAACCAATCCGGCGGGAGCACAAAGTTGCCGGTCGTGCCGTCTGGCGCCGTCACGGTGATGTTGGTGTCGCTGGTGAAACTAAGCGACCACGTGCCTAGTATGGTGGAAGATTGGACGTCGCCCAAATGCCCGCCGGCATAGGTGTTGTTCGTGCCGCCAATGCCGCCGAACTGGCCGTTGTAATACATGGTGTTGTCGTTGGCGTCGTTCGTTTTCCACATCAAGCTGGCGGTGGCCGAGCCGTCGGCATGGTCCGTGATGTAAAGCCAGCCTTCGTCGCTGGGATTCCAAAAGGTGTTGGCCACGACGGGCGTAATGAACATGAAAGCTTCGTAATTGGTGTGCAAAGCCGGATTCGGCACGGAGCTAACGGTCATGGAGTAAGTGACGGGCGAACTGCTGCTGGCAACGCCGGCCCAGTGGGTGTCATTCGCGGTGGAAATGGAGCTCAGGAGGGCGCCATCGCCGGGGCCGGAATCGAAATACAATCCGCCTTGGGTCACAGCGGTGATCGAGACAGACGGCGGCGGAGTGGCCGCTTTCTTGGCGACGAGGCGAACATTGTCCATCCAAAACTCCACGTAAGCCGGCGGCGTGGTCGGCGTGGTATTATACCAATCATAAAAGCCGTAGGCCACGCAGTCGGACATGTTGGCGTTGGCCGGTATTGGGATGGAATAATGATGCCAGCCCACCGCCGAAATGGGGACCGTGCCGATGTTTAGGGTGCCATAATCGGCGCCCCACAAGTTGATGGGGATGTCGGAGTTCGTCGAAACCGCATGGTTGACGAGCAAATCGAAATCCAGGCTCGCGTATTGCGAGACATCAAATTGCGGCGGTCCAGGCTGACCCAGCCAGCCGCCGCTGCCGTTGGCGAACCAATCGCCGAAAGCGAGATTAGCCGAGCTGCCATCGCCGGTATTGCCCAGACATTGAAAAGCCACGTGAAGGGAGCCGGGAATGTTGTTGCTGGAGGAAACGGTATTGTCGAATGTTTCTCCGGCCGATCCCGAAGGATTGTTGTACCACACTCCGAAAAGCACGCCGTTATCGTTGGGATTGCCGCCGGGTTGAATGGCGCCGGGCGCGGCCAGCACATCGGTGGCGGCGGCATGGGCCGCGAAAGGGCAGCAACCCATGGCGATTCCAGCCAGGGCGGCAAACGTCCATTTTTGAACTCTGCGTTGGTTCATAGTCTTTTCCTTGTTCAATGATTGATGGTTTGGCCAACAACCAGCGAGTCATCCCAGAGGACAAAGCGGCGCTGGATTGCAAGCTGATGGCATGGTGTGCGCGCAATCTACGGCGCCTTGCGTCAAATGTCATGTCGGAGAAACATCCGACGCGCCTAGCGTTTTTCGGGAAAGACCGAATAGCGGGCGACCGCTTCACCCCGCGAATGCACATGCAGTTTTTCGTAAATGCGCATGATGTAGGTGTTTACGGTGGAGATGGAAAGGCCCAGGGAATCGGCAATGGCTTTGTAGGCGAAGCCGCGCGCCAGGAGCCGCAGGACTTCCCACTCGCGCGGCGAGAGCGCTTCCTCGGAAGGTTTTTCCGGGCGCGGTTGCTGGAAGGCTTGCACCACTTTGCGCGCGATGTAGCTGGTCATCGGTGAACCGCCTTCATGCACTTGCTTGATGGCGGCGAGCAATTCCTGGCGCGACCGCCGCTTGAGCAAATAACCCGAGGCGCCAGCCGCCAAGGCGTCATAAATGTGATCGGTGTCCTCGTACACGGTCAGCATCAGGAATTGTGTTTTCGGCAAAATGGCTTTGAGGCGCGCCACGCATTGAATGCCGCTTTCGCCGGCAAGATTAATGTCCATGAGGACGACGTCCGGCTCGTCCTTGGGCACGCGGGAAATGGCCGTGTCGGCTTCCCCATAGGCGCCCAGGCAACGGAGGTGGGACGCGCCGGCCACCCATTCCTGCAGGATTTGCCGCACGCCCGGGTCGTCTTCCACAATCGAAACGCCAATGCTCAAGAATTCCCTTTGTAGCGCCGCCGCGAATTTCGCGAAAGTCAGTAGTTTATCCGATACGCGCGCGGAATCGAACCGTGGCGCCCGCGCCCGGTGCGCTGTTAATTTGACACGTTCCGCCCACCCGGCCCAGGCGGCTGGCGAGGTTGGCCAGGCCGTTGCCGCCTCCCGGACGGCCGTTTTCACCGGGGCTGAAGCCGCGGCCGTTGTCCTCCACCGTCAGCTCGAAAAAATCCGCCCCGGCCCGCAACGTAATGTTCGCCTGCGTGGCGCCCGAATGTTTCGCCACATTATTCAGCGCCTCCTTGAAGGCGAGGAAGACATGATGACGCACCTCGGAAGTGAGCGGCAGCGGCGGGAAGCTTTCGGGAAAATCCAATTGACACGCGATGCCCGCGGCGCCGAGGAAGTCCAGGGCGAAGTTTTCCACGTAATTGGCGAAACCTTCCAGGGAATCGTGCTTGGGATTGACGGCCCACACGGTTTCGTCCATGGCGCGGGTGAGCTGGCTGGCAGTGTCGTAGATGCGATCCAGTCCGGTCATGACCTGGCCCGGGCCGGGCACGTGGCTGCGCACCGATTCGGCCAGCATGGTGATCCGCGTCAGATGCGCGCCCAATTCGTCGTGAATATCCTGCGCGATGCGGGAACGCTCGAGTTCGATGGCGCGTTGGCGTTCGCTTTCCTGCAAGCGTCGCCGCATCCGGCGCCGGCTGCCGAACCAGACGCTGCCGCTGCCCAAGGCCAGCAGCGCCACGCCGGCTCCGGCGCGCACCCACCACGTTTGCCACCAGAACGGCTGCACGGAAAGCGCCACGTCCGCGCCGACCGTGTTCCACACGCCGTCACTGTTGCAGGCGATGACGCGGAATTGGTAGGCTCCCGGCGGGATGTAACTGAAGGTCGCTGCGCGTTTTGTTCCCATGTCGATCCATTGGCTTTCCAATCCTTCCAAGCGGCATTTGAAGCGCACGCGTTCGGGCGTGACGAAGCTCAGGGCCGTGTAGCGAAATTCCAGCCGATGCCGGCCCGGAGGAATCTTCAGCCGCCCCCCTGCCACGGTGGGCGGCGCCGGGGCATCGTCCACGAGAATGCGCTCGATGATAATGGGAGGCGGCGCGGCGTTGAGCTTGACCTCATGCGGGTCGATGCTGACCAGGCCGCGCACGGTGGGGAACCAGAGTTTTCCCGTGTGATCCGCGGCGCCGGCGGGTTGCGAACCGCCAGAGCAGGTGAGGGTGGGCATGCCATCTTCCAAGCCGTACACCAGAGCGGAGATTTCGTTGGTTTTGCCCTCGGCGCAGGCGTCCAATTCAGACTTGAGCACGCGAAAGATTCCACCATGTGAACTAATCCAAAAGCCCCCAGAGGCGTCTTCCTCGATGTGACAAATATAGGAATCGGGCAACCCATTGCGGCTGGAGATCACGGAAAACCGGTTATTCTTGAAACGGGTCAAGCCCGAACCGGAGGCGCCAATCCAGAGCGCGCCGTTCTTGTCCAAATGCAGGCATTCGATAAAGTCGCTGGCCAAACCGTCCTGCTTTTGAAAACGGCGGATTTGCGGGCCGTTGAAGTAAACCAGCCCGCTGCCAGAGGAGCCGCACCAGATGCCGCCATGGCCATCGGCCACGATGGAGCGCACGCGGCGGAAAGGTTCGCCGGGAAAATCCCGCAGGACCGCCTCGCTGCCATTCGTGTAATGCAGCAATCCATCTTCACAGCCGAGCCAGAATTCGCCGGGGCCGTCGTTGCAGATGGCGCGCAGAGGCGAAACTAATTTTCCCGCGGCGGAAACGAGCTGCAATTGATTTGAGGCGTAGGCAAAGAGGCCCGCGCCCCATGTCCCGATCCAGACTGTGCCAGCCGCGTCCTGCGCGAGGGACCAAACATACGGGTGCAGGTGTTGCGCTTCGCCAAAGCTTTCCCACGCGCCGTCCTGATAATGGTAAAGGCCCGCGCCCTCGCTGCCCATCCAGAGCGAACCGTCGCGGCTGGCGAGCACGGACAAGACTGGCCGGCCCTGCCATTGATCGGGCGGGGCGATGGTTTGCACGCGATTTGGGCGCAGGGCCGCGATGCCTCCGCCGCCGGTGCCGACCCACCAATTGCCTTCCGCGTCATCGCACAGGCAGATAATCCAATCGGTGGGAAAGCCGTTGGTCCGGGAATAATGCGCCGGCGGTTCCGGCCCCTCGGGCCGAAAGGCAAAAAATCCCTGGTCGCCGACCCCCGCGAGCAAAAAGCCATTGTGGGTTTCGTGCAAACAGCTCACCGCCGCCCAATTCCATGGAACGCTTTGTTTGACAGTGCTCCACACGCCGTTTTTCCATTTAAGCAGGCGGCCGTCGGCCACTGCCCAGAACCCGCCGTCGAGGGAAACGCACAGCCCGGCCACATAGTTGGGCGCGGCGCCTGGCGGAAAGGCCACTGGCTTCATTTCGCCGCCGGCCAGCTCAGAGAGTTTGCCATTGCGGCAGACCCAGAGGAGGCCCGCGGGATTGCGCGCCAGTGCGGAAAGGCCGTTGGGGCCGACCTCCGGCGGCGCCAACCGTTTGCCATCGCGCAAACACGTGAGAAGCCCTTTATCGTTCATCGCCCAGAGGGCGCCGGTGGCGTCTTCGGCCAAGCCGCGAATGACGCCGGGCTCGGCGCCAGAGGGAAGGGGACGGCGTTCAACGCGTCCATTTTCATAGCGGCTCAATTCTCCCGTTTCATGGCCGATCCATAACCCGCCGTCGCGCGCCTCGTAGAGGCTGGTGATGTCGTTGTCGCGCAGTTGCGGGGCGTTGTCGCTGTTGAAGACCGTGAAAGCCGCGCCGTCGAATCGCACCAGACCCGCGAAGGTCGCGAGCCAGATGTAACCATCCCGCGTTTGCAGCGCGGCGTTGATGGTGTTTTCCGGCAGCCCATCCTCGGCTTTCCAAACGTGCATGGAATAGTTGCCAAGGTTCGCCACGGTTGGGGCGGCCGGCGCCGCGCCTCCCCACACTAGGCCGAGGAAAACCGGGAGCATCGCACGGGAAAAAACGATGGCCGCTTTAAAACTCTCCGTGTGCACGCCCTATTCTAAGGCCGCCCGAGTAAAGCCAAGGAAAAATTCAGCTCTCCATGCCCGTGGGGCCGGGGGCGGAGCGCATGGGTTCCTTGCGTTTGATGTACTGCGGATACAGCGTCTCCATGCAGTCGGGGCAAATCGAATGAGAAAATTCCGCCTGCGAATGTTCGTGCACAAATGTTTCCAGCTTCAGCCAATAACCCTGGTCGTCCCGCACTTTTTTGCACGAGGCGCAAATAGGAAGCAAGCCGCTCAACGTCTTGACGCGCTTCAAGGTCTCATTGAGCTGGTCAATCATTTTTTTGCGCTCTTCCTCCATCTGTTTGCGCTCCGTCACATTGTAGGCCAGTGAGGAAAGTCCAATGATCCGCCCCTGGCCATCCTTCACGGGAGAAATGGTCAGGGCGATGTCCAGTTGCACGCCGTCCTTTCGCTGGCCCTTCGTCTCGACGGGCTTGGGCTCTGCGCCGCAGGTCAAGGCAATCAAAATTTCCGCGACGCGCGGTCGCTCGTCCACTGGGAAAATCATGGCGATGGATTGCCCGAGGGCTTCGTCGGCGGAATAGCCAAAAAGCTGTTCGGCCCCCGCGTTCCAGGTGGCGATGGCGCCGGCAGGATCGTGCCCGATGAACGCTTCATTGGAGGAATCCACCATGGCGGCGAGGTAACCCAGCTTTTGCATGGCGGCAGCTTTTTCCCGGCGCGTGGCTGCTTCCCGCCGTTCGCGCTCGATGGCGGGCACCAGGCGCGCGAGGCGATATTTGAGCACATAATCGTGCGCGCCGGCTTTCATCACCTCCACGGCCAATTCTTCCCCGGCCGCGCCGGAGACGACGATAAAGGGCAAGTCGAGTTTGGATTCGGCCAGGCATTTCAGGGCGCCTTCCACGCCGAACCCGGGGAGTTGGTAATCGCACAAAATGATGTCCCATTTCTGCGCACGCAACGCCGCCGAAAAATCCGCCGCTCCATCCACCCGCTGATGCACGAGGTCGTAGCCGCTGTGACGCAAATGGCGCGCGAGCAGCTCCGCGTCCAGCGCCGAATCCTCCACCAGCAAGGCGGCCAGGCGACCCTGCGCCTCGGACATGCTGTGCTTGACCTCGCTTTGTAATCCCATAAAAAACGTGGCAACTGGCAAAAGCAGAATCAGCACATCTTATGCCATTCCCGCTCGGGAGCCGGCCAAAGCCAGGACAAAATCAGAAGGACGATTTGCCCTTGGCCCAACGGATACTTAAACACGTTCTTCAGAAAATTCAAATGAACCGATTGCCAGGTGGCAGCGTCTATAGATCGAACCTATGAATGAACCGATGCTCCCATCATCCCGGCGTGAATTTCTCAAAACCACCGGCCGCGTGGCGGCGCTTTCCAGCCTCGCCGGACTGGCGATTCCCTACGTGCACGCCGCCGGCGATGAAACTATCCAGGTCGCCCTGGTCGGCGCCGGTGGACGCGGCACGGGCGCCGCAATGGACGCCATGAATGTGCCGGACGGGCAGGTTAAATTGGTGGCTGTGGCCGACGTGTTTCAAGACCGCCTCGATGGCAGCGTGCAGCGCCTGGCGGAGCATTATGCCGCGAAAATGGACGCGCCCAAAGAGCGGCAATTCGTGGGGTTCGATGCTTATCGGCATGCGATGGATTGCCTGAAGCCGGGCGACATCGTGATCCTGGCCACGCCGCTGGCTTTTCGCGCGCCGCATTTTCAGTATGCGATTGACAAGGGCCTGAATGTGTTCATGGAAAAACCGCTGACCTCCGACGGCCCGGCCAGCCGGCGCATGTTGGAATTGGGCGGCGCGGCGGCGCAGAAAAATCTGAAAGTGGCCGTCGGCCTGATGTGCCGGCATTGCGCGGTGCGGCATGAATTGATGGAGCGAATTCACGATGATATTGGCGATATCATTCTATTGCAGGGCTTCCGCGAGCATGGCGAATCGGCCACGGCTTTCTCGCCGCGGAAACCGGCAAACGTCTCGGAAGTCGAGTACCAGATTCGGCGTTTTCACAGTTTCATTTGGGCCAGCGGCGGGCTCTTCAATGATTTTTACATCCACAACATTGACGAATGTTGCTGGGCCAAAAACGCGTGGCCCGTGGAGGCGGAAGCCGTCGGCGGGCGGCATTATCGCGGGGATAACGTCGATCAGAATTTCGATAACTACGCGGTGGACTACACATTTGCCGACGGGACCAAACTGATGTTTACCGGGCGGGTGATGCGCGGGTGCGCCGACAAGTTTTGCAGCTACGCTTTTGGCACGAAGGGCATGGCCGTGATTTCTTCGGCCGCTCATACCCCGGCTCATTGCAAAACCTACAAATCCCACCGCCAGGACAAGGCGGATTTGATTTGGGAATACGCCGGCAAAGAGCCCAATCCCTATCAGCTCGAATGGAACGATTTGGTGGCCGCGATCCGCGCGGACAAGTCCTACAATGAGATCGAACGCGGCGTGAAAGCGAGCGTCGTGTGCAACATGGGCCGGCTCGCGGCGCATACGGGCCAAAAGGTGCGCTTCGAAGACGCGCTCAACGCCACTCCCGAATACGCGCCGACGGTGGCTGAACTCACGCTGCAAACGCCCGCGCCCGTGATGCCGGACGCCGACGGACGTTACCCTGTTCCCCAGCCCGGCGTGGTCACGCACGCCGATTACGCGGTGTCTTAGCCGCTGAAAATCAGCATGGCAAAAGCGCTGCGGGCCATTACATTAGGGCAACGTGAAAGCGAAGAATATACGGCTTTTTATCAAGCCTTGGTGCGGTTGGTGCCACGAGGCGGTGGATTGGCTCGATGCGCGCGGCGTGCAATATCAAGTGCTGGACGTCACGGAAGAAGCCAAGGCGCGCGAAGAGATGCGCCAATTATCCGGGCAAACCAAGGCGCCCGTCATCGAGGTGGACGGCCAGATCCTCGCCGATTTTGACACCGATCAGTTGGAAAAATTCTGGAGGCAGTTCGAAGCCGCCTAATGAACCCCACCGCACCCGCCCCCCAGCCGCGTCCCCGTTTGCCGCAATGGCTTCGCACCAGCCTGCCGACCAGCGACACTTTTGCCCACACCCGCTCGTTGCTTGATGAGCTGAAGCTTCACACCGTTTGCGAAAGCGCCAAATGCCCCAATCATTGGGAATGCTGGAGCAAGGGCACCGCCACCTTCATGATCGCGGGCGACCATTGCACGCGCGCCTGCGGTTTTTGCGCCGTGAAAACCGCCCGGCCTCTTGCCTTGGAGGCGGACGAACCGGAACGCGTGGCGGAAGCCACCCGCCGCATGCGCCTTAAACATGTTGTCATCACCGCGGTGGCGCGCGACGATCTGGACGATGGCGGCGCGGAGCATTTTTGCCGGACCATTGAACGGGTGCGGGAAATCAACCCCGGGATTGTAATCGAGGTTCTCGTGCCGGATTTCCTGGGGCGCGAGGATTCGCTTGACGCCGTGATCGCGGCGCGTCCGCATATCTATAACCACAATCTGGAAACCGTGCGGCGCTTGACGCCGAGCGTCCGGCACCGCGCCACGTACGATCGGTCATTGAGCGTGCTGGGCCAGGTCAAAAAGAAAGCGGGCGCGGCAATCCACACCAAGTCCGGCATGATGCTGGGTCTAGGCGAAACCGAACCGGAAGTTTTGACAGCTATGCAAGATTTGCGCAGCGCCAGTTGCGACATTCTTACGTTGGGGCAGTATTTGCAGCCTACGCTGAAACATTTGCCCGTGGTGGAGTTCATTTC
Organism: Verrucomicrobiia bacterium; assembly: GCA_035551475.1. Classification (GTDB taxonomy): domain Bacteria; phylum Verrucomicrobiota; class Verrucomicrobiia; order Limisphaerales; family Palsa-1400; genus DASZMX01. The sequence goes on from DASZMX010000125.1 coordinate 81,469, forward strand.
GCCCGAAAAATTTGCGGTTTACAAGGCGCACGCCGAGGGGATGGGGTTCGCGCATGTGGCCAGCGGCCCGATGGTGCGCAGTTCCTACCACGCCGACGAGTTTTCGATTCGATGAATTTCGGCGCGGGCGAATGGTCTAAGGATGAATTAAACGGTTTTCACTATGGCGACAAACATGGACTCAAAACCTCCCGGCGCTCCGGCGGAAAAACCACGGCATGGCAGCCGGCTTTGGCTGGCCATTCTGGTGGCAGTGGTGTGCGTGGGAGGCGTGGTGTGGCTTGTCAAATATCGGCAAGGCCAGGCGGCGGCCAAGGCCAAGCGCAGCCGGGGCGACGTCACGGCGCCGGTGGTGGTGGGGAAAGTTGTCAATAAGACATTGCCGATTTATTTGGACGGCCTCGGCACCGTGCAGGCCTTCAATATCGTGACAGTCAAGTCCCTGGTGGACGGCCAGCTCATTAAAGTGGCCTTCACGGAAGGGCAGGACGTGCATGCGGGGGACCTCCTGGCGCAGATTGATCCGGCGCCGTTTCAGGCCGCGCTGGAGCAGGTCGAGGCGAAAAAAGCGCAGGACGAGGCGCAACTGACCAACGCCAAACGCGACCTTGAGCGCGACCAGCAATTGATCAAGGACAAGATCGTGACTGAGCAGGCGTTGGAAACGCAGGAATCCCTGGTCACAGGGTTGGAGGCGACGGTGAAGGCCGATCAAGCCGCCATTCAAAGCGCGAGCGTGCAATTAAAATACGGCACCATCACCGCGCCCATTGATGGCCGGTGCGGCCTGCGGTTGGTGGATCAGGGCAACATCGTGCATCCCAATGACACGAATGGCTTGGTCGTGATTACCCAATTGCGGCCGATTTCCATCGTATTCACGTTGCCTGAGCAATACACGGGGCAGATCGCCGCGAAATTGGCGCAGGGCGGCGTGACGGTGCTGGCGCTGGATCGTGACAACAAAACGTCTCTCGGAACGGGAAAACTGGCGGTGATTGACAATCAGATCGACCCGCAAACCGGCACCATCAAGCTCAAGGCGACTTTTCCCAACGATGATTTGAAATTGTGGCCGGGCCAATTCGTCAATGCGCGAGCCATCGTTGAGTCAAGAACAGGATTGGTCGTGCCGTCCGCCGTTATTCAGCGCGGGCCCTCGGGCGAATATGCCTTTGTGGTCAAGGACGGGGTCGCCAAAGTGCAGCCATTGAAAGTTTCCCAAACCCAGGACGGCCTCGCGCTGGTGGAGGATGCCGAGAGCGGCGGCGGTTTGCGTGAAGGAGACTCCGTCGTAGTGGATGGACAGAATCGTTTGCAGGATGGTTCCAAGGTCACGACCGGCGACCAAACCGGCGGCGGCAAAGGCCACGGTGGACGCGGCGGCACGAACGCGGCGGCAATGTCCAAACGCATGACGAACAGCGACGCCGGGGCCGCGAAAGAATGAGGCGTCCGGCATGAGCATTTCGGAACCGTTCATCAAAAGGCCCGTCGCCACCGCGTTGCTCATGGTGGGCGTGGTTTTGCTGGGGTTGCTCGGGTATTCGCTCCTCCCGATCTCGGCGTTGCCCCCGGTGGATTTTCCGACCATTCAAGTCGTGGCTCAATATCCCGGCGCCAGCCCGGATGTGATGGTGTCCTCGGTCACGACACCTTTGGAACGGCAATTTGGCGAGATCAGCGGGTTGAACCAAATGACCTCGGTCAGCGCGTTTGGCACCACGACCATCACGCTGCAATTCACGCTGGACAGAAACATTGACGCCGCCGCGCAGGACGTGCAGGCCGCAGTCAACGCGGCCAACGGCGTCCTGCCGCATAACATGCCCAATCCGCCGACCTATAATAAGGTCAACCCGGCGGACACCCCGATCCTCACGCTGCGGGTCACCTCGGACACGCTGCCGTTGGAAAAGGTCAACGACCTGGCGGACACCGTGCTGGCGCAAAAGTTGAGTGAAGTCACCGGCGTGGGATTGGTGACGATTGAAGGAAATCAAAAGCCCGCTGTGCGCGTGCAGATTAATCCCGGCGCCATTGCCTCGTTGGGGTTGAGCCTGGAAGATGTCCGCAACGCGCTGACGTTGAATAATATTAACCAGCCAAAGGGGAGCTTTGACGGACACAAACAATCCTATTCCATCGGCGCCAACGACCAGATTTTTTCCGCGCCCGAATATCGCAACGTCATCATCGCCTACAAGAATGGCTCGCCCATCCGTTTGCGCGACGTCGGCGATGTCATTGACGATGTGGAAAACGTCCGCCTGGCCGGCTGGGTGGATGACAAGCCGGCGGTCATCGTGGATATCCAACGACAGCCGGGGGCCAACATTATCCAGACCGCCGACCGCGTTAAAGCCCTGCTGCCGCGCCTGAAGACCTCCATTCCGCCCTCGGTGAATGTGGGCATTTTCAGCGACCGTACGGAAATGATCCGAGCCTCCATCAAGGATGTGCAGTTCACCTTGGTATTGACAGTCGTGCTGGTGGTCATGGTGATTTTTCTCTTCCTGCGCAAGTTCTGGGCGACGGTCATTCCGAGCGTGGCGCTGCCGCTGGCGATTATCGGCACGTTTGGCGTGATGGACCTGGCCGGATTCAGCCTCGATAACTTGTCGCTGATGGCGCTGACGATTGCCACGGGATTTGTGGTGGACGACGCCATCGTCATGATTGAAAACATCGTGCGTTTCATCGAAGCGGGCGATCCTCCGATGGAAGCGGCGTTAAAAGGGGCCAAGCAAATCGGGTTTACGATCATTTCGTTGAGCCTGTCGCTCATTGGGGTTTTTATTCCGCTGATTTTCATGACCGGCATCGTGGGCCGGCTCTTCCGCGAATTCGCCATCACCATGAGCATCGCCGTGGTGGTGTCCGCCGTTGTGTCTTTGACACTGACGCCGATGATGTGCGCGCGCCTGTTGCGGCCGGAGAATGAGGACAAGCACGGCTGGTTCTATCGTTGGACGGAAGGTTTTTTTCAATGGATGCTGGGCGCCTACGACCACGGTTTGCGGTGGGTGCTGCGGCACCAGTTTTTCACGCTGATGGTCGCGGTCGCCACGCTGGTGGCCACGGTGTGGCTCTACATCATCGTGCCCAAGGGATTGCTGCCGCTGCAGGACACGGGCTTGATCATCGGTGTGACCGATGCGTCCCAGACGATTTCATTCAAAGGCATGGTGGAAAAACAACGGAGCGTGGCCGAGGAAGTGCGCAAAGATCCGGATGTGGTGAGCGTCGCCTCGTTTGTCGGTGCGGGCACCGTCAACGCCACGCCGAATACCGGCCGTCTTTACATCAATCTCAAGCCCAAAGGGCAGCGCTCCGCCAGTATTGACAAGATCATCGCGCGCCTGCGTCAGCGCACGGAAAGCCTGGAGGGCGTCTCGCTTTTCATGCAGGCGGTGCAGGATGTGCAAATCGACAGCCGCGTCAGCCGCACCCAATATCAATACACACTGCAGGATGCCGATGAAGGCGAGCTAAATGAATGGGCTCCGCGTCTGCTGCAAGCCCTGCGGGCGCACGATGAACTGGTGGACGTGGCGAGCGACCAGCAATCCGGCGGGCTGGCCTTGAGCGTGGACATCAACCGCGACAAGGCTTCGCAGTTCAATGTGCTGCCGCAAAATATTGATGACACGCTCTACGACGCCTTCGGCCAGCGCCAGGTGACGATCATTTTCACCCAGCTCAACCAGTATCGCGTCATTCTCGAGGCCAGCCCGAATTTTCAGCTTACGCCCGCCGCCTTGGATCAGATTTATGTCAAATCGACCACGGGGCGCATGATTCCGCTGAGCGCCTTTGCGAGCGTTAAAACGACCCTGACGCCGCTCGTTATCCTGCATGAAGGGCAATTTCCGGCGGTGACGCTATCCTTCAACCTCGGGCCTGACAGTTCACTCGGGGCCGCGGTCACCGCCATCCAGGAGGCGGAGCGTCAGATTAATCTGCCGGAAACGGTTGCCACGAGCTTTTCGGGCAGCGCGGCGGAATTTCGCTCGTCGTTGAAAAGCGAGCCGTTCCTGATTCTCGCGGCCATTGTTGTCATTTATATTATTTTGGGCGTGCTCTATGAAAGCTACATTCATCCCATCACCATTTTGTCCAGCCTGCCGTCCGCGGGCGTGGGCGCCTTGCTGGCGATGATGCTGTTTCACATCGAACTCTCGCTGGTGGCGTTGATCGGCATCATCCTGCTCATCGGCATTGTCAAGAAAAACGCCATCATGATGATCGACTTTGCGCTGGATGCGGAGCGCGAGCAGGGGTTGCCGCCGGAGGAATCGATTTATCAGGCATGCCGTTTGCGTTTTCGGCCGATCATGATGACCACGATGGCCGCGTTGCTCGGCGCCATGCCGCTGGCCTTGCAGAATGGGAACGGCTCCGAATTGCGGCAGCCGCTGGGCATTTCCATTGTGGGCGGGTTGCTTGTGTCTCAATTCCTCACCCTCTACACCACGCCGGTGATTTATCTTTATCTGGACCGCCTGTCCGCATGGGCGAAGCGGTCGCGGCGCGCCACAGGGCCGGCGGAAGCGCCAGCCGGAGCGGCGCCGGTCCCGGTGAAATGATCCCATGAGCTTGTCTGAGCCATTCATTCGCCGCCCGGTGGGCACGGCGCTGCTGGCCATCGGGTTATTCTTGACGGGCGTCGCGGCCTATCGCTCGCTGCCGGTGGCGTCTTTGCCGCGCGTGGATTTTCCCATGGTGTCGGTGGCGGCGAGCTTGCCGGGGGCGGATCCGGCGACCGTGGCCTCGTCCCTGGCGGCGCCCTTGGAGCGGCGGCTCGGCGAGATTGCCGGGGTCAACGAAATCACTTCCGCGAGCACGCTCGGCGGTTGCTCTATCACAATTCAATTTGATTTGAACCGCAATGTGGACGGGGCGGCGCGTGACGTGCAGGCGGCGCTCAATGCGTCCGCCAGCGAATTGCCGCTGGATTTGCCCAGCCCGCCCACCTATCGAAAAATCAATCCCGCCGACGCGCCGATCATGATCATGTCGATGACGTCGGACTTGCTGCCGCCGTCCAGCGTGTTCGAGCTGGCGGATGAAATCGTCGCGCAACGGCTGAGTCAAGTAGAGGGGGTGAGCCAGGTGTTTGTCAGCGGCGCGGAGAAATCGGCGGTGCGGGTGCAGGCCAACCCCACGCAGATTGCCTCGGCGGGATTGAGCCTGGAGGATGTGCGCACGTTTTTGGCGGCAGTGAACGTCGATTCCCCCAAGGGCAGCATCGACGGCGCGAACACGTCTTACACGCTGACGGACAATGATCAGATTTTTGAGGCGAAGGATTATCGCGCATTATCGCTCATGCGCTCCAATGGCGTGGCGATTCGTCTGGGCGACTTGGGGAAGGTGCTGGATGGGGTGGAGAACACGCGCGTGGGGGGCTGGGCGGGATTCAAAAACGGGGACAAACCGGTGGTGAAACCAGCGGTGCTAATCATCGTCTTCAAACAGCCGGACGCGAATGTCATCGAGACGGTGGATCGGATTCATGCCGCGATGCCGCAGGTGGAACGGTGGATTCCGCCGGGCGTGAAAATCGGCATCACGAGCGACCGCACGACGACCATTCACGCCTCGGTGAATGATGTGCAAGCCTCGCTGCTGGTCAGCGTGATTCTGGTGGTCCTGGTGATCTTCGCCTTTCTGCGGCGGTTTTGGCCGACTTTTATCGCCAGCGTCAGCATTCCCATGGCCCTGGCTGGAACTTTTCCGTTCATGTATTTGTTTCATTTCAGCCTCGATAATCTTTCGCTGATGGCCATCACCATTTCGGTTGGGTTCGTGGTGGATGACGCGATTGTGGTGATCGAGAATATTTTCCGTCAAATCGAGCATGGCAAATCCTCGATGGAAGCGGCGCTGATTGGGGCGCGGCAAATTGGTTTTACGGTAGTGTCCATGAGCCTGTCGTTGGTGGCGGTCTTCATTCCGCTGCTGTTCATGGCTGGATTGGTGGGGCGATTGTTTCATGAATTTGCGGTGACGCTGAGCATTGCCATTCTGGTTTCCGGCGTCATTTCGCTGACCTTGACGCCGATGCTGTGCTCGCGGTTTTTGAAGCCGGTGGCGGGCTGGCAGGGCAACGGCGTGGTGTACCGGCTGTTTGAACGCATGTTTGACGCGGCGTTGAATGTGTACCAACGCGGCCTCCATTGGGTCCTCGCGCATCAGGGCTTTACGCTGGGCGTCGCGATCCTCACGATGTTGGGGACGGCCTGGCTGTATGGACAGGTTCCGAAAGGCTTTTTCCCCCAGCAGGACACCGGCACGATCATGGGGACAACCGACGCGGCGCAGGACATTTCGTTCGCGGCCATGGAAAAACTGCAGGACCGTTGCGCGCGCATTGTGCTGGAGGATCCGGCGGTGGAATCACTGGGATCGTTTATCGGCGGCGGCCCGGGCGGCTCGACAGTCAATAACGGCCGCATGTTCATCACCCTCAAACCACTGGGCGAACGAAAAATCAGCGCCGACGCGGTAATTGCGCGCTTGCGCCCCAAACTCGCGCGGGTGGAGGGCGTGATCCTGTTTCTCCAAGCCGTGCAGGACGTCAAGGTCGGCGGGCGGACGGGCAAAGGCCAATACCAATACGCCTTGCAATCGCCGAATCTCGATGACTTGAACCATTGGGGCCCGCTGTTTATGGACAAGCTGCGGACGATTCCGCAAATCAAGGATCCGAGCACCGACCAGCAGACGCGCGGTTTGCAGGCCAATGTCGTGATCGACCGCGATGCTGCGGCGCGGTTGGGAGTGTCGCCGCAGGTGATCGATCAGACGCTCTATGATGCGTTTGGCCAGCGGCAGGTTTCCACGATGTACAAGCGCTACAACCAGCATCACGTGATTCTGGAGGTGGAGAATGCGTATTTGCAGGAGCCGGATTCCTTGCGTAAGATTTTTGTCAAGTCGAACAGCGGGGCGCTGATTCCGCTGGCGAGCTTTGCGAAGTTTCAGGACTCCAACGCCTACCTATCTGTCAACCATCAGGGCCAATTCCCTGTCACCACCATGTCGTTCAACCTGGATCCAGGCACGTCATTGGGGCAGGCGACAGAGTTGATCAACCAGGCCGCACGCGAACTCGGCATGCCCTCCAGCATCACGGGCAGCTTTCAAGGCACGGCGCAGGTGTTTCAATCCTCGCTCAGTTCGCTGCCTTTGCTGATGGCGGCGGCGCTGCTGGCGGTCTATATCGTGCTGGGAATTCTCTATGAAAGCCTGATTCATCCGCTGACTATTTTGTCCACCTTGCCCTCGGCGGGCGTGGGCGCGCTGCTGGCCTTGATCTTGTGCGGCATGGATCTGTCGCTGGTTTCGTTCATTGGCATTATCCTGCTCATGGGAATCGTCAAAAAGAATGCGATCATGATGGTGGATTTCGCCCTGGACGCCGAGCGCGAGCAGGGGATGGCGCCGGAGGAGGCGATTTACCAGGCCTGCATCATCCGATTTCGGCCCATCATGATGACGTCGCTGGCTGCGTTCTGCGGGGCCGTGCCGCTGGCCATCGGATTCGGAGCGGGGGCGGAATTGCGGCAGCCTTTGGGGATCGCCGTGATCGGCGGCCTGATCGTGTCGCAATTATTGACGCTTTTCACGACCCCGGTGGTTTATCTTTTCTTCGAACGCGCGCGGCAGCGGTTTAAGATTCGGCGCAAAAAAAGCGCGGGATTCGACCAACGTCAAATCCCGCGCCGTCCGGAATTGGAGCGCGCTTAGTAGCGGTAATGCTCGGGCTTGTAAGGGCCGTCGGCTGAGATGCCGAGATATTTGGCCTGGCTCGGGGTGAGGCGGGTCAGTTTGACGCCGATTTTCTCGAGGTGCAGGCGGGCGACTTCTTCGTCCAAATGCTTGGGCAAACGATAGACTTCCGGCTTGTAGGTGTCCTTGTTTTTCCAGAGGTCCAATTGCGCGAGGACCTGGTTGGAAAACGAGTTGGACATCACGAAGCTGGGATGGCCGGTGGCGCAGCCCAAGTTCACGAGCCGGCCTTCGGCGAGCATGTAAAGGCTGTTGCCCTTGGGGAAGGTGTACTTGTCAACCTGCGGCTTGATGTTCAGTTTCTTGACGCCTTTGGCTTTGTTCAACCGGTCCACCTGGATTTCGTTGTCGAAATGGCCAATGTTGCAGACAATCGCCTGGTCTTTCATTTTCTGCATGTGCTCCAGGGTGATGATGTCGCAGTTGCCCGTGGTGGTGACGTAGAGGTCGGCCTGGCCGAGGGTGTCTTCGACGGTCTTGACTTCAAAGCCTTCCATCGCCGCCTGCAAGGCGTTGATCGGATCAATTTCGGTGACGATGACGCGGGCGCCGAATCCGCGCAGCGAATGCGCGGAGCCTTTGCCGACGTCGCCGTAGCCGCAGACGACGGCGACTTTGCCAGCAACCATGACATCGGTGGCGCGCTTGATGCCGTCGGCCAGCGATTCGCGGCAGCCGTAAAGGTTGTCGAACTTGGACTTGGTGACGGAATCGTTGACGTTGATGGCGGGCACGAGAAGTTTGCCGGCCTCTTTCATTTGATAGAGGCGATGGACGCCGGTGGTGGTTTCTTCGCTGACGCCGCGCCAGTCCTTGACCACGCCGTGCCAGAATTGCGGGCGCTCCTTGGCGATGCGCTTGAGCAAATTCTTGATGACGTCTTCTTCGTGGGAAGCGCTGGGGCTATTGACCCACTTGTCGCCGTTTTCCAATTCGTAGCCCTTGTGGATGAGCAAAGTGGCGTCGCCGCCGTCGTCCACAATCAATTGCGGGCCCTTGTCGCCCGGGAAACAGAGCGCCTGGAAGGTGCAGTCCCAATATTCCTCGAGGGTTTCGCCTTTCCACGCGAAGACCGGGATGCCGGCTTTGGCGATGGCGGCGGCGGCGTGATCCTGCGTGGAGAAAATATTGCAGCTCGCCCAGCGCACATTGGCGCCGAGGGCGGCCAGGCTCTCGATCAGGATCGCGGTTTCAATGGTCATGTGCAACGAACCCGTGATGCGCACGCCTTTGAGGGGCTTTTTCGCCGCGTATTTTTTGCGGATCGACATCAGGCCGGGCATTTCATGCTCGGAAATGTCGATGGTCTTGCGGCCGTATTCGGCGAGGCCGATGTCTCGGACTTTAAAATCGTTTTTCGGTGTGGCCATAATTTAATCTAGTTGACTGCTTTTTTGAGGGCGGCGGCCTTGTCGGTTTTTTCCCAGGTGATCGCATTGAGATCATCGATCTTGCCGAAGTGGCCGTAATTGGTGGTTTTGGAGTAAATGGGGCGGAGCAGGTTGAGCTGCTTGATAATGGCGGCGGGCTTGAAATTGAAGACCGCGCGCACGGCGTCCTCGATTTTTTCATCGCTGACCTTGCCGGTGCCGAAGGTGTCCACGCAAACGGAAACGGGATCGGGATAACCAATGGCGTAGGCGAATTGAATCTCAGCGCGGGACGCGAGGCCCGAGGCGACGATGTTCTTGGCGACGTAACGGCCCATGTAGGCGGCGCTGCGATCGACCTTGGAAGGGTCCTTGCCGCTGAAGGCGCCGCCGCCGTGACGGCCCGTGCCGCCGTAGCTGTCCACAATGATTTTGCGGCCGGTCAAGCCGGTGTCGCCCTGGGGCCCCCCGACGACGAAACGTCCGGTGGGATTGATGAGAAACTGGGTTTTCTTGTCCAGCATTTCGCCGGGCAAAACTTTCAGGACGACTTCCTTGATGATGAAATCCTTGATTTCCTTGTGTTTGACGTCCGCGGAATGCTGCGTGGAAACGACGACGTTAACGATGCGGACCGGCTTGCCGTTTTCATATTGCACGGAGACCTGGGTCTTGGAATCGGGGCGCAGCCACGCGACTTTGCCGGCTTTGCGAATGCGGTTCAATTCGCGGCCAAGGCGATGCGCGAACATGATGGGCGCGGGCATCAACTCGGGGGTTTCATCGCAGGCGAAACCGAACATCAAGCCCTGGTCGCCGGCGCCTTGCTCGGCGGTGTCCTTGCCTTCGGCGGCCTTGGCATCGACGCCTTGGGCGATGTCGGGGCTTTGGCGCGTGACGAGGTTGGTGATGAAAACGCGCTCGGCATGGAACACGTCGTCATCGTTGACGTAGCCGATGTCGGCAATGGCTTTGCGGACGAGATCGTTGATTTGAACTTTGGCCTTAGTGGTGATTTCCCCGCCGACGACGACCATGTTGCTCTTGGCGTAGGTTTCGCAGGCGACGCGGCTGCGCGGATCTTGTTCGAGGTGCGCGTCCAGGACGGCATCAGAGATGGTGTCGCAAACCTTGTCCGGATGGCCTTCGCCGACGGACTCCGAGGAGAAAATAAAGCGTTTGTTCATTTCATTATTGAGTGAGTCATGCCAAACATATTGACATATCTTGATAGGAAGATATATTCGACTTCAGCGACGGCGTCAAACTTTATTTTGTGTCAGCGACGTTAAAAGCATTGCGGGCGTTATCGGATCCCACCCGGCTCCGCATCATGTCGCTTTTGGAGAAGAGCGAGCTGTCCGTCAACGAGCTTCAGGAAATCACGCGCATGGGGCAATCGCGCATCTCCACCCACCTCGGACTTTTGCAGGAATCGGGTTTGCTGGAATCGCGGCGGGAAGGCAAGCGGACGTTTTACCGCGTGGTGGCGCATGCCGATCCGACGACGCGCGAATTCATGCAATTGGCGGTGCGCGGCGCCGGGGAGCTGCCGGAGCACGGTCCCGACCAGATGAATCTCAAGCGCATCCTGGTGCGCCGGACGCAGCAGGCGCAGCTTTATTTTAACCAGGTGGCGGGGCGGTTTGACCGCAGTTACGGGCCGGGCCGCTCGTGGCAGGCGTTTGGACAACTTTTGCTGCGGGCGCTGCCGCCGTTGGTGGTGGCCGATCTGGGCGCAGGCGAAGGATTGTTAAGCGAGCTGTTGGCCCGCCGGGCGAAGAAGGTGATCGCCGTCGATAATTCGGAGCGCATGGTGGAATTCGGCGCGGCGAAGGCCCGGAAGAACAAGCTCAAGAATCTGGAGTTTCGCCTCGGAGATTTGGAGACGCCGCCCATTGATCCGGAGAGCGTCGATTTGGTGATCCTAAGCCAGGCCCTGCATCATGCGGCCGACCCGCAGAAAGCGGTGGCGAGCGCGGGCCGCATCCTGCGACCGGGCGGCCAAATCATGATTTTGGATTTATTGGCGCATACCTTTGAGCAGGCCCGGGAGTTTTACGGCGATCGCTGGCTCGGGTTTTCCGAGCTGGAATTGCAGACCTGGCTGGAAAAAGCCGGGTTCAAGAAGATCGAAGTCAGCGTGGTGGCGCGCGAGGAGCAGCCGCCGAACTTCCAAACCGTGCTGGCCGCCGGCGAGAAATAGCCTCGCTAACGCGGATGCGCGCCCGCCATGAGAATGATGAGGTCGATGATAAACAGCAGGACGATGGTGACTTCCAACGTCAGCATCCAACGGTTGGTGCGGTCCTGGTTGAGCAGTTGGTAAAGGTCATCGAGCGTTTTGAGTTTTTCGTCGATGGTGCGATGCCAATCGCCCAGGTGAAAGCGAGCGGCAATATTTTCGTAGAGGCGCGCGAGGTGCCAATCCCCGAAAAACTTGGTGATATTGGAAAGCTCATCGCTGAAGCGGGCGAGGTCAATACGAATTTCGCGCAGTTCGCGCATGACTTCGCCGCGGCGGCGCGGGCGTTGGGTGAGATCGCGGTAGGAACGCTCGAGGGCGGTGTCCAGCAAGCGATCGTATGCTTCCAACTCGGCCAGTTGCAGGTTGGCCAATTCCAGGATGTATAACGCCTCGTCGAAATGCTGCGGCTCTTCCACAATCAGCGCGGCGTCCCAATCGAGCGCGGCGAGATCATTTTCGTAATAGCTAAGGTAGCGGCCGGTTGATTCGTTGACCTCCTGCTGGGAGAGGCGCGCGGTGTCGGTTTCCTGGGTGAGAAGGGCGGCGACTTCGCGGCGGTGCTGTTCGAGCCACTGCTCGGCGCCGATGGTGGCGCCATTTGGCGCGCGCAAGGGAGCGTCAAGACAAAAGACCGTGTAAGCCTCCTCGGGCGCGAGTTGGGCCACGGGTTTGATCAGGTAAGGCGCCAATTCGCGGCGGGCGTCTTCGGCCAATTGGCGCACTTCGTCGCTGAGCGAGCCGTTGGAAAATTCAAAGTCATGGTACCCGACCAGTTCATCAATCGCGTCCACTTCAAACGGGACGGACACCGTGATGCTCAAGGCGCCGACCGGGAGAAGTTTCATGGAGAATTCCACGCGCACGGGCCCGTTGGGGCCGATGCGTTCCTGGGGCGGCAAGCGCACCATTTGCGGGCGATAAAAGAAAAGATGGCGCGGGCTGCGTTTGCTGGTGTCCACCGAGAATTGGGCCACGGTCTGGCCGAGCAATTGCGGGACGGGCAGGCGCATCATTTCGTAGCCCACGTCGTAGGCATAAATAAACACGGCGCGGCCCACATACGCTTTGGCGCGGCGGGGCGCGGCGGTCTGCCGGGACGGTTCAACGCTGGGCGCTGCCATGCTTCAACTTAAACTGGCGGCGGCAATTGTTCAAACCCCGGGGGGAACGAAAGGTTTACTGCCGGGCGGCGAAGTGTATCCTGCGCGCGTGAGCAAGAGCGAAAAAGTGGCGGCGATGGTGCGGGCGTGCGAAGGGCGGGGCGTCGATCCCTATTATGCGGCTTATTTTGAATACTTTAATCGCGAGCTGTTTTACGAGGCGCACGACGCCTTGGAGCAGCTTTGGCTGCCGGTGCGCAAGGCGGCGGACGGCGCGTTTTACAAGGGGTTGATCCAGTTGGCGGGCGCGTTCGTGCATTTGCAGAAAAATCGCCTGGCTCCGGCGGTGGCGCTGTTTAAATTGGCGCGCGCCAACCTGGCGGGGTTTGGGGCGGTGCATTTGCAATTTGACGTCGCCGCAGCGCTCGCGCTGATCGATGCCTGGCAGGGAAGCCTGGAAAAAAATCGGCTGCAAATAAATCCGCTCACCCCCGCCACGGCCCCGAAATTGGCGCTGCTGGCCTAGAAGGTATAGTGCGCCTCGGGATAAAGCAGGCCGATGGCAAAATGGTGCAGGGGCGGAAATAATTTTCCGAAAATCTGCCAGGCAACCACCAGCCCAATCATTTGCACGCCGGGAGAGCCCATGAAGTCGGAGTATTTTTCGGCGGCGGCAGGCGACAGCGCCAGCAAGGGCAGACCGCTGCCGTCCAAGGGCGGAAGCGGGAGAAGGTTGAAGGCGCAGAGCAGCAGATTGGAGGTAAATCCAATGCCTAACAGCTCCGCGGCCAGATGGGGAATTCCCTCGTGAATCCAACTGACGACGTGCGTGGTGGTCA
>DASZMX010000126.1:0-12187 GCA_035551475.1 Verrucomicrobiia bacterium
GATGGCTTCGAGGCTGGTGGTTTTGGAATCCAATCCGAATGTCTCTGGTTGTGGCGGTTGTTCGCGCAGGATAATGTCCTGCTCCAACCCAGCTCGCGTATAGGTATATCGAACATCCGCCCTGAAGCCTGTAAATGCATCCGCATAAAGAACTTGATTGCCATTCACTATTTTCCCCGCGCAATCTTTTACTTCCGCGATCAGGACCGTTTTTCCACCCGCATCGTGGTAGCCCAAGCCGGCGATATGACTGCGCAATTCCTTACCATCCGGCGTGGTCAGTGTGATGGCATCCGCGCTGGCAAGATTGTAGGCGAAGGCCGCGGTGTGCTGGCCATGCCGGGCGATGGCGCCGTCGGACGATGGCTCGATAAGTTCCTTGGCCTCCAGCCACTCTCCTCGGTCCTGATAATAAAGGCCCGTGGCCAATTCGGTGTAGGAATTGGTGGTGATGGAGAGCTGGCGCGCAGCGCCGGCGTTGGTCGTATAGCTTTGCCAGACACGGTAATGCGGCCCATGTTCCACGATTTGAAAAGCCGCAACGTCTGGCGGCAATGAAGCCGAAAGACTGGCGGCCGCAGGGAGCGCCTGGCTTAGAAGCGCGGGGGCGGTGACGACAAAAATCCTGTAGAATAAACGCGATGTCTTCATAGGTTTAATGAATGTTTCCACGGATCGAACAAAGCTCGTGGGGCGCGAGGGAGCGTGCTGTGAATAGCTTTAGCTCAATGTCGCGATTCCATCCGAGCTGCATTCGTTGCTATTGCGGCCTTGGTTACCTTGAGAGTAGCGAAAGCCCGGGCATAGTCAGGGAGGACGCGCTCATTCATAGGCTGGTTGCTAAGTGATGTCAAGCTATTCCTTACTTACACTATCCGTAAGTATAGCCTATGGCCGTCCGCCGCCTCTGGCGGGGTCCGTTTGTCGGTTCGTCCGGGCGCGCCGATGTGGCGCCCGAGAGGGGCGGGAGCCGGGAAAATTTAAACTTTTAACGGGGCTGATTTCTCTTTACCGTTCCGCCATGGCAACGAAATGCAGATGTACTATGCTGATGCTCGCCGCGCTGGCCTTGAGCGGTTGCAGTTCGATCACGAACTTGACCCCAACGCGCCTGCCGCGGAGCGAGAATGGCTTTTATCGGGTGGAAGCGAAATGGAAGAGCAACGTGCAGGCGGTGCGGGAGGATTCCTTCAAGCCTGAGGTCGTGGTGGGGTTGGAAAAATATCCGATGCGCCCCGTGCCGGTGGTCGAAGACCGCTGGGAAGCGTACATCCCCGTGCCTGCCGACGAGGCGGCGGTGGTGTACCATTATCAATTTGATTTCATGAAGAACGGCTTCCGCCAGGCGCGCCCGGAGAGCAAGAAATCGGCGGATTACACGTTGAAAATTGTCCCCAAGAAATAAGCCCTGATTCATGAGCGTATTGATTGTTGGTTCCACGGCGTTGGATTCGATTGCCACGCCACATGCGAAAAACCCCCGTCTCCTCGGCGGCTCCGCCAGCCATGCGTCGGTCGCGGCGAGCTTTTTTGCCCCGGTGAAAATGGTCGGCGTGGTCGGGGATGATTTTCCCAAGAATTATCTGCGGTTATACCGCAAGCACAAGATCGACCTGGAAGGCTTGCAAATTCTGCCCGGCAAAACATTTCACTGGGCGGGCGAATACGAAGTCAATATGAACAATCGCCGCACGCTCACCACGGAGCTGGGCGTGTTCGAGACCTTCACCCCGCATTTGCCGGATTCCTACAAGGAGAGCGCCTTCGTGCTTCTCGCCAATATCGCGCCCAGCCTCCAGCATCATGTGCTGGACCAGATGCGCCGGCCCAAGTTTGTGGCAGCGGACACGATGGATTTGTGGCTGAACATCGCCTTGCCCGATCTCCTGAAACTCCTGCGCCGTGTGGATTGCTTTGTCCTCAATGAAAGTGAAGCCCGGCAATTGACCGACGAACACAACCTGATCCGCGCCGCCAAGGCCATCCACAAGCTGGGCCCCAAATATGTGATCGTAAAAAAAGGCGAGCACGGCGCGGTCCTGTCAAGCAGCGCCGGCCTGTTTGTTTCCCCGGCCTATCCTTTGCTCAAAGTCGTCGATCCGACGGGGGCAGGGGACGCGTTTGTGGGCGGCATGATGGGCTACCTGTCCACTGCGTCCGGCTCCGTGGATAAAAATCTGCGGCGCGCCATGATTTACGGCAGCGTGATCGCTTCGTTTTGTTGCGAAGGTTTTGGCCTGAAAGCCACCACGCGGGTCACCCGGGCGGGCATCGAGCAGCGCGTCAAGTCCCTCGAACAATCCACCCGGTTTTAATTAAACCGAGCCGAGCTTATCCACCTTGGCGGCGAAGACGAAATCGCTTTCTGTCAAGCCATCGATCTTGTGCGTCCACAAGGTCAGTTTGACTTTGCCCCAAGCCAGTTGAATGTCAGGATGATGGTTCTGCACCTCGGCTAAGGCCCCGACTTTGTTGGTGAAATCCAGCGCCTGCCGGAAGTCGGGAAATTTATAATCGCGCTCCAGGTGATGTTCCTCGACGACCCGCCACGCGGGATTTAGTTGCGGCTGCAAGCGGCTTAATTCGGCGCCGTGCAGGGGCGGATGGCCGCCTTTGCAGGGCACGCATTCCTGTTGCGCAAGTTCTGGCATAGGTTTAAAAAGGCGGAACCAATCCATCCCGCCATGGCTCAGTTTACCATCAAGATTCCCGGCGCGCCAGTGCAGGCGGCGGAATTGGGCGATGGCCGTCATGTCGCCGGGCGCTCGCTGAACACCGACCTCGCCCTCGCCGACGGCTCTGTCTCCAGCGCGCATTGCGAAATCCACCTCACTGCTAAGGGTTGCGTCATCAAAGACCTCGGCTCGACCAACGGCACGTTCATCGACGGCGCCCGCGTCACGGAAGGCGCGCTGGCTCCGGGCCAAACGCTGCGGCTCGGTCAAGTGGAAATATCATGGCACCCCTCGGCTGCGGCCGCCCCCGACGGGAACGCTCCGGAAAGTTTCTCTGCGCCGCGCCTCTCGGAGACGCCCCCTTTGCTGCCGACTCCCACGCGCGTCACGCTTCCAGCGCTGGCGCGGCGGCCCAAGAATTTTTACCGGACCATTCCCGGCGCGTTCGCTTATCCCTTCAAGGGCAACGGTTGGGGGCTCTTGCTCGGAGGCACGATGGTTTTCGGGTTCATGAGCTACGTGTATGGGTTCAGCGTGGCCGGTCATCGCGTCATTGGGTTTGCCGGGGTGATGGCTATTCCATTGTCCTTATTGGCCACTGGCTATTCGTTTCTTTTCCTGCAAAGCATCATTTCCCAGACTGCGATGGGAGAGGCGGAACTCACCAGTTGGCCCGATTTTGAGAATTTGTGGGATAGCGGCTTTTATCCTTCACTCCAATTGCTGGCCATCGTCATCGTCTCCATGCTCCCGCCGTTTCTTTATCGTGAATTCACGGACAGCCCAAACGAGTGGATTGCGGCGGCGCTTGCGCTGGCCGGGCTGTTTTACCTGCCCATGTCGCTGCTCGCGGTCAGCGTTTATGACAGCATTTTTGCGCTCAATCCCATGCTGACCTTCCCGGCCATTGTGAAGGCGCCCCTGGCTTACTTCGTCTGTTGTGTCATCCTGGGCGTTTTATGGATGGGGGCCGCGGTTGTGCAGCATGGCGTTCGGACGCTCATGCCCAACGAGTTCATTCCCATCATTCTCACGGAGTTCCTCTATCTTTATTCGCTGTGCGTCGAGATGCGGATCCTGGGATTGCTCTATTACACGCGCCAAAAAGAATTTGGCTGGAAGCTCGCGTAAGTTCAGCCGCGCAATTTCGCCTGCAATTCGGACGCCGCCAGCTGCCCGGGCGCGGCGCTGCTATCCAGAAAACCATACGTCAAACACGAACCCTCCTGCGCCAGCGACACCCGCAAATGGGTCCACGCCGGGCCCATGCCGATAACGCACAGCGGCTGACGGCGCGGCTTTTTCAATAACGCGCGCAAAATCTCCACATCCACCGGCGCCTTGATCATCGTCGCGATCTTGGTGATCCCGCCCAACTCCTCGGCTTCGGCCGCGACGGATTCCAGTTTCTCCATTGAGGGCGTGGCGTGAAAATCGTGGTAGGAAAGCACGCAAGCCCGGCCGCGTTTTTGCGCGAGAGCCGCCACTTCCGGCGCAATGTGGCTGCGCAGCTCGATATCCACGCCCGCCAGCGCCAGCGCTTCTTCATAAATCGGCCAGCGGCCTTCGTCCTCCGCGCAGTCCCCGCCTTCGTGCTTGCAACGCATCGTCAATAATACCGGGACGCCGCCCGCTTCGATTTGTTGACAGCGGGCAAGCCAGCCGGCGCGCGCGCCAATTTTGTCCAGGCGCACTTCCGCAATGTCGCACGGAAAATGCGCGAGCGACATGAAAGCGGCCGCGGAAGTGATCGTGCCGACCACTCGCGGCGTTGCCCCCAGCGTCACGGCGCCAAACATTGTTTTGGGTCTTGAAGTCACGCCACACCGAGGCTACACCTTGCGGCGAAAGAGTTCCAGACCTATGACCAAAACGATTATTAAACCCGCCGGCGCTGTTCCGGCAGTCGGCCCCTACAATCAAGGCGTTCGCGCCGGCGACCTGCTGTTTTGCGCCGGCCAGATTCCGCTCGTTCCCGCCACCGGCCAATTGGTCGAGGGCGATATCCGCGCCCAAACCGAGCGCGTTCTGGAGAACGTCAAACTTATCTTGAATGATCAGAAACTGACGTTCGCCAACGTCGTCAAATCGACGGTGTTCCTGACCAACCTGGCGGACTTCGCGGGGATGAACGAAGTTTACGCCAAATACTTCACCGCGGATTTTCCGGCGCGTTCCACGATCCAGGTCGCCGCCTTGCCGCGCGGCGCCAGCGTGGAGATCGAAGTCGTCGCCCATTACTAAATGTGCCGCAGATTGTTTTCATATTGATCGCATTCGTGGCGGGGACGGGATTGGGAGGATTGCTGGGATGGCTGCTCACGCGGCGTCCCGCGGCGGCCCCGGACGGTCGATTGGAAAACGAATTGCGACAGCAGGCGCAACAGCGGGAGCGGGAGTTGCAGGAGACGCGTCAACAATTGGCCGCCTCCGCCACCGCCCTGGCCACGGCCGAGGCCAATCGCGACGCCGCGCAACGCCTCTTGGCCGAGACGCGCAATACGTATGTCGAGAGCCTCGCGGCGGCCAAGGAATCATTCAAGGCCTTAAGCGCCGACGCCCTCCGGGAAAGCGCCCCGCAATTTCTGCAACTGGCCAATGAAGCCTTCGCCAAATTTCAGGAAACTGCGAAGGGCGATCTCGCGCAGCGCCAGGCCTCCATTGCCACGCTGGTGCAGCCGCTGAAAGAGCAGTTGGAGGCCTACCAGCGCCGCCTGCAGCAAAGCGAATCCACGCAAGCCGCCGCTCTGGGCGAGGTCAAAAAGCATCTCGATGGCCTCGCGCAAAACAGCCTCGCGTTGAGCGGGGAAACCGCGCAGTTGCGCAAGGTTCTCAGCTCCAACCAGGCGCGTGGACGTTGGGGCGAGGAAACCTTGCGGCGCGTGGTGGAAGCCGCCGGGATGAGCGAGCATTGCGATTTCAGCGAGCAAATTCTGGCGGGCGATGCCAAGCCCGATCTCATGGTGCGGCTCCCGGGCGACCGCTTTATCATCGTGGACGCGAAGACGCCCAACCTCGATTTCCTGCAAGCCGTCGATTCCGCCGACGCCGGTCAGCGCGCCGCCTCTCTCGCCGCGCACGCCGCCAATCTCAAGGCGACGATCAAGGGCCTGGCGGACCGCGATTATCCGCGCCAGTTTCCCGACGCCCTGGATTACGTGGTGCTCTTTCTCCCCGCGGAATCGCTTTTCAGCGCCGCGCTGGAAGGCGATCACGACCTGATTGTGTGGGCGGCGGAAAGACGTGTATTATTGACAACCCCCGGTTCGTTGATCGGGCTGCTGCGCGCCGTGAGCGTGAGCTGGCAGCAATTTCGGCAGACGGAAAATTCCCGCGAGATCGCCGCCGCCGCCCAGGAACTTTTTAATCGCGTGGCCAAGTTCACCGAGCATTTTGCCAAAATTGGCGAGGGCCTGCAAAAGGCCAACGCCGCCTACAACGACGCTCTTGGCAGCTACGACCGCATGGTGCGCCCGAGCGGGGAGCGCATGGTGCGTTTGACGGGGGCGGGCGGCAAGGAATTGGCCGAGCCCAAGCCGGTGGAAGAGCGGCTCCGGCTGCCTTTTGCTTGACTCTACCGGGCTGGCGGATGTGAGATCAATGCGCTGACCGTGGCATCGGCGGATTTGAGGGCTATCGCGCCAGTTTGATTGACACAAACCAGGATGGCAAAATCGCGCCCCGGCGCGATCCAGACGTCCGCGCAATTCATCGTGTTATCGCCCGCGTGGGTCAGCGCCAAACCTCCGGCCCATGGGCGCGCCGTGGCGATCCAGCCCAGGGCGTACTCGCCGCCGGCGGGAGGCGTGTGCAGGAAATGATAGGAGGCCGGTTGGAGCAGCGCTTTCTCGCCGCGTGCGCCGCGCACTTGGTCCACGATGAATTTCGCCCAATCCTGAATGGTGCAATGCACGCGGCCCGCCGGGCTGAGCACAGGCGGATTATCCATCGCTGGCCCGTTGCCGCCCACGGGCATGTCATTGGCGTCATGTCCCCAAGGCTGATCAATTCGGCCGGGCGTGCCTGTGCCGCCAAAGCCCACACTGTTCATGCCGAGCGGCGCAAAAATTTCCTTTTGCATCGCCTGTTCCCAGGTGTTGGAAGTGACGCGCTCGATTACGGCGCCCGCCACGATGTAGCCAAAATTGGAATATTCATAATGCGATCCCGGCGCGTGGGGCAGGGTATGGCGCAGCCCTTCCCGCACCAGGCGTTGACGCTCCGCCCGGCCATCGGCCCCGCCGTACTTGGCCAGATCAGGATTAGGCGGCAACCCGGACCTATGCGTCAATAATTGGCAAATAGTGATGCGTCCCGTCGTCGGATCGAATTGCGCCGCCCATTCGGGAAAAATTTCGGCCAGCGTTGCGCTCCACCTCAATCGGTTTTGCTCCACCAACTTTGCCGCCAGCGTGGCCGTCATCGCCTTCGTGTCCGAACCCAAATGCCATTGATCATCGAGCGTCGCCGCGATGTCAGTTCCTTGTTTGCGCACCCCGACCACGCCCGCCGCCACGAGCCCTTTGCTCGTCACATAAGCCGCCGCCATCGCCGGCACGTGATATTTTTCACGAACGGGAATTAACAACCGAACGATCTCCGCGCTGCCGCTGGAGGGACCAGTAGACGCGTTTTGCCCGCGCCCCGAAAACGCCGCAAGCGCCATGCTGGCGATCATGCCCGCCAGGAAAATGTCGGGCGCCTTCATTCGCCCTTGGCCATCTGACGCACTCGTTCCAACGCCACGTCCGCCAACATCGGCTCGCGGCCGATGCTCGCGCTGTACCAGAGCCGTTTGCCGTGCATTTCCGTCGGGTTGCGCCACGTCGGCTGACCCAACAGCATCCGTTCTTGCACCACCCGTTTCGGCGCGCCCAGCATCACCGGAATGTCCTCATACGAATGGAGTCCGTCGGAAATAAAAAAAGGCGTGACCACAATATTCCGGGCCTTCGCCAGCGCGTAACACTCGCCGATGCGCGGCTCTTCCTCCATGAAGATCGCGTGCACCTCCTCATAAATCTGCCGCGCCGCGATCAATTCCACCTGCCGCTCGATGGCTTTGCGCGAATTCTCATTGGCGCCCGTTCCGTGTCCGGCAATAAACAGCGCCGTCTCCGCCGGCTTGGGCAAACGTGGAAAAGGATGTTGTTCCACCACGCGCCGCGCCTGGGCCAGCAGCGCCTCCGTCATGCTCGCATGAGTTCCCACCGGCCCGCCGTAATAAAAAGTCTGCCCCCCCGCCGTGCGTTGCCTCGGGAAAGAAATCTCCCCCTTGGCGCCAAACCCAAATTCACGCGGCACGACTTCCTCCGTAAAATAACCTTCGCTGATAAAAAGCGGCACAATAAAAACGCGCGGCGCAAAGATCCCCCGCAACACCTGCGAAAAGTAAGGCTCCTCTTTCCAGAAACATTCCTGCACCTCCGCAAAAATCCCCCGCCGCCGCAACTCCTCCGCGTGTTGATGCGCTGGCGCCGCCGAATCCGCATTCAGCGTCGAGCCATGCGCCGCCAGCACCAGCGCCGCATCTGAGAAATCATCCCGCACCCCCCGACCATAGCTGCCTCCCTTCCCAAACAAAAGCCGAAGATATGGAGCCAGTTGTCGGAATCGAACCGACGACCGACGGTTTACAAAACCGTTGCTCTACCGCTGAGCTAAACTGGCAAAATAACCGCCCCTATTTTGGCCAACTGAAAACCGGCGGCAAGCCAATTCGCCATCCGCCCGGCTCCAACAGCGCAGACGAAGGACTGGCAAAACTATTTCGCTTTCTGGCGTTCTCCGGTGTTCGCATCAATGAAGCCCGGTTCATCACCTGGGCGGATGTTGATTTCCAAAAGCAAATGCTCCGCGCCCGCATCACCAAGAACGGCAAAACCCGTTGGATTCCGTTTAACGCCAGCTTACGTGAACTCTTGGATAAACTCCGCGCCGCCCATCCGGACGAATCGCCCGAGGCTAGCGTGATGCGCGTGTTTGAATGTCAGAAGTCAATTGACCGTGCCGCCAAGTTGACCGGCGCAAAACGAATCACCCACCACGACTTGCGCCATTTATTCGCGACTCGCTGCATTGAAAACGGCGTGGACATACCGACTGTCTCACGCTGGCTTGGCCACCAAGATGGCGGTGCACTTTGCATGAAAACGTATGGTCATCTTCGGGACGAGCATAGCCGTAACGAAGCAAGAAAGGTGAGCTTCTAGGGGGAACGCAGCTTTATAGCTCTTGGTTTAAATGAACTTCGATTTCACGAGACTCTGTGCCCCGTAAAACTCTAACAATGACTTGCTGTCCCTGCATGAGATGCAGTGCTTCAAAGAAATCGTCCATCGATTCGATAGGGACTTTCCCGATTTGAACGATCACGTCGCCGCGCAAAATGTTAGCTAGAAAAGCTGGGCTTCCCTCGGTTACACCCGTAACGTAAACACCTGTATTTCGTTCTAATTTACTCCGAACTTCATCGGGTAATGCCCCGACAGAAACACCTAAAATCGGAGGCCGCGCGAGTTTCCAAAACGTTGCGACTTGATCATGAATCGGAATTTCATACGGTGTGTACTGCGTCTGAAGCGTCGGCGCAGTGGTTGTAGTGGAATACCCCGAATATGTGCCAACGGAAGTAGAATTTCCGGGAAACGCGCCGGTCGTTACATTCCCATGCGCTTGGGTAGTAAACGTCTGCCCTGGTTGAACTGAAAGAGATGGCAACACTCCTTGAGCCGTTCTCGCGTATGTGCTCCCAATCAAGACGAACTGTGCTCCGACAAGAGTTCCTTGCTCTATCGCATCTTCACGAGAAGCAGGAGGTCCGCTGAACGAAGCGCTGCCAATTCTAATGTAACCCCGCTCGCCATATCGCCGTTGCGTGTCGCTTAATTGCGATAATGGAACCATTTCAATTTCTGGCGGGCCTACACTCGGAATCAGACGGCGCTGCATTTCCGGTCTTAAGTTCTCAGCCTGATAAAATCTTGCAAAGCCGTTCGGTAATTTGAACGACGGGGCGACGCAGCCATTCAATATGATGGCCAAAGCGATGAGAACGCACTTCTTCATTTCGTTGCGGTTACGCCATTTTGAATTTGGATACGATCACAACTTTTGGCGTACGTCAATCAAATACGCCTCCATCGGCCTGCCTAGCATGTCTGAAATCTCTCGTGCAATCGACAATCACAAGCCTGCCTCGCAATCAATATTCTAAAACTAAACTCGACCAATTTCGCCTTTCTGCTGCCATTCGGCGATGACTTCTCTGAGCATACGCATTTTGTCCTCTTGCTGGCGCAGTCGCTCGGCCAAATCTTTCAGTCCGCGCGCCTCGATGGCGTCTTGCTTCTTGGCCTCGGCCAGGTCGATGCCGTCTTGAATCCATTTCGGGGATGGCCTGAAATGGTCCAACGTGAGCTCGGTCACGTGCCACCAGTATTCCCGTTTTGGATCGCGACCATCAGCCAGCCACGCCAGACGCACTTCGTAATTGTGCCTTTCAAGCTCGATCTGCACGGCCTTCTCCTGCCACTCGCCGACGACAAAGCCGACCGCCCGAGCGAGCTTGCCCATTTTCCATGCCCATCGCCGGCCCACGGCGTCTTTGAAGTTTTGCTCCGTGAGCTTTGCGCCGTTGTGGTTCAGGACGATCACCGTTTGTTTGACCATCTCGCGCCATGCCCGCGCTCGCGGTGTCATCCACCCAAAACGGCCTTTGTGCGGAGGCGTTGCCTTGCACTCGCCTTTTCTCTGTGGGTCTGCCGACCAATGGCCGAAGTATCGAACGCACCTTGCGCCCTTGTCCTCTGGCAATCGGCTTTCCCAGTCTTTTCGCAGGTACTCGCCCAGGTATCGGCCCAAGGCGGTGCCGTTCTCTCGCATCGGCTGGAGCTGATGGCGACCGAAGCCGTAAAGCTTCGACGTGCGCCGCCAGTATGCCCACTCGCGTTTCAACACCTCGGTTGCCGTCGCATAGTTCGGCTTGCAACTTGGCTTGCCTTTCGCGTCCTTCGCCGGGAAGCACGCGGCGAAATCAATCGACCCACGAATATCATCTTTACACGCTACCACTAAATGAAAATGAATTCCGCCGTTGCGATGACGTTCTGTGACTGTGACGCCGCAGACGTAACGCTTCGAAATCTCATTCGTGAGCGGAGAATGAAAACGACGTTGCGCTTCTTTCCTGTCCCGGAGATTGCGATACCGTCCACCCGCATCGAGGTCACCCAGAGTCAAGGTCAAGAATCCGATTCGTTCCCGCCCGAAAATCGCAGCCATCCATTCGATGTTCTTTGTTAATGCTTCCGCCAGTTTCTTCCGGGGTCCTGGAACTGGCCTGAATTCATCCTCTGATGCAGTTGTTACAGATAGACAAGGAAGGCCGCTGGCGGGCGGCGCTTCGCGCCGCTCCGCCTCCGGCCATCCCGCGACGCCGGTTTCCATAATGCCGCCTTGTTAAGTTTAGCGACATTTGAGAAACCGGTTTACCTCCTCCTCCGTGAATCGCTTGTGGCGAATCCCAGGAATGGGAGTCAATAGTTTTCTATGGCAAAGCCGCAGGATGGTCTTTTCGTCCGCCTGCAATAGCGATGCCACGTCCTTCGTGGTATAAACTTTCACTCGACACCTACCGTTCTTTTGCGCCGCCAGCTTTCGCGGGAAGTGCATTGTTAATGTTGACAGCAAGGTTTCCCTCGCTGTGCATCGGTGTCGGCTTTCCTTTGTTAGTAGGACGGCAGGTAAAAATGAAGCTGCGAGTGCGCTTGGTAGGCGGGCCTCTGGATTGATTCGTCTGGGATGGCTCTTTGGCCCCTCTGCGACAATCTCTGGACTCTTTTATAAAACGCTAATAGTAATGCGCCGTATAAATATTATTGGCGAAAGAACAACCGATACACGAGGAGCTTACGAATCCCTTTGAAGCCGGTCAACCGCTTTTCGGTCGCGTGTCCTGTTGAGTCCCTTTGAGGGTGGAAAAAAGCTGAACACGCAGCCGAGCAATTCCGGGCGGCGATGGTATGGCTCCGGGCAGGGCCGTCAAGGTATTGCTCGCCACGCGCCCCCGCGCCCTGCTGCGCTCCACTTTGACCGCCCAGCCCTTCGCCAAGACGCGCCGCTTAGGAATTGCCTGCGGAAATTCTATGCTACACCTTATTTGCAGGCGCATGCTCACGAACGATCTCCTGCACCGTCTCCAATACACTTTGATCCTCCAGTGCCTTCACGGGAATAAAGAGAGCCTTGGAACGTGAAACAAAAAGAAAGAGAAATCGTTTTGACTGCCGGACACGGACAATTCCTGCCCATTGAATCAATTGCTCAAATGCAGCGCCTTTGGTGCGTATGCCCTCCGCATTGAAAGTGAACGTGAACGGCCCTTTCGTTATCGGACTGGTTCGCCGACGCATAAGCGTTTGGAAAGCAACAATAATGGGCGTAAACAGAATGGCACAGAAGCAGATCGGCAAAAACTGTAAAGAGCCCTTTTCGAATCCTGTCAAACAGAT
>DASZMX010000127.1:0-24379 GCA_035551475.1 Verrucomicrobiia bacterium
TTTTCGATGACAGAGGGGATCCCCGCCGTGGGGAAGGGTGTGGGGATACCCAAAGGGGTTCGAATCCGACAGTCACCGCTATTCGGTGGCGGCTTCATGTCCTTGAAAAAAGGTTCGAGCCTCCGCCAAGAGGCACCACCATCCCGAAGATCGTTCGGAATCGGAGGACGCTGCATGTGCAGCGACAGTTGTTTTGGCCAGCAAATCCCAGGGTTTTATGAAGGAAACGGTGAGCGTCTGAGAGCGCACAAGGCGGTTTCTGCATTTACATGCACTCGGCTTTCAAGGAAAGCCCCGAGCCTCCAATTATTTCACAACGCGAACCGTTAATGAGGACGGACATAAGTATTATCGGCTCCATCGATCCTCTAACAGATTCATAAGCGTTGCTCAACAGATCGAAGCAGACGGCGGCAGTGCCGCACAGTCATTTTCAGCCCATAGCGTTTGCGCAGGAATTCCGAAACGAGCGCGCCTGTCCATCTGTCGCCTGAAAGGCCTGCACCGTCAGGTGCTTTTTCAATAGCAATTTGCAGTGCTCTGTACTGAATTCGTTTGAGCACCGGAGGTCGGCCAGAGATTTCTTTCTCGGTCAATCCCGATAGCCCTCCCTTGCTAAACTCCTTTGCCCAATGTGCGAGCGTGCGTTGCGGAACTCCGAGAAATCTTGCCGCTTCCACTGTGCTTCGCCCGAGGAGCACGAGCAGAACGCCATGCAGGCGATGGATGTAGCGCGCTTCTTTGGAACGTCGGAATTCCTGCCGTATTGTCTTTATAGCGTCGTTCACGAAAAATATTTCGCCAGATGGCGACTTTCATTATAGCAAAACATTTTGTCCTCTGCTATAATAATCGCATGAGCAAGCATTTGATTTACTGCCGCAAATCTACCGAGGATGAGGACCGCCAGATTCTGTCAATTGACGCGCAGATTTCCGAACTGAATGCAATTGCCACCAAGGAAGCGTTGCGAGTCGTGGGGACGATGACAGAATGTAAGAGCGCGAAAGGGCCAGGCCGCCGGATCTTCAACGAGATGCTTCGCCGCATCGAGACTGGCGAAGCCGATAGCATTCTAACATGGAAGCTCGACCGCCTCGCCCGTAATTTTGAGGATGGCGGCAGACTCATAGGAATGCTCCAACGCGGCATAATTAAGGAAATCCGCACGTTTGAGAAAGTCTATTTGCCCACAGACAATGTGCTCATGATCGCGGTTGAATTGGGAATGGCCAACCAGTATGTGCGCGATTTGTCAGTCAATATCAGGCGCGGCATCCGGGAGAAGGTCCGGCGTGGCATATATTCAAGCCGCGCCCCGATCGGCTACGTGAACGATCCCAAATCGCGCACCATTGAACCCCACCCCGATTTCTTTCCCAAAGTGAAACGCGCCATGGAGCTTTTTGCGACAAGCCGATTCTCTCTTACTGCGATCCAGAAGGAACTTGCTGCCTGCGGCGTGGTTGGGGTTCAGAGCAAGAAGGCTCTCCCCCTCTCCTCGATTGGCAACATGTTCCGCAATCCCTTTTACTATGGGGTCTTCCTTCACAAAGGGGAGATGCACCAAGGAATACACGCCCCGATGATTACGAAGGAAACCTTTGATCGGATTCAGGCTGCGCTGGTCGCTTTGGGCAAGCCGCGGCTTCGGAACAGACGCGGCCCGAAGGGATTCCTGTTCCTCAATTTCGCCCGGTGCGGCTCATGCGGTTATTGCATCACTGCCGAAAAACACGTCAAGAAGAGCGGTCGTCGCTATCACTATTACCGCTGCACGCACAAGAACAAGCGGCAACACTGCGACGACCGCGCGTTCCTCCGCGAAGAGAAATTCGCCGAGGAGGTCAAACGCAATCTCGGTCTTGTTACCATTCCCGAGGATTGGAAGGAGAGATTCCTCGCCAAGATCGAGACGTGGCAGGCGGACGATGATACCTCACGGCAGCAATATGCTGCCTGGATCAAAGGTGAAATCGCTATACTCAAGACGAAAATCGACCGGCTCAACACAGCCTTTACAGAAGGCGGAATAGAGCTTGCCGAATTCAAGGAGTTGAAGAACCCGCTTGTCGCTCAAAAAGCCGGGTTAGAGCAGAAATTGGCTCAAGCCGCCGGAGGAGGAGCCAGTCGGCTCGAACTCCTCAAGGACTGGGTTTTAGAGGCAAATTCGGGGGAAAAAATGATCCAAGAGGACGATTTGCCAGAAATGAAGTCATTTCTTCAAAAAGTCGGCTCGAACCGCCTTGTGCGCTCTCAGACGCTCACCGTTTCCTTCATAAAACCCTGGGATTTGCTGGCCAAAACAACTGTCGCTGCACATGCAGCGTCCTCCGATTCCGAACGATCTTCGGGATGGTGGAGGCGGCGGGAGTTGAACCCGCGTGCCTGGTAAATTTGCCAGCCGCGACTACATGCTTAGTCAGAAGAGAGTCTCAACTGCCGGATAACGTTCTGACGCGAATCCGGCCGTCCAGCCAGCATGAAAATACGTCGGCAAAAACCGCGCTGACCCCGGTTTCGCCTAACCTGCTGCAGCGTCCATCCCTCGTAGCAGGTGTCCAAGGGCGGACGTCGTGGCGCATTTAGGCCGCGAGAGCTAATTCGTTGTTAGCAGTTATTTTTTGGTCCGATTTTTTACGAGGCCAACGAACCATCCTCGGCATGCCGCCTCTGACGCATTCCCCAGGTCGAAACCAGTGCGCCCCCAAAGGTGACGCCCCTAATATCCTTCAGCCCATGTCCAAGGTCAAGAACATCAATGCCCCGGCAACGCCGCCATATAACCAATGGTGATGGCCCCCAAAAAAGAGATTCCGGCGCCCAGCGTCGCCAGCAGGCAACCGGCTTGCAGGTAGCCGCGCGCGGGATTCCAAACGTCGCGGGCGCGCGACCGAATCTGCCAATTCATCGCCAAAACCAGGACCGAAAGCGCCAGCCCGATAAAGGGCAGAAGACTGCACAGCCCAAAAATGAAACACCGCATTGAACGGCGAATCACCCAGACGCGCAAAGGGGCCGGGTTCATTTTGGCGAATGGGCCGCAGGTTGGTTCGTGGAAAAGCCTTCCCGCGCGAGTTGTTGCTTTTCCACGAGCTTAATTTCGCGCCGCAATTGCGTCACCATGCGGACATTGGCGAGGACCAAAAGCAACATGATGACGAGGAGCGTCAGAACGACCACGACGATGGAGCCCGCTTCGCGGCGGCGCGCGAGGTTAATGCGCATGTTCGCCTCCTTTCCCGGACGCCGCGGCAAACGTAAACAACGGCACCAGGCGGCCTCCACCGTGTTTGGCCCGAGGTTCGAGTTCCATTTCCCATCGGCATATCGTGACGCCGCCATGTGGTTCGACGCGCATTTCGGACGACTTGACGTTGGACAGCAACACTTGCTCGCGCGGGTCGGGAGCGTGCTGGCGGCGCAATTCTTTTCCATGCAGCGTATAAACAGTTTCGCCGGCCGGGCCCGGAATGCGGAAGGCCGGCCACCCGCCCACCATCTCAGAAGCGGGGCTGCCCTGGGCGCCGCGCACATCGGCGCGCCATTGTTCGCCCGCCTGCAACGAGCGCGAAACGTCGTCGGTCTGGCGGCGCAACGCCTGGCTTGATTCCCAGCATCGATAGAAAACTTCCGTGGCGATGCCGGTGACGATAAAAAGCACGGCCATATAAACGAGGCATTCCAGAATCATGATGCCTCGGCAATGGCGGCGCTGGGACAAGGCTGTTTTCATGGCAGCGTCACCTCGCGTCGGACCGGCGCGACGCCGCATTTTTCGGCAGGCGCCCATTCGAGCGCCAGACGGCGGCCCATCTTGGTGACGCGAAAATTTCCGTCCGGCAGATTGGTGGCAGAGCGAGCCCGCACAGGGTAGAGGCTCGGCCCTTCGGGCAGATTTTGGCCGCCGCTCGCCGCGAGCGCTTCAAGTTCGCCATCGACGATTTCCATCGCGATGGCCCGCTGATAGGCGCCGCGAAAAGCCTGGGTCTCGGATCTCATGCCATAGGCAAGCGGGATGACGGCAATGAGCAAGATCGCCATGCCGACGGTCATTTCGACGAGGAGAAAGCCGCGGCGCGAGGGGTTCTGGCGCGTTCGCATCACCATAGCGAGCCTTCGTTGAGGATGGATATGAGAAAGAGAAAAACGGACACCATGATGGAGCCGACAAACAATCCATTCCACAAGACCAGCGCGCTGGTGACGCTTTGCTCGACGGTGTGTTGCTGCTGAAAGGCTTTGGCGTCGAGCGCCTCGATCCAGCCTTGCAGCGCGCGGAAAAACTTCGTGTGCGCGTGGAAGGCATTGCGCAGGCGCCAGCCGAATTCGCCGGAATCATCCAGAGCCTGCACCGCTTCCGGCAAGGGCGCGCCGGCGAATAATCGCGCCACGACTCCTTCGGCGCGGCGGCGGAAGACATGATTGGCGGCGCTGCCGGCAGCCAGCCGCACGGCTTCAGCCTCAGGAACGCCGGAGTCGAGAAGAATTCCAAGCATCGTGGAAAAATCTCGTTGCATGCGCGTCCGGCGCCACGGCAGCCGATAATTCAGTCGATCAAGAAATGGCAACCACGCGGCCAGGCGCGGGCCGCCAGCGTACAGCCCGGCCGCCGACATGAGGACCAATAGCATCACCACCTGCGGGATGATCCACGTGCGGCCGCACGAGAAAATAAATAACGCCGCATTCGATTGCGCTTCGATTTGAAAGGAATAGCCGATCTCTCGCAATCTCGGAATAACCATGGTGAAGATGATCCAGCCCAGCGCCGTGGTAAAAAATGTTACAATAAGCACATAGGAAATGGACCCGCGCGCCTCGAAACTCGCGTCTTTGAGCATTTGGCGGCAGGCGGGTAAAACCTTGCGCAAATCGCCCATTTGTTGTCCGGCCCGCAGCATGGCAGCGACCTGCGGCGGCAAAAATCGCGGTGTGCGAACCAGCGCCTCGCCCAGGCTCAAGCCGGACTCAATCCAAGCGGCCACGATGTGAAATCGCAAACCCACCGCGCGTTCGTGGCTTTGTGAAATGGCGACGATGGTTTCCTCCAAGGGCTGTCCGTCTCGCAGGGTGGATTCGATCAAATCCACAAAGAACCGCGCCCGTTCCGCTCGCCGCATGGGAAGGGTCATGAAATAATAAACGAGGTAGCCAATGCCTGACAGGATGGCAAAAGCCAGCGCTCCCGCCAAGGTCACCAATAAAAAATCGAGAAAGTTGTGCGGCATGATTTACTTTGTTTAGAAGTTTCCCACCGCATCCATCAATCGCACCAGCTCCGTAAACGCCGGCTGCATCTCTGTCAGGATCATGATGCCCAACGCCAGCACCGCGCATGGCAGCGCGGCATAGAGCATCATTTCCGTGCGATGCGCCGCCCGCGCCTGATAAATCTCCGACGCGCGTTGAAAACCGGCGCCCAAATCCTCGCCCGCATGGCCGACCATCCAAAGAAACAGCGGAGGAAACACGCCGCCTTCCGCCGCCATTTCGGAAAACTTCCCGCGCCCGCCTGCCAGACGTTCCCGCCAGCGCCCGATTTCCCGCTGGGCAGGCGTGCCCTTTTCCAATCCTTCGGCCAGGGCGAGCGCTTCGGGCAGGCCGACGCCGCTGCGCAACATCAGCGCCATGGCCGCGCCCACTTCGGCCACGCTGGCTTCCTTGAAGGCCGGCAAGCGCCAGCGCAACGCGCGCCGCAAGCCGGGAGCCGTCATCGCCGCCACGACAGCGGCAAACACCAAGCCCAGCACAATCGGCGGAATCCAAAATCCGAGAAAAATGTGCTGGCGCTCCCGATCCCAATAAAATGTGCTCACGAAACCCGTCAGGACCACGCCAGACATTATATAGGACAAGAAACACGAGAGCAAAAAGGCGCAGAGCAAGACGATCAAGGGATATACCATCAGGCCCTTCAGGCGAGTCCAGATGAGTTGGCGGCGCTGGTAATAATCCGCCAGCAACGTCAGCACTCCGGGCAGATCCTGGCTGGCCACGCCCACTTCCAATAGTTGACGGTATAAATCCGGCAAGCGGCGCGCGCGCAGGGCCTGGCCGAGGGGAATGCCGTGTGAAAGGTCTGCCGCCAGCTTTTCCAATTCCGACCGCAGCGAGCCGACGCGCATCTCGGCGGTCAACCGCAGCAGCGCGCCTTCCAGGGAAATGCCGTCGCGCAGCATGGCCGCCAGTTGTTGGTTGAAAAAGGCAAATTCATCGTAATTCATAAGCCGAAAATCCTCCGATATTCCGCGTCATTGGTGACGCCTTGCGCAAGCAGCGCCCGCGCTGATTGTTCCAACGGCCGCGCCGCACGAACCGCCTGCAAATCGCGCGCCCGAATTTTGCCGCGCAAAGCGTCATCCACGGCCAGCCATTCCACCGCCGGGACGCGCCCGCGATAGCCCGTGCGCAGACACGTTTCACACCCCGCGCCATGGCAGGCCGCGCATAACCGGCGCATGAGCCGCTGGTTCACGATTAACTCCAGCGCCGCAGCCGTGGCTGAATGATCGGGGCACATCACTTGCAGACGCTCCAGCACTCCTTTGCAGGAGCCAGCGTGCAAGGTGGAAATCACTAAGTGGCCGGTGAGCGCGGCGCGCACGGCGATGTTGGCGGTTTCTTCATCGCGAATTTCTCCGATCACCAGCGCCTGCGGATCCTGCCGCAACAAGTGCCGCGCCGCCTTCGCGAAATCCAGGCCACGCGCCTCGCTGATTTCCGTTTGCATCACGCCGGGAACAATCTGCTCCACGGGATCTTCAATCGTGATGATATGCCGTCCCCCCAGCGCCGCCAGCGCCCGCAGGCACGCGTAGATGGTGGTCGTCTTGCCGCTGCCCGCCGGGCCGGTCAAAAGCAGTAAACCGGAAGTTTGACGCAGGAATTTCTCCATCGCCGCTTGCGCATCTGCAGGGAAAGCCAATTCGGACAAGCTGCGCGCTCCGCCAGCGCCAAAAAGCCGCAGCACAATTTTTTCGCCGGTCACGGTGGGATAGGTGGCCACGCGCACATCGGTTTGCAAATGAAGCGCCCGCCGGTCAATGCGCCCATCCTGCGGCATGGATTCCTGATAAGTTTTCAGACGCGCGAGAAATTTGATCCGGCCAAAAATTCGTTCGGCCACCTCGCTCGGAAACCGCGCGGCGGGAACCATCATGCCGTCGAGCCGAAACGAAACCTCCGCCTCGCCGGACACCATCTGGAGATGAATATCGCTGGCGCCCGCCGCCTCCGCCTGCTGGGCGAGTTTTTCGACAAGGGACGGGGCGGAAGTTTCCTCGGATTCTGTCAACATAATTCCTTTAAGGGGCGTCGGCCACCAGCCATTGCATACCGCGCTCCGGCTGCATCATGGCGCAAAGCTGATGCGGGACGACGGCCAGTTCCTCGCGCCATTTATGCTCTTCGCGCCAGACGCCGCGCAGCGCGTGGCCATTGACTTGGCCGAGGCCAAATCCCAGGACGACACACGCCATCGTCAAAGCGCCGCCCCAAGCCAGCGAGGCCAGCGCCAAACGCGGCGGCGGCGTCCGCTCCATCCGCGGGCGCGAGGCGCGCCGGGCCAATTCGCCGGGAAATGCGTCCCAATATTCCTCTGATTTTTCCGGCAGGCGCGCCGCGCGCAGCATGGCTTCCAATTCCGAATCTTTCATGGCACCCTCCTCGCGTGCTCCAGCCAGCGCTTGAGTTTCCGTTTGGCCGCGAACACCCGCCACGAAACAGTGGCGGTGGAGCAGCCCAAAACCTTGCCGGCTTCGCCATGATCGAGGCCATCGCAAACCGTGAGCACGATGGCCGCGCGCTGTTTAGGCGGCAGCTTCAGCAGCGCGGCTTGCACCGGTTCTTCCATGGATTCCCGCTCGTCCGGCGCGCGCAACGCCTCGGCGGAGGACGCCCAGGCCGCATATATTTGACTGCGCCGCGTTTCCCGCTGGCGCCAATTCAGGCAGGCGTTGATGGCAATGCGATACAGCCACGTGGAAAATTTTCCCTGCCCGCGATACGAGCCGATCTGCTCGTAGGCGCTTAAAAAAGCCTCCTGCGCCAGGTCCTCGGCGTCCGCCGTGGAGCCTGTCATCCGATATGTTAACGAATGAATCATGCGTTGATGCTGCCGCACCAGGGCGGCAAACGCCGCGGCATCGCCTCGCTGGGCCTCCCGCGCCAAATCGGCCTCGGTTTCGTGCATGCGGCTGTTCTTTAAAGGATGAGACAAACGGGACTCGAAAATCCTTTGAAGTATTTTGGGGCGGCCGGCCGCGGGGGCGGCAGAGAGATCGAAGCTGGCGCATTTCGACGAAGCCTCCACCCCGGCATCCTTCCGCCGTCCGCGCGCAGTGTCAAGCAGAAACGCGTCCGCCGTTGCCCGCCGCGCCGTTTTGTGGTTCAATGCCTCATGCACGCGCGCTATCGACCAGCCATTTTCGCCCTGGCGGCGATCGTCGCCGTGTGGTTCGCCGCCGCGGCGGGTTATCACGTTTTCCAACATTACAAAGTCACGGCGGAAAGCCTGCGCGCTTATTTGCAGGAGAATGACCTGGCCAAATTACACGGTTCCGCCCGGGCGAAAGCCCTGCGCGATCTGGCGGCGCAAATCAACGCGCTCTCGCCGGACGAACGCCGCGAAGCCCGCCTCAACCGGCTCTGGAATAAATGGTTTGAGGAAATGACCGAGGCGGAGAAATCCGATTTCCTGGAGGCGACGCTGCCCTCCGGCTTTAAGCAAATGCTCGCATCCTTCGAGCAGCAACCCGCCGATAAACGGCAGAAAGCCATCGACAATGCCGTCAAGAGATTGCGGGAAGCGCGCCTTGATCCAGCCCCGAATTCGACCAACAGCGCCGGCACCAACGGCTCGCCGGTGTTGAGCGATGACTTGCAAAAAAAAGTCGCGATGATGGGCTTGCAGTCCGTTTACACCACCAGTTCCGCGCAGTCGAAAGCCGAACTGGCGCCGCTGCTGGAGGAGATCCAAAAAAACATGGAGATGGGCCGCGCCTTTCGCGGAAATTAACGGCATGAAACGAGCGACCGTTCTTGCGGCCGGAGCCTTTACGCTGGTGGAAATGCTCGTGACGCTGGCGGTCATCGCGATTCTGGCGGCGGTGCTCATGCCCGCCCTCGCCAAGAGCAAGGAAGCCGGACGGGCCGCAGCGTGCCTGGGCAATCTGCATCAAATCGGCCTGGCATTGCAAATGTACGTGGACGAAAATCATAATCGCATTCCGATCATGTACGACCTGACGAACGCGCCCGCCGCTCCGACCAACAGCATTGACACTGTGCTGGCGGCCCAACTTGGCTCGCCGCGCGCGCTGTTGTGCCCGTCCGACCGCCAGCAGCTGTTTGAGCTGACCAGATCGAGCTACGGCTGGAATTATTTGCTCAACGGCCAGAACGCGGACCACATGCAGCTCATGGGGCAATTGCTTCCGGGCACGAAGGTCCCGGTGGTGTTTGACAAGGAGGATTTTCACCGCGCGCTGGGCTCCAGCCGCGCCGTTAATTTTCTCTATGCCGACGGCCATATGAAAAGCCTCCTGGAATTGCCGGGAACCCGCCCCCAATGATCGAGCTGCGCCATGTCACCAAGAAATTCGGCGCCGGCCTCGCGGTGGACGATGTGTCGCTCACGGTGCCGCCCGGCGAGATTTTCGGCCTGCTCGGCCACAATGGCGCCGGCAAAAGCACCGCCATCGGCATGATGCTGGGCCAGGTCTGGCCCACCGCGGGCGAAGTCAAATTGCGCGGCTACGACGTCACGCAAAACCGGCGGGACGCGCTCCAGGCGGTCGGCGCGATTTTCGAGGCGCCGGTTTTTTACAACGAGCTGAGCGCCCGCCGGAATCTCGATATTCTCAGCGCCTACACCGCCCGCACGCCGGCGCGGCGCATCGATGAAGTGATCGACTGGGTGGGGCTCACCGGGAGGGCGCAGGACAAAGTCCGCACCTACTCCCACGGCATGCGCGCCCGGCTGGCGCTGGCCCAGGCGCTGCTGCCGCAGCCGGAATTGCTTATACTTGACGAACCGGGCGACGGGCTCGACCCCGAGGGCATCCACGAGATGCGTCAAACTATTTTGCGCCTGCGCCGCGAACTGGGGCTGACGATCCTGCTGTCCTCGCATTTGCTGGCCGAAGTGGAGCTGGTCTGCACCCAGATTGCCGTCATGAGCCGGGGCCGCAAAGTTTTTCAAGGCAGCCTGGCCGAGGCCCGTCCTGCGGCGGATTGGGTCCGCCTGCGCACGCAAAATTTCGCCGAATCCACCCGCGTCCTGCGCGCGGCCCAACTGATCACGGCGGAGCGCGATGGCTCCCACGTGCGGCCGGCGCCGGAAATACCCACGGATCAAATCGTGGCCTGCCTCGTGGCCGGCGGGCAGCGCGTTTTCGAAATCACGCGGGAAGAGCCGACGCTCGAATCCTTCTACCTCGACCTCATGAAGAAATGATCTGGCTGCAATTACGCAACGAGCTGTGGAAGATGTTCGGCAAAAAGCGGACGTATATCGGCTTCGGCATGTTCCTGCTCGCGCAGGTTTGCATTCTTTTTCTTTTGCGTTACCTGCACGGGCCGCGCCGGGAAATGGCGCATCGCCTCGAACTGCTCGGCTACGCGCCCGAGCAATTCATGTCCGGATTAACCATGGCCGGGGCCACGCTCATTCCGATGGCGTTTTTTCTCCTGCCGCTGTACGCCGCGCTGGTCGGCGGGGATTTGCTGGCCAAGGAATCCGAGGAAGGCACGTTGCGCATGATTTTGGCGCGGCCCATTTCCCGGCTGCGTCTGGTCTGGGTCAAATGGCTGGCGGGTGTCCTCTTTGCGTTCCTGCTCGTGCTCGTGCTGGGCTTGTCGGGCGCGGCGGTAGCCTGCTCGCTCTTTCCGAGCGGCGGACTTTTCGCGCTTATTCCGCAGGAGGGAATTTTCAGCGTGTTCGGGGCTGAAACCGGCTGGGAAAAATATGCCGTGGCGACTTTCATCCTCGGCGGCAAGGCGGTCACGATCATGGGTCTGGCGCTAATGTTTTCCTGTTTTAATATCAAACCTGCAGCCGCCACGATTCTCGCGCTTTCCTTCCTTCTGATCAGCGACATCATTCGGCAGATTCCGTATTTTCATGACCTGCAGCATTGGTTCATCACGTACCACACCGACTACTGGTTGCGCGTGTTCATCGATCCCACGCCGTGGCCGGACATCGCGGCGTCTGTTTGTATTTTGCTGGGCTTTAACGCGACCATCTTGATCGTCGGCTGCGTCGGTTTCCAGATGCGCGACATCAAATCATGAAAACACTCGCCCTCCTTTTCCTGGCATTCGCCTGCGGCTGCGCCGCGCCGATTCGTTTCCGGTACGAAACGCAAAAAAATCCGCCCAATCGCCTTTGGATCGCTGAAATCAACCTCGCTGATCCGCGCGTGCAGGTCCGGGTTGCTCCCGGCGGCCCCGATCCTGACGGCCCCGGCCCATGGCAAACCACACTCATGGCGCCGACGCTCATCGCCGCGCGGGAAAATTTCGACCTCGTCGTGAATGGTGATTTTTTCGAGGCCAGAAACGTCCGCGATGCTGAAGGCGCCAAATCCGGGTATCGCGCCAATCAATGGGCCTCCGCCGTGGGCCCCGCTATGACCGATGGAATCGTCTGGTCCGTCGCCGCCCATCCCCGCCCCTGCCTCGTTGTGCATGAAAACAGCCGGATCACCATCGAGCCCGTGGCTCACCCGTCTGCGGACGATCGCCAGGTGATCAGCGGCAATGTCATGCTCGTGACCAATGGCGTCGCCGTCCCGCAAACCAATCACGCCAAGCATCCCCGCACCGTCGCCGGCCTGAACGCGCGTCACACCAAGCTCACACTGGTGGTGGTGGATGGACGCAAACCGGGCGTGGCCGCCGGGATGGAATACAGCGAGCTCGCCACGGAAATGATCCACCTCGGCTGCGACACGGCGCTCAATCTCGATGGCGGCGGCAGCTCTCTCATGGCCGCCCGCGACGGCGCCTCCCGCGCCTACCGCATTCTTAATCAACCCACCGACGGCCACGAACGCCCCGTCGCCGACGTGCTGGGGGTGACGATCCGAGACCGTTAAGAAAACAAATCCCCCGTCACCAGGGATGGCTGGGCTTTTTCCAGGCAGCCGGGGTCATCATTGGCCACCTTATTGACACGCGCCGAAACCGGGTAAGACCTTAATTCCACTTGACTCCCTCGCCGCAGTATTTCCTCCGCCCGGCCCGCGTCGGCCAGCCAGTCGTCGTATTGCGATGCGTCCAGGATCAACGGCATGCGAGTGTGCACCGGCGCGACGTCGTGATTCGCGGCAGTGGTGACAAGGGCGCAGGTTGGCCTCCCCTCGGACATCTCCCAAATTCCCGCGAAACAAAACACCCTCTCGTCCTTGGTCAAAAAGCGGAAGGGCGTCTTGTCCGTTTTGCGCCACTCGAAAAAA
Source organism: Verrucomicrobiia bacterium (assembly GCA_035551475.1). Lineage (GTDB taxonomy): Bacteria > Verrucomicrobiota > Verrucomicrobiia > Limisphaerales > Palsa-1400 > DASZMX01. The sequence continues at coordinate 12,465 of DASZMX010000127.1, forward strand.
CCGTCCGCCGGCGCCAGGCAACGCCGTTGTTGAAATGCCTCGCGAAACGACGGCTTCTGCAGCAGCGTCTCCGCCTGGGCGTTGATGATCGGCTTATTGGACCACGCTGGCCGCAGCCCCCACGCCATTTCTTTTCCCGCCAATTGCCCATTCTCCAGCGCGATGATGGGAATCTCCTGGGTTGGCGCGATGTTAAACCGCGCCTTGAACCAAAGCTGCAATTCGCCCGGCGGCAATTTGGAGATCAGCCGCAACTCCTTTTTCGTCAATGAATAGCGCCCGCACATATGGCCAGTCCGGCAGTAAAACCCAAACATTGCGCCGAGTCAAAAACGTAACGCAATAGTGCTTGCATGGGGGGCGGCGATTGTTACATTCGTGCGACACCGCCGGGCATGGCTTGGCGGTGGTTTTTATTCTACAACCATTCACATTGTGAAAATATTTTCCGGCAGCTCCAACCAGCCTTTGGCCAAAAGCATTGCCACCTCCATCGACATGGAGTTGGGCAAGTGTTCGGTCCAAGCCTTCCCGGACGGCGAGACCTTCGTCAAGATCGAGGAGAACGTGCGCGGCGAAGACACCTACGTCGTTCAGTCCACGAGCCCGCCGACCAATCATCATCTGATGGAAATGTTCATCATGATGGACGCCCTCCGGCGCGCCAGCGCGTCGCGCATCACCGCGGTGCTGCCGTTTTACGGCTACGCCCGGCAGGACCGCAAAGACCAGCCGCGCGTGCCCATCACCGCCAAACTCGTGGCCAACCTCCTGGTCGCGGCGGGCGCCAATCGCATTCTCACGATGGATTTGCACGCCCAGCAAATCCAGGGGTTTTTCGATATTCCCGTGGATCATCTTTATGCGGCGCCAGTGATGTACCCCTATTTAAAGAGCAAGAAGCTGAAAGACCTGGTCGTCGTCAGCCCGGATGTGGGCGGCTTGAAGATGGCGCATGCCTATTCGCAAGTTCTCGGCGCCGGCCTGGCGATTGTCGCCAAACGCCGCAAAAGCGCCACCGACACCGAGGCCATGGCTGTGATCGGCGATATCCGCGGCCGCGACGTCCTGATGGTGGACGACCTGACGGAAACCGCCGGCACGCTGACCAGCGCCGCCAAGCTCCTCAAGAAAAAAGGCGCCAAGCAAATCCTGGCCTGCGTTTCCCACGCCATTTTGAACGATTTAGGCATCGAAAGATTGCGAAAGTCTAATATTGACGAATTAATCACGACTGATACCGTCCTACGCCCCGCTATTGATGGGGTGAAGATTACGACGATGTCGGTCGCCGCGCTGTTGGGCGAAGCGATCAAGCGCATTAATTGCAATTCGTCGGTGACTTCACTGTTTGAGTTTCCGGGCGGGCGGACGAGTTAAACCGGGCGCGAGCGCCAAAATGTTAAGCTGGCATATATTTGCCGGCGCCGTATAATTTAGGACTTTAACGAACATGAAATCAGTCGCTTTGAAAGCTTTTCCGCGGACCTCCGTCCGTGGCGCCGCCGTGAAACAACTGCGGACCACCAACCGCATCCCCGCCGTGATTTACGGGAAACAGGGCCAGCCGCAAAACCTCGAAATCGACCTGCTCGCTTTCAAAGGCGTGATGCACGGCGGCTCGGAAATCGTTCTTTTGGACCTCTCGGTCGAGGGCGACGCCCGTTCCAAGCGCCTCGCCATTGTCCAGGAAGTGCAGCATCATCCCCTCACCCGCAAGACCCTGCACATCGATCTTCATGAAGTGGCCGAAAACGAAAAAGTGACCGTGCTCGTTCCCGTGGAAAGTTCGGGCGAAGCCGCAGGCGTCAAGACTGGCGGCGGCACCCTGGAACACGTATTGTTCAAGCTTAAGGTTCGTTCGCTTCCCAAAGATTTGCCGGAAGCCATCGTGGTGGACGTCAGCAAACTGGAAATCGGCCAGGCCATTCACATTGGCGACATCAAGCCGCCCGAGGGCGTGGAGATTCTGGGCGATAAACATATTTCTGTCCTGGCCGTTGCCGCCCCGGTGAGCGAAGCGCAGGAAGCCGCCACCCTCGAAGCCGCGACCGGACCTGCCGGCGAAGTCGAGATGATCAAGGAAAAGAAGGAAGGCGAAGAAGGCGCCGCGGCCAAGCCGGGCGAAAAAGCCCCCGCCGCCAAGGCTGGCGAAAAAGCGCCGGCGGCGAAAGCCGGGGAAAAAGCGCCCGCAGCCGAAAAGAAGCCGGAGAAAAAGAAGTAACAGGACGATTCCTCGTTGGAGAATCTTTATCTCATTGCCGGATTGGGCAACCCTGGCGAGGAATATGCGGGGACCAGGCACAACATCGGATTTATGTTGGCCGACCGTTTGGCCCGAAAATGGGCGGCGGATTGGAATTTGGAGAAAAAGTTCCACGCGCGAGTGGCGCGGGTGGAGCGGGGCGGGCGCAAGGTGGTCTTGTGCCAGCCGCAGACGTTTATGAACGACAGCGGCCAGGCCATCGGGGCCTTGCAGCGATTTTATCAGTTGCCGTTGGCGCAATTGCTGGTCGCGGTGGACGATGCGGATTTGCCGTTCGGGCAGATTCGGCTGCGGCCGGAAGGCAGCAGCGGCGGGCATCATGGATTGGAATCCATTGAGAGCCAGTTAGGGGCGCGGGATTATCCGCGGCAGCGGCTGGGCATTGGGCGCCGCGCCGGCGATGACCGGCAAATTAGGGATTATGTTTTGGGCCGATTCGCGGCCGCCGAACGAGAGATGTTGGAAATGATATTGGCGCGGGCCGAGCAACAGGCAGAATGCTGGCTCAAGGCTGGCATCAAAGAAGCAATGAATCAATTTAACGGAGCGACCGACGTTCCGCCGACCAAAGGAAAACAGTGAAACGTTACGAAGGATTATTTATTTTGAACAGTTCCGGCAAGGAAGACGCCTTGAAGGACACCATCGACAAAATCTCCGCGGAGATCACCACCCAGGGCGGCAAGATCGAAACCGTGCAAAAGATGGACAAGAAGTCCTTCACCCGCATCGCCGATCGCAAGTTCACCTCGGGTTTTTACGTTAACATCGTGTTTGAGAGCGCGCCCGCCGCGGTCGCCCAAATGCGCCAGAAGTTTTCCACCAACGAGGAAGTCTTCCGCGTGATGTTCACCGCCGCGCCCGTCCCGAAACCGGAAGCCAAGTAAGCCCGCGCTCGTTTCATGGCCAATTTCAACAAAGTCGTTTTGGTGGGGAACCTGACGCGCGACCCCGAGTTGCGCTACACCCCCAAGGGGACGGCTGTGGCCAAGATTGGGCTCGCCATCAATCGCAATTGGACCAGCGAGACCGGCGAGAAAAAAGAAGAAGTCACTTTTGTTGACGTGGACATTTTCGGCCGCACGGCTGAAAACGTCAGTCAATATATGCGCAAAGGCCGCCCCATCCTTGTCGAAGGCCGTCTGCGGCTCGACACTTGGGATGACAAGGCCACTGGCCAAAAGCGCAGCCGCCTCGGCGTCGTGGCGGAAACCGTGCAATTTCTCGGCGGCCCGGCCGGCAGCGAAAGCGGCGGCGGCGGAGCCCCCGCTCCTCGTCCGCGTCCTTCCGCCCCTGCCCCGTCCAGCGCGCCGCCCCCGGATAATTCCGAAGGCGAATCGGCGGCTCCGGACGAAGACGACGTTCCATTTTAAATTTTAATTTTATGGCTAAGACAGAAGTTATCTTGATTCAAAACATCGTGGGCCTGGGCGGCGAATCCGACCTGGTCAAAGTGGCCGCTGGCTACGCCCGCAATTATCTTTATCCCCAAGGCCTCGCCGTGCCCGTCACGTCCGCCAACAAAAAGCGCCTGGACGCCCTCAAAAAGCGCCGGGGCGAACGCGAAGCCCACGAGTTCAATGCCATGAGCGAACTGGCCAAGAGCATTTCCAAGCTCATCGCCGTCCTCGCGGTCAAAACGGGCGACGATGGCAAAATGTTCGGCGCCGTCACGGCCGGCATGATCGCCGACCAGCTCAAGACGCAATTCGACATCGCCCTCGACAAGCGTAAGATCCATCTGGAGCATCCGATCAAGACCCTCGGCGAGCACGCCGTCGAGTTGCGGTTGCATCATGATGTCACTTCCACCCTGAAGGTGCGCATCGAAAGCACCAACCCCACCGCTGCCGCCGCGCCCGCGCCGGTTGAGGCCAAGGAAGAGCGCCGCACCGAATCCCGCGGCCACAAGCGCGCCCATGAAGAGCAAGCCGCGCCGGAAGCCGCCGCCGAAGCCAAGCCCGAGCGCAAGGCCCGCAAATCCGACAAGGCCGAGAAGGCGGAATCCTCCGAGAAACCGGCCAAGTCCAAGCGCGAAAAAGCCGAGGCTTAATCAGCCCGTCTCCATTCATTTTGCAGGGCGCCGCATTCCGGCGCCCTTTTCCTTTCCCCGAGCCCCTTTGTCTTGTGCATCCGGTGAATCCCGTTCAAACTCGCTGTTCGTAACTCGTAATTGCAAATCCCGATATGGCTAAACCAGCTCTTGGCCGCGGTCTCGGCGCCTTGATCGGCGGCTCCTCTGCCGCTGCGAAACCGTCTCCCAGCCCCGCCGCCGCGCCGGCACTCGACGCCCGCGAACGCGTGGAGCGCGCGCCCATCGCCAAGGTCCGCCCCAGCGCCTTGCAGCCGCGCAAGGATTTTTCCCCCGACGCCCTCAACGAATTGGCCGATTCCATCCGCGCCCAAGGCATCGTGCAGCCGCTCATCGTCCGCGCGCGCGGAGATGAATATGAACTGATCGCCGGCGAACGCCGGTGGCGCGCGGCGCAACTTGCGGGCTTGAAGGAAGTGCCCGTCCTGGTGCGCGAGGCCGATGATCGCGCCGTCCTGCAATGGGCGCTCATCGAGAATTTGCAGCGCGAAAACCTCAACGCCATCGAGGAAGCGCTCGGCTACGCGCAGCTGATCGAACAATTTAAGATGACCCAGGAGGAAGCGGCCGCCAAAGTGGGGAAAAGCCGCCCCTCGGTCGCCAACGCTCTGCGGCTCCTCAAACTGGATCCGATGCTGCAAAACTGGGTGCGCGAAGGCCGGTTGTCCGTCGGGCACGGCAAGGTTATTTTAGGTTTGACAGATCATGCGCAGCAGCGCCTGGCGGCCGAGCGGGCCCTGCAAAAATCCCTCAATGTCCGTCAGACGGAGGAATTGGTCTCCTTTCTTCAGAGCAAGGGCGCGGAATTGCCGGGCGCAAAAAAGACCAGCCGCGCCGTCTCCGCCGACGCCCATCTCGACCGCCTGCAAGAGCGGGTGCAACAGCGTTTCGGCACCAAGGCGCACGTGCGCTATCATCAAGGCAAGGGCTCCATTGAAATCAAATTTTTCAGCGACGATGACCTGGATCGCATCTTGAAAGTCGCCGGGATTGATCTGGAGTAAGTTTTCGTTATTCTTCACCGACTAAGCATGAATAATACACCTGATTTTCGCGCGCGTTGCGCACAAGCATTGGCCAGCCAGGCGTCACGAGCGGCGGGCCTGACCGCCTTTGTCGGCCTGGACGGTTTTGTGGATGAAATTCTCCATGTCGTGGACAAACGCGAAAACGCCGAAGTTTATCATCGCCTGCCCACCATCGCGCAACTGGCGCAGCGCCTCGCCGCCGCCGCCGGCAAAAGCGCCAACCTCGAATTGGTCAACCAGGTCACCAAACTCGGCGGCAACGGCCCCATCATGGCCAACGCCCTCGCCAGCTTCGGCCTAAAGGTCACTTACGTGGGCGTGCTGGGCTATCCGAATTTGCATCCCGTTTTTCAACCGTTCGCCAAAATCGCCGAGGTCATCAGCATCGCCGACCCGGGCACGACCGACGCCCTTGAATTCGAAGACGGCAAGATCATGATCGGCAAACACGGCACGCTCAAACAGGTCACTTGGGAGAACATTATCGCCCGTTGCGGCCGGGAGCGCATCACCGCCAAATTCAGCGGGGCCGATCTCGTCGGCTTTGTCAACTGGACGATGCTGCCGTACATGAGCGATATTTGGGACGCGATTTTAAAGGAAGTCTGCCCCAGCTTGCCCGCCGCGCCGCGCCGCACGATTTTCTTTGATCTCGCCGATCCAGAAAAACGCACGCATGCCGATATTGTTCGCGCCCTGGATTTGATTGGAAAGTTTGAAAAATATTTCAACGTTATTCTCGGCTTGAACGAAAAGGAAGCCCACCAAATCGGCGAGGTCTTTGGCTACAAACCCAAGACCGCCCTGCCCGAATCGCTGGCGGAATTCGCGCGCGATGTCGCCGCCAAGCTGCCCATCAGCACGCTGGTGGTTCATCCCACGCATTACGCGCTGGCCGTAAGCAAAGGCCAGGTCAGCATGGTCGAAGGGCCTTTCACCCCCAAACCGCTGATCACCACCGGCGCCGGCGACCATTTTAACTCCGGGTTCTGCCTCGGCAAATTGCTCGGGCTCGACGACGCCGCGTGCGTCCTCACCGGGGTCAGCACCAGCGGGCATTACGTCCGCACCGCGCAAAGCCCCGCCATCCCGCAATTGATCGAATTGATGCAAGACCCGGCCAAATGGCAGGGCGGGAAAGCGTGAGCCATGGTCCTGGAAGTTGTCAAATACGGGCACCCGGCGCTCCGCAAGAAAGGCGAGCGCGTGGAAAAAATCACGCCCGAGATCAAGCAATTCATCGCGGACATGTTTGAAACCATGTACGCCGCCAAAGGCGTGGGGCTGGCGGCGCAGCAAGTGGGCCGCGCCCTGCAATTGACAGTGATCGATGTTCGCGGGGCCGCCGAGCGCCCTTCGACTCTGGAAATCGAAGGCCAGGAAGCGAATGTGGACGCTTTCATGCCCATCGCTTTGATCAACCCGGAAATCAAGCCCATCGGCGAACCGGTCGCCGGCCCGGAAGGCTGCCTGAGTTTTCCCGAAGTCTTTGCCGACATCACCCGCCCGGACATGACGGAAGTGCGAGCCCTCAATCAAAAGGGCGAGACGGTTGAATTCCGCTGCGGCGGCCTCCTTTCGCGCGCCATTCAACACGAAATCGACCACTTGAACGGCATCCTTTTTATCGACCGCATGAAACGGGCAGACAAAGACGAGCTAAAAGCCGAATTGGACGACCTCCAGCACGCCACCAAGGAAGCCTTAAAAAAGGCCAAGCGTTAACCATCAACGGGTTGCATCGCAACCGTATTCACTTGACGCGTCATTTGATTTCGTTATGATATCACTGTTATATCAACCTAAACCAAAGGTGTTTTATGAGTCTCGAACGAACCGCTCCCAGTCAAGAACATGAAAGAACGACCATGCCCGGCTGGACGATGCTGCCGGTCACGCTGCTGCTCGTCATAAGTTCGCCGCCGCTGTTTCTCTTTTCCGTGGTCAGCGGAATGCAGCTTTACCGGCATCCGATTTGGCATTTGTTCATCGCTGCCATCGTCATGTTTATCACGGGTCTCATCACTCTCTCGGGATTTTTCACGCTGCAGCCCAATGAGGCGCGAGTGTTGCTGTTATTCGGGGAATATCGCGGCACGGTGCGCCGGAGCGGATTTCATTGGGGCAATCCTTTTTACTCCAATGGACTCAAGGCCAATGTCGTGCGCCAGGACGACCAGGTGCGGATCAAAGTGGGGCCGGCGCGCCATAAAGTTTCGCTGCGCGCCCGGACGCTTATGGTTGACAAACTGAAGGTCAACGAAAAACAGGGCAACCCCATCGAAATCGCCGCCGTGGTGGTATGGCGGGTGGAAAACACCGCTCAAGCCACGTTTGACGTCGATGATTACGAGCGTTACGTGCACACGCAAAGCGAGGCCGCCTTGCGCCACCTCGCCAGTTCCTACAGTTATGACAACGGCGAAGCCAATGAGCCCACCTTGCGCGGGAACGTCGATGATGTCTCGCACGCGTTGCGCGCCGAATTGCAGGATCGTCTTTCCAAAGCGGGCGTCGTGGTGGATGAGGCGCGCTTGACGAACCTTTCGTACGCCCCGGAAATTGCGCAAGCGATGTTGCGCCGGCAGCAGGCGGAGGCCGTGATCGCCGCCCGCCAAAAAATCGTGCATGGCGCCGTCAGCATGGTGGATATGGCTTTGCGCGAGCTGGCGGCCAAGGATATTGTTGACCTTGACGATGGACGCAAGGCCGCCATGGTCAGCAATTTGATGGTCGTGCTCTGCGGCGAAGCCGAGGTGCATCCCGTCGTCAACACCGGCACGCTTTACACCTAAGCCACGATGGCCGAGCGAAAGCCTTTTCTGCTGCGCATCGATCCGGCGCTCTGGGCTGAGGTGGAAGCCTGGGCGCAGGACGAATTGCGCAGCGTCAACGGCCAGATTGAATATATTCTCCGGCAAGCGGTGCAAAAGCGCCGCGGGCCGGCTACTCCGCGGGTCGCGAACCCGCCTGGACATAGCGGGTCCACAGATCAATCCGGACATACAACTCCATGAAGACGTCCGGCCGTAATTTGAAATAACCCGCCATCAAATGCGTCCGGCCCGGCCGCTCATCCAACGCCGCGCCCAGATTGGCTGCCACCACCATGATCGGCGCCAGCGGTTGGTCGGGCATTTGTTCCCAGAACCCCACGCGCTCGAACCGCCGCAAATACCACGGCAGCGGCCAATAACTTTCCGGCGAAACCACCTCCAACACGGCGCCAAATTTCTCCGGCGACGCCTGCGCAATGCCGTTAATGGTGTCCACCAAACGGATAATGTCCGGCGATGTCTGCGCGTACACGTAAGGATTGCTCGGCGCTGAACTTTCCGGCGCGCCGTGGGCCTGGCCGAAATTCACCCACCAGGCAGAGCCCGCTAACTGCAAGGAAATGGCGCCCAACACCGGAGCCGCCAGCCAGCGCCAGCTTTTGCGCTCCCAAATCGCCCCCGCTCCGATGCCCGCCAGCAAGATGGCGCCATGCCAAAATCCCAGCAGGCACCAAGGCGTTTTGTACGGCAACACCGCATAAATCGCCGTCAAGAACAAGGTGTAATAACCGATGATTTTCTCCAGGGGCGAGCGCGCCGCCGCCAAGCCCACAATCGCCAGAAGTCCCAGCAGCGCTTCAAATTTCAAACGCGCCAGATAGAAATACCACGGATGCGTGTGCGGCGTGGCGCCGCCCGCGCGATGCAGCCACGGCAAATAGGCCCGCGCCGCATCGGCCAGGCCCGCCGGATTCGCAAAAAATGAGGTGAACAACAAACCAGCGACCACCGCCGCAATGCCAAGGGCGGCCACCGCCCCTGGCCACAACGTCGGGCTTTCGGGCTTGCGCCGCAGCCGGCTGCAAAAAACGGCCGCCGCCATGGCCGCCAACGCAAAGACAAACGTCTCTTTCGTGGCCGCCATCAAACCTAGAGCCAACCCGCCGACCACCGCCCACGCCCAGCGCCGCGTCTGCGCGTAACGCCATGCGGCGATAAAAGTCAGCGCCGCAAAAAACGTCAACAATGTTTCGTGAATGTAATCGCGGCTGTAGAAAACAAACGCCGGCGAAAGCGCCGTGAACAACGCCGCCCATAGTGTCCGGCCCCATCCCAAAGCCGCGCCGAGCAACGCCACCAAGCCGATCAAGCCCACGCCGAACACCACTGGCACGGCTCGAAAAAAAGACTCCGTGAATCCGTTGTAGTCCCCTGCCCCGTTCAGCCACGCCGCCGCCAAGGTGAAATAGGGCAGCGTCGGCCCGTGAAATTCATTCGGGTCATATTTGTAATCATGAGTGACATACAAATCGCGAAATTTGATCGCATTGACCCCTTCGTCATTATGCAGGGGACGTTCGGCCAAGTGCGGCGCGCGCAGGGCTGCGCCCAAAATCATGAGCGCCACGAACGCCGCCGCGATCCACCGGCTCATGCGGCCGGCAGGCCGTATGCCTCGATTTCGATGTACGTGTTCAACGCGTTGTCTGTGCTGCCGTGGCTGTAACACCGCAGATAACGGCCTTTCACACCCTTGGCGTCGATCAACTTGCCCGCGCCGGTCAGCGAATTCTCGAAATATTCCCGGTCTGCGCCAATGCCCTGGCCCTCTTTGTTCCCCTGGTCATTGTTGAAAATAGTTGTGACACCCGTCTTGAAATCCGGGTCGTCCGAGCATTGCACAATCACATCGCGCACCACCACCGGCGAGGAGAAATCGTGCCACAGCGCCACGGCATAAATCTTGAATTCGCCCTGCAAATCGACCTGCACCCATTGCGCGCCGCGGCGCAGCGTCACGATATTTTGTTCGTAAGCCTGTTTTTTTCCGTCGGTGATCTGGGCGATTTCCCCCGTAATCGTGCGTGGATCGCTGGCGGTGACCGGTTTGCCGAGCGCCACATTGACAACGCCTTTGGGCGCCATGAACACCGGGCGCGGTTTGTCGTTGAGCGGTTCGGCCGTCGTGTTCGTCGGCATGTTGGCGGGCGTGCCTTTCAAAGCCGGCGGCGGCAAAACCAAGGGGAGCGGGGCCAGGTCGCTCGCCTGGCCAAAAGCGGTGAGAGCGGCCGCGGCCAGGACCAACTGCGCAGTGAACTTCATCCGCAGAGTGTTACCAGCGCCCAAAACAACGGGCAAGCAGAAGAAATTACGCAAGATTTAATTTGCATTGACAGACGAAAGCCATTAATGAATTTGCATCGTGCGGAGACGCTTGCCATCCATCATCAACCTGAACGCGAAAGCGGGACGTTCTGCCGTCCTGTGCCTGATGTTTGTGTTTTTGCAGGCGCTGGTGATGTCGCCGGCCTTGCACGACCTGGTGCATCCGGATGCCAAGAGTCCGAATCACGAGTGCGCCGTGACGCTTCTGTCTCACGGCCAAGTCGAAACCTCCAGCGTGGATGTGGGTCCCGTCCTGCCTGCGCCGTCGGTTTTATTCCTCGATCCGATTCCTGCGACGATCGTCGCTTCCACGGATACGCCGGTCATGCCCGGCCGCGGTCCGCCTTCTGTTTCCTAGTCTAGTCCCCTCAATAACGTGAGTTGGTCTGCGCCGCGACGTGTGTGCGTTGGCTGGCGGCGGACCTTGGAACGTGTGTTCCAATTTCTCCCTTTGGCAGTTTTCAGACTAGGAAATATGAAATCCATTTACCGAAAAAAAGCAGTTCGCAGTGGCATGGCGGCGGTCCTCGCATGGTGCGCAGGACAGGCGTCAGCGCAAACCAATTTCCCGACGGCTGGCGTCACCGAAACCAATGTGACCCAGTTGGGAAACACGACGGTGGTCGGCCACCTCAATGAGGCGCGCAGCGCGATTGTGCCCGACTTGGGCGCAACGGCCTACACGCTCAACCAACAACAAATTCTAACGGAGGTCCAAGGCGGCAACGGCGGGTTCAACCAGGCGGTCTTGCGCGCTCCCGGCGTGGCCCAGGACTCGGAAGGAAGCGGGCAGCTTCATGTGCGCGGCGAACACGCCAATTTGCAATATCGCATCAACGACGTGTTGCTGCCGGAAGGCATCAGCGGGTTCGGCCTGGAGCTGGATCCGCGATTCGTGGACAGCTTTCAATTGATCACCGGCTCGCTGCCGGCGGAATACGGATTCCGGACGGCGGGCATTGTCGATATTCAGACCAAGACGGGATTGGAAAACGGCGGCGAGGCGGGAGTGTACGGTGGAAGTTTCGACACCGTGCGTCCGTATGCGGAGTTTGGCGGCACGGAGGGCAAATGGACGTTTTACGGCGATACCAGCTTTGAGCATACAGGCCTGGGCATCGAGAATCCGACCTCCTCGTACGGCGCGATTCACGATAACAGCGACCAATATCGGAGCTTCTTGTATGGCTCCTATTTGATCGACGCCTCCAGCCGCCTGACACTCATGGCGGGCGCGTCTTACAGCACGTTTGAGTTGCCGGATACGCAAGGGCTCGCTCCGGGCACGGCTCCCGGCGGAGCCCAATGGCTTCCGGGGACATTCGATTCCAGCAAAGTAGATGAAAATCAAATCGAACAGAATTACT
>DASZMX010000128.1:0-61557 GCA_035551475.1 Verrucomicrobiia bacterium
GGATTTGCCAGTCTGATTATCCATCGTGACCCAGCCGACGAGATCAAGTGTGTCGCCTTTCTCGGGGGCCACGAGGTTGTAATCCGCGTGCCAGCTCATGCCGCTGGTGACGTAGCCCAACTCAGCATCAAGAGGTCCCGCCTGCTCCGCCGCGATTTGCCACGTCAACGTGGGCTTAAGAATGGAATCGTCCGGCAACGAGGGGAAAAGCGGCTGGCCGGGGAGGCGGAACATGAGTTTGCCATCCACTTCAATGATCGGTTGCGAGGCTTCGGCGATAAGTTGCTGGCTCGCGGCGTAGTCGGAGCCGTATTGGAAATAGGCGCCAGAGTGAGGCTGATAACCGCTGCGCACGATTTTGCCGCGAATGATTTCTTTTTTGGGGGACGAACCGTAGGCCGATTCCTTCTCGAACTCGATCGTTTTCCCCTCAAAATAATTTAGGAGCAGCCCCTCGGAAATGGGGTCGGCGCGGTAATTCTGCTCGAGGACGCGAAAGTCGCGGCGTCCAGTAGGATCGCGCAGCACCACTGAGTCGGGCTCCAAGTGCATGGTGACGCCGCTATAGTCAACCACGCTGGTTCCCGCTTTAAGATCCAGGTGAATGGTGTCGCGCACGACCGCGAAGTTTTGGTTGTAAATGGTCAGCGCCGGATCGGCTGCAGCGGTGAGCGCCATGCCGAGGCTCGAAAGGAAAACGATTTTTCTCATATACCATTAGACTGAGAAATCGAAGGAATGCTCCCGTTAATTATCTTCGCCCGCGCGCAGAGCCCACAGCGCCATCACGCCGCCCAATACCAACGCGCCAATGGCCAGCGCGCGCCGCATGGGAGTTAAGGGAGACGGACTTTTGCAGCAAATAATCAACGCCAGCGCAGCCAGCAACAAATCGGCGCCGAGCCAATACCAACGCGGGATGCCGCGCATCGCGGGCTTGGGCGGCGGCGCCGGACGCGAGTTTCCTTGCAGGAGCGAGCGCACCCCGGGCGTGACGGGAGGCGCGGGAAGGGATGTGGGAGTTTTAACTGCCGTATCCTTGCCTCCGTCCCGGCCCAACAAAGTCCCTAATTTTCGACCCAGAACAGGCTTTGACACTCCCCCATCGTCTTTGCTACTACTGCGCTTGTAAAGTGCTATTCCAATATGAGAAAAAATAATCTACTACTTTGGGCGACGCTCTGCGCCGCCGTATCTTTGGCGCCGGGGATCGCGAGCGCCCAACCGACCAACGCGCCTGCGGCTCCGATGGCGCCGCCTCCGGGCGGGGCTCCGCGCCTGAACCCCACTGCGCGCGGCCTGCTCTCGATTCGCCCGGCCGTGACCACGCTGGATCGCGCCTTGAACGACTTGCAACGCAGCGAAAACGACTTCGGCGGCCATCGCCAGGCCGCCATCGACGCCTGCACCAAGGCCAAGGAAGAATTGACGGAAATCGCCAAGCAGGCGGGCATTCCCATTCCGCCGCAGCGCATGCCCGGCATGATGATGCCGCGCCCTGGCATGGTTCCTCCCCCGGGAGCCAATGGCGCCCCGCCGCCCCAGCCCGCTCCTCCGGCTCAACCAGCGCCGCCCCAATAAGTGGCAAATATTTAATCCACGGCGGTTCGCTGCGGCGAACCGCCTTTTTTTAGGCGGGCCCTGTCAAGCGTACACCAGCAGATGGATGTCATCCGGCAGGCTGTCGGAAATCTCGCGAATAATGCTGCCGCGCAACAAGGACACCAGCCCATGCCGCTCCGGCGCGCCGAGAATCAAGTGCGATGCCCCCATCGTCGCCGTGATGTCCACAATAGTGTCAGCGATGGAGTCGCTCACGGCGTAACATGGAAAAACGGGGTGGCCGTTGGCCTTGCTTTTGGCCAGCAGAAAGACTTCGCGCGCTTCCTTGTCTTCCTGCCATTTCCGCTTGTAATCCGCTTCGGTCAGGACAGGGTTGAAACGCACAAAAAGCAGGTACAGCGGGCGCTTGGTTTCGCGGGCTTCTTCCAGGGCAAAATCAAGCGTTTTTCCCGGCCCTCGAATCGCGCACATCATCGGTGAGCCGCTAGCCTCGCCGGTCGCGGCAAAGGTGAAGGCGGTCGCCGATGCCGGCGGAGCCGGGGGAGCAGCCGCCGCCAAGGCCGCCGCGGCTTTCTTCTGGCGCTGCGCATGTTCGGCGGCCAATCCGCGCAGAAAAAGCCCCGCGAGCAACACGCTGCCGGCAAAAATGAGGGCATTGTGCTTGTCCCAAAACAAGGAAAGCTCAATCGCCAGCATGATCAGAAAGGTGAGGAACATCAGCGCCCGCTGCCGGGGCAGCAGGCCCAACTTCTTGTCGGTGCTGCACGCGCCCAGATTGGTCGCGATGGCACCGACGACGCCCACCGCGTACAAATCCGCCAACCCTCCCAAATCGCTGACAAGCACCACCAGCGTGGCCGGAATGAGCGTGGCCACAATGAGGGCCAGATTCGGGACGCCAAATTCATTTAGACGCTGCACCTGCGGCGGCAGTTCCCCATCGCGCGACATCAAATATGAAATGCCCACCAGAGCGCCAATGGCCGTATTAACCGCCGAAAGGAGAAGCAGGCCGAAAACCGCGCTAACCGTGATGGCGGCAATTTTGCCCCAAAGCGCCCCGAACGCATGCCCAACAAAGACATCCGCCATGTAGCGCAACGCGTAATCGCGCACGCCGGGATGGCCGGGGGCGTTGACGTCGCCATCGACCAGCGTGAGGTTGTCAAGACTATGCATCGCGAAGCTGAGGAGCGCGGTAAAGATGCAGACTTCCACCATCACCCACAGCAAGGCCGGCGTGGAGGTTTTGGAGACGCTCGGGTTGGCCTCGGTGGAGCCCGGGTTGAGCTTCATCACCCCGGTGGAATTCGCAATGGCCTCCACGCCTGACAAGGCCAGAACGACGCCGACAAACCCCTTCCAATTGTGGGCCCAACCGCCGTGGAGCGGCTCCAGGTGATGCAAGGCCAGGCTAAGATGCGGGATCGCAAAAATGGCCAGCAACACCACCACAATGGCCGTCGGCACGGCCACCAAAAAGGCCAGGCCGCCCGTGTGCTTGGGCCCGAAATAATTCAGGCCGCCAATAACGAGGATCGCAACCGCCGCCCACACTCCGGGATTATTGACGCCAAAATAAACGAACGCGGAAAAGGCGCTGATGGCCGCGGTGACGATGTAATCGGCGATCAGGAGAAACGCGCCGACGATGGAAATAATCTCCGACCGATGTCGCACGCTGGCATACACGCCGCCGCCGTCGGGATAATGGCGGCAGATGGTCATGTAATTGACACCCACCAGCGCCGTCAGGACGCACATGGCCGCCACCAGCCAAAAGGAGCTGTAGCCGCCGACGGCAAAGGCCAGCCCCACCACGTAGGCTTTGCTCGTGCCCCAGTCGCCATACAATATCGCGGCGGCGCGAGGCACATCCACGTTGCGTGGACGTCGCGTGTTAGTCGCTAAAATCATCGGTCGAATCCGGCGCCAAGGCCGGACTCTAGGAAAGTTCGGCGCCCAGCGCAAGACTGGAACGGCAGGAATTCGCGCCTGAGCGCCGGTCTGCGGCAAATTAGCCCCTTGCTTCCCCCTCGTTCCATAGCATGTTTCCGGGCATGGAACTTGATCTGGCCGAAGAAATGTCCGAGCGCGCGTATCCGCTGCTGGCGAGTCTGGTGGTCCCACGCCCCATTGCGTTTGTCACCACCATGAACGCGGCGGGGCAGATCAATGCGGCGCCGTTCAGCTTTTTCAATTTGCTGGGCGCCAAACCGCCCATCCTTGCCATCGCCCCGGGCGACCGCGACGACGGCACGCCCAAGGACACCGCCCGCAATATACGTGACACGCATGAGTTCGTGGTAAACCTGGTGGATGAGCCGCTGGCGGAAGCCATGAACCGCTGCGCCGCCTCCCTGCCCTACGGCAAAAATGAGCTGGAGCACGCCGGCTTGCACGCCGCGCCTTCAACGGTGGTGAAGCCGCCGCGGATCGCCGAAGCGCCAGCCAGCTTGGAATGCGTCGAATGGGGCACGTTGCAAATCGGCGGCAATCGCGTCGTCATCGGGCTGATTAAGCGCCTCCACCTGCGCGACGAATTATATGACGCCGCCACGCAACGCGTGCACACCGAAAAGCTGTTTACGATCGGGCGCATGTCCTCACCGCATTGGTACTGCCGGACGCGCGATCGCTTTGAAATGATTCGCCCGAAGTAGGAACGCGTTTATGCCTACGCCGCTTTCAGCTCTCGATCACGACGCTCCGCTCGCGCAACGCATGGCGGCATTGGGCGTGCGGGAAGCGGACATCGAGGAGAGCTTCGTTCGCTCCGGCGGGCACGGCGGGCAGAACGTGAACAAGGTGGCGACCTGCGTGATGCTGCGCCATCGGCCCACAGGAATTCAGGTCAAATGCCAGGAAACCCGACAACAAGGGTTGAACCGCACCTTGGCGCGGAAGCTGTTGCTCGACAAGATCGAGCAGGAAAAAAAGGCGCGAGCGGCCTCGGCGCGGGCAGAGATGGAAAAGACCCGGCGCCAAAAAAGAAAACGCAGCCGCGGCGCCAAGGAACGCATGCTGGCCGACAAAGCGCATCGCTCACACAAAAAGGCCGCGCGCCGCATGTATGACTGAAATCAATCGTTAGCAGAAATTTGGTGAATAGTAGTGGCGGTTACGGGTGGAATTTGGTCTAAAACAGGCCGCATGAGCATCCGTTCCACGCCCAAAGCACTGTTGACATGGCTTTTGATCGCGCTAGGCGCCTTTTTTCCCACCGTGAGCCGTGCGGCTGAAATGGCGCCGACATCCATCAACAATGGCGATAACGCCTGGATGCTTCTCAGCACGGCCATGGTGCTATTGATGACGGCTCCGGGATTATTGCTTTTCTACGGAGGACTGGTGCGCCCCAAAAATGTCCTGTCCACCATGGCGCACAGCTTGATTCTCATGGGCGTGATTTCTGGATTGTGGATGGCCTATGGCTACAGCATGGCGTTTGGTTCGGGTAACGCCTTTTTTGGAAACCCATTGCAATACTTTATGCTGCGCGGCGTGGGCGCGGCGCCAAACCCGGAATACGCGGCGACGGTTCCGCAGCAGAGCTTCATGCTTTTCCAAATGATGTTCGCCATCATCACCCCGGCGTTGATCAGCGGCGCCATCGCGGAGCGGATGAAATTCAGCGCGTATGTGCTTTTTACGGTGATCTGGGTGACGGTGGTTTATTTTCCGCTGTGCCACATGGTTTGGGGAACTGGCGGCTGGTTTAACTGGGCGTTGGGCGGGAAATATCCCGTGCTGGATTTCGCGGGCGGCACGGTGGTGCATGTGAGCTCGGGCGTGTCCGCCCTGGTGTGCGCGGTGATGTTGGGGCGGCGAGTGGGTTTTCCGCATGAACCAATGCCGCCGCACAACGTGGCGCTGAGCCTGGTTGGCACAGGTTTGCTGTGGTTCGGCTGGTTCGGATTTAACGGCGGCAGCGCGGGAAATGCCGGCGCGTTGGCGACCAGCGCATTCGCGGCCACCCACTTTTCGGCCGCGGCAGCGGCTCTCGGTTGGGTCGGCGCCGAATGGCTGGCCAAAGGCAAACCAAGCGTGCTGGGCGTCGCGTCCGGCATGGTCGCGGGATTGGCGACAATCACGCCGGCCTCCGGGTTTGTCACCATCCCGGCGGCGTTTGGAATTGGGTTGGTGGGCGGCGTGGTCTGCTATTTCGCCGTGACGAAACTGAAGGGCAAATTCAAATACGACGATTCGTTGGATGTTTTTGGCGTGCATGGCGTGGGCAGCACAGTTGGCCTCCTCCTCGTGGGCCTTTGCGCCAGCGCCGAAGCGAATCCAGCGATTGCCACAACATTTCGGCAGGGGGGCAAAGTGATTTCGCTGGCGGGCGGCGCACCGCAACTGCTCAATCAAGCGCGCGCGATTCTTTTCACCGCCGCCCTCGCCGGGGCGGGAACCTTCATCATCTTGAAGATTGTCAACGCCACAGTCGGCTTGCGTGTCACCATCGAAGACGAGGACTCCGGCCTCGATCTGAGCCAGCACGGCGAGAGCGCGTACAACGACTGAATGGCCTTGCTGCGGGCGCCCGATTGTGACAGCATAAAGGCATGGATACATCCAATCCGCTGCTGAAGCGGGATATTGATTTTACAGCGACAGGCGAAGCCACGGCTTCCATGAATTTGGAAGGCGTCGTCAATAAGACGGGCATTCTTTTGCTCCTCTGCGTCGGCGCGGGCGCTTTTGCCTGGTCCCAGCCGGACTTGCAGAGCGTGTTTATTTTCGGCGGCATGATCGGCGGATTGATCGCCTGCCTGGTGGGCATGTTCAAGCCCGCCACGACTCCCATTTCGGCGCCCATTTACGCCGTCTGCGAAGGGCTGTGCCTTGGGGCGCTCTCGCAAATCCTGAACGCGAAATTTCCCGGCATCATGATGAACGCGGCTTTGCTGACGTTTGCCGTGCTGGGCATCATGCTCTTTTTGTACGTGACGCGCATTGTGCGGGTAACGGAGAAAATGGTGATGGGCATTATCATGGCAACGGGGGCGATTGCCGTGGTGTATCTGGCCGACATGGTGATGCGGATGTTCGGCTCGCAAGCGCCGTTCATCCATGACACCGGCCCGGTGGGCATCGGCATCAGCGTAGTGATCGTGGCCATTGCCGCGTTCAACCTGCTGGTGGATTTTGCCGTGATTGAGAGCAACATCCGCCGCCAGGCGCCGAAATACATGGAATGGTATTCGGGCATGGCGCTGCTGATCACCCTGGTCTGGCTTTATCTCGAGCTTCTCCGATTGCTGTCCAAGATGCGCAGCCGTTAATTCGCCGGGTTCAATTTTCCCCTTTGGGCCGCGCCCGCGCCAAGCGCCGGGCCGCAGTGTTTCTTTTTATGACGACCAAACTATTTTCTGAGCTGGGGCTTTCCCCCGAGCTGTTAAAGGCCATCGACAAACTCGGGTTCGAGCAAGCTTCGCCTATTCAGGCCGAAGCCATCCCCATCCTCATGTCGGGGCGCGATGTCGTGGGGCAATCGCAAACCGGCTCCGGCAAAACCGCGGCCTTCGCCGTCCCAGCCATCGAGAAGATCGATCCCCTGCTCCGCACGGTGCAGGCGCTGATTCTCTGCCCCACCCGCGAGCTGGCGGTGCAGGTTTCCGAGGAATTTCACAAGCTCTCTCTCTTCAAGCGCGGCATTCATGCCCTGCCGATTTACGGCGGCCAATCCTACGAGCGGCAGTTCGACGGCCTCCGGCAAGGCGCGCAAATTGTCATTGGCACGCCCGGACGCGTCATGGATCACATGCGCCGCGGCACGCTGCGCCTGGACAAGCTCAAGATCGTGATCCTGGACGAGGCGGATGTGATGCTTGACATGGGTTTTCGCGACGACATCGAGATCATCCTCAAGGGCGCGCCGCCGCAGCGCCAGACGGTTTTCTTCTCCGCCACGTTGCCCCGCCCCATTCAGGATCTTATCCAAAAATATTCCCGCGACCCGCTCTCCGTCCGCATCGAGCAACGGGAATTGACCGTGCCAACTGTCGAGCAGATTTATTACGAAGTGGATCGCCGGTTCAAAATCGAATTATTGACTCGCCTGATTGATCTGCACGACTTGAAGTTGGGCATCATTTTTTGCAACACCAAACGCATGGTGGACGACCTGGTCGATCATTTGAATGCGCAAGGCTATTCCGCGGACCGGCTGCATGGCGACATGAGCCAGGCCATGCGCGACCGCGTCATGAATAAATTTCGCAAATCCGGCCTGGAATTCCTCGTCGCCACCGACGTGGCGGCGCGCGGCATTGACGTGGAAAATGTGCAGGTGGTGTTCAACTACGACCTGCCCTACGACGTGGAGGATTATCTGCATCGCATTGGCCGCACCGGGCGCGCCGGCCGCAAGGGCCGCGCGATCTCATTCGCCTCCGGCCGCGAGCTTTTCCAAATCCAGCATATTGAGCGCTTTATCCGCGTGAAAATGCAACGCGGCAAAGCCCCCACCGCCGCCGAAGTGGAGGAAGCCCGCGCCAGTTTGATCGTGGATCAGTTGCGCACGACGCTGCAAAGCGGCGAATTCAAACGCCAGGATCACCTCGTGGAGCGCCTGCTCGAAGAAGGTTTCACATCGACCGATATTGCATCCGCGTTATTGCATCACCTGCAATCCGGCCAGGCCGCGTCCGCCCCCGGCCCCAAGCCACCCGCACCCGCGCGCTCCGAGCCGCCGCGCGACATGCGACGGGACTACGAACGCCGCCCGGAACGCCCCGCTTACGAGCGTCCCGCGCGACCGTTGCCGCGTCCCGTCCCCGCGCCGCCGCGCCCTCCGGTCGAACGGCCCCCGAAACCCGTTATGGCAGCTCCCGTTCCCGCTCCGGCGCCTAAACCACCGGAACCAAAGCCGCCGCAACTCAAATCGGCCGCACCCGCCGTTGCGCCATCCGTGGCGCCCGCCGCGGCGAAATCGCCCAGCCGCCGCACTCCCTCCGAGCAGACGCGCCTCTTCATGAATGTCGGCGCGGAAATGGGCATTGCCGCTCCCGACGTCGTGCAAACGGTGCTGGGCGAGACAGGTTTGCCCGCCACCGTCGTCGGCGTCGTGGATATTCGTGAGCGGCACTTGTTTTTCGATGTCGCCGCCGAACACGCGCCAGCCATCATCGCCAAACTCAACCGCACCCGCATCAAAGATCGGCGCATCAAAGTGAAGCTGGCCTAAACTCGCTGGCGCGCCGCAGCTCGTTCAGTTGTCGGAAAGCAAACCAGGCCGGCTCTCAAACGCCGATGTCCTCGTTCCACAAAGCCGGGCGCGCGGCGATAAATTCGCGCATCAAGCGGATGCACTCCTCGCTTTGCAGAACTTCCACGGCTACTCCTTGCTGGCGCAAGTGAGCCTCGGCTCCCATGAAGGTGACGTTTTCCCCCACCACCACGCGCGGAATGGCATAAAGCAAAATGGCGCCGCTGCACATCGGGCACGGGGAAAGCGTCGTGTAAATCACACAGCGTCGATACACCGCCGCGGTCTGGCGCCCGGCATTCTCCAGGCAGTTCATTTCGCCATGATGAATGACGCTGCCTTGTTGCACGCGCTGGTTGTGGCCCCGGCCGATGATTTTTCCATCGAGGACGAGGACCGAGCCAATGGGAATGCCGCCTTCGGCCAGCCCTTTTTTCGCCTCGGCGATGGCGGCCTGCATAAATTCGTCAATCATATCTTTTGCATCCAGGTGATGGTTTTTTCCGCCAGCGCGTCAAAGGCTTGCACGCACAGCTCCAGATGATCTTCGCGGGTGTCCTCGATTTTATTGTGGCTGATGCCGTGCAGGCTTTGCACAAACATCATCACAGTCGGCACGCCCGCGCGCGCGACTTCAGCGGCATCGTGCAAGGGGCCCGATGGCAGCCGGTGCGGGTGGCTGCCCGTCTCCGCGATGGCTTCCGCGCACAAGTCGATCAGCGCCGGGTGGAAGGGGCGCGGCTCAATATGCCATAACCGGTCCCAAGCCACCCGCACGCCGCCTTCCGCCGCGAAACGTTGCGCGGCCTCTTGCGCCTCGCCCCACATGCGCGCCAGCGCCGCGGCGTCCAGGTGCCGCTGGTCCAGCGTGATGCGGCATTCTTCCACGACACTGGTAACGATGCCCGGTTTGGTGACACACGAGCCGATGGTGCAGACGCCTCCGTGGCGCTGCGCGATGGCATAGATTTCCTGGCTCATTTTGCCGGCGGCCAAAAATGCGTCGCGCCGCCGGTTCATGGGGGTGCTGCCAGAATGCGCCGCCTGTCCGTGAAAAGTAAGGGCGTGCCGCTCCACGCCGAACGTTCCCAACACCGCGCCGAGCGGCAAGTTCATGTCAAGCAAAACGGGGCCTTGCTCGATGTGCAGCTCCAGATAGGCAGCCGCGTTCCGCAGCTCCACGCCGCTGTCCCGCGCCCGCTCAAAATCGATGCCGTTCTCCGCCAGCGCCGCGGGCAGCGTTATTCCATCCTTATCTTTGAGAACGCGGGCTTCTTCCAAATTGAGAGCGCCCGAACAGGCCGAGGAGCCGAACAAACTTTTGCCAAAGCGTGCGCCTTCTTCATCGGCCCAATCCACCAGGCGCACGGTCACGGGCGGCGCGCCGCCATATTGCGCGATAATGCGCCGTAGAATTTCCAAACCCGCCAGGACGTTGAGGCAGCCGTCCAGCCAGCCGCCATTCGGCACGGAATCCATGTGGCCGCCGATCACCAAGGCCCGCTCGGAAGTCCCGCGCAAGGTGGACCACAAATTTCCCGCCGCATCGACGTGGGCTTCCACGGGCAACGCGGCGAGCTTCTGGCGCAGCCACTGGCGGGTGGTCCGCCACATGGGAGTGAACGCCACGCGCTGCGCGCCATTCTCGTCCGCAGTGAGGCGGCGCAATTCCTTTAATTCTGCGACGGTTCTTTTCGGGTCGAGCATTGGACTGAGCGGAAGGTGGTCAATCCCCTGATTTGTGGGGGGCTTGGTTGACTCGTTCCCGCGCCGGTCGGAGATTATCGCGAAGGGGGAGATATGAACAAATTGAAAATGGCAAAAATAATGGCCCTGCTCGCCGCCGGCGGGCTCCTGGCAGCGGGTTGCGAAGTGCGGGTGCATGATCCCGCAGGGGCGGCGGTCGTCACGACCGATCCGGTGTATTCCGACGATTACGTGACAGGTCCGCCGCCTGCGCCGCTGGAGGACACCGTCGTGGGCGTGGCGCCGGGGCCAGGGTATGTGTGGGTCGGCGGAAGTTGGGGCTGGCACGGGAACCGTTGGGCGTGGGATCACGGCCGCTGGGACCGTCCGCCGCATGCGGGCGCCCACTGGGAAGGCGGTCGCTACGAGTATCACAACGGCCGCCATGTGTATCATCGCGGCGGTTGGCGGTGAGCTACTCCGGATAAATCGGACGATAGCTTACGAAGCCAATTTGACGGCTGTCCGGCGACCATGATGGAACATTCATAGTTCCCTGGCCGCCGAACAGTTTTGTCAAAATGCGGATAGGGCCGCCCGCCGTGGGCAGAAGGCGAATCATCACATCTTTATTCGCAGGATGCCCTTCGGTGCCTTTCGGATACGTGAGGAACACTATCCAACGCCCGTCCGGCGACGGATGGGCAAACCAATTATCATAATCGTCTTTGGTGATTTGGGTTTGGTCTGAGCCGTCCGCTTTCATACGCCAGATTTGCATCGAGCCGCTGCGGATGGAATTGAAGTAAATGAATTTGCCATCAGGCGAATAATCCGGCCCGTCGTCAAGCCCGGTGGCGGTGGTCAAACGGGTTTCCGCGCCGCCCTCAACGCTGATGGCGTAAACATCGAATTCCCCGCCGCGTTGTCCGCAGAACGCCAGCGTTTTTCCGTCGGGCGACCATCCGTGCCAATAGGACGGCCCCACGGGCGTGATCAAGCGCGGCATGCCACCACCCGTCGGCAGCAAATACACCTTGGACGATCCGCTCGACTGATCACTAATGGCGAGTTGCGATCCGTCCGGCGAGAGGCCGTGATCATTGTTGCAATGCACCATCGCGCCGGTGTCGATGGCGCTGGGCGCGCCGCCCGCTGCGGGGAGCTTGAACAGGCGCCCGTTGCTGTTGAAAATAAAATATTGGCCGTCATGCGACCAATTGGGCGCTTCGATGTGATCGGACGTGGTGTAAATCACATGACGATCTCCCGCCACTGGGACCACTTCGAGCGCGCTCATCCCGCCTTTCGGCGCTCCCACCGCCACAGGCAGGGTTTCGATTTTCACGTTGGTGAACTCCGCTTTTTCCACCGCATTATCATCGTGCGCGCACACGCCCAAGCCGATGTAATAAGGCTCCTCCAGCGTGAGGGGCAACTCCCCGCCCGCCGGTTGCAGGGGCTCGCCGGCGTTGGCCATGGATACCGTCACGTAATGACCGCGTTTCTCCAGGCAGAGCCGCGCGGGCCCGGCCTCCGACACGACCACCTCGGTAGTTTGGGCGCCGGCGGTTTCGCGTTCCTGCAACGCGGCCAGGCCGTTGTTGTGCAGAGCCACATCCGCATACGCCGAATCGGGCCCCATCCCCTGCCGGATAATAAGGCAGGCCTTTTTGTGCGCATTTCCGCCCGAACCAATAAACCGCACGTCGGCGCTAAAACGGACGTCGCCGGAAACGCGTTTAAAGACATAGTGAAACGCATCGTTGGTGAACCACATGTTTGCGCCGCTGCCGGTCAAAACATAAGCCCCGCGCGCCGCGTCAAATGTCCCGGAGCCCGCGTGCAGCACCGCTCCGATGTCGCGCTGTTCCGTGAATTCGCCCACCGGCGCATGAAACAAATCTTCTTCCGCGCGCAGAGGGGCGGATGCCGCCAGGAGGAGGAGAAAAACACGCGCGCCACGAGTCAGGCCACCGGGAATCATGGCCCTTTTTAGGGCGCGCGATGCGCGCTTGGCAAGGTTTTTAGCGCTCGGATTTTTTCCGACCGCTGCGTTGGGCTTCCCATTGTTTTTTCAGGCCATCGACATCGCCGCGCAGTTTGGTGTCCGTCTTTTGCAGATCGAGAACGGTGTCGCGCAACTCCTTCCATTCTTCCGCGGGCGGCCGCTCGGCGCGAATCGCCGCGAGGGCATTGGTGGCTGCGCCGTAACGGGGATCGGCCGCATCGGCAAGGGCAAAGGTTTCCAGAGCCGGAATGCCACGCGGATCTTCTAGAACGCCCAGCGCCTTGATCGCCGCGAGCTGCACTTTCTGGCGGCGATCATTGACGTAGCGCAGCAGGCATTCGCGGGCGGCTGTTTTGTCCTTATTGTCCTCGCCGTGACCCAACACCGCCACCGTGTCGAGCGCGGCGCCAAAGTCGCGGCTATTGAATTCGGTGGCGTGATTTGTCAAATAATCAATCAACGGCGGCAGATAGGATTCATCATGCCGCGCGCGCATGGCGGCAATGGCGCCGTTGGCGCGCGTGTTGTGATAGCTATGGGATGGCAACGCCTCCAGCAGCAACGCGCGCACGTCCTCCGTGGATCGGCCCAGCGCCCGAATTTCATCCTCGGCGATATTCGGATTGGCCTCGGAGGCCAAGGCCGTTCTCTCGGCGGCGAAGGCCCGCGCCTCATAAAATCCCGCGATACACTCCATGACGCGCCGCCGCACCCGCGCGTCAGTTTGTGCGCGGCTGTCCAGCAACGCGGCAAGGCTTTCCTCGCTGTGATGCGCCAGCAATGCGCCCGCCGCTTCGTGGCGCACGCCCCAGCACGCATCATGTTGCAGCGCGCGTTTCAGCGCCTCCACACTCAGCAGGTCCGTGGTTCCGCGCAGCTTTTCCACCGCCCGCAAACGCCCCTCGAGGTTGGAGGAATCCTCCAGCGCCGCGCGCGCCATTTCGACCGTGTAATCGGGGAAGTCGATTTTCGCCAACAGGGCAAGATGCGGATCCAACGTGACCACGCGCGGCGCCTCTGGCAGCGGGAAATAGAATTCCGCCTCGCGCTCCTTGACGTTCACCGTCTGCTCGATGGAGCCATTTTTTTCGCCGAATGAAACTGTAAAGGGAAATTCGAACAAAAAAACCTCGTCTGTCACTTTCTGCGTCTGCCGCACGGAAATTTTCGCCATCCGGGTTTTTTGATCCCACGCATAATGCGCCTCCAACTCGGGAAAATGCCCGTGATAAATCCATTGGTCGAAGAACTGTTCGTAAGAGCGTCCTGAAAGCTCTTCCACCACCGACGCCAAATCTTCCGTGACGACGTTGCCGAATTTGTGCCGCTCCAGATAAGTTTTGATGCACTGGCGGTACAGAGCCACGCCGAGCTGGGCGCGCAGCATGCGCAAAACGAAGCCCCCTTTGGGATAAATCAGGTAATCAAACCGCTCGTTGGGATCTTCATATTGACGGTTCACGATGGGGCGCGGGTCGCTGCTGTGGCTGACCAGATCCGCCAGCGTCCCATACGCGGCATATAAATCAGCGTCCGCTCCATTTTTATGTTCGTTGTAAAGCTCGGCGTAAAAGGTGGCGAAGCTTTCGTTCAGCCAAAGCTGGCTCCAATCCTTGCACGTGACGAGGTCGCCGAACCATTGATGCGCCATTTCATGCGCGATCAAGCCGTCGCTGTCCTGCAAATTTTCGCTGGCCGCCGTGTGCAGCGTGCGATCGGTGAGCGTGGTCAAGCTCGTGTTCTCCATGCCGCCCGCCACAAAATCCTGCACCACCACCTGGCCATATTTCGGCCACGGAAACGGCTCGCCGATTTCCTGTTCGTAAAATTCCATCACGTCGCGCGTATCGCGAAAGGTGAGCGCCACATCGCCTTCGTCGGAAGGCGGCGTGTAAACCGGCAATGGAATTTCACCGTGATGATCCTCCCATTTTTTGAAATGACCCGCCACCAGGGTGATGAGGTAATTGGCGTGCGGTTGGTCCTGCGACCAATGCGTCATTCGTTGTCCGTTACCCTCCGCTTCCTCGGCGACAAGACGTCCGTTGGACAGAACGGTCATGTCCGCGGGCGCATGGCAGGTGATCTCCGAGGTGAATTTCTCGTTGGGCGCGTCGAAACACGGATACCAATGGCGGGCCTCAATGGCCTCGCCTTGCGAGAAAACGTGTTCATCCTCGGCTTTATAGCCAAGTTCCGGCGTGCGAAAATACAGCCCCAGCCGCGGCTCGGCGCTGTAAACAATCGTCACCCGCGATTCGCGGCCCACGGGAATGGGTTGATCAAACGTAATCGTCAACTTGTCCGTCGTGCTGTTGTAAGCGGCGATTTTCTCCGTCGATCCCACCGATTGAATGCGCAAATCAACCGCGTCCAGGCTCATTTCCTCCAACGGCTGCCCGTTCGGCGCAAACGTAATGACTGCCGTGCCGCTGACGGAGCGATGCCGAAAATCCGGGGTCACATCCAGCGCGAGATGGCGCACTTGAAAATCGCGGTCCCGCGCGTAGTGACGGGGCATGGGCTCGGCCGCGCGCACGCCCAGGGACGTCAATAAAATAAAAGCCGCCATGGTCTTGCAATTCACACGGCATGGCATACCTGCCCCGCGCCAGTTTGGAAAGTGAATTGCCTTTGCGCGCCATTGGCGTCACTCTGCCAGAGATAAAGTGAGCGTTCCCATCAAAGTCGCGATCATCGGAGCCTCGGGATATTCCGGGGAGGAATTGACCCGTTTATTGCTGGGCCATCCCGGCGTGGAATTGACGGCGCTGACCTCCCGGCAATACGCCGGGCAAACGGTCGCGCAGGTTTTTCCAAAATACGCCAATCATCCGCGCGCCAAAGCGCTGCGGTTCACCGATCCCAACGCCGAGCTTTTGGCCAGGCAGGCGCAAGTGGTGTTCCTGGCCCTGCCGCACGGCGTGGCGGCGGAGTTTGCCGCGCCGCTGCTGGAAGCCGGCTGCCAGGTGATTGATCTGAGCGCGGATTTCCGCTTGAAAAGCGCCGCGCTCTACCAGGAATTTTACGGGCACGAACATCCGGCGCCCGCGTTGCTGGCCAAGTCCGTGTACGGCTTGCCGGAGGTTTATCGCGCGGCCATCAAGGACGCCACGCTCATCGCCTCGCCCGGCTGTTATCCCACCAGCATCTTGCTGCCCGTCCTGCCGCTGCTCAAAGCAGGCGTGATCAAGAATTCGGGAATTATCGCGGATTCATCCAGCGGCGTGACCGGCGCCGGACGCAAGGTAGAGCAGGATTATCTTTTTGCCGAATGCAATGAAAGCATGCGCGCCTACGGCCTGCCAAAGCATCGGCATCTTTCAGAAATCGAAGAGCAATTGAGCATCGCGGCCAACGAAGCGACCGTGATTCAATTCACGCCGCATTTAATGCCGGTCAATCGCGGCATTCTTACCACGCTCTATCTTGCGCCGTGCGAACATTTTTCCACCGCGGCGCAGGCGGCGCAGATTCACGCCCAGCTCACCGAAGTCTATCGCGCCGCCTACGGCGCCGAGCCGTTTGTGCGCATTCTCGAAGGCAAGGCCCTGCCGGACACCAAAAATGTCACCGGCTCCAACTCCATCGAGATTGCCTGGCGCCTGGATGTCCGCACCGGACGCCTGATTGTGTTGAGCGCCATCGACAACGTTGTCAAAGGAGCCAGCGGCCAGGCGGTGCAAAGCCTGAACATCATGGCGGGTTTGCCGGAAACCGCCGGATTGGTTTAAGTGGAGCCCCTCGCTTCCAATTGGCAAAACATTCACGCGCGCCTCGCCGCGGCCTGCGCGCGCGCCGGACGCGATCCCCAAACCGTGCAATTGGTCGCCGCCAGCAAAACGCAGCCGGCCGAAATGATCTCCGCCGCGGTCGAATTAGGTTTGACAACTGTCGGCGAAAACCGCGTGCAGGAAGCCGCCGCCAAAATGAGCCGCTGCCCCGGGCGACTGCGCTGGCACATGATCGGGCATCTCCAATCCAACAAATGCCGCGACGCCGTGCGGCTTTTTGCGATGATCGAAAGCGTGGACAGCCTCGCGCTGACGCAGGAATTAAATAAATGGTGCGACAAGTTTGCCAAAACCATGCCGATTCTGCTCGAGGTGAATGTCGCCGGCGAATCCAGCAAATTTGGCTATGCCCCGGCCGCGCTCCTCGCCGAGCTGG
Source organism: Verrucomicrobiia bacterium (assembly GCA_035551475.1). Taxonomy (GTDB): domain Bacteria; phylum Verrucomicrobiota; class Verrucomicrobiia; order Limisphaerales; family Palsa-1400; genus DASZMX01. The sequence continues at coordinate 16,641 of DASZMX010000128.1, forward strand.
CGCAGATCAATGCCCTGCCGAAACTTGAAATTCACGGCCTGATGACCGTTGCGCCCTGGACGCCCACGCCGGAAAAGGCGCGCCCCGTTTTTCGCCGCTTGCGAGACTTGAAAACTGAATGCGAACAAATTTTGGGCGCGCCCCTGCCCCACCTGAGCATGGGCATGAGCGGTGATTTTGAGGTGGCGATTGAAGAAGGAGCGACTATCATACGGATTGGCAGCGCCTTGTTTGGCGAGCGACCGAAAAAAAAGCCATCCGCCGACGACGAGATCTAGCCGCGAAGTTATGGAGTTGACAGTCGAGACATTTCAACCGGAGATCACGGAGGCCCTGAAAGCCTTCGAGCTCTACATCGTGTGCATCGACAAGAGCCCGGAGGAATGCAAGGAGGCCCTGCTGTCGTTGATGAACAAAGCGATTCACGCCTACGTGAGCCGCGGCCCCCACCTGCGCCACGGCATCGCGCTGGACAAGCAAGTGACCATCATCCTCAGCCAGACCGAAAACGACCGCCCCTTGTGCGGCATCTATTTCAACCTGCACTCCCCCTACAAACGCAAGGCCTCCCCCGCCAAAGCCAAGAAAGAGGCGTAGCGTCTTCGCTCCCTGCAAGTTTTGTGGCGGCTCGACTCATCAGAGAGAATTTCTAAACTCTCTTCTCTGTTGCCTCTGTTGCCTCCTGTTAAAATATGCCCCCGATTTGCTATGGCTTAGCCCCCTTCGCCCAATTGTAACCTGAAATTTGCGGTCTTGTCGTTGCCGGGCGGCAGAACAAAGGGCAACCATCTCGCATGAAACGTACCGTGCTCTTGGCCGCTTATCGTCTCGATGTGTTGCAGACTGTGCCTATCACGCTCCAGTTGGCAGGAATTGAGGTTGAGGTGGTGGAGTCGGGCTTGGAGGCATTGCGCCGCACGCGCTCTCTTTTGCCGGATCTGGTCATCATCGATCCGGCGTTGCCGGACATCGACGGCGCGACGGTGGCCGATATTTTGCGGCGTTTGCCGTCCACGGCCTCCATCACCACCGTTTTGCTGGACTCCGCCAGCACGGCGGAATCGTCGCCCTTTAACCGGACGCAATTGCTTCTGCAAATGGCGAACATCCTCTCCTTATGCTGCCACCCGAGGAAAATGCCCGCCGAAATTGGCGATCCGGACGCATTGCTGGAGCCCGCGTTGTAAGGTTAGGCCCTACAAAAGAAATACGGGGCCGCCTCGCAGACGAATGCCGCCGGGTCACTTATAGTCAACCGAACGTTGTTCCAAGTCCGTGCCGTAGAATACAACCATGAACGCGAGTCATCATCCAGGTTTGGCCGCAATGCTGCCATTTGCCGGCGTCTTCCTGGCGGCCTATGTGGCCGCAGTGATTTATCTCTTCACGCGCACCAGCTACGGCCGCCGCCGCCGCCTGGAATTGCTCGACTTCGTGTGGGTGCCGATGGGCGGCCTGACCGGCATCCTGATGATGGCGCTCTGGTGGCAAGGCCGCTAAGGAAACGCCTCAATTCTGAAGGGCCATGGCGACGGCGATCAATAATTGATCGACACTGAAGGGCTTGCCAAGGTTCGTCCAACGTTGCGCCGCGATTTCCTGTGTTTCGGTCGCGCCGCGGCTGGAGCCGCTGGCGATGATCACGGGAATGTCCGGGCGGATTTTCTTGATCGCGCGGATGGCGCCCATCCCATCCAGGTACGGCATGTCGCTATCGGTGACCAAAACGCGGATTTCGTCGCGGTGCTTCTCAAAACAAGCGACGCCTTGCACACCGTTTTGCGCGAGCATCACCCGGTAACCGAAATTCTCCAGCGTGGTGCGGGTCAATTCCCGCACAGCATCCTCGTCCTCGATTAAAAGAATCAGTTCGCCGCGGCCGACCGGCAAGGGTGCGCCGTCGCCTTTCGCCGGGGCGGCCGCCGAAACGTCCGCCGCCGGCAGATAAATGCGGAACTCCGCGCCCTGCCCCACTTGCGTTTTAACATCAATGCCGCCGCCCGCCTGCTTGACAATGCCGGCAAGGGTGGACAGGCCGAGACCGGTGCCCTGGTCAGGGCCTTTGGTGGTGAAGAACGGCTCGAAAATACGCGGCAGCACTTCCGGCGAAATGCCGGAACCAGTGTCGGCCACCGAAACACACACGAAGGCGCCGGCGACGACCTTGATTTTCGCCGCCGCCTCGGCCTCAAGACGAATATTGTGCGCGCCCAATGTGAGTTGCCCGCCTTTCGGCATCGCGTCGCGCGCGTTGACGCACAAATTGAGGAGGACTTGATGGAGCTCGGTGGCGTCGCCCTGCACACGCCATAAACCCTCCTCGGATTCGAGCTGGATCGAAATGGACTTCGGAAAGGTGTCGCGGACAATTTTGGCCATTTCCTGGACGACATCGCCCACGGCCAGCGGGCCGGAAGAATTCCTCCCGCGCGCAAAGCCCAGAATCTGTTTCACCATGCCGGTGCCCCGTTGCGCGCTCGTGATGATGATGTCCAGGAACCGGTCGCGCGTCTCAGGGTCATCGCAACTTTTGAGCAACTCCGCCGACATCAGGACCGGAGCCAGCGCGTTGTTGAGATCATGCGCAATGCCCCCCGCCAGCGCGCCGATGCTGTCCATGCGCTGCGCCCGCAGCAAGGCGGCCTCCAGTTTCTTTTTTTCGCTGATGTCCGAGCTGACGGATAAAATCGCCTGGGGCCTCCCATCCAGGGCGCGCAGCAAACTCCACCGGCTGAAGACGATGACCTCCGCCAAAGCTTTATTGTGCAGGCGCAGTTCGCCCATCCAATCCCCCGAGGCGAGCAACCGGGCGTGCGCCTCGGATTGCGCCGCTCCGTCCGCGCCGAGCAATTCGCCAAAAACCCGCCCGCAAGCTTCCGCTTCAGGCCAGCCAAACACTTCCTCAGCGCCGTGGTTCCATGAGACAATTTTTCCATCGATCGCCAGCACAGCGATGGCGTCGCGCGTGAGATTGAGGAGATTGGCTTGCGCGCGAATGCGTTCGTCCGCGGCGCGTTTTTTTCGTTGGTCGCGGGCCTCCTGCAACGCCCGGCGAATCGCCGGCACCAGGCGCGGCAGGCGTTGCTTGAGAATATAATCGGTGGCGCCGGCCTTGAGGCATTCGACCGCATGGACGTCGTCGAGCGAACCCGAAAGCATGATGACGGGAACACCCGACTGAACTTTAATCGCGGTTTGAAGGGCGGTGAAACCGTCGTAGCCTGGCACGCCGTGATCGCACAGGATCAGGCTGAATTCCTGTTGACAAAGCGCGTCCTCAAACGACTTCCGGTCCGAGGCGCGGATCAATTCGCAAGCCAACCCCTCCAGGTTTAACATCGTGGCAATCAGCTCCGCGTCCGCGCTGGAATCTTCCAAATGCAGAATCCGCTCCAGAGCCGGATGCTCCATCGACTCAAGATCTGTCTCAACTGCTTGCACGAGACAGTTATCGGAAGAAACCGCAAATCTTTAAAGGTCACTTAAACGCGACAAGCCGGGACTGGCATCCGATTGCTAAGGTCAAAATCGCTATTTGGCGACGTCCACCTGCACTTTATTGAGGTCGGCCACGCCCAATTCCAGCAAGGCGGCATTGCCGAGCAGCTCGGAAGCGGGATTCGGCGCATGAATCCCGGCGGCTTGCCGTTCGCGATCCAATTCCTGAATGCCCATGGCGTCGAGGGCGACGGGATCTTTGCTCAACCAGATTTGGTTCACCTCCGCCGAGTAGTGCAGCATGCTCATTTGCTCCCCTTGATATTGCCCGATCAAGGCGTCCATCACGCATAGCGCCACATGGTCGCTCAAGGCAGGCAACGCGTAAATTTCAGGCGCGGCCGTCGCCAGGCGCGAGGGATCGGTCAGAAAACGCAGCGTGTTGTCCACCGAGCCGAAAGAAAGGCTGAAAATATTTCCGCAGATGCCCGCGAGGTTGTGATTCAGCAAAGGGGCGACGATGATGATTTTCGTCATTTGCTTCGTCACTAACTTGCTCACGTAGGATTTACGCCCGGTGGTTGTTCCTTTCTGGTCGAACTCCAGGTCGCCCGCCACCAAAGTCCCGGGAATGGCATTGTCGTAGAACACGGCGTCGTCATAGCCGTCATCGGAGCTGCCGGCCAGGCGCACGCCGAATTCCCGCGCCAGCGCGTCGTAGCCCGCGATGCGCAAATCGAATTGGCGTTTGTCCCAAATAATAATGTGGTCCGCCGGCGTTCCAGCCCCGATCAATCCCTCGATGACCGCCCGCACCACCGCCGGACGCGTGCCGCTATTGGGCCCCGGGCCGGAATAGACCTTCAGGCCAACGACGTCCTGCGTCGTCACCAGGGAGCGCCAGGCGCGGGCCAGGTCCGCCTTGCCCGTCAGCCGCAACAGCCCGCGATCCACCATGGATTTGACAATATCCGCGCGCGGCACGTAGGCGCTGGTCGCTTGCGGGTCCTTCACTACAACCACGCGACTGCGCGGCGCCGCCGGGCTGGACTGCGGCAAAGCGCTGAATTGGGCGCGCGAAAGGCTTGCCCCGCCGACGATTCCGGCCAACACTAAAATTATCCGTAAAATTCTGGACATGATCACCTTAATCACCGCGACCGTTGTTGACACTGGCCGCGGCGAATGCTACCACCGACAACGATGCTGACCATAATAATGCGGCCACGCAATCTTGCAAAGTTGGCCGCTGCCACTCGCTGGTGTCATTTGGGGCTGGTCGCGCTGGCAGGGATGATGTTGTTGACGGCATGCGGGCCGCCGGCGACGCGGGCGTTGCACAAGGGGGACCAGCTTATTCAAGAAGGGCAATTCGAAGAGGCGATTCCGGCGTTGAAGGAAGCCATTCAACTTCTGGGCCACGCCACGCCCCTCGTGCAGGCGCGCGCGTGGAATCTGCTGGGCTTGGCCAACCAAAACGCCGGCCACGCCCTCCCGGCGTATCAGGCATACGAACAGGCCTTGAAGCTGGATCGCAACCTCGCGGTGGTCGATTACAATTTGGGCTGTCTCTATTTGCAGCAGACCAATTACCCCGCTGCCGTCGCCGTGCTCACCACCTACACCACCCTGCGCGCGCGGGACGAGCTCGGCTTCCAGAAGCTGGGCGAAGCGCATTGGCGTCTTGGTCTGCAAGCGGCGCCGCGGGACCGCTACCGCGAATTCGATCTCGCGCATAATGCGTACGAAACTGCCGAGAAAATTTCCACCACCCCGGAAGCCGCCAACGCCCTGGGCTTGATTGAACTGCAACGCCGCACCGGCACGCCTTCCTCCGATGCGCTGAAGTACGCCATCCGGGAATTTCAAACCGCCCTGACGCGCGACACCAACTATGCCCCCACCATCCTCAACCTCGCGATTGTGGACAGTGTTTTCCTAAACGATCCGAAAAGCGCCCTGGACCGTTATCGCCAATACGTGGCGCTCGACCCGGCGCCGCCCAACACCAACGATGTCAGCCGGATCATCCAGCAACTGGAAATCGAAACCCGCATCCAAATTGTGCCGCACGCCGCGCCGCCACGCCCCGCGCCCCAACCCGCTGTCGCGCCGCAAACGAATCCGCCCATAGTGGTTAAGCATCCCGCGCCCGCGCTCCCGCCTACCGCCCCGGCAACGCCATCTCCCATTCCCACGCCACCGCCGGCGGAAACAGTTTCCCATCCCGCCGTCGTTGCCCCGGAAAAAGCCGCCACGGCCATGACGCAACGCCCCGCACCCCCTGCTCCGATCGCACCGGCGATTGTTTCGCGCCCGCCGCCGACCACGACGGAACAGACGCCCGCTCCCATCCCCGCGCCCGCGCCCGCGCCAGCTCCTGCGCCTGAAATCACCAGCGCTGAACCCAAGCCCGCCGTCACAGAACCGCCGGTGACGCTCGATGCCGGCACGCCCCAGCCCGAAACGGCGCCCCGGCCCAAGAAATCGTTTTTGGAAAAGATGAACCCGCGCAACTGGATCGGCGGCCATAAAACCGACAGCGTGCCCAATGCGGAATCCGCCAACGATCATTACGTTCATTCCCTCGCCGTCACCCCCATTCCCGGAAACCGCGCCGACGCCCAGCATTTGGTCGAACAAGGCGCCGTGGCCCAACAGCAAGGCCGCCTCGATGAAGCGCTCACGGATTTTCAAAAAGCCGTGGACACCGACTCCACGTATTTTCAGGCGCCATTGTCGCTCGGCCTCGCGGCCATCGACGCGAAGGATTATGGCACGGCTTTGACTTCGCTTGACAAGGCGTTGAAACTCCGCGCGGACTCGGCGGATGCGCGGTATGCCTTCGCGTGGGTGCTGCAAAAGAAAAATTATTTCCAGGACGCTGCGGACGAGTTGGAAAAACTCGTGGCGCAGCATCCGGAACAAGCCCGAGGTCATTTGCTGCTGGGAAATCTTTACGCGCAAAAGCTCAACCAGCCGCGTCAGGCGCGAGAGCATTATCTGAAAGTTCTCTCACTCGACCCCCACAGTTCGCAGGCGGAAACGATTCGCAACTGGCTGGAAAAAAACCCGTAGGCTGTCCCCGGCTTTTACCCGCGAATTCGCCGCCGCCGCCGGCCGGCCAAGAAAAAAGCCCGTCGCCGTAATAATTCGCGCTTCCGTTTCGACTAATCAAATAAAGGCCCGAAATTGAAGGCGCAGCCCGCAGACGAATCCAAGTTCCAGGAGTTGGTGCATGAGAATCAAAAAAGAATTCTCCGGGTCTGCCGCGTCTATGCCTGGAATTCGGCTGACCAGGACGACCTGTATCAGGAAATCCTGTTCCAAATCTGGCGCAGCCTGCCGGCCTTGAAAGGAAAACAATTCGCCAACACCTGGCTTTACCGCGTGGCCATCAACACCGCCATTTCATTCGTCCGCAAACGGACCTCGCATTTCGGCCGTGTCGTTCATTTTGAACACGCCGACCTCACGCGCGCGATCGAATCACGGCAGTCCACGGACGAAAGCCTGGATGACCGCGTGGCGGCGCTTTACACCGCAATTTACAAATTGGATCCGCTGGAAAAAGCGCTCGTCACGCTTTTCCTCGAGGACTTCACTTACGAACAAATGGCGGAAGCCACCGGCATCAGCGCCAATCACGTTGGCGTGATGTTGCATCGCGCCAAGAAGAAACTTTCCGGCCTGACACGAGAGGAGGCGCCGCATGAATGATGATGAGCTAAAGAATCTCTGGCAACGCCAACCCCTGCGAGAACTGGCCCTCACGCCGGCGCAACTGGTTCCCGCCATGCAAAACAAAATGGCCAGGTTTCGCCGCACGCTGTTCTGGCGTGATGGGCGCGAACTCATCGCCTGCGTTGTCGTAATAATTATTTTCGGATTTTATTATTTCCAACCTCACGCGCCGATGGCGCGGCTCGGATGCCTGATCGTCATCGGCGGCGCGATCTTTATTGCGTGCAAACTGCTTTACGCTCGACGCACCACCCCGCCGGCGCCGCCCGGCGCCACCGTCGTCGAATCGCTGCGGGCGGAACTGCATTCCGCGCGCACTCAATCTCGTCTTCTGGGTTCCGTATTGTGGTGGTATTTGCTTCCGCTCACCATGGGTGAACTCGTTTTCGTTTGGGGCGATCCCAGCGTCGTTCCGACGATGAACCGGGAGAAGGTGTTCGCCGATATTGCGGTCACGGTGATAGTGCTTAGCGTTAACGTGTTCGTCTATTGGCTCAATCAGTGGGCGCGCTCGAAACAACTCCTTCCCATTGAGGCGCAATTGGAATCATTGCTCCATTCGGCCGAGACGGGAACGCCGTTGAGTGAAACTAATGCTGCCCAACTCCGGCCGATCGTTCTCTCTTTGGCCGCCGCGGCGCAGGTTAAGGCCGTCGAATTCAAAGTTGCCTTTTGGCAGATCGCTGTTTTCGGCCTGCCCGGAATTGTGGGGATATGGTTCTTTTTGATGATCGGTTTGCCGATCAATCACGACGTTCCGGACTTCACAGAACGATCCCCAAACTCGCCCGCGCCGATCTATCTCATCGCGGAAACCAACCGCGATACCACGGCCGCGCGCAAAATCGTGGGATGGCTTAACGCCGGTGATTGGGCTTCCCTGCAAAAGCTTTATAACGCGGAGATGGCCGCGGCTTTTCCTCCGCAGAAAGCGACAGACTTTTTCACCAAGCTGACCACGGATTTCGGAAAGATTGAAAAGGTCGAAGGCCCCACCGGCGAGGGCTACCAGGGATGGACGGCGTTCCGACTGGAATGCCAGCGCGGCGATTTGATTATGAGCCTCGCGCTGGACGGCGACGACAAGATCGCTGGAATTTATTTCAAGCCCGCGCCGGCATCTCACGCCACGCACGCCGCGCTCATCCCTCGTTTTCTTAGCTGGCAAAGATTGGCCTGGCTCGCGCCGTTCTTTCTGGGCGGGTTGCTCTATTCCCGCTTCATGCAGAAAACCACCGCGAGAGCCGTCGGCATCAGCGCCGTGGGCCTACATTTGTCGAAGGGAGAAAGCCTAATTCTCTGGGAGGAAATTAAGGATGTTCGACCATTCAAGTTTCTGCACATTCAAAATCTCTGGTTAATCAGGGAATCCGGCGAAAAGATGATCATGCATTGGACTCCCCTCGAACGTCATGCCGAGCTAAAGGCGGTGGTGGAGCGCTTTGCCCCGGCAAACCATCCCTTGCGGAAATATTTGTCTCTGCTGAAATAATTTTGCATGGCGCGCGTGGATTTTGCGCTTTGCAGCGCCGCGGCAGAACTTTAGCATACGGTCGTGACCGGCAGCGTCTTCCAACATCAACGGCGAATCGTGTATGCCGATTGCACGGTGGGCAACCACGTTTATTACGCGCGTTACCTCGACATGCTGGAGGAGGCGCGCGGGGAAATGTTGCGGGCGGCCGGGTCGCCGCTGGCCCAATTGCAGGAGGCGGGCGTGATTTTTCCCGTTATCGGGCTGACCGTTTCCTATCTTGCCCCGGCCCGCTACGATGATCTGATAACCATCGCGCTGCGCATTACGGAACTGGGCGCGGTGCGCTTGAATTTCGGATTTCAAATTTTTCTCGCCGACAAATTGCTGGCGGAAGGCGAGACGCGCCATGTGTGCGCCAGCCTGGATGAAAAGCCGCGGCGTCTGCCGAAGGATCTGGCGGAAAAATTGCGGCCCTTCCTCCATGAGAAGTAAACAGGAATTATGGCGCCGCCTGCTTCCGGCAGCGGCCCTTTTAATCATGCACGCGAATACTTTCCCGGCCACGGCGGCGGACCCAGCGCGGTTTGTCGGCTTGCATCGCTTCGACGATTTCACGGCTGAACCGACGCCCACGGGGCGGGTGTTGCTCTCGCCGGCGCTTAAGGCGCCCATCGATTGGAACGAATTGGTCGTTTCGTGGAACGCCACGGCGCCGGCGGGCGCCTGGCTCAAAGTGGAAGCGCGCGCCCTTTATCCTGACCACCAGACCAAATATTACACCCTGGCCGATTGGTCGCTCAACGCGCCAGGCCATGTCCGGCAAAGCGTTCGCCACCAGAAAGATGACGATGGCGACGTGAAGACCGACACCTGGCAACTCCGGCGGCCGGGCGCCGATGTGCAATTGCGTCTCACGCTGGGAGCCACCAACCTAGCCAGTCCTCCGGAATTGAAATTTCTTGGCCTTGCCTATCTTGACACCCGCGTGACCCCCGAGGAGCCGGCCTCCGACCGCTCCGCCTGGGGCAAAATCATCACGACACCCGAGCGTTCGCAACACGGATATCCCCAGGAGGAAGGTTGGTGCAGCCCCACCTCCCTCTCCATGGTCCTGGCGCGATGGAGCGACGAACTGCATCGTCCGGAAATGACGCTCGACGTCCCGGCGGTGGCATCGAATGTGTTTGACTCGACTTTTGGCGGGACGGGCAATTGGACTTTTAACACCGCCTTCGCGGGCTCCTATCCGGTCATGCGCGCTTACGTGGCGCGTTTGCGCGATCTCACCGAATTGGAAACCTGGATCAATGCGGGTATTCCCGTCGTCATTTCGGCGCCGTGGCATCTTTTGCAACCCGGCCGCGGCAACACCGGCAGCGGCCATTTGGTCGTGTGCATTGGCTTCACCGAAAATGGCGACGTTGTCATCAATGATCCCGCCACCAACCTGCAAAAGGGCCAGAAGGTGCGGCATATCTATACGCGCGAAAATGTGCGCACCGCCTGGAAGGCGTCGCACAACACGGTTTATTTGATTTACCCCGAGACCTTCACGCCGCCGCCCGATCCTCTTGGGCATTGGGATAAATAACTATTTCGCGCAGCGAAATCCCGTGTTGGAGAGCCCTGTGTCGGGCGAGCACTTCATCCGCGTGGCCGGCCGGTAGCCGCCGCAATAAGAGTCATCGCAGAGAAAAGAGCCGCCGCGCAGCACGCGTTTCGGCAGGCGCGGTTCATCTGGATCGAAGCTGTCGGGAGGGCCCGGCGGATTGTGCGCCGGGCTATGCGCGTAGTAGTCCGGGCGATACCAATCCGCGCACCATTCCCAGACATTGCCGGACATGTCAAATAAATGATAACCATTGGCGGGAAACGACGCCACCGGGGAAGTCCCGGCAAAGCCGTCGCGCGCCAGGTCTTGGCGGGGAAATTCGCCCTGCCAAATGTTCGCCATCCACTGGCCGCCGGGCTGCCGCTCGCCGCCCCAAACAAAAGGCGCGCGATCCAACCCGCCGCGAGCCGCGTACTCAAATTCCGCCTCCGTGGGCAGCCGTTTGCCCGCCCAGCGCGCATAAGCTTGCGCATCATCCCAGCAAACCTGCGTGACCGGATGCCGCTCCAATCCTTGGAGATTCGAGCCGGGACCGCGCGGATGGCGCCAGTCCGCGCCCGCGACAAAGCTCCACCACCGCCCCGGGTCGTCCAGAGAAACCAGCGCGTTAGTCGGCGGCGTGAACACAAGCGCTCCCGCCGCCAGGCTGGCGGGCGGCGCGTCCGGGAAATCCTTCGGATCAGGATGGCGCTCCGCCACCGTCACATAATGAGTGGCTTCGACGAACTTTCTGAATTGCGCATTGCACACCGGCGTGCGATCCAGCCAGAAGCCGGACAATGAAACCTGGTGCAATGGTTGTTCGTCGGGTTTGCCATCCGCGCGGCCCATCCAAAAAGTCCCAGGCGGAATCCAAACCATGTCATTCGTGGGATCAGCCCAGGCGGGCGAAGAAAACAAAAAGAAGATCACTCCCGCCAAACCGACGCTGCGTTTCACACCTCAATCTCCCCTGGCTTCATTTTCCGTGCGAGCAAAGAATTTTTCCCAATTTGGCACGTCCTGCGCGCAGCCGATGAACTGCAGATAATCCGCCCGCCACGGTTCCAGCGGCTGGCCATCGGCGGGAAAACGACTCGAAGCAATCCGGTCGGCAATATACAAGGCCGACGTCATCGTAAACCCGTTGCCCTGGTCTTCCTGCGGATCGTCCGCGCCGCCAACCGCGCTGACCACCGCCGTGGGCAGGCCCCAAAGTTCCAGCACGTACGCCCCGACTTGCGCGGGCGTCGTTTGAAATGTTTCGCGCAAACGCGGGCTCAGGGGCGATTTCGTATTGCGCGCCCCATCGCAAGCGGCCTTGAATTGGTCGGGAAAATTATCCACCAAAATGAAGCGTCCGATCTCGTGCATAAGCCCTGCCAGGAACGCTTCCTCACCAATTTTGGCGGCCAGCCGTTTGTCGCGGCAAATATGCTGCGCCAGGCAGGCCGTTTCCCAGGAATGCGCCCACACGCGCTGCAAATCCATGTCGGGACGCTTGAGCGATTCGTAATGACGAAACAGGCTTTGCGAAAGGACAATGGCGGCAATCATGTCCGTGCCGAGGCACATCACCGCATCGACCGGGCTCGTGATCAGGTACCCTTTGCCGAACAGCGGCGAATTCGCCAACTGGAGCGCCTTGAGCGAGAGGCCCGGATCGTCCGCCACCATGCGCGCAATCGCGGTCGTGCCCGTGCGCGTGTCTTCCAACTCATGCAACAACGATTGATGCACCTGGGAAAGCGAAGGAATGGAGCTCAACGACGTGACCACCGCCTGCAGACCTGGATTGACGATCCGTTCTTGCGCGGCGAAGCTGCGCTTGACAATGTCGCGCAGCTTCGAGGCGTCAAACGGCTTGGCAATATATTGGTGCGCCGAGGTGATGAGCGTCAGCTTGTTCAGCGCGACATATCCGGACATGATGATGCGCACCGCCGCCGGCGCCAACCCGCGCACCTTTTCGAGCAATTGGCTGCCCTGCATCCCCGGCATAAGCTGGTCCGAGAGCACCAGATCCGGGGCCTTGGCTTTGACTGCTTCGAGGGCCAGCAAGGGATCATTGAACCCCGTCACGTCCCACTCGCGGTCGATCATTTTCAGAATCAACACCGCGGTTTCCAGAACGGGAGTCTGGTCATCCACGACGTAAAGCGTTCTTTTCATTTTCAGCCAGTCCCATCATACGCGAACGCCTTGCGCGATGCACAGCATAAAGTTGACAACGAACCACCGTCGAGTTGACTCCTGGCCTCATCCGCTAAACCGCCCAACCGCGCCGCGCCTCGGCGAATAAGCTTGCCGCCCGCACGCCGCCGCGCAAAATAAACTTCCGTTGGAAGGGCGAGGCCCCGGAGCATTCCGTGCCATTGGCGCTTTCAAACCCTGCGAGGCACGCAAATCTTACCGCCGCCGCCTCCCGGCGAACCAACGTAATTGGGCCCGTAGCTCAGGGGTTAGAGCAGGCGACTCATAATCGCTTGGTCGCAGGTTCGAAACCTGCCGGGCCCACCATTCTATCCTGCTGATATTTAGCGGCGGGTAAACTGCCCAAATCGCTGCACGCCCCGACAGATGCTGTCAATTAAATCCAGCTGGTTTGCATGCGGCGCACAGCCCCGCACCTCACACCTGTTGTCGCGCTTTCGGTCGCATTTCGACGTGCGTCTCTGATGGCCGGAATCGAGCGGTGGAGCGAATCGCACCCTTATGACGCGGACTACTTCGCGAGACGGCGAATGAGTTCCTCCAGATCGGTCACACGCTTTTCCAGTGCGTCCACCTTCGCCGCTTTTTCCTTCAACTCCTTGAGGGTGGCGCCGCCCTCGGTGGCTTTGACAAAACAGAGGACCATGGCGCGCTGAGAGTTGGTGGCTCCGAAATCATCGAGCGCGATGCCGACTTCCGGGCCGTCACCGTTCGAGCGCATGGCAACTCCGGGATGGGACGAGGGAGCCAACATGTCGCCGATATGGATGGGGCCGTTTTCGAGCGAAACTTTCACGGGCACGCGCCCCGCCAACACGAGCGGCTTGCCGGTCAACGGCGCGTCAGCGTAAGCCGCGCGCGCGTTGATGAGGAATCCGCCGCTGCCGTCAGAAATGACGCCGAGGATTCCGCGGCCGTTCTTGTCACATCGGATGACGCTCTCGGGATGCTGGGGATCAGCGCAGACGATGTCGCCGGCTTCCACGTCGCTGGCGCCGGGGATGGTTTCCGCCAGGTCCGGGCTGGCGCTGGCGAGAACGCTTCCGCGGGAGCGGAGTGTTCCGGAAGTGTCGATGGACAATTGATCGGCATTTTGAGAAAGATCCCAAAATCGCAAGCGGCCGGCATTGGCGTAAACCGTCCAGGAATCGTTGCCATTGGAACGGTCGTAAGTGGAAAGGCCCCCGCCGTTTTGAGACGTGACCCCTCCGGCCACGCTGATGCCCGCGCCGTTCATCGTCTCCATTACGCCTGAGTTAATATAAAAGGCGAGTTGACCGTCGGCGAGGCTGAACATGCCGGAGTCGGTGTCGCCCGAACCCCGGAACGCATAACCATTATTATTGACTCCGTTCGCTCCCGGCGCGCCGCCGCGCGCGTAGAGGCCATTAAAAATGGTCTGGCCTCCGCCTTCAAACGTGACCGCTCCCGTGGCGGATAAGTTGCCGTAAACGGTGAGGGCTCCACTATTGTTCAGCTCCATCAATTTGGAAAAGGCGCCGCTGCCGTTGTCAGCGTACCATCGGTGGTAGTTCCCGGCTGCATACCATTGCGTGAACGAATCAATGCCGATCCCGTAATCCTGCCCCCAGGTGCGGAGTTTCCATCCGGCGGAATCGTTGGACGGCGGCGCGACGCCAGCGTTGTCAAATTGAATGGCGTTGCTCGTGGCATTGTTGAGATAAATGCCTCCGTTGATGGTCAGCGAGCTGTTTGCGGTGAAGGCGGTGGCGGCAACGGTTCCGGCAATGTTGACCTGCGGACCTTCAATGATTACCACCGCCATTCCATCGGAGCCGGGATGACCGGCGAGGCCGCCCGTTCCGCCCGGATAAACATAATTGGCGTCTGTAATGTTGCCGGCGTTGGTTCCGTTACCGATGATGATTGAATCGCCGTAGGATCCCCCACCCGCGCCGCCGCCGCCGTAAACCGCGGCGCCATAATTGGCGTATTGAACTGCCCCCGCCCCGCCGCCGCCGTATCCCCCGCCGCCCCCTCCCGCGCCGGTGGCAATGTTCGGATTACTGGCGCCGATTCCTCCGGTTCCGCCTACAGAACTCAGGGAAGCAACACCCACCGTGGTGATATTTGCCGCGGTGTTGGCCCCCGCTCCGCCGTTGTCACCGGAGTAATAACCCCCGCTGTTGAGAGTGGCGCCACCGGCGCCCCCTTGGCCATTGGCTCCGCCGACCGCGCCGCTGCCGACACCGTAAAGCGGGGACACGGCCGAGACGCCAGGGTTCCCGCCCGCGCCCCCAGGCGTGTCTGTCCCCCCTGCGCCACCGCCTCCAGCCATCGCGTCGAGCACGTAATTTCCACTCGTCAAATAGAAAAACGAACTGGCCTGCCCACCCTGCCCGGCGACCTGATTATTCTGGCTTGGGTTGCCGCCAGCGGCCTCCCCGGAGCCGTTGCCCGCCAGGTCAGCGGCGCCATAGTTACCGCGCTGGCCGACGATGATTGTATAGGTTTGTCCCGGCGAAACCGCCACCGTCTTTTGCACAAATGCGCCGCCGCCGCCCGAATTTCCATGCCCGCTGGTGCCGCCGCCCCCGCCAGCGCCCCATAATTTGACCATCAGCTGCGAAGCGCCAAACGGAATCGTCAAGGAATACACTCCGGAAGTGGCATAGAGCGTTGTTTGATTCGTCAACAGGCCCCCGACACTGAGCGGTGAAGGGGGAAGCTGGGCCGAAGGAATCGTGCCTGTGGAGATTTGCGAAGCATTCAAGGCGGTCAATCCGGAACCGTTGCCGCTGAAAGTTCCGCTCAAGGTGACGTTGGCCTCTCCGTTGGTCACGGCGGCGCCGGGCAGCGCTGCCAAGGGTATGGCGCCGGTGATATTTGTGCCCTTCAAATTGGTCAGCGCCCCGCCATTGCCGATGAAGTTGCCAGTGAAAGTGACGTTGGTCGCGCCATTCGTCACGACCGCGGCAGGTAGCGCCGTCAACGGAACTGTGCCTCCGTCCGCCACCGCGTTGGCGCTGGCCGCCGTCTGGGCGGTTCCGGCGTTCGCCGTGAAAACCGCGTAGGGCGTCGGCATAATCGCCTGCCGCGGACTTAAGGTGGTGAAACCATTCCCGTTATTGGTCTGCACCGCGATTTCCAGCCAGTAATTGCTTCCCGTAAAAATCCCCGACCCGAAATCCAGTGTGACCGCGAACAGCCCATTGCTGACCGCAGTCGCCGCGTAGGTCAGCGGGCCGGCGATGGCGTTGCCGTTGGAGCTCGCGTCTAATAATGTGAACGTCAGGTCAAAACTGCCATTGGCGGGCGCGCCGCCGCTGGTCAATTGGCCTTGGTAAGTAAAGGCCGTGCCTTGGGCGTGACCGGCATTCAAATGGAAAAAAACACAGATTGCTGCAAGCAGGAACGAGAGGCGCTTCACTTTCATAATTTACGTCGCCGTTTGGTTTTGAATGTTTCAACCATCGATGTAGCCATGACTTTTGATCCCGGCGAGTAAATCAGAAGACAGCGACGGGGCCCTTGTTACCATTGACAAGTCTAACTTTCAAGGAAAAAACGCGTTGGCAGAATCTCGGCGTCATTACCCCAGGTTTTGCCCGCGATCTGGCTCGATGAAGATCGGTCACGCCGGATTGCCTCGCATTGAAACTCCTGGTGAATCGTTGCGGAGGTTCGGCGATACCAAGCCCGCCAGTTCAAGCGCGGGCGCAGGTAGATGGAGCTGGGACTTCCGCTTCGCTGGTGACCGAGGCGTCGGTGCAGCCGGCGTCGGAGAAGATTTTTTTGGCTTTGCGGGCCTGGGTGGCGTTGTCAGCGTGGACGGAAAGCAAAATGTTGCCGGCTTGAATCTTACCGGCGTAGCGCCGGGCGACAAATTCGGGAATTCCCATGCCAACCAATGCGCCAGCAATGCCTCCCACACCCGCCCCGACCGCAATGCCGCTCAACGCGGCGATCAGCGGGCCTGCGGCAATAAAGGGCCCAATGCCGGGAATCATCAACGCTCCGGCGCCGGCGAGCCAGCCAACACATCCTCCGACCACGCCGAGAGCGCTGGCGCCGGCGACGGCGCCCTCGGGCGCTTTGGTGTGATGCTCGTGGGCGAAATCGGTGGTGCCGGTTTTGTCCGGGAAAAGCACGGAAATATCGCTCTCGCGGAATCCGTGGCGTTTCAGGCCAGCCACCATGCGCTCGGCCTGGGTCTCACTATTCGCTATGCAAAAAACGGCTTTAGCCATGTAGTTATCCTTGTTTGGGATCGCTTTTTCGGCAATGGGCGCCCTGCCCCAATCGCGAGGCGGAAAAGGGTGGAAGAATGCGTACGGCATTGCCTCAGGGTGAGGGTTGCCGCACGTTACACCACGAATTTCAATGCCGAGGCTTAACGTCATTGCATGGGCGGCCGCAATCGCCGCGGTCGCCGCGGTCTGTTTTTGGCCAGACGAAGGCAAGGATCGCGCGCAACGCCTGCCGGACGGAACGATTGTTCGTCTCGCCAGCCTTTCCTACGGAAAAACTCATCGTTGTGTGACTGGAAATATTTTCCAGCGCCTCTTCGGCGGCTTTTTGCCCGCGCCGGCAGCGGGATGGATCGGGGCGAAGATCCACAGCGTCAGCAACGCGACCGATCGACTCGTGATTTTCTTCGACTTGACGCAGCAGCGCAACGCGCGCGCGCCCGGCGGCGGTTACACGGCGACGCCCCTGATTGTCTCGGACGACGCAGGCAATGAATTCATCGAAAACGGGGAAAACGCCTACCGGTCGCAATCCTCCAACGAGCTGGTCATGGCTTTCGATATTCCCCTGGCCGGTCACTTGTCCAAAAAGCTGCATCTGCAGCTGAAGCCGCACGACTATGTCAAGAATGTTTATTGCCAGGCGGATTTCAACGCGCTCAATCCCGGACCGCGTTCTCTGTCTCATTGGCAGGGCGAAAAACTGCCGGTCACGCGCCAGCGCGATGATTTTCCCGTAACTTTACGGGCCATGGAATCTTCCGCCGAAGCGCTGGGGCCGAGCGAGGAGGGCCGGCGGTCACACCATTGGACCCGTTTTCGCTATCAACTGCCGCCCGGCGCTCCATGGCGGGTGGAAGCGTTGAAAGTCGGGGACGAGACCGGGGAATTTTATGGGGCATCACAACAGCTGGAACCCAGCGATTCCGAACAGGATTTGAATGCGCTGTTTTCATCCCAGGAGCCCTGGAAGGTTCGGCTGGAGCTGGAGCGCACGGCCGATTTCGCCTCCAACGAAGTTTGGACTTCGCCCCCAGTGGCTTTCCCAAAGACGCCGCGCCGCTTTGCCGAACCGCTCACGACGGACTTGAACGGCTTTCATGTGGTGATCGACCGGTTAAATCGCGCGGCGCTGTGCCTCACCATTTCTCCCTCCCCAGCCGCCCGGGGCTACGATTGGACGTTCAAGGCGGGCGACGCAAAATTTGATTCCATCGGAGGCGGCGATTATGGATATCAGATTGTTTACAGCTATACGTTCGCACAACCGAACGAACGTGATTCCGTTCAGTTGACACTCTCCATTGCGAAGACTCGATCGATGGATTTTATCGTTTCGCCCACGCCGCTGCCGCCGTAAGCCGTTATTTCCGAAAGAAACCGAGGATGCCCGTCAGGACGGAATGGTTGGCGAACAACCCCAAGGCGAGATCCCAACCGCGCTGCACCCAGAAGGAGGAATCAGTCAATTCCCCGGCGCGTTCGCCGAATTGCCGGCGCAGATGGTCGTTGTGGGCCGCCAATTCCCGACGACGCTGCTCGAGACGTTTTAGTTCCTTGGTATAAGCCATGCGCGATCTTTTTTTAGCTGGGAAATGGTCTCGGCAAAGAACGGTTTTTTGAGGAATGACTGCATCACGCGCCACGTCGCCAACCCGGCGAGGGCGTAAAAAAGTGCAAAGGAACTCAACGCCCAAATCGCATGACTCCAGAACAGCACCAGCAGCAGGGTGGTCAAAATTACGGCGAACATTGCCCCGGCGAAAGCGAGCGCCAGCGCCAAAATCACAATCACGATCGCCCGGGCGCGCTCTTCGCGCCATTCCACGCCGGCCAATTCGACCCGGCTCTCCAAAATGGCGACGAATGTTTCCAGCAAACGCCGGAGCGAATTCATCAGGCCGGATGGGCTGCCGGAGGAGTCGGTCATGGTTGTTTTCGTTTGAAAAGATAACCCAGCGCCAGGCCCACCCCCAAGGCGATGCCCAGAGCGTAATAGGGTTTGTCGCGCACGAAGCTCTCCAGGGCATTTGAGGACGAAGGGGCTCCGCTATTAAGGGTGTTGATGGTCTTGTCCGCCGTGGCGAGAGCCTCGGCGAGACGATCACGAATTTCCTGCGCGCGCTCAGCCTTGTCCTCGCCCTTGCCCTTCAAAATGGCTTCGGCGTCGCGGGCCAGGGCGGCCAAATCCTCGGAAAGCCGGTCAGTCAAGTCAACACTCATAAGATAGCGCGTTCGTAAGTTCATTATAGAAAGCGGCGCGCCAGCCTCAATCAGGCTACTCTCGGTCAATAGGTCAGGATTGTGAGGAGCGCTTGATCATGGATTCCACGCTGAACGCCGGAAGCGGGAGCAAGTAGCCTGAGCATGACGATGAGAATCCTGTATGTGCATGAACGCTTTGGCGCCCTGGCGGGGGCTGAGAGCAACGTCGGGCTAACCGGCCGCGAATTAAAAAAACGCGGCCACGAAATCGCCCTGCTGCACGGCCCCGGCACCGGCAAGGGCGAAGAGGCGTGGCGCGAAACTTTTTCGCCGCGTTTCCCGCTGGATAGCGCCCCGCGCGCCGCCGCCGAGCGAGCCCTGCGGGAATTCGCGCCCGATATTATCTATGTGCACAAAATGGCCGACCTCGGGGTGATCGAGACGCTGGTGCGGTCCGGCCGCGCCACCGCGCGCATGGTGCATGACCACGACATTTATTGCATGCGCAGCTACAAGTACAATTACTTCACGCGCGCCATTTGCCGCCGGCCGGCGGGGCTGCATTGCGTGACGCTCTGCGGGGCCTCGCTGGCCCGCAATCGGGCGGGCGGGTTTCCGCTGAAATGGGTCAGCTATAGTGACAAGAAGAAAGAAATCCGGCTGAACCAGGAATTCGGACGCATGGTGGTGGTCTCCCGCTACATGCGGGATGAATTGCTGGCCAACGGATTTGATCCCGCGCGCATCGAGATTCATCCCCCGGTGCCATTGCTCGGGGATCCGGACCTGCAAGCCAACCGCGCGCAACGCAATCTGATTCTTTTCGCGGGCCAGATCATCCGGGGCAAGGGTCTCGACGTGCTGCTGCGGGCGCTCGCCTTGATCCGGACGCCGTTCGAATGCCTGGTGCTGGGAGACGGCTCGCATCGCGCCCACTGCGAAGCTCTCTCCCGCAAATTGAAACTCGGGGAGCGCGTGCGGTTTCTCGGGTTCGTGCCACAGGAGAATTTAAAAAAATATTACAGCGAAGGCACGGTCTTCGCGCTGCCCTCGGTCTGGCCGGAGCCCTTTGCCACGGTGGGCATGGAAGTGATGCGCTACGGCCTGCCCGTGGTGGCGTTTGACGTCGGGGGCATCTCGGACTGGCTGCATGACGGGGAGAACGGCTACCTCGTGCCGGTGGGAGACGCCCCGGCGCTGGCGCGGCGGCTGGAGGGGCTTTTGCTTGACAAAACTTTGGCTCGGCAAATGGGCCAGCGCGGCTTAGAGCTGGTGAATGAACGCTTCGGCTTTAATGCTTACCTCCAAAACCTTGAGGGGATGTTCTCCAATTTGCTTACCGCGAAGTGAGAGATTGTGCCTGCCCCTGATGCGCTCGTCACCCATCCGTAACCAATCCAAGTCGCGCCCATTTCTTCATGGCGGCGCCCGATTGCCGGAGACCACTGGAAAGGAGTAAAAATATGACACTGAAAAGGAGATCAGGAGCGATGGGAGCAAAACACATAGGTTTTCAAAATACGCCGCGGTTGGTCGCCATTATTGGCGGCAGCGGGGCGGGCAAGACCTATCTGGCCGGAATGCTTGAACAGGAGCTGGGCGGCAAAATCCTGCGCTTATCGTTGGACGATTTTTATCGGGATCGGTCTGCCTGCCCCGCCACACGCCGCGACCGCATTAACTTTGATCATCCGGAAGCCATCGATTGGAAAACGCTGGAAGCGGCGCTGGTGCAATTGGCCAAAGGCCGGCCGGCGACGATTCCGCAATATGATTTTGCCACGCACACCCGCCGCGCCGAATGGAAGACCGTGCAGCCGCAGCCGGTGATCGTGGTGGAAGGTTTGTGGCCGTTGCATCGCGCGCGGATTCGCAAGCTGTTTGATTTTCGGATTTTTTTGCAATGCGCGGCGGAACTGCGCTTGCAGCGGCGGCTGCGCCGGGACGTGGCAGAACGGCAGCGGACGCCGGAATCGGTGCTGGAGCAATTTAAGCAGACGGTGGCCCCCATGCACCGGAAATTTGTCGCCCCCCAAGCGACCTGGTCGGATGTGGTGGTGCGGCGGACCCTGGAAGCCAGGGACGTCACGCTCATGGCGAAACGCATCCTCGGGTAACGGTTGCAACAAGGAAGAATTATGAATACTACGGAACTGGACGAAATGATGAGGAAGCGGCTGCTCAAAGCGGCGAGCGGCCCTGGTCGCACGACGTTGGAATGCGCGGTCGCCGGGCGGCGCTTGCTCTGGGCGGTGGGGCTCCGCGGAGCCTCGTTGGCCAAGCGGGCTCTGGACGTGGTGGGCAGCGCTTTGCTGATCATCGCGTTTTTGCCGGTGCTCGCCGTGGTGGCGCTGCTGATCAAGCTCGAAGATGGCGGCCCTCTGATCTTCACGCAGAATCGCGTGGGCAAATTCGGCCGGATGTTCCGCATGTATAAATTCCGCTCCATGTGCGTGAACGCCGAGCAGCGCATGGCCGAGGTGCTGGCCCAAAACCAGCATCAGACGGGCGTGACGTTCAAAATGAAAACCGATCCGCGCATCACCAAAGTGGGGCGCTGGCTGCGCAAGCTTTCGGTGGATGAATTGCCCCAGCTTTTCAATGTGTTGATCGGAGATATGTCCTTGGTGGGCCCGCGCCCGCCGGTGCCGCGCGAAGTGGCGCTTTACACCCTGGCGGATCGCCGCCGCCTCGCCGTCAAGCCGGGCATCACTTGCTTCTGGCAGGTCGGCGGCCGCGCGGAATTGGATTTTCCGCAGCAAGTGGCGCTGGATGTCAGCTATATTGAGCGGCAATCGATCCTGACGGACTTGATCATCCTGTTCAAAACCGTGCCGGCAGTGATCGGCGGCAAAGGAGCGTGCTAAGGTGAGAGCCGTCCTCATTTGCCCCTCGAATCGAATTGGCGCGGAGGCCCTCAGCTCCGCCGGTTCGCTCTCGGCCTGGCCGCTTTTCGGCGCGCCCCTGGCGGTGCATTGGATCGAGCGCTTGACAGCGATGGGCATGAAGCACATCACGGTCCTGGTCGGGCGCCGCGCGGACGATTTGCGGGCGGAAATTGGCGATGGCGAACGCTGGGGCATTGAAACGAAGCTCGTCAGCGTCGCGCGCGAATTAACCGTGGAAGAGGCGCGCGCCAAATTCGGACCGGCGGACGAGGTGGTCGTGGCCGATTGCCTGCCCGGCCTCCCGAACCAGCAGTTGTTCGGCAGTTACACCCAGTTTTTTGCCGGCGTGCAGAAGGCGTTTTTTACCCTGGCGCCACGGGGGCGGGTGGGGGCGCGCGAAATTCAGCCCGGAGTCTGGGTGGGATTGCGCACTCATATCGGGGCGGACGCCACCTTTGAGGCGCCCTGCTGGCTGGGGGAAGATGTGCATGTGGAAAAAGACGCGCACCTGGGGCCGTGGGCGATTTTGGAAGACCGCGTCTGGGTGGGCGCCGGCGCGGAAGTCGTGCAAAGCGTGATCGGCGCCGAAACCAGCCTGGGCGTGGCCACCAGCCTCAAGAATTCCATTGCTTTCGGCAGCACGCTGATTAACTGGCAAACCAATTCCATCGCCACCGTCGCTGACTCTTTTCTGCTCTGCGGTTTGCGCGCGACGCCGTTCAAGCAACGCATTCGCCGCATCTTCGCGCGGCTCGCCGAAAAGCCGGAACCGATTGATTCCGACCCGCCCATGGCGATGGCCATTTCCGAACCCGAGCCGGTGGGACAGGTTTAAAAACCGATCACCATGCGGACGGGTCAGGCGTTCGCCCATAAGGCCTAATGGGGGTTTCCGCACCTGAGAGTCTGCCCGTCGCCTGATTGCTGGAAACTTCCGAGCCGTTTTATGATCGCCCCATGAATATTAAGTTGGAGGGAAACACCGTGCGAATCACCGGTTTGCGCGTGCTGGATGAAGCCAACGGCAGCGAGCTCAGAGAGCAGGCGTTGCACACGATCAGCTCCCTCCGCGACCGCGTGGAAGTCGACCTCTCCGAGACCACCGCCGTCAATGGCGGCGGCTTGGGCGCGCTGGTTTTCCTGCAAAAAGTTTGCGGCAACGTCTCCCTGCTCAATCCCATCGCTCCCGTGCGGCAAGTGCTCGAACTGGCCCGGATGGACCGCATTTTTGAAATCGTTCAACGTTGAATCTCCCTATGAAAAGCGTATTGCCCGTATTTATTCTAGTTGACGCGTGTGGCTGGGAAATCATGCGCGAGCGGACCTTTCTGCCGCGCCTCGCGCCGGAGCGCAAGAAGCTGAATTCCGTGTTCGGCTACAGCTCGACCTGCGTGCCTTCGATCCTCTCCGGCCGCTGGCCGGATGAACATCGGAACTGGTGCTACTACGTATATGATCCGGCCCATTCGCCGTTTAAATCATTGTCGGTTTTCCGCTGGCTGCCGCGGGCGCTGACGAGCCGCCGCATTTTTCGCCGCTGGCTGACCAAGGCCTTGCGCAACGGGATGGGTTTCGAAGGCTATTTCGATTTGTACAACGTGCCGTTCGAGCATATCGGGCTGTATAATTTCACCGAGCGCAAAAGTCCGCTGCGTCCGCAAGGCATGAATAGCGGGCCGAATATTTTTGATTTTCTTGTCAAAGAGAACATTTCCTATTTTGGCAGCGACCCGGACAAGGGCGAGGCGGAGAATTACGCCGCCTTGCTTGAGGCCATCGGGACGGGAAAACCAGATTTCACATTCTCCTATTGGCCATCGCTGGACGGGCTGCTGCACATGGTCGGAAATCAGTCGTCCGAGATTGCGCCGCGCCTCGCGCACTTTGAGGGTTGGATCCAAAACGTCTGCGACGCCGCGCGCCAGCATTACGAGGAAGTTCATCTTTACGTGTTCGGCGATCACGGCATGGCCAATTGCGACGAGCATCTGGATTTGAAGGCGGTGATCGAAGGGTTGCCGCTGAAGATGGGCCGGGATTACGCGGTGGTTTACGATTCGACCATGGCGCGGTTTTGGTTTTTCAACGACGAAGCCCGGCGGCTGGTGGCGGCGCGCCTGGCCGAAATTCCCCAGGGACGCATTCTGCCGGACGATGAATTGCGGGAGTTGCGCGCGTATTTTCCTGATCGTTACTTCGGCGAAATGTTTTTCCTGATGAAAGAGGGCGTCCTGATTGTGCCGAGCCACATGGGTGAGCGCCCGATTCGCGCCATGCACGGCTATCATCCCACGGACAAGCACAGTTACGCCGCGCTTTTTTCCAACCAGGAAATCCCGGCGTCAATCACCGCCATTCCCCACATGCACCAATTGATGACTGAGGAAGCGCTCCAGGCGAAAGCCGCCAACCAGCGTTCCGCTGAAGTCGTTCACGCTTGATGGAAAACGCTGCCTCCATTTTGGCCAGGCCCGAGACCGAAACGTCCGACTGGCCCGGCGCCGGAGCCGGCGCCTGCCCGTGCCTGTCCGTTTTATTCGAACTTCAGGCGGACAAGACGCCGCGCGCCGACGCGGTCCTGGGGCTGGACGGCCAGACGGTTTCCTATGAGGAATTGAACCGCCGCGCCAATCGCCTCGCGCATCATCTGCGCGCGCGCGGCGCGGGCCCGGACGCGCTGATCGGCATTTGCGCCGAGCGTTCGCTGGAAATGATCGTGGCCGTGCTGGCGGCGATCAAAGCCGGGGCGGCCTACGTGCCGCTGGACCCCAAATATCCGCGGGATCGCCTGCGGTTTATGATTGACGATTCGCGCGCGCCCATCCTCCTCACACAAGAGCGGCTCCTGCCGCTCACGGCGGAGGCGCGCACGAACGTCATCTGCCTGGATCGTGATGCCGCCCAGTGGGCCCAAGGGCCGGACACGAACCTGCCCCCCGCGGCGCAGCCGGACCATCTGGCCTACGTCATTTACACCTCCGGCTCCACCGGGCAGCCCAAAGGCGTGGCCATGCGCCAGGAACCGCTGATCAATCTCTTGCAATGGCAACTGGAAAATTGGAGCTTCCCGGAACCGGCCCGCACGCTGCAGTTCACCTCGCTGAATTTCGATGTTTCGTTCCAGGAAATATTTTCGACGCTCTGTTCGGGCGGCTTGCTCGTGCTCGTGGCCGAAGAAGTGCGGCGCGATCCGGGGACCTTGCTGCGATTTCTGCAGGCGCAACGCGTGCAGCGGCTTTTCCTGCCTTTCATCGCGTTGAAACGCCTGGCCGAAGCCGCTCTCTCGGAAAAATCACTGCCGGAAGATTTGAAGGAAGTCATCACGGCGGGCGAACAATTGCGCATCACGCCGGCGTTGGTGGATTTCTTTTCACGGTTGGACGGTTGCACGTTGGAGAATCAATACGGCCCTTCCGAAACGCATGTGGTGACCGCCTATCGCATGTCCGGCCCGGCGCGCACCTGGCCTCCCCTGCCCTCCATTGGCAAAGCCATCGCCAATGTGACGGTGCATTTGTTGGATGCCCAGCGGCAGCCTGTGCCGCCGGGGGAGCAAGGCGAATTATATTTCGGCGGCAGGTGCGTGGCGCGCGGCTATCTGCATCGTCCTGAGTTGACCGAAGCCAGGTTTATTCCCGACCCTTTTTCGCCATCGCCGGACGCCCGCCTCTACCGCACCGGCGATCTCGCGCACACGCTGCCCGACGGCAACATCATTTTCGAAGGCCGCGGCGATCATCAGGTCAAGATCAACGGCGTGCGCGTGGAATTAACCGAGATCGAAGCCGCGCTGGCACAGCATCCTGACGTGAAAGACGCCGTGGTTGTCGCCCGCGAAACAGCCAACGGCGAAAAACAATTGGTCGCGTGCGTGGTGCCGGGGCCGGCCCGCCGTTTGCCGCCGCGCGAGGCGCGCGAATTCTTGCAGCGCACCATTCCCGCCGCAGTCATGCCTTCCGCTTTTATTCTGCTAGACACGCTGCCGCTGACGCCCAACGGCAAAGTGGATCGTCTGGCGCTGGCCAAATTGAATCCGCAAGCGCAGTTGGAAGACGATTCTTCGGTCGCCGTGGCGCAGCCGCAAACGCCTTTGCAATTGCAATTGCAATTGGTGTTCGAGCGTTTTTTCAAGCAGCGCCCCATCGGCATCGACGCCGGTTTTTTCGAATTGGGCGGCGATTCATTAGGCGCCGTGGCGTTGCGCGTGGAATTGGAAAAGACCGTGGGAAAAGCGCTTTCGCCCAACTTGATTTATCAGGCCCCCACCATCGAAAAGCTGGCCGCGGCGATCGAGCGCGATGGCGGTGCGGAGTGGTCTTCACTCGTGGCCTTGCAGCCGCTCGGCACGCGCCCGCCGCTCTTTCTCATTCATACGACGCCCGGCGATGTGCTCGGGTATTCGAGCCTGATTTATCACCTCGGCCTGGATCAACCCTGTTACGGCCTGCAATCACTGGCCTTTCACGAGCCCGAACGCGCCCACACGACCATCGAGGAAATGGCCGCGTATTATATCAAACACATTCGCGCCTTGCGCCCCGAGGGCCCCTACCACCTGGCCGGCTGGTGTTACGGCGGCGTGGTGGCCGCGGAAATGGCGCGGCAATTAAAGGCCGCCGGGCAAAAAATCGCCTTTCTCGGGCTGATCGAGACGCCCGCTGCCGCGCCTGCGCACGGCGGAACTCTCGCGCGCAAACTTTTTTGCCTCGCCAGGATGAAGCCCTCCGAATGGCGGACTTACCTGCGGGAAAAAATCAAATATCATCGCGGCGGCAAATCGCGCAATGAATTGCGCTTTCATCGGCTCGAACAACGGGATGGCCATGACCCCAAATTCATCGAAGAGCACAACCGTTACCTCGACCGCCTGGAGCTCGTCTATGGCACGAACATGCAGGCCTATGACAAGTATCGCGTGCAGCCTTATGCCGGGCCGATCATCTTGTTTAACGCCGTGGAACCCGATCCCGCCGTGATCCGCGATCCGCTTTACGGTTGGAAGAAACTCGCGCAGTCCATTGAGATCCGCATGATCCCCGGAAACCACGACACCATTTTGCAAGGGCCGCAAGCCCGCCTCCTGGCGGAAGCTCTGCGGCGCGATTTGGAGCGCAGCGATTCCCTCACCCCATGACCAACGAACAAGTCAAAAAGAATCTTTGGCGCAACTCCATTTCCAATTACGCCTGCATGGTGATCAAGCTGGGCATGAGCCTCCTCATGTTTCGCATGCTTTACCAATCGCTCTCCAAGGAGGAGTTCGGCTTCTGGTCGCTGCTCTGGAGCGTTTTTGGCTATGGGATTTTATTGGATTTCGGGTTTGGCTTCACCGCCGAAAAACGGGTCGCTGAACTTTCCGCGACGGGGGAATGGGAGGAATTAAGCCGCGTGCTCAGTTCGATTGCCTTCCTGTATATGATCATCGGCCTCGCGATTGTCCTGGTCTTCTGGGCGGGCTCCAACCAGCTCATTGAATTTTTCCACGTCAGCGCCGCGCGCCGCGAAAATTTTCGCCTGCTGCTGATCCTGTTTTTTACCGGCATGGGCATCACCTTCCCTCTCGGGATCTTTCCCGGCCTGTTGATTGGCCAGCAGCGCATCGCGCTCGAAAACGCGATTTTCCTCGTCGCCATGTTCGGCAATTTCCTGGCGGTGTGGGCGGCGGTCCATTTTCACTGGGGCCTGGCGGCGCTGATCACCATCGGTTTGCTGGCCGGCATTCTGCCGTGCATCGTCTGCGCCTTTTTCGCGCTGCGCTCGATGCCGGTGCGGATTCATCCCAAATATTTCTCCGTGAAAATCATCCGTGAGACCACGCAGTTTTCGATTTTCGCCTACGCCATCACCGTCAGCAACATTCTGATGGCGAAAACGGATCAACTGATCATCGGCTCGGTGTTGGCGGTGGCCGCCGTGGCGATTTATCAAGCGGCGGCGAAGCTGGGCGAAATGTTCAGCGCCTTTGCGCAATTGCTCCCCAGCGCTTTTTCGCCGGTCGCGGCGCACCTGCACGCCAAGGGGGACGTCGATTTTCTGCGCGAACTGCTGGTGAACGGCTCGCGGCTGACGATCATGATCGCCACGCCTGTGTATTTGATAACCGCGTTTTACATGGAAGGGCTTTTGCGCATTCTCACCGGGTCGCAGGCGTCCCGCGAAACATTTTGGATCGCGCAGGTCTTGCTGCTGTGGGGTTATCTCGGCGTCGTCACCCAAAGCGTCACCAAGCGCATTTTCATCATGTGCGGCCACGAGCGAAAATTGATGTGGCTGACCGTTTCGGAAGCGGCGATCAACCTGGGCTTAAGTATTTTCCTGACCATGTGGCTGCGGGCCGTGATCGGCGTCGCGCTGGGCTCGCTGATTGCAACCTTCATCATCGGCTGGGCGTTTCTCTGGCCGTGGGCCGCGCGTGAGGCGCGGATGAGCGGGCTCCAACTGGCCCGCACCGTGATTCTCCCCGTCTGGCTGGCCTGCCTCCCCTTGCTGGCATTCCTTTTTTGCATCCGGAATTTTTCCTGGTTCGATTTCCGCGGCAGCGCGCCGCTTTTCATCGCCGAATCGCTGCTGGCCTTCGGCGTGGCCGGGGCGTGCGTTTGGAAAGGCGCGCTGACCTTGTCCGAACGACAGCATTTGCTTTCCAAATTGGGCGGCCGATTCGCCCGTCTCCCGGCATGAGCGATCCATTGGTCAGCATCATTTTGCGATCGTTCAACGAAGGTTGGGCTTTGCGTGAGACCTTGCCGGCGCTGGCCGCGCAGGAATACAAGAATTGGGAATTGATCGTGTTCGATTCCGGCTCCACCGACGGCTCCGTGGATTTGCTGCGCCGCGCGGCGCCCAAACATTTGAGCGTTTTTCCGCCGCACGAATACGTCCCCGGCCGGGTCCTGAACCAAGGCATGAAGCTGGCGGCGTCGCCTTACGGAATTTTTCTGAACGCGGATGCCACCCCGCAAGGCGCCAACTGGCTGCGTCCGCTCGTCAACGCCCTGGCGGACCCGAAAACCGTGGCCGTTTTTGGCAGCCAGATTCCGCGACCGGATTGCCGGGCGGTATTCGCGTGCGATTATGAACGTTGCTTTGGCCCGCAGCGTGAATCCACGCAATGGGATCATTTCTTCAGCATGGTGAGCAGCGGCGTGCGCAAAGACATCTGGTGCGAACGCCCTTTTCTCGAAACCGTGCAGTACGCGGAGGATCATGAATTCACCGCCTACCATAAGGCGCGAGGACGCCGGGTGGTCTATTGCCCGGAGTCTGTCGTGATGCACTCTCACAACTACACGCCGCAGCAGATTTACAAGCGCAGCTTCGGCGACAACCGCTCCCTCGCCGTCACCTGGGAGCGCAGCCCGCACCATTTCAACGTCGTGCGCACGCTGATGCTCGGCTGGCTGAATGACGCGCGGCGCGATTGGCTTTATTGCCTGCGCCACCGCCGCCTGCGCGAGTGGCCGCATGCGGTGCGCATTCGTTGGTGGCAGCGCCGCGGCTGGCTCGATGGGTTCCGGCAAGGTTGGAAGGACTACCGTCTGTCATGAAGATTCTCGTCATCTCGAACCTCTATCCGCCGCACCACATCGGCGGCTACGAGTTATATTGCCGGCGCATGGTCGAGGCGTTGCGTGCGCAGGGTCATACGACGCATGTGCTGACGTCTGATCATGGCTCCTCCGAAGGCTGCCCCGGGTTGCAACGTGCGCTGCGAATTCACGGCTTATTTGGCCACCCGTGGCTGCCGTTGCCTCGCCTCCTCCAATTGGAGCGGCACAATAACCGCGTCCTGCAAAACGCCATCCGGGATTTGCGGCCCGATGTGGTGTTTGGCTGGAATTTCAGCGGGC
Organism: Verrucomicrobiia bacterium; assembly: GCA_035551475.1. GTDB lineage: Bacteria > Verrucomicrobiota > Verrucomicrobiia > Limisphaerales > Palsa-1400 > DASZMX01. The sequence continues at coordinate 46,256 of DASZMX010000128.1, forward strand.
TGTCCAAATCGATGTTATTGACACTGGGGCGGACGGGGATTCCGACGGTGTTTTGTGTGTGCGATCATTGGATTGCACGCGGCTCCGACGCCGATGTCTGGATCAATTGGTGGAATCGCCCCGCCGATTCCGCGCCGCACCAACTGGCGCGGCGCGCCGCCGAGCTCACCGGCCTGCGCCAGAACCGCGTCCTTCCGCCCAGCGACTCCATGCGGCATATTGATTTTCGCGGCGCCTACTTTTGCAGCCGGGCTTTGCGCGAACTGACCGCCGCCGCGCTGCCAACTTTTCTCACGTCCACCAGCCAGGCGGAGACGTCCATGGCCGACTGTAAAATCATTCATTGCTCGACCGACGTGGAGCGCTTCAACGGCCTGCCGAAGCCGATTGAGGCGCCGCTGCAGCGCCTGCTCTTTGTGGGCCGCCTTCACCCCGACAAAGGGCCTATGACCGCCTTGCGCGCAATGGCCTGGCTGCGGGATAAATTTCACGGCAGCCTGAGCATCTACGGTCGCGGCGAGCCGCTCTATGAAGCCGAGCTGAAAAATTACGTCAAGTCGAACGCCTTGCCGGTCACCTTTCACGAAGCCACGCCCGAGGAAATGCCCGCCATCTATGCGCAACACGACGCCCTGCTCTTCACCTCGGAGTGGGCGGAGCCGTTTGCGATCACGCCGCTGGAGGCGATGTCCTCCGGGCTGCCGGTGATTTCCACCATGACGGGCGGCAGCTCCGAATTATTTCGGCATCGTGAAAATGCCATGACTTTTCGCGCGGGCGACGATGGCGATTTGGCCCTGCAGGTCCTGGCCTTGGAGCGCGACCGGGCCTTGCGCGCGCGCCTCGCCGCCACTGGCCGCAAAGAGGTGCGCGAACGCTGCGCGGAGCCCGTGATCCTGCGCCAGACCGAGGAGCACCTGGCCGAAACCATCCGCGTATGGAAGACATAGGACGTTTCACATTGGACGGCAGCGAAGCGCTGGAGCAGCGCCTGGCCACCATTTGCGAAACCGCCGCCTCCGGCGTGCGCGCGCGGCTGCCCAAGAATCAACTGGAAGGGCTGCTGCTGGGCGGCGGCTATGGCCGCGGGGAAGGCGGCGTTTTGCGCGCGCCGGAAGGCGACCAGCCTTACAACGACCTGGAATTTTACGTGCTGTTGCGCGGCGATTGCCGTGTCAATGAAACACGCCACGGCGCCGCGTTGCACGCCCTGGCGGCGCAATTGACGGCCGCCGCCGGCATTGACGTCGAGTTCAAGATCCTTTCCCGCCGCAAATTGGCAGCAAGCCCTTGCAGCATGTTTTATCACGACCTGGTGCAAGGGCACAAACGGCTGCTGGGGAATCCAAATTTGCTGGACGGCTGCGATCATCATCGTCACGCGGAGAATATTCCGTTGTCCGAGGCCACGCGGCTGCTGATGAACCGCTGCTCGGGCCTGCTTTTCGCCTGGACCAAATTGACTTCGCCGGGATTTTCCGAGGCGGCGGGAGATTTCGTGGCGCGCAATCAAGCCAAGGCGCAATTGGCCTTTGGCGATGTCGTCCTCGTGACCCAACGCCTTTACCACTCCAGTTGCCGCGAGCGGCAAAAACGTCTCGCGCGCCTGGAGATGGATTGGACCGGCTTTGAGCGGGAGGAACTCAAGGCGCACCACGAGGCCGGCGTGCAATTCAAGTTGCATCCCCACCGTTCGCAGGCCGCGCAGGCGGAATTGATGGCGCGCCAAACCGAGATCTCCACCTTCGCCTCCCGGCAATGGCTCTGGCTCGAGGAGCAGCGCCTCGGCCGCCGTTTCCACGATGTCTGGGATTACGCGCAAAGCTCCGTCAACAAATGCGCGGAAACGCATCCCCTGCGGAATCTCGTGATCAACGCCGCGGTTTTCCGTGGCTCGGCCCTGGGCGCCAGCAAACTTTTTCGTTACCCGCGCGAACGTTTGCTCGAGGCGCTTTCGGTGTTGCTGTGGGATCCGTCCCTGGCCCGCGACCCACAGCGCTTGCGATTGGTGCAGCGGCGCGTCCGCAGCAACGCGACGGATTTTTCCGCCTTGGTGGAAGCCTATGCCTCCGTCTGGCGGCGCTTTAATTAACGTGAAAATTCTCGTCGTCTATCCCTATTTGCCCTGGCCGCTGGATCGCGGCACGTATCATCGCACCTTTCATTTGCTGAAAGAATTGGCGTCCGCGCATGACGTTTCCCTCGTGGCTCTCGCGGAAAACGGCGAAGGCGCCGAGCACGCGGGCGTCTTCGCGCGCTTTTGCCGCAGCGTCGAGATTATATCGTTCCAACATCCCCCGTGGGCCAAGCTGTTTCCCCAACGTCTCCTCGATCCCCTCCCCTCCAACGTGGCGCATTGGAACGCCCCGGCGGTGGCGGCGCGCCTCCATGAAATTATGCGAAACGGCGGCTTCGACGCCATCCACGTTTGCGACATCGTCATGGCGCAATATTTTCTGCGCAGCCGCCTGCCCCTGATCATCGATCGCAGCCGGGTCGATTTGCAATTTCAGCTGGCCGAGCACAGCCGCATGAATTTTTCGCGGCGCGCCCGCCTGTTGCGCTACGAAGGTTACACGAAGCTCTGGCTGTTCGAGCGGCGTCTGGCCAGGCGCGCGGCGCTGGAGATCGTGTGCGGCCAGGATGACGAGACGTTCTTGCGGCGCTGGGTGAAAAAAGACCTGCCCATTGAGGTCCTGGTCAATGGCGTTGATTTGGAGTATTTCGCCCACTACCCGGCAGCGGGCTGCGCGGTCCGGCCTTCGGTGATCTTCTGCGGAGCGATGGATTACAATCCTAATATTGACGCTCTGCGCTGGTATTTCTCCGAGATGCACGAGCCGCTGCGCCGCGCGATTCCTGATCTGGAGTTCTTTGTCGTGGGCAAAAATCCGACGCCGGAAATTCTCGCCCACGCGCAACGTCCGGGTGTCACCGTCACCGGCAGCGTGGCGGACGTGCGCCCCTATTATCGGCGCGCCTGGCTGCAATTGGTTCCACTGCGCATCGGCGGCGGCACACGCCTAAAGATTGTGGAGTCGCTGGCCATCGGCACCCCGGTCATCTCCACGACCATCGGCGCCCAGGGGCTCGCGCTGGAGCACAACCGTGAAATTCTTTTGGCCGACACCACGGAAGCGTTCGTGCGCGAAACGACGCGGGCCCTGCGCGACGCCGCCTTGCGTCAACAATTGGAGGATGCGGGCCGCGACGTCGCCCAGCAGCGCTTTTCCTGGGAGCGGATCGGACGGCGCCTGCGTGAAATCTACGAAGCTCGCGTCGGGTCAATTCAAGTTCGTGGAAACGAACACGCGCCGGCCATCCGGCCACCAAGCCTCAGCCTCGATCCATCGGGCGCCGGCCGGCGCTAAAAACGGCGCGGACGCTTTATGAATGACCGGCTCGCCGCCGGCTTCCCACAGGCAGCGCCCGCTCCGCAGATCAAGGCCGCCGTCGGCCTTGAGCAGCGCTTCCACGGGTGACGCTTGGACGACCTCCAGATGCGCGGAGGCGGCGCGCCAGGGCTGGCGCGCCAGCGGGGTTTGCGCCATGAGAAACGAAGTGGTCGCCAGGCCGCGCCCCATGTCCGCCGTCACGCTTTCGGTGGCGGTGTTGAAGGAATCGGCCCAACGATCATAAAAAGGAAACGGATTCACGGCATCCCAATCCGTGGGAAAGGTCAAGTTGGACAGCTCCTTCTTATAATTATCCATATACATGAAGCCCTCCTGGATATTGCCGACATCGATGCCAGTTGGCGGCAGCAGGCGGCGCGCATTCTCGGAATATTGATTGACAATATTTTGCTGGCGGCGCCAGCCCACTCCTGTGACGAACGGCTGGTTCACCGGGTTGCATCCGCCCACGTAATTCATATTCTCCAAAATTGCGGCCAAATATTTCGGACGGGGATCGTTCATCTTGGGGAAATTAAGCTGATACGCCACGGCCAGGTCGAAAGCGCGGTCGAGCGAGAAATACCAGCCGGCGTTCTGGAACCGCTTGCTTGCCTCGGGAAAACTTGTGCCATACGCGTTCTCCGCGGAATCACGCGCCGCGTCATCCGCCGCGGCGATAATTTCGTCCTCACATTGCCCGAGAAGTATCTGGTCCAACTGGTCGGCGGGTAAACGCCGCGTGCGCGCGCCAAAGGCAAAACTGCGCGTCGCGCAGCCATAGCTTTCGAAGAGCCGCCACCATGTCCAACGGCGCTGGTTGGAATCGGTGGGCCGCAAATCCGCGATGATTTGCTTTTGCAACGCCGCGTCGCCGGTGGCGAGAAACATTTCGGTTTCGGCCCAGGTCAATTCGTCGTCATGCATGAATTCGTCGCCGTAATGCGTGATTTTTTGGTAGGAGCCATCCCGCCCGAATTTGGCAATCGCGCGTTGCAAGAAATCCCAGCCTTTGCGCGCATGCGCCAAATAAGACGCGGCTGCGGCGGGAAATTGCTGTTTGAAAAGAGGCGACGCACTCATCTGGGCCAGCGCCGCCACCGCCGCAGCCGTCGCGCCGGTCGTTTTCGGAAACACCACTTGCGGATCGCCGGTGTCCCGTCCGAGCAGCGAAACATTATCCTCATATTCGCGATCACGCGGGTACACCAAAAAATAGAAGCCGCCATCGTCATCCTGCATTTTCACGAGGAAATCCGCCTCCCATTTCGCCTCCTCCAACAGGTCGCTCTTGCCATCCCCGCTCTCTGGAATGCCAAGGTTATCGAGCGCGCCCGCGCCGGGAAACGCATCGGCGGCGAACACCAATTCGTGGATCAATTGCGCCACGTTAATCGTGTATTTGCTGTAATCGCCGGCGTCATGGTGGCCGCCGCTGACATCGATTTTCCCCTTGCGCACAAACGGGTAGAGGCTGGCGTCAATGCTTTTAAGTTGCGGAGCCGTGTGGCGCGGGTTGTCGTGAAAGTCCGAAGTCATGTTGGCCAGATCCTCGTTCACAGCCTGAAAGCTCATGTCAGGAACTTCCGCCGGCGCCACATGGCAGGCGGCTTTCGTGAAGCGGGTGAAAGGCAATTCATTGGCGCATCCGCAACGCTGGTGATACAGGCCCAATGCGTACGTGCGCGCGAAATCCGCCGCGATGCCCTCGTCAATGGCGAAAGGATACGACGCCCCCAACCCGGGAACCTGCACCCGATAAATTCCCGCATTCGTCCAACCGGTGAAATCAGCCTGCCACACATTTTGGTAAGGACGCGGCGTGTAAGTGTAGCCCTGGTCAGGCCGCAAGGTGAGAGGCCCGTGAAAAACGGTGGCGCCATGCGCGTCAATCAAATTGAATCCGCCCGCCCCGGGGATTTCCATTTCACCGGCGCTGCCGAGAAAATAACCCACCATCGCCATTTTGGGCCACGCGGCGGTGTAACCCTCCTCGTTCACATGGATTGCCGGGCTCCAACGCTGCGGATCAAAGACGGCCGCAAACCGCTGCCCGCTCGTCCACAAGCGCTGGCTGGGATTGCTGACTTCCACCCGCTCGCCCGCGGTCAGCGGCGAGTCGAGTTTAAGGTAAAGATCATTCCACACGCGCAGATCGCGTTTTTTTAATGGGGCAAACAGCGGGCGGCGCTTAAACCCCGCGACTGAGGCCGCAATCACCCTGCCCCCGGCGCGCACGGAAAACTCCCCCGCGGCGGGCGCCTGGAAATGAAAACTTGAGTCAATAAAATTCCATTGCGGCACAGGCGCGGGGTCGGGCTTTTTGAGCGTCACCAACTCCAATTCCAGGAGATTAGACGAAAGAATTCGCAGGCAGGTGGCGCCGGGCAGCGGCGTCGCCAGCGGATTATCCGTTTCCTGTCCGCGCAAGATGGCGGCGCTGCACAGCAGGGCGCACAGGATGAGTTTTCTCATTGCGTCGGGGACAGCACAATTGAGCCGCTCTGGCCGGAACTAAGAAAGTAGCCGGCGGCTTTGTTCTGCTTCTGGGAAACATACCCCACGAATGAAACTCTGCGCCCGGTGGTGGGATCGATGAACGATCCCGACCAGCTTCCCGTTTGCCCAACGCTTAAAACAAAGCCATTGGGCGGATTGGAGCCCGCGTCCACCGTGAACCGCCCGTTTCCGCTCAGGATGCCGCTGAAGGAAAGCCCAGGAACATCCGCGCCGTTAATCGTGACGGAAGCATTATCGTTGTCAGTGGATCCGAACGAAAGGGCGCTTTGCCCGTGTGCGCCTGGCACAATGGCCGATCCGAGCAAGGAAATTTGCGCCGAGAAACCATTGGGATAATAGGCCGCGCCGTTGATTCCGGACCGGAACCAGGAGATCGCGCCATCGAAGTCGCCGCCTTCGGATTGCTCCAAAGTGATTTCACCGGCGATTACCTCGCGCGCGCCGCTGACCGCGACATAAAGGGGCCATGTCATATTCTTGGATAGATACGCAGTCTCCACAAACGGCGCGCCATCGGCCAGCCGTCCACTGGTGGTGACCAGGCCCGAGGTGGCGATGGTCACGTAGGCATAACCATAGCCTTGCGGCGAATCTCCCTGATTGGTGTCCGGCTGAATCCAAGCCGTGAAGCGGCCCGCCGGCGCTGGATTGGAGCGGGCGTTCCACACCAACCGGTCTGCCGAGATGCTTGACGTGACATTGCCGTCGGAAATGGAGCCGGTGACCTGGTCGGTGCCGCTGGTGATGTCAACCTGCAAAGTAATTTGCCACGCGCCAAATGTCCCCGTAAACGAACCATCCGCTTGAAACCGGCCGGCAATCGAACGCGGCGCGCCGTTGAACCAAATGCCGCCGGAGAAGGTTCCCGCCGAAGTCACCGTGACGTTGATGCGGCCGGAGCCTTCCGCGCTGGCCGGCTGCGACGTGATCAATCCTTCATAAAGCCCCGCCACTGGCACAAATGGATTTGGCGTGAAATTCGCATTCAGCGTCAGGCCATCCTGCATCGTGAACGTCAGCGCGGCGGATTTGGCCACCACGTTTCCGCTGCCGTCTGTCCAATTGACAAAAAGATTGCCCGCAATGGGAGCCGCAGTAAGCGTGTAGCGTTTTCCGTCGCTCAACGTCTGGCCGTTGCGATTGGGCGAGACGCGGCCGTCGCCGTTGATATTGACCGTCAATTCGCCGAGGCTCGGCCCCCCGCCGCCCCCTCCTCCGCCGCTCCCGCTCACTCCGACATCGGCAACTTCCACGGTGTCATCCGCGCGCCCAATGGCGAGGTTGCCGGTCGTGGGCGAAAAATCGAGGCATTGCACGTTGGGCACATTTTGGTCGTACACATGAATAGTGGCGCCGGAGCCCATGCTGACGAGCGCGAGGCGGTTCAGGCCATTGTCACCTTCGGAATAGGCCAGCGTTCCCGAATCAGGCGAGAAAGCGACCGCGTAAACCGGGCTTCCGCCATTGGCGAAAGTAAAACGCGGACTCCAGTCCGAAGTGTTCCACACCCGGCACGAATCGTCGTAGCTGCCCGTGGCAATCATCGAGCTGTCCGGTGAAAATTTCAGGACGTAAATATCGCTGGTGTGTCCGGTCAAAGTGGCGACGACCGACCAATCCGCCGTGCTGCGGACGGTGACAAAATTGTCGCCGCCGGCGGAGGCAAGCCATTGGCCATTGGGCGAGAAAGCCACCGCGCGCTGCAAGGCGCCAGAAGTGAAGGTTTTCAAAAGCGCGCCATCGGTGTTCCAGATTTTGATGAGCGAATCGAAACTAGCCGTCGCAATCCAACGGCCATCGGGCGAGAAATTGCACCAGACATCCCAATCAGTGTCCGCGGTGATGGCGTGCTCCGCGCCGGAGGGCAAATCCCAGAGCTTGAGCTGTTGATAATTGACGGTGGCCAGCATCGTGCCTGCGGAATTCACCGACAAGCTTTCGATGGAGCTGTTGTGAATGTCCGGCGCGCCGCTGTCCAGCGTTTGAATCACCGTGCCGTCGGCGGCGTTGTAGCGGTGGATGAGCCGATCCGAGCTGCCGGTGATCAGGACGCTGCCGTCCGAGGTGAATTGCAGCGCGTTGACGCGGTCGGAATCCACGGTTTGCTGCCAGATGATGCTCGGACTGCCCTGGCCGAAAACCCGCGCCGCCGCCAGCCCTAAAATTATAATCAATGCTCCTTTTCGCATAGCGCCCTGAGTAGAACAAAAACCGCCCCGGGCATCATCCGGCGCCACCCTGTTTCTCAGGTGGCGGAATTCCCGTTGCGCGACAGGCAAGGTTGGAGCACGTTGACCGCAATAAAGATTATGAGCGCTACCAATCAACTGGAACAACTGCGGAAGTTCACTCGCATTGTGGCTGACACCGGCGATTTTTCCCTCCTGAAGGAATACGCCCCGGAGGACGCCACCACCAATCCCTCCCTGATTCTCAAGGCGGCGCAGAAGGCCGAATACAAGTCGGTCGTGCAAAAAGCGATCACCGACGGCAAAAAGAACGGCCTCTCGCACAATGACACGCTGCGCCTGATCCTGGTGTATTTTGGCCTCGAAATTTTGAAAATTGTCCCGGGCCGCGTTTCCACCGAGACCAGCGCGGAACTTTCATTTGACAAGGATGCCCTCATTGCGGAGGGGCGCTTCTTCATCGAGACCTATGCCAAGCACGGCATTGGGCGCGAGCGCATTTTGATCAAGCTGGCCTCCACCTGGGAAGGCATCCAAGCGGCCCAGGTCCTGCAAAAGGAAGGCATCAACTGCAACATGACCCTGCTGTTTTCCCTCGCGCAAGCCGTCGCCGCGGCCGAAGCCGGCGCCAAGCTCATTTCCCCGTTCGTGGGCCGCATCCTGGATTGGTATAAAGCCGCCAACAAAAAGGATTACGCCCCCGCGGAAGATCCCGGCGTGGTGTCGGTGCAGGAAATTTACGCCTACTACAAAAAATTCGGGCACCCCACCGAAGTGATGGGCGCCAGCTTCCGCAGCAAAGGCGAAGTCCTCGAATTGGCCGGCTGCGATCTGCTCACGATCAGCCCGGAACTGCTCGGGGAACTCAAAGCTTCCACGGAGCCGGTCGAACGCAAACTTTCCCCGGAAATCGCCCGGAAATCGCCGATCGCCAAAATCTCCATGGACGAAAAGACGTTCCGCTGGCAGCTCAATGAAAGCGCCATGGCGACGGAGAAATTGTCGGGCGGCATCCGCACCTTCCGCGCCGATGCGATCAAACTCGAGGAATTTGTCGCCAAGAATTTTTAGCGCGGCTTATTCCGGGCTGTAAACCTGGGCGCCTTTTTCGACGAATTCCTTGGCCTTCTCGGCCATGCCGTCGCGCAGGGCCTCGTCGGCGGAGAGGCCTTTTTCCTCGGCGTATTTGCGCACGTCTTCCGTGATTTTCATGGAGCAGAAATGCGGGCCGCACATCGAGCAAAAATGCGCGGTCTTGGCGCCTTCCTGCGGCAGCGTTTCATCGTGGAATTCCCGCGCGGTTTCCGGGTCGAGCGATAAATTGAACTGGTCTTCCCACCGGAATTCAAATCGCGCCTTGCTTAGGGCGTTGTCGCGATATTGCGCGCCCGGATGGCCTTTGGCCAAATCCGCGGCGTGCGCGGCGATCTTATACGCGATGACACCGTCCTTGACGTCTTTTTTGTTGGGCAAACCAAGATGCTCCTTGGGCGTGACATAGCACAGCATGGCGCAACCGTTCCAACCGATCATGGCGGCGCCGATCGCGCTCGTAATGTGGTCATATCCCGGCGCAATGTCCGTCGTCAGCGGCCCCAGCGTGTAAAACGGCGCCTCATGGCACCATTCCAATTGCTTGGCCATGTTCTCGGCGATCATGTGCATCGGCACGTGGCCCGGGCCTTCGTTCATGACCTGCACGCCATGCGCCCAGGCGCGCTTGGTCAGGTCGCCTTGCGCCTTCAATTCGCCGAATTGCGCCTCGTCGTTGGCATCCGCAATGGAGCCCGGGCGCAACCCGTCGCCAATCGAAAAGCTGACATCGTAGGCCGCCATGATTTCGCAAATTTCATCCCAATGCGTGTACGTAAAATTCTCCTTATGATGCGCGAGGCACCATTTCGCCAGGATTGAACCGCCGCGGCTGACAATCCCAGTCCGGCGCCGCGCCGTCAGCGGAATGAAGCGCAGCAAAACCCCGGCGTGAATCGTGAAATAATCCACCCCCTGCTCGCATTGCTCCAGCAGCGTGTCGCGATAAATCTCCCACGTCAAATCCTCCGCCTTGCCGCCGACTTTTTCCAACGCCTGATAAATCGGCACCGTCCCAATGGGCACCGGCGCATTGCGCAAAATCCATTCGCGCGTCTCGTGAATATTCTTGCCGGTGGACAAATCCATCACCGTGTCCGCGCCCCATTTGATGGCCCAGCGCATTTTTTCGACTTCTTCCTCGATGCTGGAGGCCACGGCGGAATTGCCGATGTTCGCATTGATCTTCACCAGGAAATTGCGGCCGATAATCATCGGCTCAAGTTCGGGATGATTGATATTGGAGGGAATGATCGCCCGGCCGCGCGCCACTTCGTCGCGGACAAATTCCGGCGTGATCTCCGCCGGAATGGACGCCCCGAAAGAATTTCCCGGATGCTGGTGGCGCAGACTGTCGCGCCGGGACACGTCTCCGGCGGCGCGCCCGCCATTCTCGCGCAAGGCAATGAATTCCATTTCCGGCGTGATGATCCCCTGGCGCGCGTATTGCAACTGCGTGACAATCTTCCCGGCCTTGGCGCGCAACGGGCGGCGTCGCCCAAATTTGTTGGCGCCATTGCGTCCCTCGTATTCCTCAACGTCCCCGCGCGCTGTGATCCAGTCGCGCCGCAACGGCGGCAAGCCCTCTTCCACGGTGCCGAGGTACGCGGCGTCGCCCCACGGGCCGCTGCAATCATAAACGCGCACCGCATCGTTGATCTCGAGCCGGCCATTCATGCCTTTGGTCTGGCTCAGCGAGATTTCGCGGAACGGCACGCGCAAATGCGGATGCCGCTGGCCGGGCACATAGACTTTTTTGGAATTCGGCAGGCTGTCGCTGCTATGCGATTCAAAAGAACTTTTTGTTGCGATCATAATTTTCCGTGGAAAGAAGGGGAAAATCCCGAGGGACATCTCCCTTCGCCAGCATTACCTGGATCAGGTTCATCGGGTCTTGTGCCTTCGCACAACTCTCAGCCTCAACTGTCAGGCTCCCCGCGCCAACCGCACCATAAGGCGGCTGGGCCGAAGCTTCAAGACACAAGATTTAGGGGCAGAGCTTGACGAGAAGATTATTCAGCTCGAGCAGACGGACCGGTTTGCCGATGAGGGCATCGACCCACGGAGTCGTTTCGCCATCCGCTTTCATCATTGAGCCCCAGCCCGTCATCATGATGATCGGCGTGGTGGGCGATTCCGCCTTGATGCTTTGCGCGAGCTGTTTGCCGTCCATTTCCGGCATGCCAAGGTCTGTGATAACCGCCTGGTAAGGCTGGTTGCCGTGCAGCGCGGCCTTGAAAAGCGCCAGGCCTTCCGCGCCGCTCGAAGCGAGCGTCACTTGATGATGAAAACCGCCGAGGCAATCCTGCAAAACATTGCGAATATCCGGCTCGTCATCCACGCAGAGGAGATGCAGCGAACGCGCCAATTGGGTGGGAGCCGCCACCGGGGCCGCAGCCGCGCGCGCCGATTGTTTGCGCAACGGAAACGAAAGCTGCACACACGTGCCCGCGCCTGGCGAGCTCTCGATATCGATGGAGCCTTCGTGGCGGCGCATCATGCCGTACACCATCGCCAGGCCGAGCCCGCTGCCGCCTCGTTGCGCCTTGGTCGAAAAAAACGGCTCCAGACAATGATTGCGCGTGTGCTCATCCATGCCCATCCCGGTGTCCCGGACTTGAATCAAAAGATGCGGCAGCGCCGCCCAATGTTGCGTGGGATCGGGGCGGTTGAGACATTGGCTGCTCAACGTGATGCGGCCGCCCTGCGGCAGCGCATCAACCGCGTTGAAAATGAGATTCGTCAGCGCTTCCCGCAAATCGCGGGGATCGCTCAACAATGGCGGCGCGGTGGGATCCAGTTCCGTTTGGACGGTAATTGAAATGCCCTGCCGCTGGGAGACATCGCGCCAGCGGGGGCGCGTCAATTCCACCATCTCTTCGAGGATTTCGTTGACGTTCACCTTGACCAGCGTTTCGGTCTCGACTTGCGGGCGATAGAATTCCCGCATGCGCGAAACAATATGCGCGATGTCCTCGCCGCACCGCTGAATGGCCAGCAAATAGCGGCGCGCGCTCTCGGGCATTTCCGGCACCGCCAATAAAAGCAAATCGGTGTAAGCCGCAATCGGGGAGAGCGCATTATTGACGTCGTGAGCGACGCCGCTGGCCATTTGCCCCAACGCGCGCAGACGCTCCTGCTGCACCACGCTGGATTGGGTGCGGCGCAATTCGTCGTAAGCCTTTTGCACGTCGCCGGTCAGGCGCACCTGATCATAAAGGCTGCGGCATTGCTCCTCGGCGCTGACCACTTTCACCTGCAACGCCTGTTTCTCCGAACGCACTGCTTCCATTTCCGTGCGCATCTCCTCGGTCTTATGCCGCACTTCCTCCAAAACCAGCACGATCATGCTGACGGCGATGTAAAGTTGCAGCACCGCCGCCGCAAAAAATCCCGCGCTCCGTAAATTCGGATCAATCTGCGAAACCGGGTACGTGGCCAAATAAAGCCCCCACAACACAAAGCCCAGTGACAACATGCCCGCCCCGACGTAGGGCATTTTCTTGCGGACGCGATAAAAGCACGAGGCCGCAAACACGCTCCCGCAACCCAGCAAAAGAAACACCGGCATCTCGATTTGCGCCACCGTCTTGAAAACCGACGGGCTGACAAACGTCCAGACCATCAGGAAGAGCATGAACAGGCCGAACAGCGTTTGGCGCGTCGGCAATCCCAGGAACGCGAGGCTCCCCCACAGCAAAAACACCGCCGAGATGGAGATGCACCACTGCTTGAACATGAACATCCACGAATGCACCGGCGCATCCGGGCTTGTCAAACAGAGGGTCAGCCACAGGGCGTAAAACAGCCACGCAGCGGTCCAGACGTTGAAATATTGCCGGCGGGTAAAGCGATTAAGGTAGTAGAAGAGCCCCACCAACACCCAGACGCTCAATAAAGACACCATCAAGGCCGCCCGCAGATATTCCTGCGAGAAAACGAGATTGAAGGTCTCCATCTTCATGCCATCCTAATGCGATCAATGTATTTGGCAAGGATGACATCGGCAGGAATCGAAAAGAAATTAAGCCCCCGAACCCGGCCGTCTGGAAGCGCTTGGCTGGTCAGCGTTCCATGAGCGCCGTCGCAAGAATGGGCATGGCCTTCGGATGGACGAAGCCGCCCTTCGGATTATTCTCGAAACTGCACTGATGCAAAATGTTATTGGTGCAGGACGGATCATTGATCACGAACGCTTTTCCGCCCGAATTGCTGATCATGAGGTTCGCAAATTTATTGCCGATGCAAGCCGTCCCTGGAGCGAGGCTCCAACCGCTCGCGCCGCATACTGCCGTTTGCGCCATGAACACGCCGTGGTTGCGGCTATGCCGGATCGTCAGGCCGTCGAAAGTGTTGCTGCACGATTGGCGCATAAAGATTCCCAGGTCATTGTTCGTCAAGACCGCGTCCTGAATGCGGTTGCGATTAAAATCCAAATCCAGCGAAATGCCCGCGCACAAGTTGTCATGGAGGTTTAATTGCGAAAACTGGCTGTCCTCCGTCAGATAACATGCCAACCCATCGAATTGATTGTCAAATGACGTCAGATTTCGCACCGTCAAACGCCGATTAACCGCCGCCGTCACCACACCACCCGAGCGGCAACGGGCGCAAACCACGCCCTCCACCACCGTATCCATCACATTGCGAATCTCCACGCCGTTATTATTGATCACGCCGCCGTCGGCCAGCCGGTGCCAGCGTTCGACCTGTTGATGACGGCGGTTGCCATCGATAAAGACATTGGCCAGCCGCACATTTTTGACGGCGTGTGGCGACGGGCTTTGGGGCACCCCGAGAATAACCACCGGGCAATTGGCGTTATCGGCCAAAAAGAGTATGGTGTCCAAGCCGGCGCCGCGCAGCGTCAGGTTATCACGCTGCAAGATAATGGGCTGGCGGACGGTGTAAGTCCCCCGCGCCAGGACGACTTCGCCGCCGGCAGCCGGAAGGCTGTCCAAGGCGGCTTGAATCTCCACATCGGTGGCGTTGGTGGGCAGGGAAACGGTCGCGGCCATAAGGCTGGCGCTCAGACTGGCCACACCCAAGGCGGCAAGAAATGTGGCGACGACAAAGCGGAAAGCTGATTTTTTCTGCATACGTGCTAACAATTGACCCGTCTCCTTTATAGACGCGCGAGATTGAATAAACTTCAAAATCGGCTTCATATTTTAACATAATCCATTAGCCCCCATAGGCAAGTCCCTGATTGACGATTTTTTGAAGTTTTTTTTGAAACGCTCCTTTAGGCCGACTCCACCGGAAGCGATGGAGAACTAAGCCGCCCTCGCATTGATCGCCGCGCGCGACATTAGAGCGCGATTGTTGCGCGTCTCTCTTGCGTTCGCGGGTAAAGGCCGGCCTGTCGAAAGCGATCGAGCAAGGCAGGAACGCCGTGGATGCGGGCAAAATCCAACTCTCCTTGCGTAACGCCGATGCAGCGCAGGACGCCACACGGTTCGCGCCGCAGGCCCGCGCGCAATTGAGCGCTGAGCATTTCCTCGAACACGATTCCTTGCAGCGGCGCTTCCGACCCCACCCACGGGCCGATGGCCAGCGTGTCGCCGTCTTGAAACAGATCGACCAAGGATTGCCGCCCGATGGAGGTCAATACATCGACACACCATTGCTCCTCATCGCATTCCGCCGCCAGCTCATAGCGGCCGAGAGCGCCCCGCTTCTGCGCCGCGTGCCCGAACAGATCCCACGAAACGTAGGTGACAAACTCCTGCCGGCCCGCTCCGACCGTCAGGAAATTCAAGCTGCCTCCGGCGTCGAACGGAAGAATCCGCGACTGAATGGGACGATCGAACGGCCCAATCTTTTGATCAAGCAAACTAAAATAGGCTTTGGCCAATTTTGGAATGTTCATCCGCCGGGCACTGACGTTTGCTGCTACCGCATGTCAATAACGTGAATCCAGCGTCCTTCAAGCTCGAAAAGCCGCCATTCCTCAGCTTTGCAAATTCACGACCGGAAAGGATGGGCGTGACGGGGCTTCGTCGGGGCGCTATTTTTAGGTTCAACACTGCCATGAAAAAATATCTGTCGTATCGAAACCTGCCGGCGCTGGCGGGGTTGTGCACTTTGGAGGAGGCGGCGCGGC
>DASZMX010000129.1:0-10234 GCA_035551475.1 Verrucomicrobiia bacterium
GACGTGGAAGTCGGGTAATATGTGCCCGCCGCCACCCACACTTGATAACCGGAATTGGTCACCGCCGCCGCCAGGTTGCCGGTGGCGTTGGCCCAATTCAGGCCGGTCTTGGCGCCTGCGCCGTTGGTTGTCACATAAATAACATTCGCGTTCAACGCCACGTCCGGCTGCGGAAAACCGGGCAGTTGCGAAGGATCGGGGCCGCCCGCGTATTCCACGGCGCCCATGTCGATGTTGGCGCCGGTCAGACGGTCATTGAGCGCGACATCCGCGCCGGTGAGGCTGTTGATGATGCCGTTGTTGAGGCGGCTGGAATTGCCGTGATCGATCACCGGCGAAATGCGGGAGGGCGTGATGCCGTTGATCAGGAGCGGATCGCTGTCGATATTGCCCTTGCTCGCGTCAAATATATTCGTCAGGAAGCCCTCGCCCAGATTGTGATAATCATAGGTGTCCAGCAATCCGGCCAAATCCCGGGCGCGCAGGGTGGCTGTCCATTGCGCGATGTAATCATCCAACTGCTGCTGGGTGGGATACGAAAACCCCTCGGGAAAACTGATCGAATAGTCCGGCGCGCCGAGTGGCAGTTGGTGCAAGCTCTGCACGCAGGAAAAACTCACGTCGCACGTCGCCACCCAATCGCCGCGCGTGCCGTCGCTCAAGCCGGCGGTGTAATTGCTCAAGGACGACGCATCGAGATTGGTGTGGACGCTGGTGAAGATGTCGGCGCCCACCACGTTGTTGCTGCTGATGACATTGGTGTTGCCCCAGAAAATGGAATTGCAGATCACGACATCCGCGCCCATGACGTTGCCCACCGCGTAGCCAGCCGTGCCGGAACTGTTGTCGCTGAACGTGCAGTTCATGATTTGCGCCCGGGTGTGAAAGCCATTGACCATGGCGCTCTGGCCGTCCAGCGCCGTGTTCTGCAGGAACGAGCAACTCACGATGATCGGGGTGTTCCACACAAAGTTCGCCACCGCGCCGCCGTCGGCGGAAACGTTCCCTGTGAACTGGCAATCCTCCAATTGCACGTTGTCATACGCACAGTAGTACGCCCCGCCCTCCTCGCCCGAAACGTTGCCGCTGAAAGTGCAGGCGCGCATCGACGAGTAGGGCAATTGATTGTAAAGGCCCTGCTGCTGATCCACCACTTGTTCGGCCAATTGCTTCGGGGTGGGGCCTCGAATCAAACCCGCCACCTGCAACAGCATCGTCAGCCAGCCTTGCGGCGTGGCGTACTCGTTGAAATTGGCGCTGAACCAGGTCCAGTCCTTCACGAACTTCGAATTGCCTCCGCCCGCCAGCGTGACGATGTCCGCCACCACGTCCACCACCGTCACCGCCAGCGTCACCCACGCATACGCGCTGCCGAAACGGCTCCCGATTTTCTCCGCCACCTCCGTCGCGGTGTCGGCGGCCACGCTTTCAAACGGGCTGTTCGGCAGGAATTTTCCCAGCTTCGCGCAAATGCCGCCCGAGGCGAACTCTCCCGAGCTTGTCGCCAGGCGATAAAGTTTGGGGGCTAATTTCACCGAAACAATCGTGGCCCCAATGGTGTTCTGCACGGTCTTTCGATAGTCCGGGCTGCTTTGGCCGAATGGATCAACCGAGCCATCCGTTGGGGCGCTTTGATAAACCACGCCGCCGCCCACGCCATCCGCAACGTTCGTGTCGAAATCGCTGTAAAGAAAATCCGACCGGCAGTTCATGCTCCAATAACCGCCGCCCTCGCCGCCGGCGTAATTGCCCGAGAAGGTCGTGCCGTAGGTTTGCACATACACCCATTTCGCCGCCACCCCGCCGCCGTAGCCGCGCGCGCCGTTGTTTTTGAACACGCAATTATTCAAAATCAGGGACACATCGGTTTCAGGCGTGCCATTGGTATTGACGAGGAAAAGGCCGCCGCCGGAAACGCGGGGATCCAAGGGGACCACCATCGTGGCCACTTCCGCCTGGTCGCTGTTGGTCGGGCCGGTGGCGATGGCCATGCCTTCCATCGTCACTGTATCCACCACATTGGTGGACACCGTGGCAAAACCTCCGGTGATGTATAATTTATCCAGCACCACGCCCACCACATTGGTGGCGGTCACGACGTTGTAGCAATTGTCGAGAACCCCCGGGTCTTTCGCATCGAACGGAGCTTCGGTATATTCAATATTGCTGGTGTCAAAGCGTTTGGCCTGCGGACTGCCGATGTCGCCGCTCAACACCGTCGGATAGCCATAATAATAACGGGTGTCATTGGTTTCATCGCCCTTGAACCCGCCCAAAATGCGCAGATAGCTCTTCAGGACAAACGACGCCGCGCGATTCGTCCCCGTGGTGGGATAGTACACACCCTTGGCCACCCATATCTCCGCCGGATTATTGCTCGTCGGATGCGTGGCGGCGATGGCGCTCTGCAAATCGCGAAACGCATTGGCCCACGATGCTCCCGTCCCGGTCGAGGTCGCGGGCGCATTTTGGTTCACATAAAAGACTTGCGTGGCGCCAGCGGGCGTTAACCCGGCGATCAAGGTGAGCAGGCACAGTGCAAAGGAACGGGGAAGGTTTAGGCATTTCATGCGACAAGAACGATTTCGGCGCGCGCATAGTAGTTTACCTTACCTTTTCTTACAACCTGAATATCAGGAAATCTTTATTCTCATTATTAGGAAGTCACTGAATTCGTGTGTCTTACAATTGAGAAAGCGCCTGCTTACCGCGTCGTCTTGACAATGGAAAACCTTACATTAAACTCGCTGCAATCGTGCGTTCCCTCTGGCCATTCATGGAACGACCCTGCAATGACCATGGGAAGCGCCTTACAAATTCATGCCGCCGACCCAACCGTCGCCAACGGTGGATTGCTGCGCTGGCAGCAGGCCCAACAACTCATCAAAAGCAGGCGTTCGGCCGAGGCTCTCCCGGCGTATGTCGCTTTAATCAAACAATTTCCATCAAACCATCAACTGCAATTTGAATGCGGCTTGGCGGCCGTTGCCTCCTTGGATTTTGGGTTGGCAAACCGATGCTTCGCCAAAGTTCACGAGTTGGCCCCCGACGACGCCGAAACCTTGCTGGCTTTAGGCCAGCAATATCACCGCCTCCGGCAACCTGCCCAAGCCCGCGCCTGTTTTGAGGCGGCCATTGCCGTCGCCCCAGACTCCGCCCCCGCCCGCCTGGGATGGGCGGCCTGGCTCGAACGCGAGCATAAATTAGCGGAGGCCTGGGAATGCAACGAGGAAACCGTCGCGAAAAATCCGCACGAACCCGGCCCCCTCTATTACCGCGCCTTTCTCATGCATCGCCAGGGGCGCGCCTCGGAAGCCGAAGCCGTCCTGCGCCCGCTCGTCAAACGCGATTTGCCCGATCCGAATCTCCAAATCTCCTGCCGGCATTTGCTGGCCGTCGTATTGGACGAACTCGGTCAATACGACGAAGCCCTGGGTTGGCTGCGCGAAGCAAAATCCGGCGTGCGCGCTCTCGCGAACGTCCCGGCGCTCGAACAAGCCTACGACAAGACCGACCGCGCCCGGCGCCAGTTGCTCACCGGCCTCACCCCCCAGATGATTCGCCGTTGGCGCACGCAAACGCCGCCCAGCGTTATGCCCTGCCCCCTGGCCCTTTTGGGCGGACACCCGCGCAGCGGCACCACCTTGCTCGAACAAATTCTCGGCGCGCATCCCGACGTTCTGGCCTTTGACGAGTCGGAAGCCTTCGCCTCGGAAATCTGGGAGGCGCTCGAGCCAATGCACGCTCCTCCCACTTCGGCGGCGGCCTTGGACGGTCTCAGCCCTTCCCGCTGCTCCGCCGTGCGCGCCCGTTATTTCAAAAGCCTCTTTCGCGAATTGGCGGCGCCGCCGGCGGGCAAGGTGTTGCTCGACAAAAATCCCGGACCCACCGCCGCCCTCCATCTTTGGCTGCGGCTTTTTCCGGCCTCCAAAGTTATTATCGCCTTGCGCGACCCGCGCGATGTCATCCTGAGCTGCTATTTCCAACAACTCACGCTCACGCCCATGAACGCAAACTTCCTGTCGCTGGAGCGTGCCGCCAAGTATTACGGCGACTTGATGGATGTCTGGCTCCGCGTGCGCGAACTCGGCGGCTTCGACGCCATCGAAACGCGCTACGAGGATTTCGCGGGCGACCCCGAAAAGGAAGGGCGTCGCGTGACCGAATTCCTCGGGCTGACCTGGCGCCCCGACCAGGCCCGCAGCCACGAAGCCGCCCGCCGCACGCTCGTCTTCTCGCCCACCTACAACGACGTCACCAAGCCCGCGCACAACCGCGCCATTGGCCGCTGGAAACATTACGCGGACGCCCTGGCGCCGCTCCAGCCCGCGCTTTCCAAGTATTGTCAAACATTCGGCTACTAGGCCGCCGCTCCGGGGAAAACGCGGCGCCGCGCCGCGCGCGACAAATTATTTGCTTCGGGGTTTGTTTCCATGAATGATCACGAAATGCGCGCGCGTCCCTGGTTATTGACCTCCCTGGGATTGAATCTTTTCCTCGCGGTCAGCTGGTGGGTCGCCCGGGAGCCGCTGGAGGACACCACCGTCGTCATCCCCGCCTACCGTCCGGAAACGGACATCAAGACGAACGTCTTCGTCCGCCGCGAAAACTTCACCTGGAACCAGATCGAAAGCACCAATTACGACACGCTGA
Source organism: Verrucomicrobiia bacterium (assembly GCA_035551475.1). GTDB lineage: Bacteria > Verrucomicrobiota > Verrucomicrobiia > Limisphaerales > Palsa-1400 > DASZMX01. Next base: position 4,654 of record DASZMX010000129.1, read on the forward strand.
TCAAAAATCTCCGCACCCTGGGCTGTCCCGAACAAACCATCCGCGACATCATCGTCACGGATGTGGACCGCGAGTTTGACCGCCGGCGCGCCACCGAAATCGTGGCGCCAGACTACCAATGGTGGAAATCCGATCCCGACCCCGCCATTGTCCAGGCCGCCGCCACCCAGGCCCAGGCTCTGGAGGACGAACGGCGCCGTCTGCTCAACTCGCTCCTCGGCCCGGGCTGGGAAAATATCAGCGATTACTCGGTGGCCACCCGCGCCGGCATCAGTCTGACCGGCCCCGTCCTCGGCGAACTCAGCCCTTCCGTCAAACAAAATGTTCTCGCCATCGTCGCGCAAGAGCAGGCCAAGATGGATTCCTACCTGCAAAACGCCCGCCAGAACAATCAGCCGCCCGACCCGATGGAAGTGGCCCGCATGCGCGACCAATTTCTTGGCCAGTTGGTGACCGTCCTCACCCCGGACCAATATGAGGAATTCATCCTGCGTTATTCCCCGGGCGCTCAAGCCGTGCGCCAGCAGATGCACGGGATGAACCTCGGCCCCGATCAATTCCGCGCGCTCTACAACGCCCTCGCGCCCGCCGTCTCACAGCCCGTTTATTATTACGCCGGCTCCGACCCGGAATTGCTCAAACAACAGCGCGTCCTTCAGGCCGCCGCGGAGGACGCCACCAAGACCGCCCTCGGCGATCAACTCTACGCGACCTATCGCCTGGAGCAGGATCCGCTTTACCGCTCCTCGCAAACGCTCGCCTCGCAATTGGGCATCCCGCCGGAGCGCGTTCGGCCCCTTTACCAAATCAATCGCACCACCGAATCGGAATTGGAGCGCATCCGCGTGGACCCCACGCTCAGCGCCGATGAAAAAGTGGAGGCGCTGGCGCAAACGCAGGTGGACCAGCAGCAGTCGCTCCAGCAATTGCTCGGGCCGGATTTATTTGACAAATGGCTTGCGGCCCAGCCGTTGTCCGCCAAATGACCCCCGCGCCCGCGCCCCAGCCCCTTCCCGCCGCCCCGCCCTCCGGGTTGCGCGGCATCTCCGCCGCGCAGTGGAAATCCGGGCTGGCGGCGTGGCTCGGCTGGTTCTTCGATGGGCTTGAGCTTCACCTCTACACGCTCGTGGCGGCGCCCATCGTGGCCCACCTCATCCATGTGGCCGACAGCTCCGACCCGCACGTCAAGCAATACAGTTCCTGGATTCAAGCCGCCTTCCTGGTCGGCTGGGCGCTCGGCGGCGCCATTTTTGGACGGCTCGGCGACAAGCTCGGCCGCAGCCGCGCCTTATGTTTGACAATCTTGACGTACGCCGCCTTCACCGGCCTCTCCTATTTCGCGCAAACGTGGTGGCAATTGATGCTCTTCCGGTTTGTGGCCGCTCTCGGCATCGGCGGCGAATGGGCCGTGGGCGCCTGTTTGCTGGCGGAAACGTGGCCGCGTCGCTGGGGCCCGTGGATTGCCGCGGTCCTGCAAAGCGGCGTCAATATTGGAATTCTCTGTGCGGTCTGGATTGTTGACCACCTCTCGGGCTACCCCGAGAAATGCGTTTTCCTTGTGGGCATCGCGCCCGCTCTCATCGTCTTTTGGATTCGGCGGCAGGTGCCGGAGACCGAAGCCTGGCACGAAGCCCGCGCCACGGCGGCGGCGCCCCCCGGCCTGGGCGATCTGTTCCGCGGCCCGCTCGCCCGCACCACCTGGCTGACCATGATTGTCTGCTCCCTTAGCTTGACAGGATGGTGGGGATTTCTGTTCTGGCATCCGCAGCATCTCCGCACCTTGCCCGAGATGGCCGGCTGGACGGCGGCGGAGAAACAGCACGTTGTCAACCAGGTTTTCTTCCGCGTCATTTTTGTCTCCCTGGCGGGAAATTATTTCATTGGCTGGCTGGCCAAACTTTTCGGCTACCGGCGCGTGATCGTTTGGTCGGCGCTGGCGTTTGTCGTGGCGCTGTTCGAGGCCTATCACGTGCCGCGCACGCACGAAGCGTTGCTCATCTGGCTGCCTATCGTGGGATTTTGCTCGGGCGTCTTTGGCCTCTACACCATGTATCTGCCGGCGTTGTTTCCCACCCTGCTGCGCACCAGCGGCGCCGGATTCTGCTTCAACGTGGGCCGCGTCGCCGCCGCCGTGGGCACGGTGGTGTTCGGGCTGTTCGTCCCCGTGGGAAATTTTCGGCCCGCGCTGATGGCGATGGGCGCTTTGTTTTTGCTCGCCGCCATCGTCGCGGCCTTTCTGCCGGACGTCGCGCAGGATTAATCGCGCATTAATTTCCGCACTTCTGCCGGATCGGACGACGGCGGCCGGCAAGCGTTGCCCGTGCAGATGAACACCGCCGCTGGCGCCGTGGGCAGCGTTTTCGCAAACGGATCGACGGCGCCCGCGTTCCCCAGCACGACCTTGTTCGGTTGATAAACCGCGTGCACGGCCTGCAGCAACGCCCCGCTGCCCGCGCCCACCACCACCGCCCGGCGCGGTCGCGTCAAAAAGAAATCCAAGCCCTGCAACAAATGCGGCACGGCCTGCGGCAATTCGCGCAACCGCCCCGCGAAAAGCCGCAGCGTCTTTTCGGCCGCCTCCTGAAAGTCCGCGCGCTCCGTGATCGCCGCCAGCTTCAGCAACGCCAGAACCGCCACCGAATTCCCCGAGGGCTCCGCGCCGTCGTAATCTTCTTTCACGCGCAAAATCAAATCCTTCGCCTCCGCCGCGCTGTTATAAAATCCCCCCGCCGCCGCGTCATAAAAGCGGGCCAGCATGGCCTCCGCCAATTGCCGCGCGAAATCCAAATGCGCCGGCTCCAAGGTGGCTTCGTAAAGGTCAATCGTGCCCGCCAGCAAATTGGCGTAGGCTGTCAACAACTGCACCGCATCGCGTTCCCCATCGCGCCACCGATGGCACAGCGCCCCGCGCGCGGCGTCCCACAATTTCGCCCGCAAAAACGCCAGGTTTTTCTCCGCCGCCGCGCGATAGGCCGCATCGCCCAAAACCGCCGCCGCCCGCGCCATCGCGCCCAGCATCATCCCGTTCCACGACGCCAAAATCTTATCGTCCAGATGCGGCCGCACCCGTTTGGCGCGCGCCGCGAAGAGCCGCCCCTTCGCCTTTTCCAATAAGGCGCGATCGGACAGGGAAAGGTTCGGATCCACCACGCTCAATACATTCTGGTTCGGCAACGGTTGCGGATCGCTATGGTCCACAAAATTTCCCTCGGTCGTGACCCCAAAATAGCGCGCCGCCACCGTGAATTCCTCCGGCGTCAGCACGTGGCGCAATTCCTCCTTCGTCCAGCAATAGAATTTTCCCTCCTTGCCCTCGCTGTCGGCGTCTTCGGCGGAATAAAAGCCCCCCTCCGCGCTGGTCATGTCGCGCAACACGTAACGCAGAATATCGCGCGCCACTGCGGCGTGGCGCTCCTCGCCGCTCACCAGGTAAGCGTCCAGATAAAGGTTCACCAACTGCGCGTTGTCGTAGAGCATTTTTTCAAAATGCGGCACCAGCCATTGCGCATCCACCGAGTAACGCGCAAAGCCGCCGCCCAGTTGATCGTTCATGCCGCCCGCCGCCATTTTGTCGCAGGTGCGCAACACCATGTCCCGCGCCGCCCGGTCCCCCGTTCGCTCCGCGAATTGCAGAAGAAACGACGGCTGCGCTGGCCGCGGAAATTTCGGCGCCCCGCCGAACCCGCCATGCTCCGGGTCATACTCCTGTTTGAAAACCGCCGCTGCATGCTCCAATATGGCCGCCGACAATTCTCCCGCCCCGGCCTCTTGCGCCAGAAAAACGCCCAGGCGCTCGTGGAAATCCCGCGCCGTCTCCAGCACATGATCGCGGCGCGTGGTCCACACGTTCACGATCTGCCCGAGAACCTGCAAAAAACTCGCCCGCCCATATTTGTTCTCCGGCGGAAAATAAGTCCCGCCGTAAAAAGGTTTCAACTCTGGCGTCAAGAAACAATTCAACGGCCAGCCGCCCTGCCCCGTCAGCGATTGCACCGCTGTCATATAGATTTTATCCACATCCGGCCGCTCCTCCCGGTCCACCTTGATGCTGACAAAATACTCATTCAGGAAAGCCGCCACCTTTTTGTCCTCGAACGATTCCCGCTCCATCACATGGCACCAATGGCACGTCGAATAGCCGATGCTCAGGAAAATCGGCTTCTGCTCCGCGCGCGCCTTGGCAAAAGCCTCCTCGCCCCAGGCAAACCAATCCACCGGGTTGTGCTGATGCTGCAGCAAGTAAGGCGATTTCTCTCGCGCCAGCCGATTGAGGTGTTCAGGCATAAACGATGCCTCCACTCTCGCCCTCCCACCGCCGCCCCACAACCCAAAACGGTGGCGAATCCCGCTCCTGCTTAGGAAACAATTTTTCCCATCACTTGCCCGACGGCGCGGCTTGACGGGCCACATACTCCTCCCAATCCAGAGGGGGCCCGAGAAGATGCATCCCATGCGCGTCAAATAGCCGATGCAACCCCTCAATGCCGAGAGCTTCGTGGATGGGCGTTTTTCCATTATGCTGGGCGATCTCACAGAAGAACTCCTCCATTTTCCCGGCGGGCTGGTACACATTGATGACCTTGCCCGGCTTCCCGTTCACGCCGCATCCCCACACATGGGAAATCTTGCGCGGGATGAAAACGCATTCGCCGGCGCGCGCGCGAAACTGTTTTTTCCCCAGGTGAAATTCAAATTCGCCCTCCAGCACATAAATCCATTCATCCTGGTCATAATGCAGGTGGCGCGGCCCCCCGCCGCCGCCGCTGAACTCAAACACGCACATCGCGCCCCCGGTGTCCTGGCCTGACACCTTGCAATCATTTGGTTCGTCGCCGAGTTTGATTGGACGGCCAAACCGGTCGTCGCCCGCCGCCACGCTAAAGCCTTCAAACATTTCCGCGCTCTTCATTTTCTTGGCTCCTTTCAAGTGCTTGACCGTCTTATTGATCGTTTCGATCAACCGTTGCGTGCGGGCGAGGCTCGCTTGCAAAACCTCGCGATGCGATTGCAAGGCGGCCGCCTTGGCGAAATCAGCCCGGCCCAGGATTTGTTTTATCTGCCGCAACTCAAACCCCAGCTCCCTGTAAAACAAAATCTGCTGCAGCGTCAAAAGCTCCGGCTCCTCGTAAAACCGGTAGCCGTTCGCCCCCACATACGCGGGCTTCAGCAGCCCCGTTTCATCATAAAAATGAAGCGTCCGCACGCTCACCCCTGAAATCGCCGCCAATTGTTTGACCGTATAAGCCATCGCCTTTTTACGCTCGGAAAAACCCTTCATTCCCGCCGCCTCGCACTCTGCCGCCTCACGTAACGTCAGGGTCAAATACTATTTTTCGCCCACCCTTGCAAATCGAAGCGCCGAGAATCACTGAAGCCCTAAACGAAGAAAAAATGGTCGGAGCAATAGGGTTTGAACCTGCCTTCGGCCGCTAACAATCCAAGAGCCTGTACTCAACTTTTGCGAAAGAGAGAACCGAGCATAAGAGTGACAAAAGCCAGCCAGTGATAGGAGGCAAAGGTGGTGGCCAGTCGTTCATAATCGCGGGCCAGGCGGCGGAAGCGGGCGGCCCAGGCAAAGGAG
>DASZMX010000130.1:0-17712 GCA_035551475.1 Verrucomicrobiia bacterium
AGCGGGCTTGAACACCTGGCCGGGCGTCATTTGCAATTTCATCAATTGGCGGTCGATGACGAGGCCCTTGATGAAATCGTTGGTCGTGAAAATTTTGTTGCCCTTGATGTCGAGGGTTCCGACCTTGTATTGCTGCCCCTCGGAAACGTTGAGGCGAATGATCATTTTCGTCGGCGAAATATAATCGAATTTGACGTCTTGAATCGCCATGTCGATGTAGCCGTCATTTTGGTAATGCTCGACGAGCGTGTCCTTGTCGTCTTCGAATTCGTCTTTTTTCAACACGCCGGTGCCGGTGAGCCACGAAAACATCCAACGGCGCCGCGTCTTGAGCACCTTGCGCAATTGCCGCTGGGTAAACGCGTGGGCGTTCTCAAACACGACATCCTTGATTTTGACTTTGGGCGATTCGGTGATTTCAATCACGACGCTGGCGCGGCCGGCGGCTTCATCGATGCTCGGCGGCTGGACGGCCACTTTCGTTTCCTGGTAACCGCCCTTTTCGTAGAGCTTCTGCATCTCCTGGGCGTCCTCGAATAATTTCTCCTGGTCGAGCGGCTGGCCAATTTTCGAGGTGAGCTTTTTCTTGAGCTTTTTGAGGCTCATCTTCTTGTTGCCCACGATCTTGATGTCCGTGAGGATCGGCTTGCCCTGCAAAACATATGTGACATCCGTGCCGTCGGGCGTGGTGTTCTGATCGACGCGAATCTGGAGGAAATAAAGCGTGCGATAAAGCGCGGCAATGTCTTCGTCAATCGTCGCGCGGTAAAGCGGTTCGCCTTCCTTGGCGCGAATGTTGGCGCGAACAAAATCATCGCTGACGGCCGGCGGGCCGATGTGGCGGATGAGAATTTTGTGGACGTGGGCCGCGATCATTTGGGCGTGCAAGCCCGGCGTGGAGACCAGCAGCAAAACCCAGAATAGCCAGCGCGCGAAAGTTTTGTTCATCTGCTAGGCGTCGGTCGGCATGTCTTCCGGGCCGACTTTGGCCGCGCTCTCGAAACGAGTGTAACTCTTGAGGAACGTCAGATCGACGTCGCCGGTGGGGCCGTTGCGTTGTTTGGCGATAAATAATTTCACCGGGATGGCGTCCTGCTCCAGCTCCGCGCTGTCCTCTTCGCCGTCTTTGTTTTTACTCTCGCGATAAAGCAGGCCGACCAGATCCGCGTCCTGCTCGATGGAGCCGGATTCGCGCAAATCCGAGAGGCGCGGGCGCTCGCCGGGGCCGCGTTTTTCGAGTTCACGATTGAGCTGACTGAGCACAATAATCGGCACTTTCAATTCTTTGGCCAGCGCTTTGACTCCGCCGGAAATATCGGCGATCTCCTGCTGGCGATTCTCTGCTCGGCGCGAAGTAGAATTGAGCAACTGCAAGTAGTCAATGACAAATAGTTTGATTCCATATTGCTGCCACATGCGGCGGGCCTTGGCGCGCAATTGCAGGATGGAGAGCCCGGAGCTGTCATCGATAAAAAGCGGCGCCGAGGCCAGCTTGCCGGCGGTGCCGGTGAGCTTCGGAAAATCGCGCTCCGCAAGAAAGCCGTCGCGAATGCTGCGCAAATTAACGCGCGAACGAGAACACAACATGCGCAAGACCAGTTGCTCGGCGGTCATTTCCAGGCTGAACACGCCGACGGGAATTTTGTGCTCGAGCGCCACGTGCTCCGCGATATTCATGGCCAGCGAGGTTTTGCCGACCGACGGGCGCGCGGCGATGACCACCATTTCGCCTTCGTGCAGGCCCGTGGTCATTTTGTCGAAATCCGAGAAACCGGTCGGAATGCCGGTCAGCATGCCCTGGTTGTGGTGATATTCCTCGATCTTGGTGATGGCGCGATTGACCAGCTCCTTCATCGTGGCGCTCGCGCCGGACACCCGCTCCTCGGCGATCTTCAGGATGTCGCGCTCCACTTCATCGAGGAGCGACTCAACCTCGCCTTCGTGATCATAAACGCGGCTCATGATGCCGCCGCAGGTCTGGATCATTTTCCGCAGCAGGAATTTCTCCAGGATGATGTCAATATAATAGTTCAGGTGCGCGCCGGAAGGGGCCTTGTCCGGCAGGGCGGAGAGATAGGCCAGGCCGCCGATATTTTCCAATTGCTGCGCATTCTTGAGCCGCTGCTGCAAGGTGATGAGGTCGATGCCTTCGGCTTTTTGGAACATCTCGACCAGCGTCTGGAAAATCGTCTGGTGCCGCAGGTCGTAAAACACCTCGGCGCCGCTGCGCATTTTTTCGATGCACTCGCCCATGCAATCGTTCGGCGCCAGCATGATGCAGCCCAGCACGCCCTGCTCGGCTTCCACGGAATGGGGCGGGAGGCGGTCAATGCGGGCGATGCCGGCGGTGGCAGAGGAGGCCTTGGCCGCGCGGCGGCTGCGCTTTAAATCCGCGCCCGTGCCGCCCGAATCAGGATGAACAGAATCAATCATTTTGGAAGCTCAAGCAAAGCGGTTCGCGGGCGAAATTCACATGAAAAACGACGCACACGATGCCCGCAATCTATTCACCAGCCTATGCACAACTTGTTCACAAGGCGCCGCCCTTACAGTTTCAAATGCTCCCACAAAGCGGCGGGCGGCAGACGAAGGTTGATATAGAAAGGGCCGAACTCCCCATAACGGGCGCTGACTTCGTCGAAACGCATTTCGTAAACGATGTCCTTCAGGGCGTCGAGTTGATGCGCCATGAGGGTGACGCCCCATTCCCAATCATCGAGGCCGGTGGAGCCGCTGATAAGCTGGGAGATGCGCCCGGAATATTTCCGCCCCACCCGGGCGTGGCCGCTCATCAGCTTCTTGCGGGCCGCAAAATCGAGCACGTACCAATTGTCCGCGGCGGCGCGGCGTTTGCTCATGGGATAGAAACCCATGACTTCCCAGTCGGGCATTTCGGGATAAAGGCGATAATGCTCATAATGGCTCATGCGCGTGCGCAATTCCGCCGCGCGCTTTTCCCAGGCTTCACTGCCGGGGGCCAGTTGTTCCTGCTCGAGAATCTTCTTATTGTCATCCTCGGTCGGCATGTATTCGGTCAACTCCGTGACGCTGAGGTAGGAAAACACGCGCTGCAGGGCGCCCGGAGGAAAGGCGGCTTCGATCTCGCGATGGATTTGGGCGAGCTGCCCCAATTCCGCGGCGAGCAGAAAAAACGCAAGGTCAGCCTTGGCGCCAATCGTCGCATATGTGGTGACGCGCGGATGGGAAGGGTTGGCGTGGGCGGCGCAAATTTTTTCGAGGGCGGCGCGGGTTTGCGCCGAAGCCTCAGCGGGCAGACGCGACCAGAGCGCGCGATCGATATTGTAGAACAGGTGCATCACATGGATGCCACGGTCGAGTTTCACGGCGGGAATGGCTGTCATAACGAAAAATCAATCTACCTGCAACGCCTGGTCGAGCAACTGCGGCAATTGCTCCAGCACCGCCGCGCTGGCGGCGAGCAGGGAAACGCCGGCTTCCTGGGCGGCAGCTTGAAAGGCTTTGTCATGCACATTGGCAAAAGCGAGGACGGGAATGTGCTGCGTGGCAGGATTCGCGCGCAACGCTCTTAATTGCTCACGGCCATTGGCTTCAGGCGAAATTTCAATCAGCGCCAGCAGCGGCTTCTCCTGTTCACACGCCGCCGCCAAGCCGGTAAGCGCTGGAAGCGTATGCACCCGGTAGCCCATATCCTGCAGGCGCGCCACCAACCGGCTGCCCGGGATCAAATTGGAATAATAAACCACCGCCAACGGGTCGCTCATAAATTAAAGAGTGAAATAGACCGCCAAAAATACAAACGATGCGCTTAAGCAAACAGCGTGTCCGCCCGGGTTGAAGCGGGCAGAAATCGCCCCCCCTGCTGGACTGCCTGAATCTTCCCAGCCTGCCAGCGCTGCAAACGGAAAAGCTGTCCATAAAGAAAATCAGGCGACGCCCCGCCCTGCCCTCCCACCAACTCAGCGCCGCGCCGCACATTATCCACCATCCAGGCGGGCAGCGTGATATGATAGGGATTCCGTTGCACTTCTCCCACGTGAAAGGAGGTGGCGGCAAGCAGATCACCCACCTCTGCGGCTGTGTATTCCACCAGCAAATTCGGCGTGGCCATTTGCCCCCAGAATTCAGTCTCGACCAAATAACACGAAAGGTCCGGCAGTTGGCGCAACGCGTCCATCACGAGAAAATGAACCCCGATGTGCGTGCCATTCCAATCGTGTTCATGCGGGAAAAAAATGGCGCGCGGCTGGCTCTCCGCCAGAATTCCCGCGATGACTTTGACGTTCTCGGCCCAAGCCGCCGGGCTATCGGCGCGCGCTTTGGGATTCACGCCGTCCAATCCTCCGGGCGCAGTTTGGCGCAATCCAAAGCCCAGAAAATCACAGGCATTTTTCAATTCGGCCCATCGCTCTGCCTTCCGCGCCGCCTTGCTGCCTTGCGTCACCGCGACATTGATAATGTTCCACTGCGCTTCCCACAATAATCGCAAAGCGAGGCCTCCGGCAATGGTTTCATCGTCAGGATGGGGAGCGAAAAAAAGAGCTTTCGGCGCCTGCGCCGGAATGGCCGGTCGGGCCGCGGGCGGAAGTCCTCCCAGCGGCAAGGTTTTCCCGTGACGAACCAGCGCGGCGAAATCCGCCGCCAGGCGATAATAAGAGTGAGAATCAGGAGCTTCTGCCACAGACCTAAAGCCTATGGATTCGGCTGGGTTTCGTCCAGCAGAGAACGAAAGCGCGAGGGGGAATAAAACGGGCTGCGCCGGGGGGGCGACGCGGCGCCGTGTTCCTCCTCGGCAAAGTGGTAATCGCCATTCGGGTCCTGCCAGAGTTCGAGCTTCACGATGTTGGTCGCGCTGTGGGGAAAGAGGCGTTCGAGGCGCAGATCGTGGGCTTTGGCCAATTGCTCCGCCGTGAGGGCTCCGGCCAATCCTTTCCACAAGTCGTCCATCAGCCCCTGCATCTCGTCGGGAAAGGGCGAGATGGTGACATGCACATGGCCTTGGGCGTCGCGGGTGCGCTCGGTGTGGCGCCGCTCCAGGCGTCCGAACTCCTGCTCGTCGCGCCGCACGACTCGATTGACCGCCAGGGACTGGGCGGGCGTCAACTGCAAATTACGAAACAAACGCAGGTTGGGTGTCCCCGCCTCGGGCACGGCCCCCAGCGCGGCCGCCGCCTCCGGGGGGATGCGCCCGCTGCGGCTGGGCAAATGGCTGCGCACCGCCAAATACAATGCCAGCGCGATCACGGCGGAGCCTGTCATGAGGCCGAGCTGGCGGAGCCATCCCCACCGCGCGGCGGGCTGCGGCGGAACGGCGGCAGTGATGTCGGACAACGGCGCGGACGTGGACAGGGCTTCAACGGCTTGCCGGATCTGGGTGGCGCTTTGAAAGCGGCGTTGCGGCTCCTTGGCCAAGGCCCGCAGCACCACGCCATCCAGGCGCGCGTCCGTTTTTACCTTGCGCGAAGGCGGGTCAAACTGCCCGATCGGCAATTCGCACGTGAGCATTTCATAGAACACCACACCGAGCGAATACAGATCAGCGCGATGGTCCACTTCGAGCGGTTTTTCCAATTGCTCGGGCGCCATGTAATTGGGCGTGCCCATCACCATCGTCGTCTGGGCGGGTGGCGCGGGCGGCGCGGCGCCGTCCTTGGCCAGTAATTTGGCCAGGCCAAAATCGGCAATCTTCACGCGGCCTTTTTTATCAATCAGAATATTAGACGGTTTGATGTCGCGGTGCACGATGCCTTCGTCATGGGCAAATTGCAGGGCGTGGCAGACCTCGCCAACGATGCGCTTGGCTTCCTCCGTCCGCAATTGTTTCTCCTGGATCAGCGCGTAGAGATTGACTCCGTCCACATACTCCATCAGGAAATAAAAATAATCCGAGGCCTGCCCAAACTCGTAAATCGTGACGATGTTGGAATGATTAAGGCGCGCCAGCGCCTGGGCTTCGCGCGAGAAACGCTCGGCAAACGCGGGATCAGCCCCCAGCTCGGGAGCCAGAATCTTCAGGGCCACGATCCGATCCAATTGCGGCTGGCGGGCCTTGTAAATCATGCCCATCCCGCCCACGCCCGAGAGCTCCAGAATCTCCAGGTGCGGGAAACGCTGCGCAATTTCTGCAGGCTCCGGCGCCGCGGCGGCGGCCCGCGGCGTGGCGCCGACGGGCGGCGTCCGGGTTCCGTCTTGTTGACAAGCCGCGCAAAGATTGCTCAACGCATGGAGCGGAAGCGGGGCGCGACATTGCCGGCATATAAGCATGGTATCCATGAGCGCTTCCACCTTGTCCTAGAGGGAAAAACCGCGCGGCAGGTTACACGCCGCGCCATTTTTCCGCGCTAGATCTGAAAATCCGTTTCAATCCTCTCTCGCTTCGCCGTCACTTTCACATCGCAGCTTTCAAAGGTCACGAGGGAATGAGGGGGGACGCTTTGAGTCAAGAATACGCTCGCGCCAATCGTGCTTCCCTTCCCCACGGTGGTTTCACCGCCGACGATCGTGGCATTGGCGTAAATGGTGACGTCATCCTGAATGGTCGGATGCCGCTTTTGACCGCGCAACGCCTGGCCGCCGGAGAGGGAGCGAGCAACCAGCCCGACGCCTTGGTATAATTTAACATGCCGGCCAATTTTGGCCGTTTCGCCGATCACCGTGCCCGTGCCGTGATCAATGAAGAAATGCGATCCGATCTCCGCTCCCGGATGCAAATCCATCCCCGTTCGACTGTGCGCCCATTCCGTCATAATGCGCGGTATGAGGGGAATCTTCTGCAAATATAACTCGTGCGCAAGGCGCTGCACCGCGATCGCCTCAATAAACGGGTAAGACACTATGACCTCTTCCTTGCTCAGCGCGGCCGGGTCGCCCTGGAAAGCGGCCTCGGTGTCGGTCTGCAAAATATCGCGCAACCGGGGAAGATTGCTCAAAAAATCAAGGGTGGAGGTGTGCGCGTGCCGCCCCAGCGCCGCTTTGCCGATATCCTCGGGCGGAGCGTAATCGAGGCTCTTGTGAATCTCATCCTCCAGCCGGCCCAGCACCGAATCCATCAGCGCGGCGATTTCCACTTTCAATTCGGAAGAATGAATGGACCGTTCGTCGAAATAGCCGGGAAACAGGAGCCGCAATAAGTCGAGCGTGATGGCGGCTATGGCGGTCTTGGACGGGAGGTTTTTGCCATCGAGATGGTTGATCCCGCCCACTTTGGCGTAGGAAGTGATCAACCGATTGGTTAACTCAGTGACCGTCAGGTGCACGCCGGAAGTATCTGGCGCCGAGGCGGGAAAGGCAAGCGCCCCGCCGCCTTGTAGCAAGAATGCGACCGGCGCCGGAACTGCTAGCCCCTCTCCTCAAGAATTAATATGACATCGGCGTACGATGGTAATTTAATCATCCTCGGGCCCAGCCGGCGCAGTTTCATGCGGCGGAGCGTGTCGGAACGCAATCGTTCCTATATGCAGCGGCTGGTGGAACTGGTTGATTTTGGGCCATCTAAGGCCCCTCCTTTGCGCGTCGGGCGCGCCTTGGGGCCGCACCACGAATGGCTGGAAGAGAACCTGGCGATCTTCTTTCGCGGGCTCGGCCAAATGCGCGTGGATCGCGCCGCGCTGATTTCCGATCATGGCAACAAGTGCGAACCCTTCCGCGAAAAATGGGATGCCGCCGGCATCCCCTTTTGCCATGGCGTCGCCATATATCTTCTTTCCTACACCTACCCTTACAACACGCAGGTGCGCGAAACCAAAGATGGCTGGAGCGACGTGGAAACGTGGGTGATGAACAATTACGCCAAATTCCGCGGGTATCTGCCTCCGCCCGATCCGATCCTGCCTTAATCCTCTTCGTTTTTGACTCCTTGGTTCCGGGCGCTATTTTCGGAGGGCGGCCCCGCGCCGCGCCGATTGCTTGACCAAAAATGATCACTTTATTTGACTCCGTTAAAATTGGGGCCTGGGACCTGCCCAATCGCATCATCATGGCGCCTTTGACCCGCCAGCGCGCCGTGGAAGATCGCGTTCCCAATGCGTTAATGGCGGAATATTACACCCAGCGCGCCTCGGCGGGCATGATTATTTCGGAAGCCACGGCCGTGACGCCGATGGGCGTGGGTTACGCCGATACACCCGGCATCTGGTCGGAGGCACAGGTGGAAGGCTGGAAAAAAATCACCGACGCGGTGCATCGGGCGGGCGGGAGGATGCTCTTGCAACTCTGGCATGTGGGCCGAATCTCCGATCCAATGTTTCTGCATGGCGCGCAGCCCGTGGCGCCCAGCGCCATCGCCCCGGCGGGGCATGTAAGCCTGGTGCGTCCGCAAAAACCATTCGTCACCCCGCGCGCGTTGGCCTTGGACGAGATTCCTGGCGTGATCGAAGCTTATCGGAAAGGGGCGGAAAATGCGCAACGCGCGGGGTTCGACGGCGTGGAAATTCACGGCGCCAACGGCTATTTGCTTGACCAGTTCTTGCAGGACAAAACCAATCACCGCACCGACGAATACGGAGGCCCGGTGGAGAATCGCGCCCGGCTCATGCTGGAAGCCACCGACGCCGCCATCTCGGTCTGGGGCGCCGACCGCGTGGGCGTCCACCTGGCGCCGCGCGGGGATGCCCACGACATGGGAGACTCCAATCCGCTGGCGACTTTCAGCCACGTAGCGCGTGAATTGGGCCGGCGGCGCGTCGCTTTTCTGTGCGCGCGCGAAGCGCTGGGAGACAAACGCATTGGGCCGCAATTGAAGGCGGCTTTTGGCGGCCCTTACATTGCCAACGAACGCTTTACCCTCGCCACCGGCAACCAGGTGTTGGCCGCCGGCGAAGCGGATGCAGTGGCGTTCGGCGTCTTGTTTTTGGCGAATCCCGATTTGCCGGAGCGCTTTCGCCGCGGCGCGCCGCTCAATGCGCCGCAACAGGCGACCTTTTATTCGTCGGGCGCAAAGGGCTATGTGGATTATCCATTTCTCGAGGCAGCGAAGGGGTGACGCCAACAGCTTTCGCAGCGCGAAAATCTCGCGCCACAACTGTCCCCGTTTTGCATGGAATTATCTTGATAATAACGGTCCGTAATGCTTGAGTGGCGTGTCCGAAAACCACCAATCCCGTTACGACTATGTACCACCGTTCTGGTGTATTCTTGTGGGCTGCGCTCAGCCTGAGTTTTCTCCCTTATTTCACGTCTGCCCAAACTTGCACTCCGCCCGGAGCGGGATTGTCAAGTTGGTGGCCTGCCGAAGGTTCCGCGGCCGACATCGTGGGCGGCAATCCCGGAGCCCTGCAAGGCGGCGCCACCTTCGCCGCGGGCGAAGTTGGCCAGGCCTTTAGCTTCGACGGCGCCACCGGCTGGGTGGACATACCGAACGCTGCGCCCTTCAATCCCGCCGGGCCCTTCGCGGTCGAATGCTGGATCAAAGCCAACCCCAGCCAGGCCAGCGGCTTATTTCTGATCGTGGACAAATCCCACGGCTTCACGGACAGCACGGGCTGGCTGATGCAAGGCGGCACCGACGGCACGGTGTCGTTTGGCTTTGGCCTGGGTGGCGGCGGCGCCTTGAACTTTCCGGCGGCCTTGACCACGAACTCCGTCCTGGACAACCAATGGCACCATCTCGCCGGCGTCTTCACCGGAGCCGCGATCCAAATCTACCGGGACGGCGTAATGGAGGGCAGCGTGGCGGAGGCCCAGCTTCCTGTCAATAATTCGCGAGATGTTGAAATCGGACGTTCCTGGGGCGGCGGCTCGCCGACGCGTTTCTTCAACGGCTTGATTGATGAAGTCAGCTACTATAACGCCGCCCTGTCTCCCGCCGACGTGCAGGCGATTTACCAGGCTGGCTCCGCCGGGAAATGCGCGCCGGCCTCCGTCCTGTGGATAGCAGGCAATTGCTCCATCGGGAACAGCAATTATGTCACCGGCGGATTTTTAAACGCGGGCGTCATCCGGTTGGAATCCGCGAGCTGCGGCGTCACCAGCGCCATCACGATCACCAACGGAGCGTTGACCAACGCCCTAAACGGCCTGATCAATGTCAATCCAGGCAGCGGCGGCGCGCGCACTTTTGCGGGCAGTCTCGAGAATTATGGCGCGTTTAATGACAACTATGGCATGTCCTTCGCGTCGAACAACGCGATTATTGACAACTATGGCTCGTTTGAAATTGCGGCAGGGCAGACGCTGACGATTTCCGGCCAGGCCCAAACTTTCAACCAGGACGCCGGCGCCTTGGCCATCGACGGCGCGGTGCTTTTTCAAGGCATGCAATTCAATTACAACGGCGGCGTCATCAGCGGCAACAGCGTTTACCTGCCTCAATCCCTGCTGGGTTTCGGCCCGAACGGAACCAACGCCGCGACGTTTATTCTGGCGGGGCACAACGCCAATTTCACCGGCGACATTTCCTCCGGCCAAACGGTCTGGCTGCGGGGCGACTCCTTTGTCAATGACAACGGCATCATTCGTCCGGCCAACGGCTTCAAGAACGCCGGGACCTTGCAGCTGGAATCCGCCAACGGCGGTTATGAAACCGATTTGATCCTGACCAACGGCCAGGTCACCAACGCGGTGGGCGGGGTCATCAACTTCAACGCGGGCGCCGGCGGGGCGCGCTTTTTCCAGGGAAATTTGTGGAACGCCGGAACCGTCAATAATAACGTCAACGTGTCCTACAACCAGACCGGCGCCTTCATCACCAACCAGGGCGCCTTCATCATTGCGGCGGCTCCGACCGTCACCTTTCTCAATCAGACCTTCGTGCAAAATGCCGGGACGCTGCAATTGATGGGCGGGAATATTTTCAGCCATTGCGCCTTTGATTTCAAGGGCGGGGCGATTTTAAGCAACGCCGTTTACCTGCCTCAAAGCCAGCTCAACCTCGGGCCGGCGGGGACCAATCCGGCCACGTTCATCCTGGCCGGCCAGGGCGCCAATTTCACGGGCGACATCTGGCCGGGGCAAACGGTCTGGTTGCGCGGCGATAGCTACGTCGGTGACAGCGGCATCATCCGTCCGACAAATGGCTTCAACAATTCCGGGACGCTGCGCTTGGAATCCGCCAATGCCGGTTATGAAACGGATTTAATCATGACCAACGGCGCGGTGGTCAACACGGCATCGGGCGTGATCGCCATCAATGCCGGCGCCGGCGGCTCGCGTTATTTCCGCGCGAACCTGTTCAACTTCGGCGCCTTCAGCAACAACACGGCGGTGACCTTCGACCAGGCCGGCGTCACGTTGGACAACGAAGGTTTATTCGTCACCGCGCCAGGCGTTCCCATCACCTTCAACAACCAGACATTTTCGCAAAACAACGGCAGCCTCGTGCTCAACGGCAGCGACATCTTCAACCACTCCACCTTCAATTACGGGGGCGGCATAATCCTGAGCAACGCCATTTACCTGCCGCAAAGCCAGTTGAATTTGAGCCCTGCCGCCACCAATCCCGCCACGTTTATCCTGGCAGGGCAAAGCGCGAACTTCTCCGGCGATATTGGGCCCAATGAAACAATTTGGTTCCGTGGTGACAGCACCGTGGGCGAAACCTCCATCCTGCGCCCGGCCCATGGGTTCAAAAACGCCGGTCTGCTGCGGCTGGAGTCTGCCAACGCCGGTTACGAGACGGATATAGTCTTGACTAATGGGGTCTTGACGAACCTGGCCGGCGGAGTGGTGGCCATAAATCCGGGCGCCGGGGGCCTGCGTTATTTCCGCGGCAGCCTGCAAAATTTCGGGGCGTTCAGCAACAACGTCCCCGTGGGTTTTGATCAAAGCGGAGCGACCTTGGACAACGAAGGCCTGTTCGTGGTCGGCCCGTCTTCCACGGTCACGTTGGCCGGACAGAATTTTCTGCAAAACGCGGGCGCGCTGCAATTGGACGGCGCCATGACGCTGAATTCATCCACGTTCGACTTTCGCGGGGGCGCCGTCACGGGCCTGAATGGGGCGCCTTACCTAATTTCCAGCGCCCTGCATCTTGAAAGCACCGCGGTAAATCCCGCTTCCTTCATTTTGGCCGGATCGAGCAGCACGCTGACCGGCGACATTCGCGCGGGACAAACCATTTGGCTGCGCGGCGACAACAACACCGGCGGCGCCACGATCACCTTCACGAACGGATTTAGCAACGCGGGAGCGCTGCGGCTGGAATCGTTCAACCAAGGCTGGGAGAGCTCCATCAGCGTTCAAAATGGGTCGCTCACCAACACCGCGACGGGCGTCATAAACATCAACCAAGGCTATGGCGGGCCGCGCAACGTGACCGCGAATATTACCAATAACGGCACAGTGAACCTCAATTTTGGCGCGGTTTGGACGGCGTCAAGGCTGTTCAACTTCGGCGCTTGGAACGTCAATTATACTTCTACCTTGTCGGCGCCCGCCGGAGGCGCCATTTGGGAGAACGACAACGCGCTCAACGTCGCCGCCGGCCAGACTCTCACATTGAATGGCGCCGGCGCGCCCGTTTTCAACCAGCAAAGCGGCTTCCTCACCCTTGATGGAGGGCTGACGATGAATAACGGCATTTTCAATTACAATGGCGGCGCCATCAACGGGGCCAGCGCAACCGTCTATTTGCAGTATAGCGCGCTGCATCTCACACCGACCGGAACGAGCCCCGCGACGTTCATTTTGACAGGCACAGCCGGAAGCGCTGTGACGGGCGACATCAGAGCCGGGCAAACCGTGTGGATTCGTGGCGATAACAACGGAGGCCACACGGCCGTGACCGTGGCGAGCGGCTTTCGCAACCAGGGCGCGCTGCGCCTGGAGTCTTTTAACCAAGGCTGGGACAGTAGTTTATATTTGACATCAGGCGTCCTGACCAACCTGCCGGGAGGCATGGTGACGGTGAACCAGGGCGCGGGCGGCCCGCGCACCCTGGGGGCGAGCTTTGTCAACCAGGGCGCTTTTAACGTGAATTGGAATTTGACCGTGAGCGGCCTCAATGGCGTTTATGAGAACGACGGGGTTTTTGACATCGGAACCAACGAGACGCTGACGATCAATAATCAAAACCAAACCTTCAACCAAAACGCCGGCGGAATCCTGACCATCGATGGCGGCGCGAACCTGACGGGCATCACCTTCAATTACAATGGCGGCTTGATCAACGGCCAGAACAACGCGGTTTACCTGGTGGATGGCAATTTGAACCTGGGGGCCAACGCGCTCAATCCCGCTTCCTTCATTGTCTCCCAAACAGGCAGCGTGCTGACCGGAGACATCAAGGCGGGCCAATCGGTGTGGATTCGCGGCGACAATAGCGGCGGCCACACCACACTGCTGGCGACGAATGGATTCAGGAATTCCGGCAATCTGCGGTTGGAATCAATCAACCAAGGCTGGACCTCAGCTTTGAGCGTCACCGGCGGGACTTTGACCAACGCGGCCGGCGGCGTCATCGATGTCAATTTGGGCGCGAACGGTCCGCGCGGTTTGTCGGCGAACATCGTCAACCTCGGCGCCGTCAATATTAATTTTTCCGGCAGCAATCCCATGCTGATCGGTCTGGCTGGCGGCGGGTTTGTCAATCAAGGAACATTCACCCTCGCGGGCGGACAAACCGCCTCCATCGCGGGCCAGTATTCCCAAACCGCGGGCCTCACCACGCTCAATGGCGTGTTGTCCACCACCAACGTCATTTCCATTCAGGGCGGCGCGATGGCGGGGACGGGAACCATTTCGGGCAATTATCAACAAGGCGCGGGAGGCGCGCTCGACGTCAGCCTCGCCGGGCCGGTGCCGAGCCATCTCGCGATCTCCGGCGTGGCGACGCTCGCGGGCAAGTTGCAGGTGACGCTCGCCAACAGCTTCGTCCCCACCAACGGCAGCGCGTTCACCGTGCTGAGCGCGGCGTCTTTGAACGGCGCATTTAGCAGCTTTGACTTGCCGCCGCTCGCCGGCGGATTGACCTGGCAGGTGGATTATCAGGCAGGCGCGGTGGTCCTCAGCGTCCCCCCTGCGGCGTCCACCAACAACACCCGCACGATTTCGGGCGTGGTCACCAATACCCAGGGCGCGCCGGTGGCTGGCGCCACGGTCTATGCCTATGCGGATCCCACCGTGCAGACGAATTTGATTATCAATGGCGGTTTCGAAACTCCCAGCGTCGGCGGCAGCAGCTATATCATTTTCGCGCCGGGCGCCACCAATCTGACGGGATGGACGGTGCTCGGGCCGTCGTCGGTGGATATTTCCGCGGGCTTCCTGGGCGCCGCCGAGGAAGGCTCTCAGTATTTCGATCCCACCGGCGATTTGAACAGCGGCGGGGGCGGCGTCAGTCAAACCTACCCCACCGTGCCGGGCCTGTCCTACAACCTGATCTTTTTCAATGGCGCCTACTCCCTGCATAATCTCAATAGCCTGGGTGTCACCAATAACGGCGTGTTCTACTCAATTCCGCAGCCCTCCAGCGGGCCGGGCTTGCGGTGGACGCGGCAGGTGATTCCATTTGTCGCCACATCCAACTTCACCACCGTGGCGTTCATCAATCTGTCGGGTTTCAATTCAGATGATTGCGACGTGGACAACGTCCAGGTTCTCCCTGCCAATTTCGATGATGTGCTTTCGGGCGTCACCGATGCGAATGGCCATTATCAAATCGCCGTTTCCGATGGCATTTGGCAGGTCAATGTCGCGGGCCTGACCACCCTCGGCTACGCCGAAACCACCAATCAAACCGTGACGCTAAACGGTGGAAATGCCGTGGTGAACTTCTCGGCGGCGCCATTCTCCGGCCAGTATTACAACGTCACCCTGCAAAGCAGCCCGGTGGCGGCGGGCATCATCACGGGCGGCGGCACGTACGCCGCGCAAGCCAGCGTCACGGTCAACGCGGCGCCCAACAGCGGCGCGCCGTGGATTTTCACCGGCTGGAGTTTGAACGGCGTGATCGTGAGCACGAACTCCACCTACACCTTCACCCTCGCCAATGACCTGACGCTGGTCGCCACCTTTGCCCTGCCGTCGTTCACCGTGGCGGCCTCGAACAATCCCGCGGGCGCCGGCTCCATCAACGGTCTGGGAACATTTGTCTGGGGTTCCACGGCTATGCTGACCGCCAATCCGGTGTTCGGTTATGCCTTCCAACATTGGTCCGATAACAATGGGGTGCAAATCGGAGCCGCGCGCACGCTGGCGGTGACCGTGTTGAGCAATGCCGCGCTGGCCGCCGTCTATGTGCCAACCAATCTCGCGCATGTCGTCACCACCGCCACCGCGCCCCCGGGCCTCGCCGTTCCCACCGGCGCCGGCTCGTACACGAATGGGCAGCCGGCGCTCTTTACCGCGCCCGCAGCGATCACCAATGGCTTGACCTATTACACATTCGCCCAATTTAACTTGAACGGGAGTTTTGCCAGCGCCAGCGCTTCCTTCCCTTGGACATTCGCCACGACCGATCTGACAAACTGGGCGCTCACGGCGGTTTACAATGCGCACAGCGTTCTGCCGCTGGTGGCGTCCGCCTTCGGCAACAGCAACAGCCCCGTGGGGGCGACGGCAAATTTCACGGTGTCCATTCGCTTTGATCGCTCCATGCTGACCTCCGCGCCGCCCGTGATTCTCTTGACAAATAGCGCATCCGCCGCCCAGCCAGTCGTCCCCCTCGGCGGTCTTTGGTCCACCACCAGCGCCTTGAACGATACCTTTACCACCGGCCCAATTCTTCTGACCAACGGCATGGATGGCACAGTGGCGGTCTTTGTGTCTGGCGCCGCCGATCTCGCCGGCGACGTGATGGTTTTGACAAACGCTTTCAACTTCACCCTTGATGCCACGCCTCCCGTGATCAGCGGCGTCAGCGTCAATCCGCTGGCCTTGACGGCGATTGTCACGTGGAACACAAGCGAGCCCGCCACCTCGCAAGTCGATTACGGCCCAACCGCCGCTTACGGCTCCTCCACGCCATTGGACGGTTCCCTGGTTACATCGCACAGCGTGACGATTAGCGGTTTGGCGCCTTCCACGGGTTATCATTTCCGGGCGGGCTCGCATGATCTGGCCGGCAACGCCGCCGCCTCGATTGATGGCTCCTTCACCACCCTGCCGGCGCCTGATTTACAAATCACAAACCTCACGATTTCACCCAATCTTCTGTCGGGCGGCCAGGCGACGGTGTCATGGATTGTGACCAACACCGGCACGGGCGCGACCTTCAATTATTGGTACGACCAGGTCACGGTCAGCAACACGCTTACCGGGCAGACCTATTTTAACACGTCCGTTTATTATGACCCCGGCGCCAGCGCCAGCATTGCCGGGGGCGGCAGCCGCGCGCGCCAGGCGTCCTTCCGGTTGCCCGATGGAACCAATGGCGCCGGCCCACTCGCCGTGGTCGTAACCGCCAATTTTTATGGCAGTCAATACGAAATCAATTATGCCAACAACACCGCCGCCATCAACGCGGCAGCCACCCTCGCGCTGTATCCTGATTTGCAAATCCTCGCCCTGGCCGTCAGGCCGTCCGCACCGCATTCAGGTGATTCAGTCGATGTCGTCTGGCAGGACACCAACGCCGGCTTGGGCGCGATTGGCGCTGCTTTCCAGGATTCCGTCATCGTGAGCAACACGGCGACGGGCGCGATCCTGGTCAATGGCGCGGTGACGTACGACGCCGCGGCTTCCGGCGCGATCGGCGGCGGCCAAACGGTGGCGCGGCAGTTCACCTTCCAATTGCCCAATGGCGCGGCGGGCGTGGGCGCGTGGCAAATCATGGTCACCGCCGACAGCGGCAACACGATTTTTGAATACAACCTCGCCGGAACCGCCGAGAACAATAACACCGCCGCCGTCTCAGCCGCCTCTTCGCTCGCGCCCTACGCCGATTTTGTGGCGACGAACGTGCAGATCGGAGCCGGGCCGTTTGTTTCCGGCGGCAGCGCGCCGATTTCCTGGACGGATTTCAACTTCGGCACGACCGCCGTCGCTGCTCCTTGGACCGACAATATTTATCTTTCAACCGATGGCACGACCAACACGAGTCAACTCATCGGTTCATTCACCTTTTCC
The DNA here is from genome assembly GCA_035551475.1 of Verrucomicrobiia bacterium. GTDB lineage: Bacteria > Verrucomicrobiota > Verrucomicrobiia > Limisphaerales > Palsa-1400 > DASZMX01. The sequence goes on from DASZMX010000130.1 coordinate 16,981, forward strand.
AACGGCCTCGCGGCCGGCTCCAGCCGTTTGCTGAACGAAACGATCACACTCCCGCCCTTCGTCACGGGAACCGCCTGGATAGTCGTCAAAGCCAACGCGGCGAACAGCGTTTACGAACTAAACACCTCGAACAACGCGGCGGTGTCGGCGGCCTCGTTCACGATTGCCGACACGCTGGCATTCGGGCTTTCGCGCACCACGTTCGCCAAGGACGCGGTCAATCCCGCCGCTCTCGGAACCATCACGCGCAATGGTGGAACCGGCGCGCCGCTCACGCTCAGCCTTGCCAGCTCGGACCCGGGCGCAGTGGCCGTTCCATCCACAGTTGTGATGCTGGCGGGACAAGCCTCCGTCCTGTTCCCCATCAGCGCGGTCAACGATGGAATTGTGCATGGCACACGTCAGGTCACCGTCACCGCCTCGGCTGGCGGGTATGCCAGCGTCAGCAACAACCTCACTGTGCTGGACAGCACCGTCCCGGCCTTGTCGCTCACGATCAGCTCCAACTCGATTGGCGATAGTTTCACTAATCCAATTCCGTGCGTGGTGGCGCGCAACACTTCCACCGCCAGTTCATTGACGGTCAATCTGCTGGCCGACGCAAAACGGTTGACGGTTCCCGCCACGGTCATTATTCCCGCGGGCGCGGCCTCGGTCGCATTCAACGCCTATGCCGTGAACGATCACCTCCCTCACGTCAACAGTGCCGTGACCGTCACGCCCACCGCTCCA
>DASZMX010000131.1:0-29121 GCA_035551475.1 Verrucomicrobiia bacterium
CATTCCATCGGGCAGAATCCGTATCAATCCCTCACCGAATTGGAAATGGCCGAAGGCAAGCGCCACGGCACGGGCCTCGTGGAATCGGCCAAACGCCTGGCGCTGCCGTTGCATCCCAAAGCCCGCGTGGTGGGGCTTCCGATCATCAGCGGCCATGTCGGCGCCGATGCGGCGGCCTGCCTGCTGGCCATTGACATCGCGCACGAAGATCGCTTGGTTGCGTTGATGGACATCGGCACGAACACCGAGCTGATTCTGGGGAATAAACACAAGATTCTCGCCGCCTCCTGTCCCGCCGGCCCCGCATTTGAAGGCGGCAAAATTTCCTGCGGCATGCCCGGTTTGGACGGCGCGGTGGAAAAGGTAAAGATGCGTTCCGACGGGACCTTCGAGGTCGAGGTGATTGGCGGTGGGCCGGCCCAGGGCATCTGCGGCTCAGGCCTGGTGGATTTGCTCGCCGAACTGCGCCGGCACGGGCGCATGAATGCGCTCGGACGCTTTGAAGAGGACGAAAAGCCCATCGTCATCGCCGGCGCCGGCGAGGATGAAGTTTACTTGACAGAGGGCGATGTCAATGAGCTGGCGCAGGCCAAAGGCGCGAATGTGGCGGGCTTGAAAGTGGTTTTTGATCGATATGGCGCGCCGTTCGGCGAGGTGGATATTTTTTATCTGGCGGGGGGCTTCGGCCAGAACCTTGACGCTTCGTCCTCGCGCCGCATCGGGCTCATTCCCGATATTCCCGACGCCAACCTGCGGCAGGTGGGCAACGCGTCCATCGAGGGCGCGACCATCGCGCTGCTCTCGCGCCGGAAGCGCCGCGAATTGGATGAGTTGGTGGGACGCATCCAGCATTGCCGGCTCGAGACGCATCCGGATTTTTTTAACTTTTTTGTGGAAGGCTGCCAGTTCGATCCGGTGGCGGCCGCGCCCGCGTTAACCACATGACGGCCTCCGTGCATAATTTGGAATGGCTCGAGTTGGCGCCGCACGCGGAGCCCGCCGAAGCGGAGTACAAGCGGCTGCTGGGGTTTCCCGCCGCCTACCCGTTGGAGGGCCGCGCGCGCGAACTGGCGGAGTGGGCGCGCGCCTGGTACGCACAGCACGGGCGTCCCTGGATTTTTGCCCATGGCGCCAAATCGCTGGAGTTCATCGATGACGTTCTCTGCGTGGAGCATGTTCCGTTTGCGTCGCGGCGGCTGCGCGAGCAGTTGACCGAAGCCCAGGCGCAGCATGCCGTCCTGGTGGGCGTGAGCGCCGGCCCGGAGTGCGAGGCGCACGCGCGCCGGCTTTGGCAGGAAGAAAAACCGGACGAATATTTCTTCCTGGAAATCTATGGATCGGCGGTGGTCGAGCATTTGGTCACCCTGGCCGGCGCCCGGCTGTGCGCGTGGGCGGACGCCCGTGGCCTGGCGGCGTTGCCCCATTATAGCCCCGGATATTCCGGCTGGGAAATATCCGACCAGGTCAAGTTGCTTTCGCTGTTGCGGCGCGCGCCGCAGTTTCCAGCGAGGCTTGAGGCCATGGAAACCGGGATGTTGCGGCCCAAGAAATCACTGCTCGCGTTATTCGGTTTGACAGACAGGCTCGATTTGGCCCGCAGCCTGGCGGGGCTCATTCCGTGCGAGAATTGCTCCTTCACGCCCTGCCAGTTCCGCCGCGCTCCCTTTCAGCGGTCCGTGCCGCAATTGGAAGATGTGGGGCGGTTGCAGCCGCTCGTGGACGCCGCCCTCAACGGCGCCGGCCTCGCGCGGCAGGCAAAGTACTCGGTGAATCCCAAGGCCCTGCGCAAATGGGCCGAGCAACGCCTGGAGCTTAAATTTGCCCCGGACGGCTCCGTGGAGGCGCTTTTTCGCTACGAAGGAACCACCTGCTCTAACATGGGCCGGCCGCTCCAATACGATTACCGCATCAAGCTGGGCTCGCCGCGTCATGGCTACCCGATTCTCCACGCGGATTGCGCCGCCGCCCCCGGCGATACGGGCCATTCGTTCCAGTGCGAATTTATCAATCATCCGGGCGCCCTCGCGACGAGCGTCGCCGCCGAAAAGCCGTTGCTGAATCAGCCGCTGAACGACGTGTTGAGCTGGCCCCGCGCCTACAGCCCCGCCGGCTGCTATTGCGAATCCTCCAGCCGCGCGCACAAATGGGGACTGGTGTATGAGGTCATCCATTTCGCTCTTGTGGAGCGCGAATCCAAACTTTCCAAATGAATCAAAACTCTGTTAAAGTCTGCGATATTAATCTGCTCGCCAAAGAAAAGCTTCCGCCCGCCACGCCGGATAAATCCGGGGTGGGCGTCCATTATATCGATGCTTTCATCAAGCCGCTGAACACAAAATTGCCCGATGGCACGCGCGTCTCCTGCAAGCGCAAGGGCTTGAAGATCACCCTCGCGGTGGGAGCCAAAAAAGGCGAAGGCCTGATGCGCCGCCTCACCGTCAGCCGCGACCCGGTCGTGATGCTGCCGGCGGCGTTGCAGGAAGCGGCGCAGGCGGCGGGCGTGGAATTGGTGTTGACGGACACCGAGATTCACGTCACTCCCTAGGCCCGCCGGGACCATGCCCACCCGCTTTCAAACCTTTCTCCTCGCATTTTTGCTGTTGCTGGGGAGGGCGCGGGCGGAAACGGGCTACAGTGCGTGGCTCGAATACGGCCCCAGCGCGGGCCGCTACGAGGCGCTGCCGGACATTGTCGTGGCGCTCGGAGATTCGCCCGTCATGCAATCAGCGCGGCAGGAATTGCAGCGCGGCCTGAAATCCATGCTCGGCAAAAACGTGCGCGAGACCGCGCATCTTCCCGAGGAAAACGCCATTGTCATCGGGACGTTTGCGGAGGTGGTCAAACTTTCCATCATGTTCGGCGTGCCCGCCGATTTTTCCGATGACGGTTATGTGCTCAAGGATGTTGTGATCGGCCCGCGCCATTACCTCTTGGCCGCGGGGCGGAACGAGCGGGGCGTGTTGAACGGCGTCTTCGCGTTGCTGCGCAAAATCGCCTTGGGCGAGTTGCTGGACGATCTCAACGTCGCCGAAATCCCCGCCAACGCCCTCCGAATTGTCAATCATTGGGACAATCTGAACGGCACGATTGAGCGCGGCTACGGCGGCCGCTCGATTTTTTGGGAGAATGACCACGTCACCACCAACCTCGCCCGGGTAGGGGATTACGGCCGCCTGTTGGCGTCCATCGGTGTGAACGGCTGCTCCCTCAACAATGTCAACGCCGACAGCCGCCTGCTCACACCGGCTTATCTCCCGGAAGTGGCGGCCTTGGCCGGCGCGCTGCGCCCGTGGGGCGTGCAGGTGTATTTGTCCGTCGATTTTGCGAGTCCGCAAAAGATCGGGGGGCTCGACACGTTTGATCCGCTGGATCCGCGGGTGGCCGCGTTTTGGAGCGGCTCCATCGATCGTCTTTACGCGCAAATTCCCGATTTTGGCGGAATTGTTTTGAAAGCCGATTCCGAAGGGCGGGTCGGGCCTTCCGCGTATCATCGCACGCACGCCGACGCGGCCAATGTCATTGCCCGCGCGCTGCGCCCGCATGGCGGCGTTCTGTTTTATCGCGGCTTTGTTTACGATCACCACATGGACTGGCGCAATTTGAAGAATGACCGCGCCCGCGCCGCCTATGACAATTTTCACGCGCTCGACGGCGCCTTCGATGACAATGTCCTGGTGCAAATCAAACATGGCCCGATTGATTTTCAGGCGCGCGAGCCGGTATCGCCGTTATTTGCGGGCCTGGAGAAAACCCGGCGCGCGATCGAATTGCAAATCACCCAGGAATACACCGGCCAGCAGCGTCACCTGTGCTTTCTCGTGCCGATGTGGAAAGAGGTTCTCGATTTCGACCTGCGTTTTCATGGCGAAAACACGCCGGTCAAGGCCTTGGTCGCGGGGAAAGCTGAGCATCAGCCGCCGGGCGCATTTGTCGGCGTGAGCAATGTGGGGCGCGACACTAATTGGCTCGGCAGCATTCTTGCCATGGCCAATCTTTATGGTTTTGGCCGTCTGGCGTGGAATCCTGATTTAAGCGCTGACCAAATCGCGCGGGAATGGACGCAAATGACGTTTGGCGCGAACTCCCAAGTTGTCCAAACGATTTCTGACATGGAGCTGCATTCCTGGCGGACATATGAGAATTACACCGGCCCGCTGGGGGCGCAGACCTTGACCGATATTTTGGGGAGCCATTATGGGCCGGGCATTGAGGCTTCGGAGAAAAACGGCTGGGGCCAATGGCATCGCGCGGATGAACAGGGCATTGGCATGGATCGCACCGTGGCGACAGGGACGGGATTTATTGGACAATATCCGCCCGAAGTGGCGCGTCTCTATGAGTCGGAAGCGACATGCCCGGATGAGTTGCTTTTGTTCTTTCATCATGTGCCCTACACGCATGTTTTGCATTCCGGGAAAACGGTCATCCAGAGCATTTACGACTCGCATTATGAAGGGGCCGGGGCGGCGGCCGCATTTGTCAAGCAATGGGAATCACTGCATGGCTTGGTCGATGAAAGTCGTTATGCGGAGGTGCGAAAGGCCTTGGAATACCAGAGCGGGCACGCCATGGTGTGGCGGGATGCAATTTGCCAATATTTCGCGCGCCTCTCCGGCATTCCCGACGCGCAGGGGAGAGTGGGGCATCATCCCAACCGCGTGGAAGCAGAATCAATGGAATTAAACGGCTATCGCGTCGTGCCGGTAACGCCGTGGGAGGACGCGTCGGGCGGCGAGGCGATAGCGCTGACGAACCGAACCGGGATGGCTGGCTTTCGGTATAACGGTCCGAGCGGCCACTTCGATTTGGCGGTGCAGTATTTCGACCAAAATAACGGGGCGGCGCACTATCGCGTGACCGTGAACGGCGCCACCGTCGATGAATGGACCGCCGACCGCTGGCTGCCCAGTGCGCTGCTCGATGGCAACACGTCCTGTCGCCGCACGGTGCGCGGAATCAAGTTGCAGCACGGAGACAGGATTGACATCGAGGGGAGCGCTGACGGGGGGGAGAAAGCCGGCGTGGATTACGTCGAGGTTAATTCGCCTGCCGAACTAAATCCTTAAAAAGGTGTTGACGCCTTGGGCGGATTTATATAGTTTCGGACAACAACAAACCCCGATAGATTTGTGCGGAAGATTGATCTCAACAATTTTCAAGTCGCGACGAGCGGCACCGCACGAGACATTAACCGCCGCATTGTCCTCAATCTCATTCGCAAACACCAGCCCGTTTCGCGCGCCGATCTTTCCCGTCAATCCGGCCTGCAGCGCAGCACGGTTTCGGCCATCACCGAAGAATTGATTTTACAGCGGTGGGTGAGCGAGGGCGGCGTGGGCCATCTGCCGCGGGGACGCAAGCCGAAATTCCTGCATCTCAACGATCATCGCGTCGGCATCATTGGCATCAACGTGCGCCCTGTGCAAACCGTCCTGGCGGTGGCAGGCCTGGACACGAATTTCCTCAGCCGGGAGTCGATGGCGACGGGCCCTGATCCCGACGCTTTTACCCTGGCCCTGATCCGGCGCATTGAGGCGCTGCGTGAGGCGCATCCGGAAGTGGAATACGAGGCCATCGGCGTGGCTTTGCCGGGCCGTGTTGATTTGGCCACGCACCGGTTGGTGTTCGCGCCCAACCTGGGCTGGAAACCCTTTGATCTAAAAGGCCCGCTCGAAAAGGCGACCGGCCTGCCCGTGGAATTGGAAAACGCGGCCAATGCCTGCGCGCTGGCGGAGTTGTGGAGCAGCCGGCATGGCGAGAGCGTGCGGAACCTCGTGGCGCTGACGATCGCCGAGGGCATCGGCGTGGGGATGATTCTCAACGGCCAATTGGTCACGGGCTCGACCGGTCTGGCGGGCGAGTTTGGGCATGTCACCGTGGAGGAAAACGGCCCGCTGTGCGCGTGCGGCAATCGCGGTTGCTGGGAAAAATGCGCGTCCAGCTCGGCCGCTGTCAAGTATTACACAGAATCCCATAACGGCTTGAGCAAAGGCGCGCCGGCGGGATTGACGTTCGATAATTTGTTGAAACTGGTGGAGCAGGGGGATCGCAAGGCGGGAGAGGCGTTGGATCGCATGGCCAAATACGTCGGGATCGGCCTGGCGATGCTGGTGCGGGGATTGGCGCCGGACGTGGTGGTGGTGGTGGGGGAAGTGACGCGCGCGTGGGGCCGGGTGGGCCCGATCGTGAACGCGGCGCTGGATGAGCGGGTGGGAACAAAAAGGTCGGTGCGAATCGTGCCCACCGACCCCGACACCGAGCCGCGCTTGCGCGGGACCATTGCCCTGGCCTTGCAGAAACATTTTGGAGCGCCGGTCGTAGCGTGAATCGACGACCTGAAATGATTTTTTGAGCATTTAGTTGCGAACACAAACAAAAGAACAATGCAAACCCCAACATCAGTCATGAAGTCCGAGGCGTGCGCGCCCTTTGCTTTGCCCTCCCCAGGAGCGCCGATGTATTCTTTCCGCGGCGACCTGCCGGCGCGGCCGCCGGTGGTGGTGAAACGGGAATCACTCCTGGCATCCTCGCTGCCCGACAACGACCAGAAGATCGACCAGAGCATCGCTTATATGTCGAGCCACCTCAATGAACCCTTGAACGTGGCCAAACTTGCCTCGGTGGCGAACATTTCGTCCTCGCATTTTTTCGTGGTGTTCAAGCGGCGGACCGGCAAGGCGCCGATCGATTTTTTCATTCACCTGCGGATGGAGCAAGCGCGGCGGTTGCTGGAGGACACCTCGATGAGTGTCAAAGATATAGCATCCACGCTGGGGTATGAAGACCCCTTTTATTTTTCGCGCCTGTTCAAATCGGTGAGCCAGGCGGCCCCGACGGATTATCGCGCGAAAAAACAGATGACCTTGGCGGCCGCATGAGCGCAACGAGTTCAAATCATAGTTTAGTCCATTCCCCGAGCGAGCAATGTCGGATAAAAAAGGGGCTTATTAATCCAGACCTACAGGCGCCGAAGCGTCGCCAGAATTTGTTGCCGTCGCAACCAATCTGCCGCCGTTCCAGTCTGCCAAGGCGGAAAACGGCGAACTGCCACAAACTCCATCAACGGTAAAAAACCTCCTCATCGAAAGAAACACATGAAAAGAATGACACACACATCGATGTTGGCGCTGAAAGGCGCGGCATTGCTGGCCGCGGCAGCCGCGCTCGTCACGACGGCTCAAGCCGATCTCACCACTGGACTGGTGGCGTACTGGCCATTTGACACGACCAACGCCTCGTCCACCCCGGACGTGCAAAACGGGTATGACCTGTTTTCGCGCAGCGGCGCCAGCGTGGTGCCGATGGGAGGCAAAATCTCCCTGGTTCCCGGCAAACACGGCAACGCGCTTTCCTTCAACGGCAGCGCCTCGACGTTGCTGGCTTACATTTCCCCGCTGAACGCGCTGGGCAATCCTTCCACCCAACTTCCGCCCTCGCAGTATCCGAGTTGGACCTTGTCGTTTTGGGTGAATGGAACCCAGGCGGCGAACTCCGGCGGCGGCCAGCGCGCGGCCTGCATCGGCTGCGCCAGTGATTCTTCCCCGTTGTGGGACTTTGCGGTGGGCGGCCAGAACGGCACCACGGCCAACCAGATTGACCAGTTCATCCGCATGGCAGGCGGACAAAACGGCCAAGGCACACAATTTATCCAGGCGACCGGCGGCTCGCATCGCGCCCTAAACACGCCCTGGCTGGATGGCACCTGGCACAACGTGACGGAGACGGTGAATTACATCACCAATTATCCGGCTCCGTTGCTCGGGCCGATCACAGCTCCGGCGAGCGGCCAGCTCTCGTTTACCTTCAGTTCCATTCCGTTGGACACCACATCGGCCAATGAAACCAACCAGGTGAACACCAACCAGCAGTATCTCTTGCAGGAATCCACCGATCTTTCGCAGTCGCCCAACGCCCGTTGGGTCACGGTGGCGACACAAGCGAGCGCCGGTTATAACGGCACGACGATCACTTATAACAACGCCACGAACACGAACGCGTTCTATCGCATCGTGGCTCCGGCGATCCGCCTGCAGCAGTGGGAGGTATATTTCGACGGCGTGTTGGTGGGTGACTCTCTGGCCTTCAATGCCACCAATGCGAATGAGCCGCTGGGCGTGCCGGTGCCGAACAGTGGCGCCACCAGCGTGAACTATCTGCCGAATTTCGGCAACAATCCCGCGGGTTCAGATCCGGCGGCGATCCAGCCGCCTTTGGGTGTGTGGAAGATGGACACGCTGGCTTTCGGCGGCATCTCCCGCAATGGCGGCACGGGCAGTTACTTCACGGGCGCCATGGACGATGTGGCGGTTTGGTCGCGCGCTTTGAGCGCCGCGGAAATCACCAGCTTCATGGCCAATGGCATTCCGAACCCGGCGCATAACATTCCGCTGGCGATCAACCTCGACGTGGACTTCCCGGCCGTGGCGGTGGGCGACTCTGAAGGCCTCTCCTGGACGGGCGCCAAGGATGGCACGCAATTCACCCTGACCCCGGGCAACATCAACGAAAACGGCAACACCGTGCAAGGCGTGGGACAGGACAGCCAGCCGGTTAATGCCACGACGACCTTCACTATCGCGGAAACCCGCGGCGTCAGCACCGTGACCTCCTCCCGGACGGTGACGGCGGTTTCCGGTGTGGCTCCGAACTGGCACTATATTGACAGCTTCACGTTGCTGCCGACCAATCTGATTGCCGGCCAGCCGTCCTCCACCAGCACGAAGGCGCAGTGGGACAATCCGCCGGCAGGCTACAACACCGGCATGCTGCCGATGCGGGTCTATGCCTCGAGTGTGGACAGCAACAAGTATGTGTCCTTCGACGGACAAGCCGGCACGGCAGGCGCCCTCGCCGGGCGCTTGCTGAACGGCGATTCCATCCCGGTGGGCTCCAGCGCCACCTTGTTCTTCCGGTTTGAAATCGATTCAAATGCGAACAATCCCGATCCGAACCTCAGTAGTCAGATTCCCGACATCGATTGCAATGTTGGTTTAACGGACAAGGGTTTCCGCGACGTGGCTGATTTCGACGGCCAACTGGGCAACAACACCGGCCCGGCGGTTTACATCACCCGTTTCACCGCAGGCGCCGGCGGCGCGATTGACCTGAAGTGCGTCGATGGCTCGGCGAACATGGGGCTCACTCCCGGCGGCTATTCCTATATCGGCGACACCGTCAGCGGCGACCCGAACGGCCTGGCTGTGGGCAAGATTTACAACGTCTGGATCGATGTGCAAAACAACGACGCTGGCGTGGCCGGTGGCTTGCAATCGGGCGGCGCGCAAACGAACGGCGCGTATTACACGGTGTGGTTGCAGCGGGAAGATTGGGCGGCGCGCACGAATCTGTTCGCGACGATCACTCCGACCAGCGCGAATAACACCTATCCGACGGGCGTTCTGGTCTCCGACCGCGATGACACCACGGCGGACAACATCGAAGGCCCGACCGACCAGAAGTTGACGGGCTTGTTCTTGGACGCCTCCCGGTCGATCGCTCCGACTGCCACCAATTGTGTGCGTTTTGACGACTTCTACCTGAGCAAAGGTGGATTCAACTCCTCCGTGCCGGTGGCCGCAGGCAGTCTCACGCGCTAATGAATCAGATCTGAACAAAAATAATCCATTGGGCGGCGGAACGGCTCTTCTGCGGAATCCGTTCTGCCGCCCAACTTAAAAAACCGAAGTAGTTCTTATGAAAATGCCCGCATGCGTGTTCTTGAAGCTAAAGAAAACCGTCTATCGCGCCTTCACCTTGATTGAGTTGCTGGTGGTGATTGCCATTATCGCGATTTTGGCGTCGCTCCTCTTGCCGGCATTGGCAAAGTCCAAGTTCCAAGCGCGGGTGGCCAACTGCACTTCGGATTACAAGCAGTGGATTGTGGTGGCCGTGATGTACGCCAACGATTTTCATGACAGCCTGCCCGGATTTGGCGTGGGGCCGAGTTACGGTGATTGGGGTTGGGATGTGGACCCGGCGATTGTCACTAACCTGGTGCCCTACGGCTTGACCGTTCCAATGTGGTTTTGTCCCGTGCGGCCGCAGCAATTGGCGTCGGCCACTGTTAATACGGGCGGCAAAGTGCATCCAGTGGCGAGCGTGCAGGATCTCGAAACGTACTTGGTGAATCCGAGCTATCCCGGTGAATCGCAAATGCGCCACAATTATTGGGTGCTGCGTGATGTGAATTATCCCAATTTTGACAATAGCAAGGTAGGTTTGCCAGTCGCCCAAGGCGGCCCTCCGGGCAAACAAACTGACGCTGGGACTTACGGCTGGGTCAAGAAGACCACGGATCGAGGCGCCAGCCGGGTGGCGATTATCAGCGACTTGCTTTATCTGGACAACGAGAACAAGCTGAAAGTGGACGTTAACGAAGGCAATACCAACACACTGGGCATGGGCCATTATTATAATGGAAGACTGGCGGGCGTGAACGCGGCGTTTGTCGATGGACACGTGGCCATCCGCACCAAGGCCCAAATCCAGGCGCAATACAACGCCTCGTGGTGGTGGTATTATTGATAGATCGAAAGAGCTAAATTACATGCCGATCCAGCCAGGTTTTCACTGGTGGCAAAAAATCGTGCGGCGTCTCGACTGGAAACGGTCAGGCGCCGCGTTTTTTTTGCTGATGTTGTCCGCACGCTTTTGTGTGGCCGACACAAACTCGCCCTTGCCTTTTGTCAGCCCGATTTTCGGCGACAACATGGTGTTGCAGCGGGGCAAGGCGAACACCATTTGGGGTTGGTCGCAACCGGGCGACATCGTTCGTGTGGAAATTGCAGGACACAAGGCCTCCGGCGTCGCGGGCCGTGACGGCAGGTGGGAGGCGAAAATTGATCCTCCTCCGGCGGGCGGGCCGTACACCGTGTGGATAGATGGGGCGCAACATGTGGAACTGCACGAGGTGTTGGTGGGAGATGTGTGGCTTTGCGGCGGCCAATCCAACATGCAGTTGGGGTTGGCTCGGACGCGGAATGGCGCGGAGGAAATAGCTTCGGCGAACCATCCCGAAATACGGATTTATATCGTGCACGATCACGTCTCGTATTCGCCCACGGCGGCCCCGCAAGGGAAATGGCGGATTTGCGGGCCCAAAGCGCTGGAGGAAGATGGCGGATTTTCGGCGGTGGCTTATTACTTTGGGCGGAAGGTGCAGCAGGACATCCACGTTCCCATCGGCCTGATTCAAGATTGCCTTGGTGGAACGACGGCTGAGGCGTGGACCAGTCCGGAAACAGTGCGAAAACTGGGCGGATTTGAAAAGGAGATGAGCGAAGTGCAGCGGCTGAAGAACCGGGGCGGCCCGGAATATGGCAATTATATCATGCACTGGTATGACGATTACGATCTTGGAATCAAGGGCTCTTGGGAGGCGCCAGAGTTGGATGATGCGGCGTGGAAGCCGACGCAGGTTCCGGGAGATTTCCACGAAATCGGCGCGGAAACAGGCCCGAATGTGGTTTGGCTGCGCAAAGAAGTGATGTTGCCCGATCCAATTCCTGCTGGACGCGCCTCCATCCATTTAGGCGTGGTGGATCGAATGGAGACAACGTACGTCAATGGGCAGTGGGTCGGCGCCAGCGCCTGGGTGGAGAATCCGAGGGTTTACGGCGTCAAGGAAGGCATCTTAAAGCCGGGCCGAAATGTCATTGCCGTGCGGGTCTTCAAATCGAAGGCTAAGGGCGGTTTTATGTCCGATGCGGCAACGCTGGAATTGGAATTGGGGAACGGAGCGAAGGTCGCGCTGGCGGGGGAATGGAAGGGGGCGCTGAGTGTGGATGCGCGACCTCCGCATACGATGCCGCTGACGTTCGAGAATTGGCCGGTCATGCCTTCGGTGCTTTATCAAGGAATGCTCGCTCCGGTGGCGCCACTGGCTCTGACCGGCGCAATATGGTACCAGGGTGAAGCCAATGCGGAACGCGCCTTTCAATACCGAAGTTTGTTACCGGCGTTGATTGGGGATTGGCGCAAAGTTTTTGGGCAGGGAGATTTTCCATTTTACGTGGTGAGTCTGCCGGCGTTCATGCATCGGCAAAGCGAACCCACGGAAGCGGCCTGGGCGGAAATGCGCGAGGCGCAAGCCATTGCCGTGCATCGGACGCCGCAGACGGCATTGGCCGTGACGGTGGACACCGGCGATCCGGATAATATTCATCCACCCGACAAGAAAATCGTCGGAGAACGCCTGGCCGCTTGCGCGCTGGCCCAACATTACGGCGAAAAAATTGTTTACGAAGGGCCGACCTGCAAAGGCGTGGAGAAAATGCCGGGCGCCCTGAAGCTGCGCTTTGCGCACGCGGAGGGCGGCTTGGTCAACAAAGGCGACAAGATTGGGGAGTTTTCGGTGGCCGGAAAAGACCGGAAATGGTTTTGGGCGGACGCGCGCATCGAAGGTGAGACCGTGGTGGTGACGGCTCCCGGCTGCCCGGAGCCCGTGGCGGCGCGCTACGCGTGGCAGTCCAATCCGGAGGCGACGTTGTATAACGGAGCGGGATTTCCGGCCGTTCCGTTTCGCACCGATGATTGGCCCGAAATAGCGGAAGCCAAAAAGTAATTAAGCGGGTGGCGGCCCTCCAAAATGGGCGGTGTGACAGGCGTAGGCGGTGGCATCGGCCATCATGGCGTCGATCGTGGCGGCAATAGGCTCCGCTTTCACGATGCCGGAAAAGACGGCGCGATCTCCGATTTCATTTTCAAGCAGAAAGGCGGGCCGTTGCGTGACCTGCAAGGCGTGGAATTCCGCGGTGGTGGCGTTGACTTGGGCTTCAATGGCGGCCGTCCGGGCGCGTGTCAACAACGCGGCGCGATCGAGGCCGGCCGCTTCGGCGGCGACCTGGGCGGCGACATCCCATTGCCAGACGTGGCGGCCTTCGCGCAGGGCGGCTTGGCCCAAGGCGAGCCGAACGCGCTCATCGGAGCCGGTGAATTCGCGGGCCGCCTGGGCGATGTAATTCGGGACGACGTGCTGGCGCAGGTCGGGATCGGCCCAATCGGCATTGAGCGCAAAGGGTGAACGCATGATCGCGCCGCTGCGCTGGTAAAACCACGCGCGCTGCTCGCGGGACACGGGGTGGGCGGAGAACGGCATGAGCGCGATTTTCCAATCAAATTCGGCGCGGCCGGCGTAGCGTTTTTTGAGTTCGGCCCAGGCGGGTTCGGCCCAGTAACACCAGGACGAGGTGACTTCAACGTAGATGATTATTTTCATGGGGGGAGCGGGTGACCGGGCTGGATTCCAGCGCGGCGTTGCCGGATAATAAGGCCATGCGTTTGTTGGATGTGCAGCAGATTGGGCAGGAATTGGCGATCAAATGGGACGACGGCGAAAGCTTTATCGGCCTGGAGCTGTTGCGCCGCCGCTGCCCGTGCGCTGGGTGCATGGGGGAGAAGGACATCATGGGCAATGTTTACAAGAACCCGTCGCAGACGTTGAGCGGCCGGGCGTTTGTCCTGACGCGCCTCAATCCGGTGGGCGGTTATGCCATTCAACCGGTGTGGGGGGATGGACACGCGACGGGGATTTATTCGTTCGATTACCTGCGGCGGCTGGCGGAGGAAGGTCAAGCTTTGCCGCCGAACGAAACGTAGTCATCCACATCAAGCAATTCGAACCAGGTCGCGATGTCTTTGCGATGGCTGGCGGCGCTTTTGTGCAATTCCTGGAAGTAAGCGCGCGTTTCCAATTCGGTCGGGGCGCGTTGTTCGGCAAAGCATGACCAGGCATGGATTTCGGACGGGGCGCGCTTGGATTTGGCTTCCACCCATTCGAGAATTTCGCCGTCCGATTTGCCGAGGGCGAGCTGGGATTTGAGTTCGTCGGCGTCCACTCCGGCAAAAGAGAGGACGGTCTGGTCCAGGGGGCAATTGAAATTATATTCGCCATTTTTGCCGTGAATCGTGGCGCGGCCCTTGTCGAGGACGCGCGGGAGAATGGCGTAACCGCCGAGGCGGACGCGGGGGCTGCGAGGGGGACGCTGAGTCAGGTCAGTGGGAGCAGTAGGCATAGATATATGTTCCTATCGGAGTTCAACGTGGCTTGAACGGGAAAAAAATCAAGGACTGTTTGAGGCCTGTCGCATAAAAGGAGGCCTACGGGGCGCTTGACCGGGGGTGGCGATTGGTTCAAACTCGCCGGACATCGGACAAACAACAATGTTACCGCCTTGACGCCGGCGGACATAATGCAGCAGCGGGCGTTTCCGGGCAGGAGGTGGCTCGATTCCGCCAGGCCGAACTTAAAATGAGGCGCGTGCTCCGAAACAAATCAGGCGGTGGCGGTGTCTAATCAACCAGAGACCTAAGATGGCAAAGAAAAAGAACAACAAGAAGTGGTGGGCCCTGGCCGTGCTGGCGCTGGCCGTGGCCGCGCCTGTGGCGCATCACCTGCTGGCCAAACGCGACCTTCCCATTTCGATTGACAAAGAAAAGGTGGCGCGCCGGGACATCACCGAAACGGTGGTGGCCAACGGGAAAGTTGAGGCCGTGACGGAGGTAAACATCAGCGCCGAGGTGAGCGGTGAAATCACCGCCCTCCCGGTCAAGGAAGGGCAGGTCGTGAAAAAGGGCGATCTGCTGGTGAAAATCCGGCCCGACAGTTATGTCGCGGCGCGCGATTCGGCGGAAGCGAATCGACGAATGTCCGTGGCGAACCAAAACACCGCCAGCGCCAATCTGGAAAAGGCCAAGCTGGAATATGAGCGGAACAAGGCGCTGTTTGACGCCAGCTTGATTTCGCAATCGGATTTTTTAACAGCGAAAACCGCGTATGACGTGGCGGTGACGACCCTGGCGGCGGCGGAGGAGCAGGTGGCGATGGCGAAGGCGCAAGTCAACACCGCGGAAGTGGATTTGACCAAGACGACGATTTATTCGCCGCTGGACGGCACGATCAGCAAACTGAACTCGCACCTGGGAGAACGGGTGGCGGGCACCGCGATGATGGCGGGCACGGCGATCATGATCGTGTCGGATTTAAACGAGATGGAGGCGCGAGTCGATATTGGGGAAGTGGACGTCGTGCTGATTGCCATCGGGCAAAAGGCGAAGCTGGAAGTCGATTCGTTTAAGGACCGAAAATTCAACGGCGTGGTGACGGACATCGCCAATTCGGCGAACAACAACGACCTGACGGTCGCCGGCTCCAGCGGATCGAGCTCATCTTCGGCGAGCCCGGATGCGACGAAGTTCCAGGTGCGGATTCGCTTGACAGATAAGGAGCGGTTTTTGCCGGGAATGTCGGTGACGGCCAACGTGGAAACGCGCTATCACTCGAACGTTTTAAGTGTGCCAATTCAATGCGTGACCACGCGGCTGCCGAAGCCCGTCACCAACAGTCTGGCGGGGGCAAAGGGTCCCGGCAGCAACGCGGTGGCGTCGGCGGCAACGACCAACACCGCCCTGACGAATGCGGCGCCGCTGAAGAAGGGCGAGGAGCCGAAGGCGGTGGAAGTGGTGTGGGTGGTTGACGGAGACCACGTGAAAATGGCGCCCGTGAAACGCGGGATTTCGGACGACAATTACGTGGAGATTTCCGACGGGCTCAAGGACAACGAAGAAGTCGTGGTGGGCGGATTCAAAGCAATTAACCGCGACCTGGCTGACGGCAAAAAAGTCGTGGTCAACACCGGAGAGGCCAAGAAGGATAAAGAGCCGAAAACCGGATCGAGCTAACGCATCGTGAGCTTGATTCGACTCAAGAACGTTTCGCGCCTCTATCAAATGGGCTCGGAAACCATTCACGCGCTGCGCGACGTTTCGCTGGAGGTGGAGCGGGGCGAATACGTGGCGATCATGGGGCCGTCCGGCTCCGGCAAATCCACGCTGATGAACCTGCTCGGCTGCCTGGACACGTGCTCCGGCGGGACGTACGAGCTGAACGGATCCAACATCAGCGAGCGGGATGACAACGAGCTGGCGGAGATTCGCAACCGGGAGATTGGTTTCGTTTTTCAGACCTTCAACCTGTTGCCGCGGGCCTCGGCTTTGCGCAATGTGGAGCTGCCGCTGATTTACGCCGGGTCCCCGGCGGATGAGCGGCGCGAGGCGGCCTTGGAGGCGCTGACCAAGGTGGGGTTGGCGGACCGGGTGCACCATAAACCGAACGAAATGTCCGGCGGCCAGCGGCAGCGCGTGGCGATCGCGCGCGCGCTGGTGTGCAAACCGTCCATCATCCTGGCGGACGAGCCGACGGGCAACCTGGACTCGCGCACCGGCGAGGAGATCATGGCCTTGCTGCGGGCGTTGTCGGAGAAGGGGAACACGATTTTTGTGGTGACGCACGAGGAGGACGTGGCGCGGCATGCGCGGCGGATTATTCGCATTCGCGACGGGCTGATCGCGAGCGATGACGCGACGGCGCATGGGGATGGAGCGCGGTGAATTTCTTCGTCGAATTGAAGGAGGGTTTGAGCATTGCGTGGGACGCGGTGCGGGCGAACAAGCTGCGCTCGGTGTTGACGACGTTGGGCATCATTATTGGGATTGTGACCGTGACCTCGATGGCGACCGCCATTGACGCCTTGAACAGCGCGCTGCACGAAAGTTTGTCCGTGATGGGCTCGGACATTTTGTTCGTGAGCAAGTTCAACTGGGTCAATAATTCGGAGGAGGAATGGCGGCGGGAATACAACCGGAAAGACATCACGCGCGCGCAGACGCGGGAGGTCGAGCGCTTGATGCCGGCGCAGGCGATCGCGCCCGTGGTCTATACGCGGCAGACCATCCATTACAAGAACCGGCTGGCGCGGCGCGTGCAGATCATGGGCTCCACGGACCAATTGATCATGACGGGGGGATTTTCGATTTTGGAAGGGCGTTATTTGACGCCTTCGGAGGCGGACGGCGGGCGTCCGGTGTGCGTGCTGGGTTATGATGTCTGGACCAACCTGTTCCGGCAGGAGCAAACGCTGGGGCAGAAAATCACGGTGGGCGCGCGCAAGCTGGAGGTCGTGGGCGTGCTGGACAAGCGGGGAAGTTTTCTGGGCATGGATAGTTTTGACAACGAGATCATTATTCCCGTGCAGCAATTTTTGATCGGCTATTCCCGCAATCCCAATTTTGACGTGCAAGTCAAGGTGAACGACGCGACCAAGCTGGATGATTGGCGGGAGGAGTTGCACGGGGTGATGCGCAAGATCCGGCATCTCGCGCCTGGCGATGCGGATGATTTCGCGATCAACCAGCAGGACCAGATTGTGGAATTTTTTAATCGCATTACGGGAACGATTGCGGCGGTGGGGCTGTTGATCACCGGGATGTCGTTGTTTGTCGGAGGCATTGGCATCATGAACATTATGTTTGTCTCGGTGGCGGAGCGAACGCGGGAGATCGGCGTGCGCAAGGCCATTGGGGCGCGCAACCGGACGATCATGATTCAGTTTTTGATCGAGGCGGCGGCGATTTGCATGATTGGCGGAGTGGTGGGAATGGCCATCACCTACGGGCTGACGTTGCTGGTGTCGCGCGTCTGGCCGTACTTTCCCATTACGATGTCGCTGCCGGTGATGGCGCTGGCGATTGTGATGTCCATCATTACGGGAGTGACGTCGGGGTTTTTGCCGGCGTGGCGCGCGGCGCGGATGGATCCGGTGGAAGCGTTGCGCAACGAATAAGCATGAAACGCGTCACTTTATTTTTCGACGAGTTAATGGAGAGCTTTTTCATGGCGATGGGCGCCATTGCCGCGCACAAGCTGCGGTCGGCCCTGACGCTGCTGGGCGTGTTGGTGGGGGTGTTCTCGATCATTGTCGTGATGACGGCGATGCGGGCGATGCAGAAGCAAATCGAGTCGGACATGAATCGGCTGGGCGCCTCGACGTTTAAAATCCAGACCTGGCCCGAAATCAATTTCGAGGGCCCGGAGGGCTGGCAGAAATATGCGCGGCGCAAACGCATCAAGCTGGAGCAGGGGCTGGCCGTGGAGCAGCGCGCGACGCTGCCGCAGAACGTCGGGTTGGAGAGCGACCTCACCGAAGGCACGGCGCGTTCGATTTACAACAAAGGCATTCCGAACATCTGGCTGCAAGGCGAGACCCCGGGAAGTTTTCCGGCGCAAAACTGGGTGATCAACGAAGGGCGCGGCTTGCAGGAGTCTGACATGGATGGACAGCGCAACGTCTGCGTGCTGGGGAACACGCTGGCGACGAACTTGTTCCCCTTCGGCACGGCGGTGGGGGAGCGCGTCAACGTGGACAATTACAATTACACGATTGTGGGCGTGCTGCAGCCGAACGGATCGATGGCGGGCGGGCGGGAAGACAACTTTGTGATTGTGCCGTTGCCGACGGGGTTGATGCGTTATGTTGACAAACGCTGGGAGGATTTGTCCATTTTGGTGCAGGCCCGGAGCGCGGCCGACTACGATGACACCGTGGACCAGGTGCGGGGCGTGATGCGGTTGCTGCGCAAGGTGCCGCCCGGGACGGAGGACGATTTTGAAATTATTTCCAACGATTCGCTCATGGACCAGATGCGGTCCATCACGCACAACATCAAGTTTGGGATTTCCCTGATCAGCTCCATCGCGCTGATGGCGGCGGGCATCGGCATCATGAACATCATGCTGGTGTCCGTGACGGAACGGACGCGGGAGATTGGAGTGCGCCGCGCGATCGGGGCGAAGAAGCGGAACATCATGGCGCAATTCATCATGGAAGCGATCATGTTATGCGAAGTGGGGGGCGTGATTGGCGTGGTGTGCGGGGTGGCCGGCGGCGATGTGGCGGCGCATTTCATGAAACTGCCGCAAGTGCTGCCGGTGGATTGGATTGTGATCGGCCTGGCGATTTGCTCGTTGGTCGGAATTATCTTTGGCGCCTATCCCGCGTACAAAGCGGCGAACCTCGACCCGATTGAATCCCTGCGCTACGAATGACGTATTTTATTTGACAAGAAATTATGCGCCTCAAACAACCAACGTTTCGAAGAATTTTTGCCGCCGCGGCATTTCTCGCCTGGGCGGGCTGGACGGCCTGGGCCCAGCCGTGGGCGCAAGGGCCGGCGCCGCGTCCCCGCATCATCACGATGGACGAAGTCATCCGGCTGGCCTTGACCAACGACCTGGACATCCTGATCAGCCAGCAAACGCCGCTGTTGGACCGCCTGGCCCTGGACGGACTTTCCTCGGCTTACGATCCGGTGTTCAGCATGGTGGCGCAACGCCGGTTCAACAGCCAGCCGGCGGGCATTGATCCCATCACCGGTTTGTTGGAATCGCAAAAGAGCTCCATCACCTCCTACGCGCCGAGCCTCAAAGGAACGCTGCCGACCGGCACGCAATATGAGTTGAACCTCGATGTGGAGCACGATTTGATCGCTGGTTTGCCGCACGATGCCCAATACAGCGGCAGCGCGGGCGCGAGCTTGACGCAGCCGTTGCTGAAGAATCTTTGGATCGACTCGCCGCGCTGGAACATCGCGTTGGCGCGCAACACGCTGAAGTACGACCAACTGGCGCTGCGCCTGCAAATCATCGCCACCATCAATGCGGTCAAGGCGGCGTATTACAATTTGATTTATGCGCGCGAGAACGTGGAGGTGGAGGTTGCCGCGGTGAAATTGGCGGGGCAACTGGTCTCGGAAAATAAAAAGAAAGTGGAGCTGGGCTCGCTCGCGCCCTTGGATGAGAAGCAGGCTGAATCGCAGGCCGCCACGACCGCCGCCGATCTCCTGTCGGCGCAACAAACCTTGGCCGTGCAGGAGAACACGTTGAAATCGCTCATGGCGCTGAACCTGAGCGAGTGGAACGGCGTCACGCCGGTGCCGGCGGAACAATTGGTGGCGGTGCCGGAATACCCCAACGTGATCGAATGCTGGCAGACCGCGCTGGCGATGCGGCCGGACGTGGCCCAAGCCAAGGTGAATTTGGAGAAGCAGCACGTCACGCTCAAATACGATTACAACCAGCTCTTTCCCGAACTGGATTTGGAGGGGACATACGGGCATAACGGTTTCGGCTCCAGTGTGGACAAGGACCTGGGCGCCATCCAGCGCGGCGGGTTCAAATCCTACACCTATGGCGTGGTGCTCAATGTGCCCCTCGCCAACACAGGCGCGCGCGCGAATTACAAATCCGCCAAAGTCACGCTGCAACAATTGCTGCTGCAATTGAAGAAGGTGGAAAACGCCGTGATCGTCGCGGTGCAGAATGACGTGACAATTGTCCAATCCGATTTGCTGCGCATTGACGCGACGCGGAAGGCGCGGGCTTATGCCGAGGACGCCCTGACCGCGGAACAGACGCGCCTGGAACACGGCAAAAGCACAAGTTTCGTCGTGCTCCAGTTGCAAAATAATCTCACCACGGCGCGCTCCGCGGAAATTCGCGCCCTGGCTGATTACAACATCGCGCTCGAGCAGCTGGCCTACGACGAAGGCATCACGCTGGAGCGAAACAGCATTCGCATGAATTTGCCGTGACGCTGGCGAGGAGCGGATTGAGGTTGATTCAGATTGCTTGTCCGCAGCGGTTGTGGAATGATCCACGCTGCACAAGGACGATCTGATTGAAATACTTTTCATGGCTGGGCATTTGGTTGGCGGCGATTTTCTGGACGGTGAGCTTGCCGGCGGCCCCGACTCTCCACAAATTCGAAATGCGCGACCCGGCGGCCGAGCGGGCGTTGCTGGCGCAAGGCGGGCGGTTGCTTGCGGATTATGGGAGCTACCGGCTTTATGAAGGGGCGTCCGTGCCGGCCAAGGCGGAGACGCGGGATGATTATGATTCCATTTTTCTGAGCGCCCGAACTCTGCGCACGTCATCCAGCCCGACGAAGGCGGCCGTAAAAAATTCGGCGAACTTCACGGGGCAGCGGCTGCACTTGATCCATTTTGCGGGGCCGCCGTTGCCGGCCTGGCGCGACGCGCTACTGGCGACCGGGGTCCGCATTGTGGATTATTTGCCGGAGAACGCTTATCTGGTTTATGGCGACGCCGCGGCGCTCAGCGCGGTGCAAAAATTGGCGGCCACGGCGCCGCATGTGCAATGGGAAGGGGAGTATCTCGACGATTACAAGATTCACCCGCTGGCGCGCACTGTGGATGCCGCGGGACGGGCGCGGACGGTGGGCACGGATCGCTTCGCCATTCAATTGGTCAAAGATGACGCGGTGAATGCGGAGACGGCGAAGATGGTGGATCGATTGAAGCTGGCGCCATTGGAACGGCAGCAAGTAGTGTTGGGGTATGTTAATATTGTCGGACGTTTCCGCGCGGCCGACCTGACGAATCTCGCGGCGCGACCGGATGTGATTTCGATTCAACCGTACGGCGCCCGGAAAAAATTGGGCGAGCGCCAGGACCAAATCATCGCGGGCGCGATCACGAATGGCGCGTTGCTGGGGGCGGGTTATTTGTCGTGGCTGGAAAGCAAAGGCTTTACGCAGGAGCAATTCGACGCGTCGGGGTTTGTGGTGGATGTGTCTGACAGCGGCATCGATGAAGGCACGGTCAAACCTAATCATTTTGGATTGCACGCCGGCGGCAACATCGCGGCGGCCAGCCGGGTGGTGTACAGCACGCTGTTTGCCACGGTGAAGAACGCCGGCAGCACACTGCGGGGCTGCGATGGGCACGGGACCATCAACGCGCACATCGTAGGTGGCTACGATAATTTTCCTGATTTTCCGTTCGCGGACAATGAAGGCTATCACTACGGCTTGGGCGTGTGCCCGTTTGTGCGGCTGGGGGGATCGGTGGTTTTTGATCCGGTGGATTTCACGTATCCGAATTACACAACGGTGCAAGCGACGGCATATCATAATGGCGCGCGGGTGAGCAATAATAGCTGGGGCGGCGGCTCGGGGTCGCAGGAGGAGCTGGGCGTGTACGATGTGGATGCGCAGGAATATGACGCGCTGGTGCGCGATGCGGAGCCCGCCAATTCCAAATTCCCCGTGGCGGGAAACCAGGAAATGGTGATCGTGTTTGCGGCGGGAAATGATGGGATTGATCCGAACACATTCAATGCGGCTTCAAACACGATCAGTTCGCCCGGCACGGCCAAGAATGTGATCACGGTGGGAGCGGCGGAAGGGGTGCAGCCGTTCAATGCGGGCGGAGCGTCCGACGCGAGCCTGGTGTTTGATTTTCAGGCGGACAACGCGAACGGGATCATTGATTTTTCCTCGCGCGGGCCATGTCGGGATGGGCGGCATAAACCGGATCTGGTGGCGCCCGGCACGCACATTAGCGGCGGGGTGGCCCAGGCCGTGGCCTCGGCGGCGAACCCGGGAGCGACCGGCGATGCGGATGCGTGTTTTCGGGCGGACAATACGCTCTTTTCGACAGACGCGGGCGTTTCTGGCGGCCCCACCAACAGCGCGTATTTTCCATTTTATCCGGACGGGCAGCAATACTACACGGCGTCGTCGGGAACGAGCCACGCCACGCCGGCGGTCACGGGCGGATGCGCCTTGCTGCGGCAATATTTCATTAACCAAGGTTTGACTCCGCCGAGCGCCGCGATGACCAAGGCGTTTTTGATGAATTCGGCGCGATACCTCGACGGGCCGAATGCCAATGACACGCTGTGGTCGGATGCGCAGGGAATGGGCGAACTGAATCTCGGGATGGCATTCGATGGCGCGCCGCGCGTGTTGCGCGATGAACTGACCGCCGACTTGTTCACCGCCAGCGGGCAGAACCGCGTTTTTACCGGGGAAATCGCCGATGCCTCCAAGCCGTTTCGCGTCACAGTGGCGTGGACGGACGCCCCCGGCTCCACAACGTCCGCCGTCAATTACAATAATAATCTCGACTTGACGGTGACAGCCGGCGGCAAGACCTATCTGGGGAATGTTTTTAAGGGCGCGTTCTCGGTGACGGGCGGCAGCGCGGATGTGAAGGACAATGTGGAAAGCGTGTTCCTGCCGGCCGGAGTGAGCGGCGTTTACACGGTGACGGTGGCGGCGAAGAACATTAATTCTGTCGGCGTGCCCAATGCGAAGAACCAATGGAATCAGGATTTTGCGCTTGTCGTATATAATGGAGAAAACGCGGCTGGCCCGGTTTTGGCGGCGGCGGGCGCGACGTTGTCCGCCGAAGGCTGCGGGCCGGGCAATGGCGTGGTCGATCCGGGAGAGCGGGTCACCGTGAATCTTAGCCTGGCCAATGTGGGCGGAGCGGACACGACCAACCTGGTGGCGACATTGCTGACGACCAACGGCGTCGTGGGGCCGTCGACGCCGCAGACTTACGGGCGTCTAACCGCTGGCGGAGAGTCCGGCAGCGCGGCGTTTTCATTTAGCGCCGATGGCGTGTGCGGGGGCGCCATCACGGCAGTTTGGCAACTGCAGGACGGAACAAAGGATTTGGGTTTCGTCAGTTTTGGTTTCGCGCTGGGGCAGGTGGCGTTTCGCACGGAGTTCTCGAGTGATTTCACCGGCGGGATCCCGACCGATTGGGGCAACGTGAGCAGCGGGGACGAGAGCGATTGGCTCGCGACCACCGACGGGTCGGGCGGGGTGGCGGCCTACGCGCGTGACGCAGGCGCGCAGGGCGAGGCGGACTTGATTTCGCCGTGGATTGATATCGAGGGTTTGGCGCCGCAATTGACTTTTCAGCATGAATACGGGTTGGAGGCGCCGACAGGCCCGGTGGCGTATGATGGCGGCGTGCTGGAAATCAAGATTGGCACGAACGATTTTGCGGACATTTTGACGGCGGGCGGCAGCTTCGCGACGAATGGTTATAACAAAACGATTTCGGCCTACGGCGGAAATGGGTTGATGGGGCGTCAGGCCTGGAGCGGGACCAGCGGCGGTTATGTCACCACGGTGGTGAATCTTCCGGCGGCGGCGCTTCACCAGTTTGTCCGCTTCAAATGGGCGTGCGGTACGGACCAATTCAACGACCACAAATATCTGCCGACCCCATCCGGGTGGTGGATCAGCAATGTGGCGGTGACCGAACAAATTCCTTCCTGCTGCCAGAGTCCGGCGCCGGTGTCGCCGACGATTCTATCTCCCACCGATGGCGCCCAAACGAGCGTGGCAACGAATATTATTTCGGGATCGGGAACGCCGGGCGATGCAGTGCAAATATTTGACAATGGCGCCGCGCTCGCGGTGCTGACGGTGGACACCAACGGGCTTTTTCAAGGCGCCATTGCGCTGGCGTATGGCCCAAATGTATTGACAGCGCATCAAGCGGCGGCGAACGAGGGCGACAGCGCGGCAGTGACGATCACCCTGCGCCCGGCAGCGCCCACATTGTCGGTGGCGGCGACTTCCGGGGAACCGGCCCTGGTGGCGGGGCAGGGAGCGCCGGGCGCCAGCGTGACGGTTTACGACGATGGAACTTTTGTCGCCAATTTGACCGTGGACGAAACCGGCCGTTTCTCCGGGGAATTAGAGCTGCCATTTGGCGCCCAGACTTTGACCGCGACGGAAACGATTGAAGGCATGACCAGCGACACGTCCGCTAACGCCAGCGTGACGGTGGTCGATATTCCAACCCCAACCATTACGTTTCCGACCAACGGTTTTGTCATCAATAATCCCGCCCTGACCATTCGCGGCGCCGCCACGCCCGGCGCCATCGTGACGATTTACGACAGCGGGGCCGAGCTGGGAACGGCGTTGGCGGGCAAAACCGGTATTTTTGCCTTGGCGGGCAAATATGCCAATGGCGCGCATGTGTTCACGGCGGCGCAAACGAGCGACGGCATTCTGGGCGGGGTGACACCGGGGGTGAATGTCACGGTGCAGCTGGTTCCGATCATCACGGCGCAGCCGCAGGATTTTAAGGGATTTTTGGGCGGCAGCGCGGTGTTCACAGCCGCGGCTTACGGGGCGCCGCCGTTGACGTATGCGTGGCAGCACGCGGGCGCGAACGTTCCCGGCGCGGCGCGCCCGGCCCTGACGCTGGCCGCATTAACGGCGCGAAGCGCGGGCACGTACCGTTTGACTGTGCGCAACGCCTATGGAACGGCGCTGAGCGATATGGTGACGCTCACGGTGGTGACGAACCCGTTCCCGGGCCGCATCGGCGCATATGCCGGCTTGTATAGGGAAACGCCGCCACGATTCGAGAGTTCGGGGCTGCTAACATTGAACTTGACAGCGCTGGGCCGGTTCACCGCGCGCCTGACCGGCGGGGGCGGCGCCTACAGTTTCTCGGGCGGTCTCAACGCGGATGGCTACGGGCAATTCACCGTGGCGCGCGGAGCCCGGCTGGCGCCGTGGACGGTGACGCTTAACCTGGGTTTGACAGATTTGGGCGCGCCTCTCACCGGGACCGTCACGGATGGGAATTGGGTGGCGCCCGTGCAGGCGAACCGCGCCGTGTTCACGACGGCGCATCCGTGTCCCGAGCGCGGGAGTTACACGGCGCGTTTCGGCGACGGCTATGGGACAGTGACGGTGGGCGCGACGGGCTATGTGACGTTGCGCGGACTCTTGCCGGACAACACCGCGGTGGCGCCGGCGGCGGTGAGCGTGTCAACAAACGGACTATGGCCGCTCTACGCGCCGCTTTACGGCAAGGCGGGCTCGCTCTCCGGCTGGATTCAATTCACGAACGGTGTCGCGACCAATTTTGGCGGAAGCGTGCTGTGGGTGCGCACCAATATGTTCACCAGCACGCTGCTGTTTTCAGGTTCGACGTTTGTTCCGCGGTCGCCGTTTTTGGGGCTGACAAACTTGGAAATTACCGTGGCTGGCGGAGATTTGCCGGAAGTGATGAGCAACAACGTGGCGTTGCTGCGCACGGGGGCCTTCAAACCGCTGGACACGACGATTCCGGGATTGTCGCTGGCGGTAAATCCATTGACCGGACTTCTGACAGGACGTTTTTCCAATCCGAATACGCGCACGCCCGAAACACTGCGCGGCGTGGTGTTTCAGGGGGCGACCAATGGCGGCGGATTTTTTCGGGACGTGAATGGAAGCGGGAGCTTTAGCGTGACGCCGGCGGGTCACTGATTCTGCGCCAGCCAGGTCGTGATGGAGGAGGACCAATCATCCCAATTGGTGCCGTGATCCTCCTGCAAGAGGACTTCGAGCATTTCACGGGCTTGATCTTTGAGCGGATGATCGTCCTGGCGCGCGACATCCAGAAGCATGGGGAGCTTGAGGTTATTGTCACGGTTGAGGAGGTCGTTCATCAGGACGGTCGAGACGGCTGACGGGGTGGCGGAGTTGGTGAGCAACCCGGCGGCGCCGGCGTAATGGTCGTCCTGCACCATGTTGACCAGATGCTGGGCCAATTCGGTTTGCGCATCGGGCGGGGCGGTGGGGATTAACTCGAGGATGTGGTCGGCCTTCGCGTTGTCGTCGTCATCGGCCAGGAGAATGTGTTCGAGTTTGTTTTCCCATGTCCCTTGCGCGGCATCGTCCGCAGGCGGCGCTTCGGCCATGGTGTTTTCCTCGGGCGGAGCCACGATCGGCGCGGGATGCGGGCGCGGCTCCGGGGGAGGCGCGACCTGGGAAGCCACCGGCGGAACGGTGGGGCCGGCCGGAACCGGCAGAACTTTGGCGTCTTCGCCGCGCGTCACCAGCCAGCCGATCAGCAGACCGATCCCCCCGGCGACCACGAGGAAAAGGATCACGCGAACAGAGAATGACGAATTGCGCATACCTCAGTGTAATCATCAACCCCGGCGGGTCAATTTTGTTGCGCTGGAATCATATTCCGCGGTTGGCGCGCCAGAGAAGGACGGCGCCCGCGGCCTGGAAAATGAAATTGGGCAGCCAGACGATGAATTGCGGGCCGCGCTCAGGATGGCCGATCCAGGCCTGCCCGAGCACGATGAAGCTGTAATAAACGAGCATCAGACCCAGGGCGATGGCGACGCCGACGCTGGTTTCGCGGCGATGTCCGCGCACGCCGAGGGGAATGCCGATAAGCGTGAAGCCGATGCAGGCGAAGGAAAATGCGACTTGCCGATGGAGATAAACCAGCGCCGGTGTGATGGCGCGGCTGCCGATGTTTTCGCGCAGTTGCTGGCGGGTCTGGCGCAATTCCGCCACGGATTTGCCGGCCAGCGGTTCCACGGCCATTTCACGCTCGATCTGATGTTTGCGATGGAGCAGTTGCGCGAGCGTCATGTCGCTGAGCGGGGTCTGCAATTCATTTTGCGTGGCCGGATCGAACGGGATGGGGAGGCTGATTTCGGCGTCGTTGACGAAGGTGGCCCAAACGTCGCCGTGCTGCCGCTGGTCGCCATCCGCGTGCTGCAGGGTGATGAGGATTTGATGCTGGGGTTTGTCCACTTTGATCGTGCCGGTCGTGCCGTGGGCCCAGACCTGGAGCAGGCCGTTGGTGTCGTCCTGCGTCACGATCACGTCTGTCAAAGACACACCGTCCTCGGCGATTTTGGCGGCGCTGATGCTGTAGGCGCCGACGATCATCGGCTCGTTATTCTGCAGGGCGATGGTGGGGCGTTCGGTGGCCGTGTGAAAAAGCAGCTCCTTGTAGGCCATGCGGCTGGCGGGCGCGATCTCGAAATTGAGCCACGCGCACACGGCGCTAACCGCCACGCTCAGGAGCAGAATGGGGGTGACCATGCTGAGCAGGCTGATCCCGCTGGCGCGGGCGGCAGTCAATTCCTGGTCCGCGCTGAAGCGTCCGAACACCAGGAGCGCCGCCGTGAGCATCCCAATCGGCAAGGAGAAGGCCAAAACGTAGGGCACCAGCAGCAGGGTGGCATGCACCGCGACGCCCAGCGTGGCCTGATGTTTGACAAGCAGTTCCAGAACCTCCCGAATGCCATTGCCCAGCACCAACACGAACGTGAAGACAAACACCGTCAGACCCAACGCGCCCACGACCTGACGCGTCAAGTAAAAATGCAATGTCTTCAACCGGGCCAGTGAAGAGTCCCGCGCCCCGCGTGACAAGGAAAAAAATCTCGGAACACTCACATGAGGCGTTGGGGGGGGGGATTTTGGCGACGTCTCTGGTGGCGATCGCATTTTTGCGTGGTATTCCGGCTTTTTTACTGGCGCTTGCGCGCGTCCTCATTGTTTGAGAAACTGCCTCAGTGAAATGACCGCGTGACGCTGCTCTGAATTTTAGCGGGTGTGACGCAACCGCAACTTTCTATATTGCGCGAGTGGTGAAATGGCAGACACGCCAGACTTAGGAATAGTTTGGTGATATTTTAAGTGGATTTCTTCTGGATTCTTTTGGGTCAATAAAACTGTAATTTACCTATATAAAATAAAATTTCCCCTAATTTCATTGATTCGGCAATCAAACCTCAGAAAGCGGCACAAAAAGTGTCACAATACGTTTATGGCATTAAGGAAGCAACTTTCTGAGGACTGGCAATAAAAAAACCCTGACATGAAGCCAGGGTCAATTGCAGGAACTTTAAAACGACTTAAAAACCAATTTTAATTCATTTATTTACTCATAAGAAAGTTTGCCGCAAAGTCTCATTCAGCATGCGTTGATTCCCGCCCTGAATTGCACCGCGTCGGGGTTTTTTGATCTTGGGCAAAGTCTCCAGCCTCCGCCCTGCGGTCAAATTCTCTGATGTCAGCGGGCCTTACGTATTGACGACCCGCTATGTTGATTGTTTTTAGCCAGCCGCGCCTGCGCCATCGCCAAGCGGTCACGTCAGTGATTCCCATTTTCTCGCAAAAACGGGTTAGGGCAACTGGCAATTCGGACGTTGTATGATCAGAACCATTAATCATGGAGCCAACTCTATCTGGAAATTAAGTATTGGTCAATACTATAAAAAAATAGTACAGAAAAATTATTCGCAGAAAAAATCAAATTCAAATTTCAATATTTTAAATTTTCCCTCTTAAGTCTCAAGGCGGAGGGCTCCTGATTCTTAAGCGAGTTTTGCGAAATTTTTTGCAACCAGATACCGAACGTGCAAAAAAATAATCAACCGTGAGAAAAATAAACAACTTCGGAACTCGGCTCAACGAAGTAAAATATTTTATTTGAGCAAAGTCGGAAATAAACAGTTGCGCGGGATTCGATTTCTCAAAATCAGCTATTTTAATGTGCGGGCAAACAATCTTGTCCTGAACATTGTTTTTAGAATCTCGTTTGATTAAAAACTCAAGAGCCTTAGATGCTCGACGGTAGTATTCGATGCTGCTTCCATTAAAATCGTATTGGATTTTACAGATATAAACAATCGCTTTGAGCTTA
>DASZMX010000132.1:0-28244 GCA_035551475.1 Verrucomicrobiia bacterium
CTGATGCCACATTTCGTTGGTAAGAGCCACCGGCGCGGCGATGTAATTGCTTTGGTGGCCGCTGCCGTCCTGTGCAGATAGGTAAATCATGCACCCCGACGGGTCCAGATACAGACTCCACCATCCGATAGTGGCGTTCGTTGTGTAAGTTCCAGCTTCGATCAGCCGCCCGGAAACTTGTGGCCCGGCTCCTCCTTGGTTCGTCCCGCTCCAATGCGGGGAAAACCACATCAAAACTGAACCTTGGTTGAAAGTGATATTGGTATAGCCACCCTCCCAAACCTGGTATCTCAACCAAGCTGCATTGGTGCTGTCCACGACGAGACTGGCGCCGTCGCCATCCGTAGCTGATGTAATGTTGGTAAAGGAGATAGGCGAATCGCCAAAATCATCCCTCCATCCGTTCGTGTCTCCGAAAGAAAAGGAGTCGAGCCAGGGAAACGAGTTCGTGCCTCCAGGTGTCAGCACGTCGGCGCCGGCAGGCAATATCCCGGTGAGAAACGCCAGGAATATTCCGAGCGCCAAGCCCCGTCGGGCAAAATCATAAGAGATGGCCGATTGATGTCTGTTTGGTTTCCACATTTTGGGGATATTTTTTGGTTGGTGATTCTTTCGTGATTCAAGAAAACTCGCAAGCAACATTCTGGCGAAGTAAGTCTTGTTTAAGTGACATTCTGTGGAGCTGCGCGAAGGGTTGGATTACCAAGCAAGAGCGCTACGTCGTTTATCGCGACAATTCTGTCCCCAAATAACTGTCAATCATCCAAACCTTTTCCTTTGAGGATTTGGGGCGCGCACTTTGCGACGCGGGCGGCGCGAGTTTGGGATTGTTTGGCGCCGGAAAAGTAGAGGAGGTAGCCTCGTTGCCGCCCGGGGGTGAGGGCCTCGAAGGCGGTCTTTAAGGCGGGGTTTTCGTCCAACTTGGCGCGGAACTCCTCGGCCATTTCGAATTCCGAGGGTTTTTTGTAAACCACTTGCGCGCCGGATTTTTCCACGGCGATGGCTTCCCGCACGTAGTCTTGCAGGACGGGCGCCAGCGCCTTGATTTCGCGCAGGTTCGTAAACCGGATCTGGCGCGCCGCCTGCACATTTTCGGTTTGTTGAGTGAGGAGGCCGCGCGGATCTTTGAGCAAGGCGCCTTTGCAAAAGAGCAGGGCGCAATATTCCTTGAATCCGTGGATGATGACGATGTTGGCCCCCTCGACGGTGTAACACGGCTTGCCCCACTTCAATTCCTCCGTCACAGGGCAGCCCAGCACAATTTTGCGCAGCAGTTTCGTTTCTTCCTGCCACTTCGCCTCTCCTTTTATATAAGCGTCAACTTTGGGATTCATCGCGCCGGGCAGGATGGGCAAAAGGAGGCGGCGCGTCAGGCAAATTATTTCGCCCGATAAATGGCTTTTACAACCGCTGGAAACGGGCTAAAATGCGGTATGGTTCGGAGAACCGGGTCCTCAGTTTTATGAAGTCGTCCGCGCTGACCGCCGCACGGCTGCCGGAAGACGAGACCGC
The DNA here is from genome assembly GCA_035551475.1 of Verrucomicrobiia bacterium. Lineage (GTDB taxonomy): Bacteria > Verrucomicrobiota > Verrucomicrobiia > Limisphaerales > Palsa-1400 > DASZMX01. The sequence continues at coordinate 1,513 of DASZMX010000132.1, forward strand.
CTCGGGCGCAGAGCAAGTGCGCGCCACGGCGCAGGGCGCCCGAACCATCTACCAGCGCATCACCGCCAGCATCGAAGCCGTGATGCGCGGCCAAGGGGTGGCGATTCGGCGTTTGCTCGCCGCGCTGGCCAGCGGCGGCCATGTGCTGCTCGAGGATTTTCCCGGCACCGGCAAAACCACTCTCGCCAAGGCCCTGGCGCGGTCGGTGGATGCCAGCTACAAGCGCATTCAATTCACGCCGGATTTATTGCCCTCGGACATTCTGGGCGTCTCGGTTTTCAATCAACGCGACCAGACCTTCTCCTTCCGGGAAGGCCCGGTCTTTGCGAACATTTTATTGGCGGATGAAATCAACCGCGCTTCGCCCCGCACGCAATCGGCGCTGCTGGAAGCGATGGCGGAGGGGCAGGTCAGTGTGGACGGCGAACGCCGCGCTTTAACCCAGCCGTTTTTCGTGATCGCCACGCAGAACCCGATTGAATTTCGCGGCACGTACCCGTTGCCGGAAGCGCAAATGGACCGGTTCGCCATGCAGTTCAGCCTCGGCTATGTCAGCGCCAGCGACGAGGTCGCCGTGCTCTCGGCGCTGAAGGGCGCGCACCCCATCGAGAAGGTGGCGCCGTGCGCGACACTGGAGGATGTGATGCGGCTGCGCGACGGGGCGCAAAATATCCGCGTCAGCGAGGAGCTCAAACATTATATCGTGCGGCTGGTGACGGCGACGCGCACGGCGCCAGGCGTGCAATTGGGCGCGAGCCCGCGCGCTTCGATCGCGTTGATGAAAGCGGCGCAGGCGCTGGCTTTGTTTGATGGGCAGGAATTTATCAGCCCGGAGCATGTGCATGAAATCGCGGCGCCGGTGTTATCGCATCGCCTGATGCTGGAGCCGCAGGCGAAATTTTCCGGCGCCTCGGCGCGCGGCATCGTGGAGGAGATCCTGAAAAGGGCGCCGGTCCCGGTTTAACAAAACGCCCCGCGGCGTCCGGGCGGCTTGAAAAAATGTCCGGCATTTTCACCAGCGTAATGGCGTGGCGGCAACGGTTCTCCCGGCGCTGGCTCTACCGGAATCATCGCGCCTTCTCGCTCATCTTGCATCGCTTCCGGCGCCGGGTCACGCCGGCGGGCTGGGTGGCGGTGGTGATGACGGTGGTCGTCGGCGCGCTGGGCGCGGATACGAATGCTTCCCTCGGTTACCAAACGTTCGGGCTGCTGGCCTGCGGCGTGGCGTTGAGCATGTTGTGCACCCCGGTGGGGCGGCCGCGCGTGAAGGTGGAGCGGCTGCTGCCGCGTTTCGGCTCGGTCGGCCAGCGGTTAAGCTACCGCTTGCTCGTGCGCAATGAATCGACGCGTCCGCAAGTGGCGCTGAAGGTCATCGAGGATTTGCCCGATCCGCGCCCGACGTTTGAAGAATTCGCCGGCACGCCCGAGCCGCTGGAGGAGCGGCGGAGCTGGCTCGACCGCAATTATGGCTACTACCGCTGGCGCTGGCTGCTCACACGCAATGTCCGGGCCGAGATCAGCGAGGTGGCCGTGCCTGACTTGAAGCCCGGCGAGGAAGCTTCCGTGCCGGCGTGGCTCTCGCCGTTGCGGCGCGGCACGCTCCGCCTGGAGGGACTTACCGTGGCGTGCCCCGATCCGTTCGGTTTTTTCCGGTCGTTGCGCCAAATCACGGCGCCGCAATCCATTTTAATCCTGCCGCGGCGGCATCCCGTGCCGGCGTTCAACCTGCCCGGGACTGTCAAGTATCAACAAGGCGGCGTCTCAATGGCGTCATCGGTGGGCGAGTCGGAGGAATTTGTGTCGTTGCGGGAATACCGCGCGGGCGATCCCTTGCGGCGGCTGCATTGGAAAAGCTTCGCCAAGCTGGGCAAGCCGATTGTCAAAGAATTCCAGGACGAATATTTTGTGCGGCACGCGCTGTTGTTGGACACCTTTGGTCGGGCGTTGGACACGGAGCTTTTTGAGGAGGCGGTGTCGCTCGCGGCATCGCTGGCCTGCGCGATCCAGGATCAGGAATCGTTGCTGGATTTGATGTTTGTCGGGGCGGAAGCGTACTGCTTCACGAGCGGGCGCGGGATTGGGCGCATGGAGAAGATGCTGGAGATTTTAGCCTCGGTGCAATTGTGCGCGGCCAAACCGTTCACGGAGCTGGAGCAGCTGGTGCTCGATCATGCCGTCGATATCAGCGGCTGCGTGTGCGTGCTGCTGGGCTGGGACGCCACGCGGCAGCGGCTCGTGCGCTCCTTGCTGGCGCGCGGCGTGCCCGCGCAGGTTTTCGTGCTGACAGCGCGCGAGACGGCCCTCGAGCCGGGCGTGATGGCGGCGGCGCCGGAGGATTTTCATGTGATTCCCGCGGGGAAACTGGCGGAGAGGCTGGCCGCGCTATGAGGACGCCGCCGCTTTTGCTCGGGGCCGCGCTGTTTTTCTGGGGCTGGCAAACGGGCCATCTTTGGTTGAGCGCGGGGATGGGCGCGGCGCTGGAAGGAGCGCGCTGGTGGCGGCGGCGCTGGGATTTTTCGGCGGTGGATTTGCAGCGCATCTGGATGCTTTGCCTGGCCTTGCAGGCCGGGGCGGCGCTGATTTTATACTCGACGCAGGATCGGATGCTGTTCGTCTTCAAATTCGCGCAGAGCCTGCCCATGTCCTTCCTGCCGCTGATGCTGGCGCAGGTTTACGGGATGCAGGAAGCCATGCCCGCGACGATTTTCTTCTGGCCGTTTCATCGGAAATTGCGGAGCGACCAGCAAACGGTGCATGTGTCCTTTCCGTACTTTGCCCTCTGCGTGGTGGGAACCAGCGCCTCGACGCAGGCCAACGGCTATTTTTTCGAGGGCATGGCCATCCTGCTGCTGGCGGCCTTGAGCTGGAGCCGGCCCCGGCGGGTGGGCATCCCCGTGTGGGCGGCGCTGAGCGGAATGGTCGTCGTCATGGGATTTTACAGTCAGCAGGAATTGCGGCGCTTCCAAACGGCGCTGGAGGGAGCCTTGGGCGGCTGGATCGCCGACATGCTGCATCAGCCCGCCGACGCGCGCGAATGCCGCACCCAAATCGGACACGCGGGCGAAATCAGCTTGTCAGGAAGAATTATTTGGCGGGTGACGCCGGATGATTCCGGGTTCAGCCCCAGTTTGCTGCGCCAGGCGGTGTACGATGGGTATCGCAACCAAACCTGGACCTGCTCAAGCAACGACTACAGCCCGGCCGCCTCGGCCAAGGCGGAGACCTATAATCTTTTGCCCTCCAAACCGATCGAGTTTGACGTGCGGGTGGCCGGCTATTACCAAAACGGCGAAGGCCCGCTGGCGCTGCCGCACGGCGTCTTCGAATTGAAGGACGTCGCCACCCCGGCGGCGGTGCAAACCAATCGTTTGGGCTGCGCCGCGCTCGACAACGCGCCCGGCCTGGTGGAATGCACCGCGCGCTGGGGCCCCGGCCCCTCGCTCGATCCGCCGCCCGGGATTCTTGACACCAACGTTTCCGAAAACGAACGCCCCGTGCTGGCCAAAATCGCCTCGGAGCTCGGCTTGAAAAATTTGAATGACCGCCAGAAAATCCGCGCGGTCGCGCGCTTTTTTGCGGACAATTTCCGTTACTCGCTCAACATCTCCGACCGCCAGGAGCCCGGCAAAACGCCGCTCGGCGTTTTCCTCACGACCACCAAGGAGGGGCATTGCGAATATTTTGCCACGGCGACCGTTCTTCTCCTGCGCCAGGCGGGCGTCCCGGCGCGGTACGTGACGGGCTACGCGGTGCCGGACAATGCGCGCCAGGGCAAAACCTTTTTGGTGCGCGAACGCCATGCGCACGCCTGGGCGCTGGCCTATCACTCGGACAACCATAGCTGGGAGGAAGTGGACACCACGCCGCCTGTCTGGGCCGACAAATCCGCCGCGCCGCCGCCGCCCTGGTGGGAGCCGATGTCCGACATGGGATCGAATTTTTATTTCCGCTTCTCGGAATGGCGCTGGAGCAAGACGTCGCTCGCCCGCTATGCCTCGTGGCTGATGGCGCCGCTCATCCTTTCGCTGGTTTGGCGGATCATCGCGGACCAACGGGGGCGCGCGGCGGCGCGCGGCCAGGAAAATGATGCGCCGCCGGACTGGCCGGGCCTGGACTCGGAGCTTTATCAAATTGACCGCCGCCTCGAAGCCACGGCCCTGGCGCGGCACACGGGCGAAACCCTCGGGCAATGGCAGGCCCGCCTCGAAGCCTCCGGCACGGCCCCGCAACCGATTCGGCTGCGCCGGATTTTTGCGTTACATCGCTCACTGCGCTTTGATCCCCATGGCTTGTCCGCGGCGGAGCGGCGGGCGCTGGCTGACGAGGCGGCGCGCTGGCTGGCGGATTTCGCCGTGGAAAATCCGCGGGCCAAAACCGGCCGGCTCAAACTTTCCTGAGGCTCAACGCCCGCCGGTGGCGGCGGCCGAACCGAGGGCCACCGTGAGCTGGCTGGAGCTCTGCTCGATCTCGGTCAATTGCTGGGCTGGAAGATTGAGCGTGATGCCGCTGGTCGGATACCAGGCCTTGGAGCTGACCACCAATTCGGATTGCAGTTGCTGCACGATGAATTCGGAGCGGGCGGCGCCGCCGGAAATCAGGACCTGGCTGACATTTTTCTCGCGCTGATGCTCGAAGAAATCGATCGACGCGCGCAGCTCGCGCCCCAGCGGGGCCACCAGCGGCTGAAGATGCGCCTCGACCTCGGCGGGCATGCCGATCTTGATGCCTTCCGCCTCGGCGTAGCTGATGCCGAGCGCCTCGGACAAGCCGGTGGTGAAACGGTCCCCGCCGATTTCCACGGAACGGCTCAGGCAAAGTTCGCCTTCGCAAAGAATGCTGATGCTGGTGGTTTTAAAACCGAGATCGACCAGCGCGACGGTCTCTTTGTTGAAGACGTCGGGCTGGGCCATTTCGAGGGCGTTGACCGGGCCGAGCAGCGTCAGCGTCACCTGGTCGGCCACCAAGCCGGCGGCCTTGATGGCGCCGGCCAGGGAGTTGAGAAAATCCTGGCGCGCGCCGCCGACCCAGACCTTGTATTTGGGGACGCCGGTTTTGCCGGCTTCCGCCTGCATCTTGCCCTGCGGCGGGACGATGTAACAGTCAAACACATAATCCCGCAGATCCTGCTGCAGATAATTCTTGGCGTTGAATTTGAGCATCTGCCGCATGTCGCTGACCTGCATCAACGGCAGCTCCGCGCTGCGCAGCACCGAATCCACCGCGCCGACGGCCACGGTGACGCGCTTGGTGACGGGCTGGATTTGCTCGACGATATTGCGCAAATGCTCTGTCAACAATCCCTGTGGCAGCGCCTTGTCATAGATCGGCGCGTCCTGGATGAGGAACTTGCTGAGGGTGAGCGCGCCATCCTTGCCCTTGCGGTCCATCAACACGGCCTTGGTCGTCCGCGTGCCAAAATCCACCGCGAAAATCTGGTCCCGCTTGCCGCCGCCGCTGAGGAAGGGAATGTTCATCGTTTGTCTTGTAGCATTGTTGGAGCAGGGAAGGCAACTGACTAATGCGCCGCCCCCCGCGGTTTCAAGGGCTCGACCGTAAAGGTGCCGATGGATTGCATGAAGCCGACGCGCAGCTTGTCAAAGTCCGCGTCGTTGGCGGAAAACACAAATTCGATGATGCCCTTGGGCGTCGGCAGGAAACCATGGCGCGTGCGCAGCGAGACCCGCGCGGCGGGCGCTTGCGCGAGATCGACATACAGCCCCGGCTTGTAGGACGTCGGGAACGGATAGGATTGCAGCACCCACGACCCGGGATGGCTGGCGACGGCATACGCTTTCAAATCCTCCGCGGACGGCAAATCGCCCGGCGAATTGGTCGTGATGGTGATATTGATCGCCACCGCGCCGGCCTTGGCGTCGAATTTGACCGTGCGGGCGTAGTTATCCACATGCGACGCGAACCCAATCGGGCAACGCATCGTGAATCGCTGGTCGCCCCAGTCAATGACAACGGTGGACACGCGCCCGCCTTCGATCAAATTCACATAGCCGGCGTAGGCATGGAACTGGTTGGTGTCCTGCGCGCCAGCCGCCACCGCGAGAAACATCAGCAAGGCCAGGAGAAATCTCATGCGCCAATGCTAGAAGCTGGTGGCTTGCGGCGCAAGTGTGGCCCAGCGGCCGCGCACCACGGCGGTGGCCCGGGGCGTCAGCGGCGGCAGCTTGGTGGGATCGTTGAAATTAAGGTCGAAGGACCAGTTGCGCGTGGGAGGATTGTAAACCGTGCCAGTGCCGGGCCAGGGCGCCGTTGCAATCTGGCTGGCGAACATGCAGACGAGCGATCCATTATAGGTCAGCGTGTCGCCGCTCCAATCTTCCAGGAACCGCAGAAAATTCTCCACGCCGCCGCTGTAGTAATTGCCATCGGAAGGAACATTGCCCGTCAGAATGGCGGCGTTGACGGTGTCGCTCCCGGCGTTGCGGCTGCCGATGGAGGCGGCGCTGTTGGCCGGATTGAAGGTCGGGGACAAAATGGTCATGGCATCGGCATAAATGGCGCTGGGGCGGGTGTGCGCGGTGGAATTGTGGCCGGCGTCGGAAGTCCCGCCGTTATTCGTCTGGATATTCCAATTGCCGGCAATGTACGCCGGATCGGGCGTGACGACCGACAAGCCGGTGGACGGCAGCACGGCGCCGTTAGTCAAGAATACCGCCGGCTGGGCGAAGTCCGGATAATTGGTTTGCGACATCGCGACCGTGGAGAAGTTCGTGTAGGTGTAGCCCGTGATGGCGTTGTAAGTGTAGTGGACGGGGCTGCCGCTGGTGGTCTTGGTGCCTATATATGTGCCCGGCGAAGGATTGGTCGTGGTGGTGACGGATTGCGTGTTGGTGTGGGGCGGCCGGAGATAATTGCCGGAAGGATAACTCGTCGTCGTCGTCGCCGCGGCGTAATTGGTTTGCGTCCAGTTCGTGACCACCGTGTTGCTGGTGCCACGCATATCCGCCACATAAATGGATTGCAGCGTGCGATTCCCAAGCTGGCTATACAACGTCGAATTGGTGCTGATCCAATTATTCATGTTGGAAATATTGAGGGAGACGGCGTCGATTTGGATCGCCTGGCGTTGGTCGTAAAAAGTGTTGGTGGTGATAAAGCGCGACCAATCATTGCTGCTAACCGCGGCGTTGGGCGTGGGCGCGGTCGGGCCGGTTTTGACGACCGTCACGCCGTTGGAAACCAGCACGATCAAGTCGGCCTTGTTGTAAAGCATGTTGGTGCCGACGTCGGTGGTCGGCCCTTGCGTCGAATCCGGTATTTGCAAAATGGCCTGCACGTTGGCGGCCACGTTGGTCGTGCTTCCCGCCATGTTGGTGCCGACGGGCAGGTTGAGCGGGTTTTGATTGCTGAGCCGAAATCCATCAAAGGTGACGTTCGCCGCCGAGCGGCCGCCGGTGGGATCGAGGGGAGACTGGTTGAGATTGATGTTGTCCACGGCGGAAACGTCATTCGAGAAGGTTAAACCGCCGCCGCCAATGCCCGCGTAAATCTGGTCGTTGCCATGCACCGGCCCCCCGACGGTCATCGCGGCGCCCGGATTAATCTCCATGGCGTTTTGGTAAAAGATGGCGAATTGAAAAAGCGGGATGGTGCCGATGTTCAATTGCTGGCCGACGGTCGTTTGAATCTGATACATCGAACTGCGATTTTGCGCGTTGGCTATGATCTCGTAGGTGGAGCCGAGCATGTTCAATCCCGTATAGGGCGGCCCCAGCACGATGCTCGAGCTGCTGGCGGTGTTGGTGATGACCAGCCTGGAATCCACGGAGCCGCCGCTAAAATGATAGTTGGTCCAATACGGGTTGTCCGTGGACGTGGGCACCATGGCCAAATAATTGGTCATGTTGACAGCCACCAGCGCCGCGCCGTAATTCTGAAAATCCGTCGTGATGGCGGAGCGGGCCTTTTCCGTGGCGGACTCAGCCGCGTACATCGTGGCGAAATACTCGTTGTTGCGCGCGGTGAGGGCGGAGCTTTCCATCGACCACTTCATGACGCCGGTCATGGTGACCATCGCGGCTCCGGCCAAGGCCATGGTGACCAACAACGCCCAGCCGCGCTGGCGGCGCCGCGGCTGGAGGGTGGATTGAATAAGTTTCATCGGGGAACGATTTTGGTGCGAATCTGGTAGAGATCGACGATATTGCCCGGGGCGATCAAGACTTCCGGATTCTGGAATTTAAGATAGGACAAATAGACATCCACGACGGCGATGGTCTGCGTGTTCGTCAAGCGGTTGCCTTGATAATCCTCGAACGTGAAGATGCGTGCGTCGTTTGTGCAAGGATTGGCGGTGACTTTGGAGGCGCTGCCGGCGACGCCGGGGCCATTGTAGTTGGTGCGGTAAAGATTGGTGTTGGAGTAATAGTAATCCACCCACGGCGGCGTGTTGGTTTGATTGGAGAAATACGCGCGGCAGGCGTCGCCCCACTGGTTGGTGTTGCTCGGGACGGGGACAAAGGTATTATTGACGTAATTGCCCACCACGACAATTTGCGCGGAGCGAATGTCGTTCATGATCGTGCCCACGGTGCGCGCGGAATCGCCGGTGGCATCCATCCAGATTTGCTGGCGAATGGCCATGGAGGCGCCGAACATGTTGCACAGAATCATGGCCGCGCCCACCAGGACGGCCAGGCCGCTGACGATCAAAACCTCCGCCAGCGTGAAGGCGCGGCGGCGAAGCGAGGCGGGGCGAAAAACGATTTTCATGGTTAAGGCGCGCGCAACACGGCGACGGTGTTGGTGAAGGTTCCCATGCTGTCAAATCCCCAGACGCAATCGACGCGGATCATGGCGTAGGGCGGATTGGTGGAAACCTGCGTGACCGAAATGTAATTGGTGCAGGTGACGACGCTGCCGTTGGCGCTGGGCAGGCACAAATTGGTCGCGGTGGTGTTGGTCAGCGCGGGTGTGAACAGCGTGGTGATGCCCGAGGACGGCACCCATTGCGCGTTCATCAGCGGCTCCAACTGGCGCATCGCCGTCGTGTTGGCCGCCAAATCGTAGGAGGCAAATTGAACGCGGCGCCCGATCATATTATAACCTTTGAAGATGCCGGCGAACAGCATGGCCGCGATGGCGGAGGCGACGGCTACTTCAATCAAGGTAAACCCGCCCCGGTTCTGTATCTTGATATTCATACCTGTTGCGTTTATTCGGGATGTCGAAGCAGCCGCAAGTTGTAAAGCAATTTATGGGCCATGTCAATTGTGATTACCCTCACCCGCGCGCCGCTTCCGCCAAGCGCTTTGCCTCATTTAGGGCTTTTCTCCGTCTCATTTGAATTTACGCTGGAGTTCGCATGAGTGAGAACCAAGGGCGGACTCCGCCATTAGCGCCGTTTATCCTGGCCGATGTGCTGTTTCTGGGCATGGCGGGCGTAATTTTGGCGCTCGGCCATCGCCCGCTGCTCTGGTGGGAAGCCTGCTTGATCGTCGCTTGCGGCGCCGCGGCGGCATGGAGTTTGACCGCGCCTTTTCTGCGGCGCGATGCGAATGAGCAAACCCAGACCCACAGCGCCCGCCTGACTTCCGTGGCCGCTGAATTGCAAAAGGTCGAACAGCTCGCCGGCCACTTGAACGCCGCCACGCTGCAATGGAAAACATTCGAACAGCAGTCCGCCAAATCCGTGGAATTGGCGCAGCAGCTTTCCGAGTCGTTCACCGCCGAGACGACGGGTTTCCGGGAATTTTTGCAGAAAGCCAACGACCAGGAACGGGCGCATTTGCGGCTGGAAGTGGAAAAGCTGCGGCGCAGCGAAGCGGAATGGCTGCAAACAGCCACGCGCATGCTGGACCACGTTTACGGCCTGGCCATCGCCGCGCAACGCACCGGCCAGCGCAATTTAATTGACCAGATCAACCTCTTTCAGGAGTCCTGCCGCGACGCCGCCCGCCGCATGGGCTTGCTGCCCGTCACCCCCGAGCCGGGTCAGCCGTTTGACGCCCGGCTGCATCAGTTGCTGGAGAACGCCGCCGCCCCGGCCGAGGCGCGGGTCGGCGACATCATCGCGACCGGCTTCACCTTTCAAGGCCATCTGGTGCGCCGGGCGCTCGTCTCCTTGCAAACGAATGGCGCGAGCGATTTGTCAGAGCAGGATGAACTGCCGATGGGCCAGGAAGCACAGCCATGAGCGCCGCACCGGCCGCCGATAAATGCGGCTGAGCGCCGCCGCATACAACTCCACTTGTGGACGATACTGCGCAATTTTCCGCGGCAAATCGGACGCCGGAAAATGATCGGTCTTAAAATCCGCCACCCAAATTTCCTCGGGCAGAATCGCCGCCAGATCAACCGCGCCCTGCACCACGACAAATTCCTCGCCGTCGGGAATGGCCGCGTTTAATTCCGCCGCCGAAAATTTGGCGGTGAAGGCCAGCTCACGCCGGATATTTTCTTTTTGACTCAACCATTGGGCGCCGATCTCCGACTGCCAAAAAGCGCCCAGGGCGTCCAAGTCCAGCGCCTCCGCCTGCGCCGCGCTGAGCCGCCCGGCGCGCCGCAACCGCGCCGCTTCCTCCTCCAGGCCCGCGCGCGTGGCGAGTTTCTCCAAGGCGGCGAATTCCAAAAACGCATGATGCGCCGAGCCAATCGCAGCCGCGCCCAGTTGCGACGGGCGGCGCGGCGCAAAACGCGGCGCGGCTTCCTCGTCCTCCAACGCGGCCTGGCGGCGGCGCAGGACGGTGACGGCGGTTTTGGCCGGTTCGAGGGTCGTGGGTTCAAATGGGTAGGCCCAGTCCAAGCGGCGCAAGGTTTCAGTGGGCAAATCTTCGGCGTCACGCTCCGCCGGCGCCGCGTCGGCCGGCGTGGAGCTTGCCGCGGCCATATGTTTGACAACTTTCAGGCCGGCGGGCGCGCCGGCGCCAATCCAGCCGCCGATCCAGTCCAAATAGCTTTTGGCTCGCAACGCGCCGCGTGGCGTGGTGAACGCCGCCGCCAATTGCGGCCATTTTTCTTCCATGGCTTTCTCCGTCGAGCTGCCGACCAGCACCAGGCGTTCGCGCGCGCGCGTCAGCGCCACATAGAGCAGCCGCAATTCTTCGCCGGCGTTCTCGCTTTTTTGCCGCCGCTGCGCCAGCCAGTGCGCCAGCGTCGGATAGAATTGCGCGCCGCCGGGCGGCTTGATTTGCGGGCAGAGGCCAAATTCCTCATCTAAAATCAACCGGTTTTGGGCATCGCGGTTGTTGAAACTTTTTCCCAGGTCGCCGAGCGCCACCACGGGAAATTCGAGGCCTTTGCTTTGGTGAATGCTCATCAAACGCACCGCATCGGCGGCGGGCGGCGCGGCGGGATCGATCTCCACCTCGCTGTCCTGCTGGGCCTCGACCAATTGCAAAAATCGCGCGAGCCCCTCGCCGCGTTCGGCGTCGAATTGGCGCGTCAACTGCAAAAATCGCGCGACATTCGCGCGGCGTTGCGGGGCCCGGTCCTGCGCCCCCAGCCACGCGGTGTAATGCGTCTCGTCCAACGCCCGCTCCACGCACGCCGTCACGCCCGCATGCCGTGTCATGCGCCGCCAGATCTGAAACCGCTCCACGAAAAGGTCGCGCTTCCGCCGCAGTTCGCCCTCCGCCAGTTTCCCTCCGACCAACGCGCTCCAAAAATGGCCCTTCTGCTCGGCAATGCGCACGCGCGCCAATTCGTGCGCGCTCCAGCCGCCAAAGGGCGAACGCAACAGCCCCAGCAACGGCAAATCCTGCAACGGATTGTCCAGCGCGCGGAGCAAATTGAGCAGGTCACGGGCTTCCATCGTCGCGTAAAATCCGCCCCGCGCCGCCACCAGCGGCACACCCGCGCGCGCAAACGCCTTCACGTACGCCTCGGCCTTGTCGCGCGGGGAGCGGAGCAACACGGCCATGTCCCGCCACGCCAAGGGACGCGGTCCATCCGCGCCATGCGTCATCGCGCCGGAGGCATGCAGCTCGCGCAGGCGTCCCGCCATGATGCGCGCGTCCCGGTCAGCCGCGCGGGCTCCATCGTCGCTCGCGTTTTCATCATCAGACGGCGCGCACACATGCAGCTCCACGCGCGGCTCCGCGCCGGGCGCGCTGGTGAACGCCGCCCGTGCGGCGCGATCGCCGAAGACCAGCCGGCTGTGCCGGGCGTAATCCGCGCCGCCCACCTCCTCGCTCATCACCGTCTCGAACAGGCCATTGACGAAATCGATAATGCCTTCGTGGCTCCGAAAATTTTCGTTGAGCGCCAGCGCCGTCCCGTTCCCGCCCGGTTCGCGCCACTGCCGTTCGCGCGCCGCGAAAATGCGCGGGTCGGCGAGACGGAAACGGTAAATGCTCTGCTTGACATCGCCGACGAGAAAGCGGTTGGCCTCCGCGCCTTCCCGGCCGAGCGCGCTGATGATGGCTTCCTGGGCGCCATTGATGTCCTGGTATTCGTCCACGAAGATCAGGCGGAATTTTTTGCGCCACTGTTCGGCAATGGCGCTCGGCTGCCCTTCCTTGGTCCGCAAGAGCCGCAGCGCGTACTGCTCGAGATCCTGGAAATCCATCCCGCCCGCCGCGCGCTTGGCGGCGGCATAGGCCGCCCCATACGCTTCTGTCAAGTCGAGCAAAGCGCGCATCGACGGGCAGGTCCAGGACCAGTCCTCGTCCAGCGGATCGCTTTCGCCGACCGCCGTGACGGTGTGGAGGAAGGACGCCTCGGTAAACAAATCCGCAATCTGCTCGCGCCACGGCTTGGACCCTCGGGGGGTTTCTATCTTCGTGATCGCTGCCAACGCGCCGGCGAAAGCGGCGCGGGTCGGTTTCGTCGGCAACGCGCCGAGAATCGCGGCTGCTTGGGCCGCGATGAGGTTGGCCTTCGGCAACGCGCGCAAAATCTCCAGCCACCCGGAATGCCACACGGTCAGCGCTTCCGCCAGCCATTGGCGCCATTCGTCCGCGCGCGGCGCGGCGAAGCGTTTCCGCTGTTCGGCCAGCCAGCCGTCGGGATCCGGCAACGCGTGACGATAGCTGTGGGCGCGCCACGCCATTTCGCGCGCGGGCTTGTCCCAATCGCCGCCCTGCGCCTTGATGAAGTCCTGGATGGCCGCGGCCCCCGCAATTTTGCCGTCATAAACCCGGTTCAAAACCGCATCCAGCGCCTCGCGGGCGAGAAGTTTATGGCGTTCCGCCGGCAACACCCGCGCCTGCCCTTCGATTTTTAACTCGTAGAAATGTTGCGAGATCAAATGCAAACAAAACCCATGCAGGGTCGAAACGTGGGCGGTTTCCAGGAGCGCCATCTGTTCCTGCAAACGCAGGGACGGCGCGGCTTCATAGGCGGCTTCGAGGCCTTGCCGCAAACGATGCCGCATCTCCGTGGCGGCGGCCTCGGTGAACGTCACCATGAGGATTTGGTCCACGGAACCTTGCTCGGTCTCGCTCAAAATCCACGCCAGACAACGCTCCACCAGCGTGCGCGTCTTGCCCGCGCCCGCGCCGGCGGCGACCAGCACATTGCCGCGCGCCTCGATGGCGCGGCGCTGGGGCGGCGTGGGCTCGGTCATGGCTGGTCATCGTAGCAAACCAACCCGGCGCTTGAAAGCCAGCGCTGGCGCTGTATCTATAACGTATGACCGTGGCACCTTTCGCCTGCGCTGCTCTCCTGCTGCTGGGAGCCGCCGCTTTCACCGGCTGCGCGAAGTCCGCAGCCAGCCCAACCCTCACGGTCATGGACACCAATAATCCTGTTATGGTTCAAGTGCGTTTGCTCGATGAAAACGGCCAGCCTGGCCCGGTTAAATCCGTCCCCAAAGTCGTGAAGTCCGATGCGGATTGGCGCCATCAATTGACCGCGGAGCAATACCGCATTGCGCGCGGCAAGGGCACCGAACCGGCCTTTTGCGGAGCGTTCTTTGACCAGCACAAACCCGGCGTGTACACCTGCATTTGCTGCGGTCTGCCGCTTTTCACCTCCGAGACGAAGTTTGATTCCGGCACGGGCTGGCCCAGCTTCTTCCAGCCAGTCGCCAAGGAAAATATCATCGAGCACGCCGACCACAGCTTCGGGATGACCCGGGTGGAGATTCTCTGCGCGCAATGCGACGCGCATCTCGGGCATGTCTTCGAGGATGGCCCGGCTCCCACCGGCTTGCGCTACTGCCTCAATTCCGCCTCGCTCGTTTTCACGGAGAATAAAAAGCTCAAGGACGCCAGCGCCCGCTGACGCGTCAAACACATTTCCGCCAAAGAAGGATTGAACTTGGCGGCGGCGCGGCGGATGATCGCGCCGGTGTTGCCATCGGTTTTGACTGCGATCATGTGGGCGGCGTCCGTCGTGTTTGCCACGCGGTCGGCGCGGATCATGGGCGGGTCGGAGGCAAATTTCTGGAGGCTCACCTTCGCGACGATTCTGCTGGGGATTTGGGCTTATGCCTTTGGGCAGGGCACGTCGGGCGTCTCCTTTCCGCTCTTCCTCTTCAGCGGCATTATTGGCGTGGGCGCGGATGTGTTTTTGTTCCAGGCGCTGCCGCGGCTGGGCTCGCGGCTCTCGGCCTTGATCATCCAATGCGGCTCGGCGCTCTTCGCGCCCATGGTGGAATGGCTTTGGCTCGGGACGCGGCTGACCTCCTGGCAAATTCTCTGGTGCCTCACCATCCTCGTGGGGGTGGCGATCAGCCTCGCGCCCGGGAAGCATTTGTCCATTAAACGCTCGACGCTGCTCGCCGGCGTGAGTTTCGGCGTGCTGGCGGCGATTGGGAACGGCATGGGCGCGGTGCTGACGCGCAAAGGTTACGAGGTGGCGCGCGAGGCCGGCCAGCACATCGACGACGCGACTTCGGCGTTTCAACGGCTGATTGGCGGGTTGTTTGTGGCGGGCGTTTTTCTGCTCGTCGCCCGCCGCCGGGAAGTCGCCCGGCAAATCGAGGAGCCGCAGCTGCGGCCTCTGCCGGAGCGCGAGAAATGGCGCCGCGCGTGGCCGTGGGTGCTGGGCAATGCCCTCGCCGGGCAAACCATCGGCGTGACCTGCTATCAATGGGCGCTGCACACCACCCCCACCGGCGTCGTCCTCGCGATTGTTTCCACCACGCCCATTGCCGTGATTCCGTTTGCCTATCGCTTCGAGGGCGAACGTCCGCATTTCCGCTCCATCCTCGGCGGCGTGATCGCGGTGGCCGGCGTGGCTCTGCTTCTGACCTGCCGCTAAAGCAGTTCTTGACAACCGCTCTCCGTCAGCCATCGTTCCCCGCATGAACCTGCTCCAGCGTCTGGCCCGATGGCGAGGCAAAGGCGAGGAGCATTTCACCCAGCAACGCGGCGCCCTCGGCGAACGCGCCGCTCGCGATCATCTCCAAAAGCAGGGCCTGAAATATCTTACCTGCAATTTTGGCACCGCCCGCGGCGAAATTGACCTGGTGTTTCGCGACGACGATTGCCTGGTTTTTGTGGAAGTGAAAACGCGCTCCACTGAGGCGTGGACCCGTCCGGCGGCGGCCGTGAACGCGGACAAACGGCGGCGCCTCTCCAAATGCGCGCTGGATTATCTGCGCCTGCTGCGCTCGCCCGAGGTCAAAATTCGGTTTGACGTGGTGGAGGTTCTGCTGTCAGACGGCGCGGTGCGGGAAATCCGCCACTTGCCCAACACGTTCACACTCTCGCCGCCGTATCGCCACGGCTAGCGGGCAGGAAAAAGGCGCGCTGTTTTTCCGAGATGGGCGCGCCCAGGCGCTCGAGGACTTGCAGCATGTCTTCCCACACCTTTCGTTTCTCGGCGAGGGCCTGGTTGCGCAGGAGATACGCCGGATGGAACGTCGGCATGAGCGGCACGCCGCGGAACTCCAGAAATTTGCCGCGCAATTTCGTGATGCCCTCGGTTTTGCCCAGCAGGCCGTCAATCGCGGTCGCGCCCAGGGCGACCAGGACCTTGGGCTGGATCACTTCGATCTGCGCCAGCAAATACGGCAGGCAGGTCTTCATTTCGTCCGGCGTGGGCTTGCGGTTCCCGGAGCTTTGCGGCGGCATGTCCGGACGGCATTTGAGAATGTTGGCGATGTAAACGGTCTCCCGGCTGAAACCCATCGTCTTGATGATCTTTGTCAACAATTGGCCAGCCGCGCCGACGAAGGGTTCGCCCTGCTCATCTTCGTCCGCGCCCGGCGCCTCGCCCACGAACATCAGCGAGGCATTCACGTCGCCCACGCCGAAGACCACGTTGTTGCGGGTATGCACGAGATGCGGGCATTTGACGCAGGCCAGCGCGCGCTCGCGAATGTCATTAAGAATTTCAGCTTTCGAAGAAACCGCGGCGGGGGAAATTGCCGCAGGCGCGGGCGCCGCCGTTGGCTGAGGCGCGGGGCGGAAAGCGACCGGCTGGGCAAGCGCGGCGAGGGTCTCGGCGCTGACGGTGAGATGCTGCACGCCGCGGCTTTTGAGCGTTTGCAGGTATTGTTCGGTGGACTCGATCAGCCCGCGATAATCGTTCATGCGGCGAGTGTCGCCGGGCTCAAGGGAAAACGCAGCGCTAACTTGCTACGAGTTGCTCACCGGAAATTCACCGGCCATTAACTCAAGCGCATCGGCATGACGACGTAGAGGAACGGGCCGTTGATTTTCAAGACGCCCGGGCTCAATTCGTCGATCAATTCCAGAAAAACCTCGTCCTCGGTCAAGGCGTTGAGGGGCTCGATGAGATACGCCGGGTTGAACGCGATGGCCATGTCCTTGCCCTTGTAATTGATCGCCAGCGTTTCGCGCGCTTCGCCGACTTCCGGAGAATTGGCGGTGATGGCCAGCGAGTTGCGGCTCACGGAAATTTTGACGGAATTGGCTTTGTCGCTGGTCATGATTTGCGCGCGGCGCGAGGCGGCGAGCAGCTCCTCCCGCGGCAAGGCGATGCGCTCCTTGGTCTCGCTCGGAATGACTTGGCGATAATTCGGGTAATTGCCTTCGACCAGCTTGGAAATCATCAGCACGGAAAACCCCTTGTCATCCTTGAGCGTGACAGCCACCTGATTGTCGGCGGGTTTGATTTCGATTTCGCCTTTTTCACCGAGGAGCCGGGTCAATTCGTTGACCGCCTTGGTGGGGATGATCAATTCGCTTTCGCTGTTGGCGGGAATATCCACTTCTTCATCGACCAGCGCCAGACGACGGCCATCCGTGGCCACCATCGTCATTTTGTGATCTTTCAGGCTGATGAAAATTCCATTGAGCACGTAGCGCGATTCGTCGGTGGATATGGCAAACGCGGTCTTGCGCAGCATGGCGCGCAATTTCTCCTGGGGCACGGTGATTTTCTTGTCCTCCTTGAAGGCCTGCATGGGAGGAAATTCGTCGGCGCTCAAACCATGAATTTTATAAAACGACGCGCCCGCGCGAATGCTGCACGCGTTTTTGTCATCCACTTCCAATTCGATTTCCGGATTGGTCAGTTCGCGGACGATGCCAAAGAGGCGTTTAACCGGGATGGTGGTGGCGCCTTTTTTCTTCACCTTCGCCTCGACCGAGCAACTGATCGTGACATCCAGATCGGTGGCGGTCAGCTCCAATTTGTCATCGCCGGCGCGCAGCAGCACGTTCGAGAGAATGGGCAGGGTCGTGCGGGAGCTCACGATGTTTTGCACCGACTGCAAACCGTGAATCAACTGATCTTTGGCGATGCTCAAATTCATTGAGACCTTAATAGTTTATTTCTTTAAGAAAGGAAGTCCTATTATTAAGGGTTGTGGATAAGGCAAACAACTTGATGTGTCAAGGGAGGGCTCAGGGGTTTACGCACGATTTTCTCATCCAAAACCCTAGGAATAAAGTTCGCCAAAACCCGAAAAACCGGAGTTGTCCAAATTGGGCACAAATTATTCACCGGCAGTTCAGGCGCCGCGCACCCGTTTGATCACATTTTCCAGCACGCCTTTCGTATAATTGACTTCATCCGCCGTGGAACCGCGCCCCAACGAAAAACGCACGAGCGAATTCGCTTCATCCTTTTCCACGCCCAAAGCCACCATCACATGCGAGGGCTCAAGCGACCCCGCCGAGCACGCCGAGCCGCTCGACGCGCACACGCCCTCCATGTCCAATCCCGCCAGCAAACTGATGCTATCGCACCCCGCCACCGTGAGCGCCACGGTGTTGGCCAGGCGCTGCGTCACGGAGCCGCGAATTTTGACACCTGGCAGGCCGCTGGCAAATTTGATCAAATCTTCCGTCAAAGGACGCAACTCCGCATCCACGAAAACAGGTTTTGGCACGAAACGCGTCATCGCTTCCGCCAGCCCCACAATGCCCGCGAGATTTTCCGTGCCGGCGCGGCGTTCATTTTCATGCGATCCGCCAAACAGAATTGGATCAGGATGAAGCGGGCTTTTGATATACAGCGCGCCGGCGCCCTTGGGCCCGTGAAATTTGTGCGCGCAAATCGAAACGAGATCAGCGTGAAATTGGTCAATGTGAGAAAACGGCTCTTTCCCAAACCACTGCACTGCGTCGGTATGAAACAGAATTTTCCGCTCCTGACAAAGCGCGCCCAAGGCCGAGACCGGCTGGATCGTGCCGGTTTCATTGTTCGCGGCCATCAACGAAACCAGGGTTGTATCGGGTCGAAATGCCTGCTTGAGATCGTCCGGATCGACGAGGCCGTCCGCCGAAACTGGCAGATAAGTAACGTTAAACCCCTCGTGTTTTTCCAAATATTGGAACGAATGCAGCACCGCATGGTGTTCAATCGTGGAGGTTATCAAATGCCGTCCCTTGGCGCGCAGAGCGCGAGCCGCGCCAAAAATTGCGAGGTTATTGCTCTCCGTGCCGCCGCTGGTGAAAACAACTTCGCTGGGCCGGCTCCCCCAGACTTTTGCAACCCGATCCCGCGCATCGTCAAGAATAGCGCGCGCCTTGCGCCCAATGTGGTGCACGCTCGAAGGATTGCCAAACACCTCGCCCAAAAAAGGCAGCATCGCCTCGCGCACCTGGGCATCCAGGGGGGTCGTCGCGTTGTAATCGAAATAAACCGAGCGCACTAGGTGGAGTGGGAGTAGGCGAGATCCTTGACGGGGTCGATCCCCCATTGCTTGGCCACGAGTTCAAGATCGTTGGTGAGCGCCCATTTGTCGGCTTCTGCCGCAGTAGTGTGGGAACGGTTGGCGCCTTTCAGGTGCATGCAGCCTTGGTTATCGCCGAGACGGGCGATTTCTTCGCGTTCCTCGGGCGAGAGCGTGAGATTGGGGAGCGCCGCGAGTTCGTCCACTTTGGCTTCAATGGATTTACCTTCCAATTCCTGGATAAGCGTCGGCACGACGGATTTGACTGGCGGATGCGAAAGGTTCCACAGACAGGCGAGTTGCAGCATCGTGACGCCGTGTTTTTCGGCGAAAGGACGGAGCGGTTTGATTTTTTCCAAACCAGCTTCCACCCATCCCGCCGGACGAAACGCGCGATGATCTTGCGCCGCGAATTTGTGACCGGGACGAACGTCATCGTGAAAAAGCCCGCCATGATCGACGACGCGCGTGATGAGTTGGACATCGTGCTTCTCCGCCGCCGGCAGAACCAGGCGGCCGGGCCAGGGCTCCAGTGGATTGAGAATGATCATCCCCCAATCAATCAGCGGCCCGAACCGTTCCAGGCAGAGAATCATGTCCAGCGTGAAGCCATTGGCCGGCCCCGGCGCGATGCCGAGGCGATCCGTGAGCTTGGCCTCCTTGAGCCGGCTCATGCCGTCCCAAACCTTGTCATGCCCGTAGCCCAAAGAATCGGGATTATGCAGCAACAGCAGATCGAACTTCTCGGCGCGGCAGCGTAGCAACGATTTTTCGGCGGCCATGCGCAGGTAATCGGCGAATTCCCCCGGCGCGCGCAAAGCCGGATCAGTGAAGCGCGGAAAGCCTTTCGGCCCCTGGCGTTGGCCCTTGTAAAAGTCATGCCCCACCGCGCCCACCAAACAATAAGAATCACGCGGCAAACCCGACAACGCCCGCGCGAGCAATTCATCCGCAGCGCCCGCCCCATAAACATCGGCGGTTAGAAAAGTGCGAATGCCCCGCTCGTAGGCAAGACGGGCCACCCCAATCCAACGCTCATCCGAAAGCGCTTCCCCGTAATTCATAAATCGGCCGCCATTCCACGCGCCGAAAGCAGTCTTAGAGACATCCATGCCCGAAGCGTAATCGGAAAAATCCAAATTACGAAATCCGAAATACAGCCCAAATCCGCCGACAATTGCCGCAGGCCATGACCAAACTTTGTTATAGGTATAACAAAGTATCGGTAATGCAAATGGCGGGTCGGGCGGGTTCTTTTGCACGAAAACTCATTGCGAAAGGGGGGCGGCTGATGCTATGGACAAAGCTTCCTCCCATGAATTTGTCTCAAAGTTTGCAAGACACGGCGAAAAGGTTTTCCGGCAAAACGGCGTTGGTGACGGAGGAACGGGTCCTAAGTTACGCTGAACTGGATGGCCTGGCGCGAGGCTTGGCGCGGCGTTGGCGCGCGGATGGGTTGAGGCCCGGCGATCGCGTCGCGGTGCATGGGCCGAATACAGTGGAGACGACGGTGTCCATCCTGGCTTGTTTTCACTCGGGGCTGGTGGCGGCGCCTGTCAATATACGTTTCAAGCCGGCCGAAGTCGCGTATGTGCTGCAACATGCGGGAGCGAGGCGAGCCGTGGTCCATCCGTCGTTGGCGGAGGCGGTGCGGGGCGTGCAAGCGGATTGTCCAAACCTGGAACAGATTGACATCAAGCTGCCGGAGAGCGCGGCGGGGCGCGACGAGGGAGAGGTGGAGGACGACGCGGCGGCTTTGCTTCTTTACACGTCCGGCACCACAGCGCAACCGAAGGGTGTCACGCATACGCCACAGACGCTGCAGGCCTCGGCGGAGACGATGCGTCCGCTGGGATTTGATGAGACGTCCGTGGTGTTGGTGAGCATGTCGATGATGCACACGGCGGGTTTGTGCGGCTCGCTGCTGCCGACGCTGGTGACGGGGGGCAAGGCGGTTTTGCTGCCGCGCTTCGAGGCGGGGGAATTGCTGGATCTGGTGGAAAAACATCGCTGCACCTGGTCGCTCGTTCTGCCCGCGTTGTTGCAGGCCCTGGCGGTGGAGCAGGAGCGGCGCCCCCGTGATCTAGGATCGATGCGGGCCTGGTTGAGCGGCGGCGATGCGGTGCCGGTGAGTTTGCAGGAATGATGGCTGCGCCACGGCCAAACCGTGCTCGAAGGTTACGCCATGAGCGAAAGCCTCCTGATCTCGAGCAACCCTCTCGGGGCTCATCGGCCCGGCTCCATCGGGCGCCCGCCGGCGAAGGTGGAGGTGCGTGTGTTTGACACGAAGGGCTGTCCTTGCGCGGTGGGCGCGGTGGGGCAAATTGCGGTGCGCAGCCCGGCCAATTTCATCGGCTATTGGGACGACCCGGGCCCGACGGCGCGCACGTTGGTGAATGGCTGGTTATTGACCGGCGATTTGGGGCGGTTGGATGAAGACGGCTATCTGTGGTTCGAAGGGCGCTTGAAGGAAATCATCATTCGCGGCGGCTCCAATATTTCGCCGCAGGAGGTGGAGGCGGCGCTGCTGGCGCACCCCGCGATTCTGGAGGCGGGAGTGATCGGAATGCCCGATCCAGCGCAGGGCGAAAGCGTGGTGGCGTTCGTCGCGCTCCGCGAAGGATGCGCCGCCCGCGAAGCGGAATTGCGCGAGTTTTGCCGCGTGCGGCTGGCCGATTACAAAACACCCGAGCGAATCCATTTTCTGCCCGCGCTGCCGAAAGGCATCACGGGCAAGGTGCAGCGACGCGCGTTGCGGGAGTTGGCGCCCGGGAGCGTCAAGGCCCTTGCAGACGATAAAACTGCGCGGCGCCAGATGGGTTGATCGAGGCCGAGACGGTGGGGCCGTTGGTTTGGAGCGCGGTGAAGGCCGGTTGCCAGGAGCCGCTCAGGGCCGAGCTTTGTTGCAAGGACCAACCCGCATAGGCAGCGGGCCACGTGACGCCAAGGGTATTATTGACGTTCGTGACGGCGAGAGGAGGCGGCGCGTCGGGCGTTTGGGACAGGATGAGAGCGGTGTAAGGGCTGATCGTCACGGAGGCGCGGAAGGGCGAGCCAGAGGCGACCAGGACGATGTTGCTCGAATTGCTGTAATCGGCGCTGTAGTTGGTGGAGTCGCTGTTGAGATGGACATACCAATTGCCAGACGATGGGAGCGGCAAGGCGTAATTGGTGACCACCGCGTTGCCACAGTTGGCCACCACCACGGCATCTTGCTCACGCGCGGCGGATTTCCAGCGGTGAAAGGCGAGGATTTTGCGCGCGTTATCGGCGAGCAGAATGGAGCATTGGTCGCCTTTCAAGCCGGGCGTATAGCCCTTAAGATCGCGCCGCGCGGCTATGAGGTCGCGATAGAATTGCACGATGCGGCTGTAGGTGTTGGTTTTGCTCCAATCGACGGCGAGGCTGGAGTCGAAGGATTGGTTTTCGAGCATTTCCTCCCCTTGAAAAATCATCGGCAGCCCGGGAGCGGTGAGGGCGAGCGCAGCGCCGAGCGTGGAAAGTTTGCGGGCGCGATAACTATTGGGGGTGGTGGGATCGATCGCCTTGACGAGGCGGACGCCGCTGTTCAAATCGCCCACGACATCGTGGGATTCGAGAAAGGCGACGCGCGCGGGGCCGGCCGAGCCGCCATAGCGCACATTGTATTGAATTGCATTGGCGAGAACATTCATGTCCCGATTGGCGTCCGACGCGTTGGTAAGCTGCGGCGTAACCGTGTAGGGAAAAGTCGTGTCCCAGGCGCTGTCGAAGCCAAAGGAATTATAGACGTCCTCGGCGATGCTGATTTTGTTGGTGTAATCCTGATGAATCATGCTATTGACAGCATTGATGAGATTGCCCGCGGCGGCGATGTAGCCGTAGTTGTCGGCGTTCATCATCAGGCCGGGAGTGTCCCAGCGAAAACCGTCCACATGATATTCGCTGAGCCAGAGCGTGAAATTGTCGCGCACGAAATTGCTGACTTGCAGGCTGCTGAAGTTCGGGCGGGTGTCGCCGTAGGGAGTGACCTGGAGATTGGGATTGCTCTCGTTGAAATAAATCCCGCCGCCGAGGGAGCCGCTGCCGGCGACGCCGTCGAAATTCCACATATCCAGATCGTCGGGTCCGTAATGATTGTGCACGACATCGAGCAACACGCTCAAGCCGCGCCGATGACAGGCCAGGACAAAATTCTTGAAACCGTCCGCCCCGCCAAAACCAACATTTTCCACCGCGAAAAGTTGGGCGGGATTGTAGCCCCAGCTATTATCGCCGGGAAATTCTGCCACCGGCATGACCTCGACGGCATTGACGCCAAGGCCTTTGAGGTAATCGAGCTTGTTGGTGGCGGCGAGAAATTTGTTTGCCCCCGCGCCGCCGAACGTGCCGATGTGCAGCTCGTAAATAAAAAGATCATCCACCGCCGGCGCCACCGGAGCGTCATCCTGCCACGCGAACGCCGCCGGATCGTAAATGATGTCGTTGGCGCCCGAGGAAGAGCCGGAGTAGGTCACCAGGCGGGCGCGCGGATCATGTTTCCAGACGCTGCCGCCGCTGTAGTTGATAAAATATTTATATTGTTGACCATTGGTGGCCGCCGGAATGTCGCCGGACCAGACGCCATTCCAAACCCCATTGACCAGATCTTTCCCGAGCGGGTTGGCGGTGGTGGACCAATTATTAAAAATGCCCGGGACAAAAACGCTCGTGGCATTAGGCGCCCACACGCGAAACGTGACGCCCGAGCCGCCGGCGTCATGATAGGGAATTGAGCCCCAGCCCGGTCGCACCGAAGGCCCGGCCAAGGCCGCGCCGCTGGCCAGCAGCGCCAAAAAGGGGAGGAACGCGGTCAACTTCATGAATTGCCACAAGGTGGCGTGAGTGCGCGGGTTTGTCCACCGCACGGAGATGCGATTGGCTGCAATAGCCGAAGAAAAAGGTTCGATTTTGGGAGCTCTCCCGGGTACAGTATCGTCATGCCAGCGAAAGCCGGAGCAACAAAGTTATTGGAACGAATTATGACGCCCTTGGGCAGGGCGCTGACTCCGGTGGCGGCCAAAGAAATTTTGGCGATTCGCGTGGATGAAAAAGCGCGTCGGCGAATAAAACGTTTGGCGGCCAAGTGCGACCAAGGCACGTTAACGCCGGAAGAGAGCGCAGAGTACCACATTTTTATAGAGGTGGGAGATATCGTCGCGCTCTTACAGGCGCAAGCGCGACGGTTTATGGCGGGACACTGAACCTGTGTCTTCTTTCCGCCAGTCTGTCCGCGACCGGGCTGGGCGACGTTGCGAGTATTGCCTTTTCCGCGAACGCGATCTGCCGCTGTTGCCATTTCATCTTGACCACATAGTGGCGAGGCAACATCGCGGCACAAACCAGCTAAACAACCTCGCTTGGACATGCCAAAAATGTAATGCGCATAAGGGGACCAATCTAACGGCCGTGGATCCCGACTCCACCGAAACGGTGCGGTTGTTTCATCCCCGTCGTGACAAGTGGCTCCGACATTTTGGTTTTCAAGGCGACCGGATTATAGGTCTAACGTCCATAGGCCGCGCCACCGTCTGGCTTTTGCAAATGAATTCCGAGGCGCGCGTGGCGTTGCGCCGGGAATTGGTGCGGACCGGACATTGGCCGTCGCCTGGAGCCGGATCAATTTAAGGGTAATTCCTGTTCTGTAAAATTCCCCGTGACTCGTTTAGAGTCGGGTAGAGATGACATTGCCCCAGGCGAAAGCGAAGCATGATGAGTTGGCCGCGGAGATTCGGCGGCATGACCGGCTGTATTATGTGGAGGCGCGGGCGGAGATTTCGGATTTGGAGTATGACCGGCTCTATCGAGGGCTGGTGGATTTGGAGAAGGAATTTCCCGAGTTAGCCACGCCGGAATCGCCGACGCAACGGGTGGGCGGAGAGCCGGTGAAGGCGTTCACGCCGGCCGCGCATCTGGCGCGGATGATGAGCCTGGATAATACGTATTCGGAAGACGAAGTGCGGGGATTTCTCGCGCGCGTGCAAAAGCTGGCGCCGGACACCAAACTTGCCTGGACGGTCGAACCCAAGATCGATGGGCTGGCGGTGAATCTGCGTTACGAAGATGGCAAACTGACGCTGGGCGCCACGCGCGGCGATGGTGTGACCGGCGACGAGATCACGGCGAATTTAAAGACCATTCGCAGCCTCCCGCTGCGTTTGCATAAGACAAGAAGAAAATGGCCCGGCGTCATGGAGGTGCGCGGCGAGGTGTTCCTGCCCAAAGCGGCCTTCAAGAAATTGAATGAGGAACAAACCGCCGCCGGAGAGGAAACCTACGCCAACGCGCGCAACACCGCGGCGGGCTCGCTGAAACAATTGGATCCGCGCGTGGTGGCCAAACGCGGATTGGACGCAATCTTTTACGGCGTCGGCCACGTGGAGTCGGATGACCTGCCCGCCACGCATGGGGAATGGTTGGAATGGCTGGCCGACCTCGGCTTTCGCACGCCGGAAAAGGTGTGGCGCTGCGAGAGCGAGGAGGAATTGCTGGCGGCGATCCGTGAACTTGACAAGGTGCGGCATGATTTCAAATACGAGACGGACGGCGCGGTGATCAAGTTGGACGATTTTAACCTGCGCGAGGAAATTGGCTACACCTCCAAGGCGCCGCGCTGGGCCATGGCCTATAAATACGCGCCGGAACAGGCCGAGACCCGGCTGAAGGACATTCTGGTGCAGGTCGGGCGAACGGGAGTGTTGACACCCGTCGCGGATTTGGAGCCGGTGTTTCTCGCGGGCAGTACGATCGGGCGGGCGACCCTGCATAATGAGGACGAGATTCGCCGCAAAGATATTCGCATTGGCGACACGGTAATTATCGAAAAGGCTGGCGAAGTGATTCCCGCAGTGGTTGGCGTGGTGATGGCCAAGAGACCGGAGACGGCGGCGGTGTTTGATTTTGTCGCGCATTTGCACGGGAAATGTCCGGTGTGCGGCCAGCCCATCCGACGGGATCCGCAATACGTGGCGTGGCGCTGCGAGAATTTGCAGTGCCCGGCGCAAGCAACGCGTCGGCTGGAATTCTTCACCGCGCGCGGCGCGTTGGACATCGAAAGCGTCGGCGGCATCGTGGCGGATAAATTGATCGAGCGCGGTCTGGCCAAGGAGCCTTTGGACTTGTTCGAGCTAAAAGTGGACGATCTCGCCGTGTTGAACTTGGGGAACGAAGAAGCGCCGCGCGTGTTTGGGCGCAAGAACGCTGAGAAAGCCGTGCACGCCATCGCGCGGGCGAAAACGGCAGAACTATCGCGCTGGCTTTTCGCCCTGGCAATTCCGGAAGTGGGCAAAACGACCGCCGGTCAGCTGGCAAAATTTCACGACACGATGGAAGAGGTTGCGGTGTCGGAATTGCTCGCGGACGTGGTGAAGTATCACGAGACGGAGGATAAGGACGAAGCGAAAGCGCTTGAGGAGCGCCTTTTGGCAGCGGGATTCGCGGAGCGCAGCAAGGCGGCGACGAAGAACGCGGGCGTCAATACGGAGATTGGACCGGTGGTGGCGAAAAGCGTTTTGGATTTTTTTGCGGGCCCGAATGGAAAAGCGATCTTGCGGCGCATGAAGGAGCTAGGCATTAAGCCAAAAAGCGAGAAGGCGGCGGCGCAGAAAGCGAGCGCCGGCGCGTTGGCTGGAAAGACGTTCGTCTTGACGGGAACACTTCCGACAATGTCGCGAGATGAGGCCCGCGCGAAAATCGAGGCCGCCGGCGGAAAGGTCACTGGCAG
>DASZMX010000133.1:0-96258 GCA_035551475.1 Verrucomicrobiia bacterium
GCCGAACTGCGCCGTAGGCTCGATAATCGTGCCTTCGCCGTAGTCATTCCAGGTGACGAGTTGCACGAGCGAAGAGGTGTTGGTGAAGGCGCGGCGCAGTGTGTTTTGGAACGTGGCTCCGCTGGCGTCATCAAGTATGCCATAGGAGGCGCTAACCCCGGCTTGGGCATAGATGTCGTGAAACCTTGGGAACGCGCTGCTAATGTAGGCGGGCCACGGCGGGACGGCGCGCGCTTTTTGCTCGAAGGCTGTCAAATATTCATCCAGTTGCGTCGCGTTGAGAACTCCGGCGTTGGTGGCGGCCATCCACATTGGCGGCCACTCAAACGCCCCTTTCCAAAGGCCGAGGCGATTGTCTTCGGTGAAGAACGCCGGGGTGGCATTGGAGCCGCTCAGAACGGAAAAAATCGACGACCAATTGGCGGACGTGGTGAAGTATTGCGGGCCGAAATTGAGGAGCACGGGCTGGCCGCCGAGACGCGCGTAGCTCGGGTCATTGAAGAAATTGGACTGCGCGTACAGCATGGTTTGCTGGGCGTGCGCGACGGCCTGGTTGGTGGCGATAAACTTTGCGGCGACCTCCGCGCGGATGGTCTGGTCCTCGTAGCAGAGCGCGAACTGCAACCCGGCTTTTCGCGTCCAATTGAAGAGCGCCAGCGTGCGCTGATTATTGACAGCGTAATCGGCGTAGTTATCCATACCGTACCAATCGACAATGACGCCGTCGATGCCCGCCAGCTTCATCAACGTGACCTGGTATTCCAGAACAGCGTCGTCATCTGAGTCATAGGGGCCGATCTCCGGGTAGTACCAGGAGGCGATTTCGCGCTGGCCGTTGCCGTCCACAATGTCGGGATTGAAATGATTCATGGTCCAGTGCCAGCCCCAACTGCCGCTGAACGGCTTGGCCACGAACCACGGCATGTAATGCGTAAAAACGGGCTTGGGCGCGGCCCACGCGTTGGGGCCGGCGAAAAGCGCCGCGCAGAGCAGAACGAGGCTAACGGCGCAGAAATTTCGCGACCGCCTCGGTGCGGGATTGGACGTGGAGCTTTTCATAAATCCGTCTGATATGAGTCCGAATCGTTTCAATGCTTATCCCCAACTGATCCGCGGTTTGCTGATAGGTCAAGCCCTTGGCGAGACAACTCAGGACGGATTCTTCGCGGGCGGAAAGATGCAAATCCGCCTGGTCCGGCGGGGCGGATTGCCGAAAGGAAGCGACCACTTTGCGGGCGATGGAACTGGACATGGGTGAGCCGCCGGCATGCACGTCGCGAATGGCTTCGAGCAATTTTTCCGGCGTCAAACGCTTAAGCATGTAACCGCTGGCGCCCGCGGAAAGCGCCTGGAAAATTTGCGCGGTGTCCTCGTACACCGTCAACATGACGATTTGCATTTGCGGCGAGGCGGTCTTGAGTTTCTGCACGCACTCGATGCCGCTCATGCCGCCGAGATGAATGTCCATGAGGACGACGTCGGGTTTGTCTGCGGGCAATTTTTGGAGGGCGGTTTCGGCGCTGGGATAAGCGCTGACGCAGGCAAAGCCGGCGGCGCCATTGACGAAGGCGGCAATGGACTGCCGGAGGCCGTCCTCATCATCTACAATCGAAACAGAAATCATGGACCATTTGTCCTTGCGCCTAAAAAATTAAGGCGGCGCGCGGCGTGGCCATAGTCGCATGAAGTGACCACAAGCGCCTATCCTTCAGTCAAATACTTCGCCACCGCCTCGGTGCGCGATTGCACATGGAGTTTCTCATAAATGCGCCGCAGATAATTGCGCACCGTTGGGACCGTGATGTCCAATTCCGCGGCAATTTGCTTGTAGGGCGAGCCTTTGGCGAGCCGTTCGAGCACCATTTGTTCGCGGGCCGAGAGCGGCCCAAAACGGGCGTCCGGCGGCGCAGCCTTTTGAAAGGAGGCGACGACCTTGCGGGCAATGGAGCTCGACATGGGCGATCCGCCTTCGTGGACTTCGCGAATGGCTTCCAGCAAATTGGAAGGGGTCAAGCGCTTGAGCATGTAGCCAGAGGCGCCGGCGGCGAGAGCCTTATAAATTTGGTCGGCATCCTCGTAAACTGTCAACATGACGATGTGCATGTGCGGATGGCTTGCCTTTAAACGCGCCACGCATTCGATGCCATTCATCCCTGCCATATTGATGTCCATCAGGACGACGTCGGGGGAATCCCCGGGCAGGCGGCGCAAGGCTTCCTCCGCGCTGGCATAGGCGCTGACACATTTGAAACCCGGCGCGCCATTCACAAACGTCGCGATGGACCGGCGCAATTCCGCCTCATCATCAACGATGGAAACAGTGATCATGCGAGCAGGCGGCGGACTGGGGCCTTGCGCGGGATAACGAAACGCACGGTTGCGCCGCGGCCGGGTTGCGATTCGATGTAACAGCATCCCCCCACCCCTGCCAGGCGCTCGCGCATGTTGCGCAAGCCATTGCCGGAAACAAACGCGGCGCCGTCGGTGCGCGTGGCGTCGAATCCCGCGCCATCATCGGAAATGGAGATCTCAAAAGACGCGGTTTCGCATTTGATGGAGATTTTGGCGCGCGTGGCGCGGGAATGTTTGAGCGTGTTGGTCAAAGCCTCATGCACGGCGTGAAAGAGGTGGTGGCGCAATTGCGAGGAGAGCGGGAAGAAGGGGAATTGCGCGGGAATATCCAACTCACATTGAATGCCGGTTTCCTGAAAATATTCCTGGGCGTATTGACCGATGTAAGAGGCGACTGGTTCCAGCGAATCATTGCGGGGATTGACGGCCCAGACAATTTCATCGAGCGAATGCAACACTTCGCGCGAGGCGTCGGAGATGGATATGATCTGACTGCGCAGTTCGCCGGGCAACTCGGGGCCGCGCCGGGCGTGTTCGCTGAGAAAGGAAATGCGACACAGCTTGGCGCCCATTTCATCGTGCAAATCCTGCGCAATGCGGGTGCGCTCGTGCTCCAGCACTTTTTCCTGCTCCAATTGGCGCAGGCGTTGTTGAAGTTTTCTTTTTTCCACCAGGCGCGCGATGGCCGCCACCGCGCCCAGCACCGCCGCGACCGCCAGACCGATGAACCACCACGCCTGCCAGAAATGCCGGGCGACAGTCAGTGTCAACATGGTGGTGGGCGGGCCCCACACGCCTTCGCTGGCGCCGGCGCTGACGACAAAACGGTAATCACCGGGTGGAACAAAGGGATAAGAGGCGGTGCGCCGCGTGCCAGCGTCAAACCAATCAGGATCCAGCGGCTCGAGGCGATAGCGGAAACGGACCCGATCGGGGGCGTCGAAACACACGGCGGTGTAGCCAAATTCCAAGCGATGTTTGCCCGGCGGCAGATGCAGCGTCGAGCCGCCCTCGGCGCTGAGTTTGGGCGTGGGAACACCGTCCACGAGGGCATCTTCCAGCGCCACAGAAAGCGCGGAGGCGCTGGCGAGACGCGGCTGCGGATCGGTCATCACAATCCCCTTGAGCGTGGAAAACCAGAGACGGCCAGAGGCAGTCTTCAAACCGGCGGGAAAAAAGCCGGAGGTGCATTCCTCTGACGGCATGCCTTCATCGCGGCCATAGACTTGTGGATATAGGGCCGATGTCTTGCCCGCTTCGAGGTCTTCCAATTCGCGCTTGCCCACGCACGCGATGCCGCGATTGCTGCCGAGCCAAAGGCGCCCGGAGTCGTCCTCGACAATTTGAGAAATAGTATTGTCTGGAAGGCGGTCGCGCGTGGTGAAGGTGGAAATTTTGCCGTCGTGCAACCGGCTTAAGCCGCCGCCCTCGGTGCCAATCCAGAGCGAACCGTCAGGGTCAAGATATAGCGTGCGAATAAGGTCGCTGAGCAAACCTTCCTTTTTGCCCACCCGGTCGGTCGCGCCATCGCGCAGGCGAAACAACCCGGCGCCTTGCGTGCCAATCAGCATGGAGCCGTCGCGATCCTGGACAATGGCCGTGATCGCGCGGGATTGCCACCCCTGGGTTTGCGCCGTCCATTGTTCGCCGCGCAAACGCCAAAGTTCGCCGCCGCGTGTGCCGGCCCAGAGTCCGCCCTCGCGGTCCTCGGCTAGGGCAACCACGTTGGCGCCGTTGGTGAATTGGACTAAATCCACTTGACTCGAAATGGAGAGCGGATTTTTGAAATGCAACAGGCCATGTTCGGCGGCGACCCAGCAACTGCCATCGCGCGCGCGGAGCAGCGCGTTGACTTGCGGGCCGGCCAGCGAGAGGCCGGCGCTGGAAAGCCGGTGAAAGCTGCGGCCGTCCCGGCGGTAAAGGCCGTCGCTTAACTTTCCGGCCCACACGACGCCCGGCGCGACTTCCGCCAGACCTTGCACGGCGCCGTAACCCAGGCCTTCGCGCTGGCCAAACGAGATGACGGTTTGCGCGCGCATGCGGTTGAGGCCGCCATGGGTTCCGACCCAGAGGGCGCCCTGCTGATCGACGAATAACGCCTCGGCGAGGTTGTCGGAGAGGCCGCTCAAGGCGTTCATCGCCTGCACCGCGCCGCCTTTGAACTGGAACAGACCTTCGCCCACCGAGGCGGCCCAGACGGTGCCGTCGGGCGTTTCGGCAAGGGAACTGATGTAAGGCTTCCCTTGGTGCGGATGAATGCGGTGGGCGTGCCAGCGATCTTTTTCGAGATAAAGCACAAATTCATCCGCCGCCCCGACCCAGAGACGGCCTTCGCGATCGGCCAGCAGGCAATGCGGATCTTCCAGCAACAACCGCACGGACGGATCGGAGACCTTAGCCAGTTTCGAGCCGTCGATTCTGAAAACGCCCGCGCCTTTCACGCCTGCCCACAAGGCGCCGTGTTCATCGCTCGCGAGCGCGGCGACGGCGTGGCCGCGGAATTCGGAGCCGGGCGGGACGCTGGCCAACGCGCCGTCGCGCCATAGCGCCAGCCCGTTTTCCGTCCCAATCCAAATCCCGCCAGCCTTGTCTTCGGCGAGGGCGAGAATGGCGTCAGACGGAAGATTGGAGACGGTGACAAAACGCCCATTCTGAAAGCGCGTCAAACCATTGGCGGCGCCGCCAATCCAGAGAGCGCCGCGCCGGTCGCCCAACAGCGTGCGCACCGGGCCGCTATTCAGCCCTTCGCGCAAACCAAAGGGCACGAACCGCAAACCGTCAAAACGCCCGACGCCATCGTCGCTGCCCACCCACAAATAGCCATCGCGGGTTTGCGCCACGGCGCGCACAAAGTTTTGCGGCAGGCCTTGTTCGCGCTGCCAGGATTGAAACGTCAGTGGAATATTGCCGGCGAATCCGGCATCCGCGCTGCCCGAGCTGTTGTCGTGACTGACAAAATCGGCAAAGGAATCCGCGATTTCCATATCGCTGAAAATCCAACCGCCGCCTCCTCCGCCATGCCGCAACCGGATCTCGTCAAAGGAGGCGTCAGCGTTCATGCGGGTGATGAGATTTTCCGGCTGGCTGGCTTCGCTGGCGCCAGGTCCCAGATCGGGATTAAGCCAGATCGTGATGAGATCATCGCCGCCGGCTACGTATTGCACTTTAACAACGATCGTGCTTTCCAAGCCGCGATAAGGGTGCTCGTAAGGAAGATAACCCGTCGCGTTGGTTCCGCCCGTTGATTGCGGGCGGGAGGAATGGAGATCGACGTAATCAGAAATAATGGAATCGCCGCTGACCACCATTTTGAAGGCGCTGTAGGCCCAGGCTTTGAGCGCGTTGCCCACGCCGAGCCGTTCTTCGCCGCCTTCGTAAAGTTCGAATGCCGCGAAATATTCCTCCGTGCTGACATCCGATAGCGGGTCAACATGAAATTTGAAATAGAGCGTGTCGGTGGAAGAATCGTCCCGCTTGACCGCGCCGCTCAGGATGTCGCTGCCGTCGCCAGTTTCGTAAGCCAGGGTGGCGCCGAGGTCGCTCCAAAGAACGGCGCCTTGAATGGAACCGCCGCCGAGCAGCAGCGCGAGGACCAGCGCCCAAAGGCCGCAGCGCATTATCCGGCCATCGGCATTGCTTGGCTGCATGGCGTCATTTAACACGCAAATTCGCGGCGAAACAAGCCGGCGCTGCTGGCGTCAATTCGCCACCGCAAATTGGAGGCGCTCAAAACGGTCGCGCGTTTTGATGGCCACCGCGTGGTCGGCCCACGTCCAGCCCTCCCCTGCTCCGGCGAGCGCGCTGGCGTCCAGACGCGGAAGGTCGCGCGCGCCGCCGCCACCCACGGCCAGCGAAACCGTGCGCGGCTCGCGCTCGCTCCAGATGTTTAACTCCAATGCGCGGGCGGCGGGGCGAAATTCTCCGCCGGCGACCGCAATGTCCACCGCAATGCCCTGGTCGTTTTGGACCTGATGAAACCGGCGTTGCAGGTACTCGCCGTGTTCATAATTGAGTGTTGCGCCGTCATCTTCGTAAAGTTCGGCTTCGGACTCTGGCGCGGGCGCAATCAGGACGCGCAATGGATTGCCCGCCATTTCCCGGGTGCTTTGCACCACCGGTTGGCGAAAGATAAAAGCGCCGCCGCGCACAAATACTGGCAGGGTCTCGATGGTCGTGGGCACAGAAATGGTCTGCCCACCGGCAATCGCTTTGCCCGTCCAATAATCGAACCATTGGCCGCGCGGCAGATAAATCGTTCGCGAAGCGACGCCTTCCCAAACCACGGGAGCGACCAGCAAATCGGAGCCGAATAAAAATTCGTCGTCCAGCGCCGCGACGGCTTCATCATCTGGATAATCGACAAACAAGGGGCGCATGGCAGGGACGCCGGTGCGAGCGGTTTCATACATGGCGTTGGCGATGTAAGGCAGCAATTCGTAACGCAACTCAATCGCGCGTTTGTTGACAGCCTCGGATTGTTCCCCGAAAGACCACGGCTCCTTGTCGGGATTCGGCAAATCGGTGTGCGTGCGCATGAAAGGATAAAAGACCGCAACTTGCAGCCAGCGCGTGAAGAGCTCGGCCGAGGCGGTATGCACGAACCCGCCCACATCTGTTCCCACAAACCCGAAGCCCGAGACACCCAGGCCGAGGCAGGTGGAGATCGATTGGCGCAAGGAACCCCAATCCGCCGTGTTATCGCCTGTCCAGACGGCGGCGTAGCGCTGGCCTCCTGCGAAGCTGGAGCGAGTCAAGACGAAGGGACGTTCGTTGGGGCGCAGGGCAGCCAACCCTTCAAAGGTGGCGCGCGTCATCTGTTGTCCGAAAACATTGTGCAATTGCAGGTGTGTGGCGGGCTGGCCTTCATTATCCTGCACGGCATCACTCGCCATCGTTCCGGTCAGGGGCACGAACACTGAAGGCTCGTCCATGTCATTCCAAATTCCGGCCACGCCGGCATCCACCAACCCCTTGAACAACCCGCCCCACCAGACGCGCGCCGCGGGCATGCTGAAATCGGGAAAAACGCTGGGGGCGGGATTTTTTTCCGCCTGGGAAGGCCAGACATTGCCGGTGAACAGGCTGCCGTCAGGTTTCTTGATGAAGTAGCCTCCGGCCACGCCTGAATCGTAAGGCGCGTAGCCGACTTCCTGCTTCGGATGAGGATCGACGATGGTGACCAGGCGAAAACCTTCCGCCGCGAGATCGTCAATCATTTTCTTGGGATCGGGAAAACGGTCGTGGTTCCATGTGAATGGCTTGTAATTATCCATGTAATGGATGTCCAGCCAGATGGCGTCGGCAGGCACGCGCTTTTGCCGGAAGGTCTCGGCCAGTTGGCGCACGCGCGCTTCGGGATAATAACTATAGCGGCATTGTTGATAGCCCAGCGACCATAGCGGCGGTTCGGACATGCGCCCGGTCAAGGCGGTGTAACGCTCGATGACCTGCCGGGGCTGCGGGCCGTTGATGAAATAATAATTGACTTCGCCACCCTCGGCCCCGAGCGTCAAACTGTCCGGACGATCGTGCCCGACATCGAAATGACTGCGCCACGTGTTGTCCAAAAAAATGCCATGCGCATGGCCATGCAGCACACCGATATAAAACGGCACGGAAACGTAGAGCGGATCGGCGCTGGAATCCCAGGCGTACGTGTCGGTGTTCCACATGACATAATTGTAGCCGCCCAATAGCCAACCGCGTTTGTCCAGCTTCCCGCTTTTTTCACCTAACCCATAAATATGCTCGGCGGACGGCAATTCTTTGCTTAACTGGAAAGACGCGCCGTCAAAACGGGTTCCGCGTTCATCATCGGCATCAAGGGTTTCGCCATCGTGAGTGGCAAAGCGAATCCGGAAAGGATGATGCTGGATCGTCACGATCAAGTTTGCGGTAGTCAGGATCGAGGCGGCGCCGTCTTCATGCTCGCTGGCATGGATGAGGCCGAGATTCTGATTGATGACCGCGTAAGAATGGTCTCGGCCAAAGTTTGTTCCGCGAATCATCCGCACCCGCACCACATCGTCTGAAAGCGGCGTAACGACTGCGAGGTCGCCGTCCTCCAATACGGTCAGGGCATGCCCGTTCCAAATGGAAGCGCACGGTGATGACACCGCTGCGGCGAAAAATGCGGCGACGACGAAGAGGCGAACAAATCGGCGGATGCTCATGGAAGGATCATCAATGACTCAAAAAGCCGGCGGAGTCATCCCCGCCGGCTTTTGTTTCTGGACTCGGCAGACCCGTTTACTGCGCGAGAATTCGGAGGTAACCCGCAGCGCCGCCAGGGATCGTCACCGTTTTGGTGGTGTAATCGCCGCCCGAAGGAACGTTCTGGGCCACTGGCGTGAAGGTGGCGACCAAGGTCGGCGCGTATTGCACGGTGTAGGTCTGGCTGGGCTCGGACAACCATGTCAAGGTGAAGGAGCCGGCGGCAGAGTTGTAGCTTTCCGCCGTGATGTAGGTGTACTTCGGCGCGGTGTTGATCAATACGAAGTTGTCAAAGAAGAACGGCGAGGCGCCCCAGGTGACCGACGGATAGCCGGGCTGGCTATAGGAGAATCCCAAACCCGGCGCGGCGCTGGGCCAGTAAAGAATTTGGTCCAGCGTCGAGGAGTAGGTCTCGCGTTGCAGGCCCAGTTGCCCGTCGCTTTGGCGGCGTCCGGTGGACATGGGGAAGATGGCTCCATTGATGGCATTATAATCGATGTTGATGTAATCGTTATCCGTGCCGCCCGCGGCCACCGGAACCATCGGCGTCGTGACGTCCCAACGGACGGTGAAGTGCGCGAGTTGGGCCGGAGTCAGGTTCAAGCTCAGGATTTGAGCGAGGCGCGTGCCGGTGAAAGGCAGGCTGAAGTCATCGTAGCTATAGTAAGCGGCGTTATTGACCACTTCCAGCGCGTGCGTGCCGTCCGTGACAGCAAAGTCGCTCTCCTGATCAAGCGTCTGGGGATAGCCGCCGGTGAATTGGTCTGCGGCGCCGCCGTCCGTGGCCGCGTTATATTCGCCGTTGGTGCTGTAGGCAATGAGCGTGGTCGTGCTGGGGGCCAGATTCGCCGCGCCGCCGAGATGGTCGGAGCCTTCGAAGGACTGCAGCGGATAGGTCACCGGGACCGTCGCGGAGTTAGCATAAGTGTCCACGAGGCGGAAGTTATCCAGGTAGATCGTGTAGTTATTCAACGGTTCGCTCACGCCATTGAATTGGTCCGCCATAAACGCCGTCAAGCCGAGTTGTCCGGCCGCCGCGAAATCGGCGGAGTTGTAAGCATCAGGCGCGTTGTGGGGCAATCCAATGCCGGGCAATTCGATCGGCACGGAGAAGCTGGACACGCCGTATTGCACGCCGTTCACCGTTTTGAGCGCGGCGCCGCCGCTGCGGACGTACTCCCAATCGTTGCCGATAAAAAAGTGCTGGTTGAAGTACGCCAATAGCTCGATGTGCTCGAAAATCACGTCGTAACGCAGGATGTAGCGAGCCACTTGATTCGAGGAAACCGCGTTTTCCAAAATAGTGGCGGCCGCGTCCGAGAGCGCGAAGCCGATGTCATTGCCGAAGCCATCGGCGGGAAAAACAATTTTGGCGGAATGCGTTCCTTCCGTGACGCGAGGGTCGCTGGGGTCGGTGGCGGTGTAAATGCTGACGGTGCAAGGCGTGCCGCGCGCGTCCCCATAAAGCGAAAACGGGGCGATATTGGTCACGCCGGCGGCGTTGACGGTGAGGCCGTTTTCGAAGCCTTCAAGGACGGTCACGCCTTCGGCATGGACCGAGAGGAGGGAGAGCGTCCCCAGAGCCAGGGCGGCCAGGAGTTTTTTGTGTGAGATGTTCATAGGTTTCGCTGGAATCTTACAGACATGCTGACATTTCGGACAGGTCATCTAACTATGGTCGCGGCGTGCATTGGGCAAGCCACGCGAGATCGGCGCTCGCGCCGTTTGCGATCGGGACATTTTGCGCATGGGTGACAGAATACGTGACGGGTTGGAGTGTGCGCGAATCCACCCATTTGTGAACTATGGCATGGCCGTCGGCAAAGGACATGCCGCACGCGCCCGCGTGCTGGCTGCCGGGCAGTTCGGTGAAAAAGCCGAGGCCATTGGTGTAGGAATAGATTGTATAGAGAATTCCATCGTCGATGGCATCGGGATGCTCATCGGTGAACACCCAACTGCTGCTGGGGCCGGGATGCGCCAGATCACCCATCTTGACGGCTTTCCAGACGGTGGGAAATTTAATATTCGGCACGCCGGCGCCGACCGCCGCATCCATGGCGACGCTGCGCGCGCGATGCGACCATCCCAGCTTCGCTTCGGAAGGGCAGACGAAATTGGCGGCAGGACATGCGAAGACTTGAAACTGGTTGCCCAAATACGAGCCCAGCAACGCCCAGGTGGCGTTGATCAAATAATCGGTGTTGGTGTTCTGCATCCCGGTGTCCCACTTCATGAAGCCGTACACCCAGGAAGGGGAGCCGTTGTAGAACAGGCTTTGATCTGTGTTGACCGCAAGATGGTCGGTGTTGTCGCCCGCATACATCATCCACGCCAGCAGCAATTGCTTGTTATTGCTCATGCAGCGAGTGGCGATCGCCTGCGATTTGGCGCGGGACAAACCCGGCAAAAGCAGACTCGCCAGGATGGCGATGATCGCAATGACCACCAGAAGCTCAATCAACGTAAACGCCGCGCCGTCACGGGAACGAGGCTCTCGCCAGGAGGAGAAGGAACGTGCTCGCGCGCAATGGAACATGGCGAAAAGGTAGAGGAAGGAGGCCGCGCCTCGTAGTCACATGAAGTGACCACATAGGAGGCGCTGTGGCGCGACGCCTATTTTGGAGCGGCGGCGGCGGGCAATTCCACTTTGCGTCCGGTGCGCACGGATTCGCGCGCGGCGTCCAAAATCTCCATCACAGTCAAGTTCATTTCCAGCGAGGCCAGTCCCGCGGGCGCAGTTTGCCGGCGCACCACGGAAACAAAGTAGGAGATTTCATCGAGAGCTGCGCCGCCTGGGGAGGGCGCGAGCTTGATTTCACTTTCCTCGGAGCCGGCTTTGCGAACCCGCACGACATTGCGTTGCGGAACCTGGACGTAGCCTTGGCGTCCGAAAACTTCGAGGTCATTCACTTCATACGGCCAATTCCAGGATGCTTCGATAATCGCTTGCGTGCCCGGGTATTCGAGGACGATGGTCGCTTCGTCTTCGACCTTGGGATACACCTCCGGCTTGATCTGCTGGGCCGCGGCGACAACTGAGACCGGGCGGCGCCCTTCCATCATCCAGGTGACAAGATCGGCGCCGTAGCAGCCAAAATCCACCAAGGCCCCTCCCCCGCTCTGCGCCGGATC
Organism: Verrucomicrobiia bacterium; assembly: GCA_035551475.1. Classification (GTDB taxonomy): domain Bacteria; phylum Verrucomicrobiota; class Verrucomicrobiia; order Limisphaerales; family Palsa-1400; genus DASZMX01. Next base: position 11,701 of record DASZMX010000133.1, read on the forward strand.
GGTCAACCAGGCCAGAAACGCGGGCGAGCAGCCGATTTCCTTGGGGCCGCGATGTCCGGCGCGCGCGACCAATTTCCGCACGGCGCCAATGGCGCGCTGAGTGTGGACAATTTCGTAGGCGCTTTGATTGGCCGGATACCAGGCGGTTTCATAGTCCACTATAATTTGAATGCCCGCTTTGCGCGCCGCGGCCGCCAGCGCCTGCGCTTCTGGAAAATTCATGGCCAACGGCTTTTCCAGCAAGACATCCAAGCCCGACGCCGCGCAGGCCTCCACCACGGCGCGATGTTGCACGGTGCGCGTGAAGGAGACCACCGCGCCGGGGTGCGCCCGCACGCGCATGTCATCGAAGTTCGTGTAAAATAAATCTGGAGCAAGGCTGAAACGCCGCTGGTATTGTTCGCGCAGATCGCGGTCAGGCTCCACAATGGCGGCCAGTTGGGCGTCGCTGCGTCCCCGCAAAGCCGCCAGGAAGGCGCCCGCGCCATCGTGCGCCAGGCCGACGACCGCCAATGACACGGGCTCCGGGGCGGCCTGCGGATACGCGGCCCATGCAGTCAAGCAGAGGACGGCCAGCAGACCTTTTTTCATCGGCGGCGCCAGTGGTTGCCGCGCGGCCCCGGGGGATGGCGCCGCGATTGAGCCTCGCCGTGGGGTCGCCGGGGAGGCGGAGGTGTTTGGCCCCGGCGCTCGCCGCGGCCTTCTCCCGCGCCGGGCGCAGGCGGGGCGGAGTAATTGAAATCCTCGGCGCGCTTGCGCACGATGCCGCGCCCGATGAAACGCTCCAGCGCTCGCAATTCTCCCTGGTCCGCGGGCGTCACAAAACTGATGGCGTCCCCGACCGCCTGGGCGCGACCGGTGCGGCCGATGCGATGCACATAATCCTCCGGGTGCATCGGAAAATCATAATTGACAACGTGGGATATGCCGTCCACGTCGATGCCGCGGGCGGCGATGTCCGTGGCGACGAGCACGCGGACCGCGCCGGACTTGAAATCCTTCAAGGCGCGGAGGCGTTGGTTTTGCGAGCGGTTGGAATGAAGCGTGGCGGTGCGGATGCCCTTCGCTTCCAGGCTGCGCGCAATGCGATCCGCGCCGTGCTTCATGCGCGAGAAAACCAGCACCATCGTGAGGCTCGGCTCGCGGAGAAGATGGGCGAGGAGCGCGGACTTGAGATGCTGCGGCACTTCGTAAACAAATTGCGTGACAGTTTCGGCGGCGTTGGCGCGGCGCCCGATCTGGACGGTCTTCGGGGCGCGCAGAAACTCGCGCGTGATGTTTTCAATTTCGCGGGAAAGCGTGGCGGAAAACAACAGAGTTTGGCGCTTCAGCGGCAGAGCTTTGACAATGCGCCGAATGTCGGGCAAAAACCCCATGTCAAGCATGCGATCTGCCTCGTCCAACACGAGAAAGTCAAGCTGCGCAAAATGGCAGAGCCGGCGATTCATCAGGTCGAGCAAGCGTCCGGGCGTGGCGACGAGCAGATCAACGCCGCGGCGCAGGGCGTCAATTTGCGGACGTTCGCTGACGCCGCCGTAAATAGTGGTTGCCGCCAAGGGAAGATGGCGGGCGTAAGCGCGAACGTTTTCATCGATCTGGGCGGCCAGCTCGCGCGTGGGAGCCACGATCAGGGCGCGAATGGCGCGGGGCGAAGACCCGCGTCCGCCGCCGGTGATTTTGGCGAGTATCGGGAGAACAAAGGCGGCCGTTTTGCCGGTGCCGGTTTGGGCGATGCCGATGAGATCGTGCCCTGCCATGATCAGCGGAATGGCGGCGGATTGGATCGGGGTGGGCTCAGTGTAACCAGCCTCCTGGATGGCCTTGAGGATATTGTCTTGGAGCCCGAGGGCGCGAAATGGCATAGGTGAATGTAGAGTGCGAGCTTGACGCTGAAGCGTCGATCTTTATTAGCGGCGAGCAGCGAATGGGAATTAACCCATGCGCAGGAAGGCGCGCGCCTTGGTGGTGATGGGAATGGGGCGCTGGCAAGTGCGCTGGCAATCGATGTTGCAATGCTCGATGCGGCGGCGCAATTGGCGGGCGATTTCCCCGTGATAAATGTCCTTGAGACTTTTTTCGTGCACGCTGCCGACGTCGCGCTGCAATAAATCGCAGAACTGCACCGAGCCGTTGGGGAAAATGAACATGCTGCGATAGCCAATATCGCAACCGCGTTTCTTCCCGTGCAGATCAAGGCGGCTGACACCGGTCGTCTTCGGCGGGTTCCGGAAATAATGCACAAAACCATCTAGCGTGCCGCCGTCGGCCACCAAACGGCACCCGTCTTTCACCAGGGCGTTCAACTCCTCGGTCACGCGGGCAAATTCGTCCACGTCCTTGATCCAAAAACCGCTATCCGTCGGCCCGAGATAAGCTTGGAAGCTGCATTGCACCTCGGGATACTTGCGGAAGTAACGCACCAATTCCGGCAGGTTCCGATAGGTTTGATCCATGATCGTGCTTTTCACGATCACCGAAACGCGCGCGCCCGTGCGGCGCTTCTCCGCGATGATATTGTCAATCCCCTCCAAAGTCTGGATGGTGCCATTTTTGCGCGGGCGGACGGATTCGTTGACCTCGGGAGTAATGGATTCGAGCGAGACGTTGATATTGAAAAGGCCGCACGAAAGCATCTTGGCGACGTTCTGCTTGGTGAGCAGATAGCCGTTCGTGGTGAAACCAATATTAACTCCCAGCTTTTTACCCAAATCGAGGATGTCGTAAAGGGGCGGGTAAATGAGAGGTTCGCCACCGCTTAAGGAGATATTAAAACCGGAGCCCGAAAGGGCATGCGCCTCACGAACCAGCCGCAGCATGGTTTCGCCCGAAAGCTTGGGCTCAACTTCCTTGTAAATTGTGCAAAAAGTGCAAGCCACGTTGCAGCGTCCGCCGTAGATGATGTAATACATCTGCGGCCCCACCAACGGGCGGCCGGTCATCATCGAGAGATATTTTCCCGCTTCCTTTTTCAGATAAGGCGCGCCGCGCCACGCCTGCTTGGCGATGCGGGTGACGTTCTTAAACTGTTGCGTGTCGGTGATCATAAGCTAATGGATGGCCGCAGTCGCAGATAATGGAATGGAGGAAGTCTATTTGTCAACCTTGAACGACTGAATTTTTCCCTTCGAAGCGAACGAGCCGAGCGCGCCCTCAAGATTCTAAGGCGCGCTCCAACAACAGTTTAAACTTCAACTCCTGAACCCGGCGCAACGCAGCATCATCCCGGGAACCTCGCGCCACGGCATCGACGAAACCAGCCGGCGTCCAGTTGGGATCGCGCAATTCGGCGCGCAATTTCTCGATGACGGGGTGCGCGCCCGCGCGTTGGAACCAATATTTGGCATTCCCATAATCCGGCTCGCGACGATGCACCATGCCATGCACGTAGCTGCCATCGGCATTGTGCATATTCTGGGCAATCGTGTGAGCCTCGTCCAGGTGGTCGTGCCACAGCAGCGCCAAGGCGCGGACCAAATCACGCTCCCCCACGGACTCCGCCGCCAACGCTTGAGCCAAACGCTCCTCCAACACCGTCACGGATTCTGTCCCGGCTCGCCTTTCTGGACCGAGGAACGGGCTTCCATAAGGATCCATTAAGGCCAGAACCGCGTTCGCCATGGGTTTATGCTTTCCCGAATTTTTTCAGGGCAGCAAAGCTGCGCGTAATGGCGTCAAGGGCGTTGCCGCTGGTTTCGTGCTCAAGGACATACCATTCGGTTCCACCCTCGCTTTCGCACCAGGCAAAAATCGCCGGCCAATCCAGCTTGTCCTCGCCAATGACCGCCTCTTTGCCACCGCCCGCCGCCTTGATATGAATGCTGCGGGTGCGGCCGGGGAATTTCTTCAACTCCGCCAGCGCATCCGCGCCGCCTTCGGTGGCGTTGGCGGTGTCAAGTTGAAGGATAACATCGGGGCTGGTGTTGGCGCCAAAAATGTCCCACGAGGCTTCGCCGTCAAATTTTTTGAAATCGTGCCAATGCGAATGATAGCCGATCCGCATGTTCTCGGGTTTCAGTTTCTCCGCAATGGCGCTGAACTCTTCGCCGCGCTTTTTCCAATCGTCTTTCGTGCTGGCGGTCATCGAGGGCACGATCAAAAAGCGATTGCCGATCGTGTGGTTAAACTCGATGGTCTTCTTGAGCTCATCGCCTTGGACGGTTTCATAGGCCGTGTGCGTGCCGCAGGCGACCAGGCCGTCATCGTCGAGCATCTTGCGAATGTCAGCCGCGGATTTGCCCCAATAGCCCGCAAACTCCACGCCCTTATAACCAATGCCAGCCACGGCCTTGAGCGTTCCGGGAAAATCTTTTTTGCACTCTTCGCGCACGGAATACAATTGGACGCCCAGCGGAATTTTCCTGACGTCAGCCAGGGCGCGCAGCGCGGGCGCAAGGGTCAGCGAGGCGGCGGCGGCCCCGGCGGCGCTGCGGCGCAGAAATTCACGACGGGTGAGAGAAGAAGCGGAAGCTGTTTTCATCCTGCATGTGTAACGCGCCGAGGCTCTGGAATGCAACTGTACTTTAGCGCTGCTTGCAAGGGCCCAGCGGTTTTGGAATAAATTGCCATCGCGAAGGTTTCAGCTGGATCATGAGTCAAATAAAACGTCCATTTTTCAAAAAGGCGCGCACCTGGCGTAGCGCCGCCCTGCGCCAGATCATCCAGGTGTGGCTGGTGGGAAGCTCGCGAAAATCGGTCATTCCCTCGAGTTGTGTGCTCTTGACCGTGACTTTGCCGTCGGACGGCCCAGGCAGCAGACGGGAGAAAAATGGATTCAGCGAACGATTTCCCGCGAGCACACCAACGGGCGCGGTGGTTCGCCCGAGCCGTTGCGGGGCGGCGGCAGGACCAGTTCCGAGATCGCAACCGGCCGGGCCCAACACCAGCCGGCCCACGGCGCAGCGCTGCAGTGTGTCGGATATTTCACTGCCATGATTGGGCGGGCCAATCATGACAATGCGCCCAAGGTTCGCTGGAGCGTGGTTGGATAAGTATTGACGCACCAAAATGCCGCCAAGGGAATGAGTGACAAAATTTATCTTCGAGGCGCCCGAAACCTTGGCCACGGCGGGAGCGAGAAAATGATCCGTCAAAGTTTCCACCCCAAAGCGCCGGGAGGGATAGGAGACGTTAACCACGGTGTAGCCGCTCTCGCGGAGGGTCCATTCGAGGCGCAGCATGCTGAAAGTCGTCCGGCCCAAGCCATGCACGAGAACCACTGCTTCGCGGGCTTCATGGGGCACGACGGCTGCGTTCATGGATACAAAACCTTCTCCAACTCCCGATGATTGACCTTTCCAGTTCCGAGCTTCGGGATGTCATGGATATACTTAACTTCACGGGGAACGTAAAGGTTGCTCAGGCCCTTGGCGCGAATGGCGGCGCGGATTTCGTCTAATTGCAGTTTTTGCTCGTTGGATACAGCCACCAACATTTCGCCGCGATCGGCGTCGGGGCGCGCGAGGACAGCCGCCTGAAAACGCACGCCATATTGGGGGAAGGCCCCCGCCAGGGCTTCCTCGGCGGCGGTGAGGCTGACCATTTCACCGCTGACCTTGGCGAAACGTTTGAGGCGCCCGCTTAACACAAGGAAACCCTCGTCATCCACTTTGCCAATGTCCCCCGTGTCATACCAACCTTCGCCCGCGAGGAATTTTTCGTTGGCTTCACGATTCAAGTAGCCGCGCATGACGTTCGGCCCGCGCACCCAAAGGCGTCCGCCTTCCGGCACGCCTTCGACCGGCTCGAATTTATGCTCCATGGCCGGCACAAACCGGCCGGCGGAGCCAAAGCGCGGCTGGAGCGGCGTGTTAATAGTTATGACAGGGCTGCACTCCGTGGCCCCGTAACCTTCCATCACGCGCTGGCCGTATTGGCGCGCCCAGGTGTTGGCGGTGGCTTCCTGCAATTTCTCCGCGCCGGCAATCAGCAGGCGGACGGAACGAAAATCATAAGGATTGGCCTTGCGCGCGTAACCGTTGAGAAACGTGTTCGTGCCGAAAAAAATTGTGCAATCCAGCTCGTAGATCAACGCCGGCACGACGCGGTAATGCAATGGCGATGGATAAAGGAAAACAAAAATGCCGCGCACCATCGGGAGCAGCAAACCCATCAAGCCGAAGCTGTGAAAGAGCGGCAGCGAATTGAAGACGCGATCCTGGTCCACCAAGTCCAGCACGGTCATCAATTGATGGATGTTAGCCACGAGATTGCGATGGGTCAGCTCCACGCCTTTGGGCGGTCCTTCCGAGCCGCTGGTGAACAGCACCACCGCGGTGTCCCCTGCCCTGGTCGTGCTATGCGTCAAGGCCGTTGTGCCAAACACCGCGCGCAAAAGGGCGGAGAATTGCGCCCCGCCGGAAATGGCCGCGCGCACGTCTTCCAGCAAGATGAATTCGATGCCCGCATCCCTTAGCGGCTGGATGTCGAGACGCGCGCGCTCCAGAAATACTTTCGAGGTGATGATCTGCTTCATGCCAGCCAATTGCGCGCAGGCCAGCATCGTGGCCGCCCCAGTCGAGAAATTAAGAATCGCGGGAACTTTTTCCACGGCCCACAAACTGAGCAGCATGACGGGGACAGCGCTGGTGTTTGGCAACAGTATGCCGATCCGTCCCTGCTCTTTTCCGCCGAGGCGCTTTCTCCATTCCGCGGCGAGCGCGTCGGCGCCGGCCAGGACACGACGATACGTCAACTTCTTGCGGCTCACATCCTGCAAGACTTCGACTCCCGGCCAGTTTTCTGCGGTTTCCATGATCGCGCCGAACACCGTGGGCGGCGATTGGGCCATTTCCACTTCGAATTGTTGCGCGGCCATTTTGTCATACAGCCAGCGCGTTAATTTTTGCCGCGCCTTCGCTGTGCTGATGTCCGTTAGCTTCGGCGCGGTCAACACGTCGCTAAAATGCGCAGTGACGCGGCCCCGCCAACGTTTGCGGTTTGGGTTCGGCGACCAGGGAATGCGGTGCGCGCCCCGCAAATAACAGGTGATGAGGCGGGCGTTGGTTTTGTAGAGAAGAAATCCCGTGCCGTCAAAAAGTTTCATCAATGAGCCGGTCCGTGACAGGCGCCCCTCGGGAAACAAGACCAATTTGCCGCCGCCCTGCAAATATTCCGCGATGCGTTTGACGGCATAGGGCGACTCCGTTTCCACCGGAAACGTGTGCCGGTTGACCATGATAAACTTGTGCACCGGAGTTCGCTGCGCCGCCTCTTTGGAGGTGACAAATTTCCAACTATCATCCAGGCAAACGGCGATCAGCCACCAATCAAACCAGGAGACGTGATTCGGCAAGAGAATGAGCGGCCCCGGAACATCCGAACGCGGCGGATTAAAACCGCAAAAGCGAAAAAACAACCGGGCGAGGAGGCGAAGCAAGAGTCTCATGTTACATGGCACTCATGGAAAGCTGCGAGTTTTCCAGCGCATTGCTTCGACGGCCAAAGAGAACGAAGACCGCAAGGAAGCCGGTTGCTACGACCGAGGCGAATGCCAATAAGCGATCCGGAGGAATCTTTCCGCCGGCGGATGTCAAGGTCATTTGGCCAGAAATGATGGAGCCAGAGCCTGGATACGGCGCCCTGGCGGAGACAACGCCGGATGCGGTAATGATTTGAGAAATACCGGAACTGCATAGCCGAAAGATCGGCAAACGATATTCGGCCGAGCGCATTGGCCCCACGCGTCCGTGCAGTTTGTGCTGTCTCGCGCCCCAGTCAACGACGTCCATCGTGGGGATGATCAGGGCTTCAGCGCCTTGGCGGACCAGTTCGTCAAGGACGCGGGTGTAGCTGGCGTCGTAGCAGATCGCGAGACCAATTTTCCCCCAAGGCGAATTCCAGATTTTTTGAGATTTGGCTGCCAGGCCGTCTTTCATAAGTTGAACGGGCACGCATTTGGCTTGTTGAAAGACGATCGAGCCATCAGGGCCAACGACGTACGCGACATTGTAATATTGGCCTTGGCCGATTACATCCTCGCCGCCCGCGATCAGATACTTGTGATGAACGAGGCACCATTTCCTGATGATGTCGGGAATGGGCCCCGTAAAACTGTATTCGCTTAGCACGAACACGTCGACTTCGGGAAGCTTTTTCACGGCAATGTCGAGGGCTTCGCGGATATCCATTACAGGTGCAAACTCAAACTGGATGCCAGCGACACGAACCGAGGAGGCATTGGCGGGAACTTTTGCCGAAGGAACCATAGGATAAAGGAAAATAAGAAGCAGACCGAGCGCGGTTCCAAGTCGCCATACTCCGGTTAGGCGCGGAAAGACGCTGACAAAAGAAACAAGAGCCATCAAGACAAAGCCAGTCCCGTAAACACCGAAGGCCGAGAAATAAGAGAGCCAAGGTGTTTCGGAAAAAACGTATCCAGGACTCAGCCAGGAAAATCGGAAATAATAGAGTTCGCTGCGAAAGTATTCGAGGCCCAGCCAGACAAAAGGCGCGGCGCAAGCCCAGGCAATAACTCCAAAACGGCGAAGACACGCCCGTCCCAAAACGACAAACGCCGCAAGCCAGCAAGATAGAATAATCCAGAGGGGGAGCGCGCCCACTTGGAATAGCGTCCAGAAGAAGGCCAACTGTGGAATATAAATGGCCAAGCCGATAGCCAACCCGAAATAGAACGCCTGACGATTCGTTGGTAGCAGTGAAGACAGTCGATACAAGGAGTAGAGAAAGGCGATTATCAAAGGGGCGCAGGCAAAAAAAGTGTAGGCCAGGTGAAAGGACGCCACGGCGGTGAGAGAATAAAACGATGCCCTTCGCATCTCCTGGCGAGGAGCTTTGGCTTGCGCCTCTGCAATGGACGAGGAAATCATGATTCTGACTTGGCGGGGATTTTTAACCAGATCACGACGATGGCGACGAAGAGCGCGAGCGCGAGGAACATTTGGGAGGGGTTGAAGCCGATACGAACATCCAGCCACGCGATGCCGCTGCCGCCGAGCATGGCAAGATTCTCGAAGCCGTTTTGGGTGGCGATGGTTTTGCCGAGCTTGTCTTTATGCGATTCAGCCTGGAGGGCGGCATTGAGCGGGATAAGAAAAAGCCCGGCGCAAAGCCCCGTATAAATGAGAACCGTTATCGAAAGCGTTTTGGGATAATCAACGCCGTGATGCAGCAGGAAGCCCACGCCTCCCAGCACCCCCAAGCCCGCGGCGAGGAGCCATCCGTAACGACGCGTGTGATGAACATCGCCGACGCGGTAGAGGCGGCCCGCCAGGATGCTGCCCGCCATCACGCCGGCCGCCAGCCACACGCTCAACAAGCCAATGGCGCCCATGGATTTTAGCTGGAGAACCTGCTGCCCCCACGGTTGGGAATTCATCTTGATCATGGCGCCGCAAATCCAAAATAGGGCGGTGCCGAAAAGAATGCGCGCGAGCCGTTTTTGGGAAAAAAGTTCGCGCAGGTTTATGAAAAATTCGCTGACACTATGGCGCAGGCGGACTTCGGGGTAAGACGGCGTGCGCGTCATGGCGAAGTTCAACACGAGCGACAGAGCGTACGTGGCGACGACGATGAGATAACAAACGCCCAGCGGAAATCGGTCAAAGGCCAGCGCGCCGGCGACCGTGCCGCCGAGAATCGCCACCAGGGTCAGCGCCTCGACCATGCCATTGGCTGTGACGAGGCGATCATTCGGCAGAATTTCCGGCAGGATGCCATATTTTGCCGGTGAATAGACGCACGCGCCAATGCCGACAACAAAATATCCCCACGCCGTCCAGCCCTGACCCGACGTGATGCTGACGGCGGCGAGAGCGGCGCCAATGAGCTTGATGAGATTGCCCCCCATCAGCCAATGCGTCTTGGCATAACGATCGTTCAGATAGCCGCTCAATGGCGCCAGCAAAACGTACGGAATGAAAATCAGGCTGGTGAAATAAATATTGGCGACACTTTGCGCTTCGGCCGTGATTGAGCCTTCCCGCAGGCGCGTCATCAACGGCCCAAGAATGGCCATCAAAATGAAGTTATCGCCGAACGCGCTCAGGAACTGGCTGGCGAGCAGCAGCGGATAATTGCGGGCGGCGCGGGGCGCAGATGGTTCGCTGGTGATCACAGCGCCCGGGGCTAGAGCCGCTTCTCGTCGGCGTCGATATAATCCGTGAAGGTGGTTATATCGTCGCGATGGGACAAGCCAGATTCCGCCTTCCTCATTTTGAGGCGGGCGCGGGCGGAATCCTCGTCGTTGCCGCGATTCAGGACGTACTGGTTGAAGGCCGCTTTTTCGGTTTCGGTTTTCTTGACATTTTGCGTAACCCAATCGGCGACTTGTCCATCGGTGATGGTATTCTTGACGACGGCGATAAAGTTCTCGGCGGTCAAGCCCGCCGTTTTGAGCCAGTGGCCATCGAAGCCTTTCGTGAAATTCTCCTGGTAATCGGCATGGAGCTTTCCGGCCAGGTGCAGGCGGATTTTGTCCACGAATCGAGGAAGATAAACCCAGCCCGCCATCGTTTCGCGCACACTGCGCGGGTAAATGATTTGTTCCATACGCTGTATGTAACACGACATTGGCCAATTTCACGGCAAAAAGAACTCGAGCGGTGGAGAAACTTTGACAAAGTGGCAGGGTTTACGGCGCAGGCATGCGGACTAGATTTAACAAATGGATCGCCGTCCTGGCGCTATTGGGCCTGATGGTCGGGATTTGGCTGGCGCTGCCTCCGAAAACGCCGGCGACGCTCCCGGTCTGCATTCTGCCTCAGGGAACGACGGCGCAAGGACCGGCGCCGTTGCTGGATCATTTTTTGTATTCCAGATGGAGGTGGCTGGCGAAAGTCACGAGGATGATCGTTGGGCCACGGCGGCAAATCGTTCTCGGCATCCAATTCCTTGAATCGTCCGAAACCATGTCCGCCATCGCGCGCGAGTATGCTTTGGGAACGCCGCTGGCGGAAAGCAATAACGTGGCCGTGTGGATGCCGGCGGCCAGCGCCTGGCCCGGGCCGCGTGGCGCCTTTAAGCTGGTGAGCGCTCCGCGCATCACGACCGCGGATCGCCTGGCCGCGATGGTCAGCGCAGGAACTTTCGCCGCCGGATTTTATGCGCATCTCCTCAGCGACACAGTCGATCTCACGGCTCGCGCACAAGTCACGGGCGCGGAATCATTCGCGGCGACGGTCCGCGCGCGGCTGTCGTATAATCACATATTAGTCTTGCTGGACACGCTCGATCCCGACCACGCCACGAACCGCACAGTGATGGTGGTTACTGCGGATGAAATCGATGCGAAGGGAAACAAGGTTGCGCATTGAACTTTGGGGCGGCGCCCGCCATACTGCCGCTTCCAATGAGCATATTGATTACGGGCAACATGGGATATGTCGGTCCGAGTGTGGTGCGTCAATTGCGGCACAGCCGCCCGGAAGAATTATTGATCGGCTACGACACCGGCTACTTTGCCAACGCCATGACGTCGAGCCTGCTGTTTCCTGAATGCCAGTTGACAGCGCAGCTCTTCGGCGACGTGCGCGGGATTCCCGAAGGCGTCTTTGACGGCGTGGACGCGGTCGTGCAATTGGCGGCGATCTCCAACGACCCGATGGGCAATGCCTATGAAGCGGTGACGCGGGACATCAATCACGATGCGAGCATCGACATTGCGCAAAAGGCCAAAGCGGCCGGCGTGAAAAGTTTTGTCTTCGCCTCCAGTTGCAGCGTCTATGGCTTCGCGGAGGACGGCGCGCGCAATGAGAGTTCCGCGGTCAACCCGCTGACGGCTTATGCGCGCAGCAAAGTGGCGACGGAAACAGATTTGCAGACGCTGGCGGATAAGAATTTCAAGGTGACCTGCCTGCGTTTTGCCACGGCCTGCGGCATGAGTCCGCGGTTGCGGCTCGATTTGGTTTTGAACGATTTCGTGGCCAGCGCCATCGCGGCGAAGAAAATCACCATCCTGAGCGATGGCACGCCGTGGCGCCCCTTGATCAACACCAAGGACATGGCGCGGGCGATTGATTGGGCCGTGGGACGCAATCCGGCGTCCGGCGGCGAGTATTTGATTGTCAATGCCGGGAGCGACGAATGGAATTATCAGGTCAAGGATTTGGCCGCTGCCGTCCGCCGGCAGATGCCGCACGTCGAAGTTTCGATCAACCCGGAGGCGCAACCGGACAAGCGCTCCTATCGCGTGGATTTCTCCCTCTTTCGGCAGCTGGCGCCCAAGCATCAGCCCATTCACAGCCTCGACGGCACGGTGCGGGAATTGCGCAGCGGCCTGGAGCAGCTTGGATTTGCCGACGCCAATTTTCGGGAATCGCGGCTGATTCGGCTGAAAATGCTCAACGCCTTGAAAACATCCGGCAGTTTGACGGACGATCTTTACTGGAAACCCATTACGCCCTAGCTTCAGCCCGATATGCAGAATAATCCCGCGGAACTTAAAGCCGAAATTCTCCGCCTGACCAAAGAATTTTCGCGCCTCACTCACGGCGCCAACCGCCCGGGTTACGAAACGCCGAATGAAGCGGCGCAACGTCCGAAATTTGTGGCGGGACAAACGACCGTTCCGTACGCGGGCCGAGTGTTTACGGAGGACGAAGTATCCGCGGCGGTTTCGGCCACGTTGGATTTTTGGCTGACGCTGGGGAAAGAAGGCGAGGCGCTGGAGGATGGGCTGGCGAAATTCCTGGGCGTCAAGAAGAGCGTGCTGTGCAATTCGGGCTCCTCGGCCAACCTGCTGGCGGTGTCCGCGTTGTCGAGCCCCAAGCTGGGCAACCGCCGCCTGCAACCCGGCGACGAGATCATCACGGTGGCGGCGGGTTTTCCCACCACGGTCGCGCCCATCGTGCAAAACGGGTTCGTGCCTGTGTTTCTGGACAACGACCCGAACACGCTCAACGCGCGCGTGGATCAGCTGGAGGAAGGCTTCACTCCAGGCAAAACGAAAGCCGTGATCTTCGCGCACACGCTGGGGAATCCATTCGACCTGTCGGCGGTGACGGCATTCTGCCGGAAACACGAGTTATGGCTGATCGAGGACAACTGTGATGCGCTGGGCTGCACTTACGACGGCAAATTCACCGGAACCTTTGGCGATCTTTCCACCCAATCGTTTTATCCGCCGCACCACATGACGCTCGGTGAAGGCGGCTCAGTCAACATCGTCCAGAGCTTGAAATTCAAGTCCATCGTGGAGAGTTTCCGCGATTGGGGCCGCGATTGCTGGTGCGCCAGCGGCGTGGACAACACCTGCGGCAAGCGCTTTGACTGGCAGTTGGGCGATCTTCCAAAAGGCTACGATCACAAATTCATCTATTCGCATTTCGGCTACAATTTAAAGCCGCTCGATGTGCAAGCCGCCATTGGCCGGGTGCAATTGGAGAAATTGCCGCAATTCATCCAGGCGCGCATTGACAATTGGGAATACATGCGGCGCGGGCTGGCCGATCTCGAGGAATTTTTCACTTTCATGCTTCCCACCCACGCGACAGCCTGGACGCCTAAAGGGTTCACCTGGGACGCTTCCGGGCATCGTACGGTCTGCTCCTGGTTTGGTTTCATGTTGCGCGTGAAGCCCGGCGCGCCCTTCAGCAAATTTGAATTTGCCCGGCATTTGGACCAAAGCAAAATTGGCAACCGCATGCTTTTCGGGGGAAATCTCGTCCGGCAGCCGGTGATGACGCAATTGAAGAAGGACCGCCCGGAATCGTTCCGCGTTGTCGGCGATCTGGCGGGGGCCGACAAAATCATGCAGGAAGCGCTCTTCATCGGCGCTTATCCTGGCCTGACGCACAAGATGCTCGACTACGTCATCGACACGATTCATAAATTCTGCCGTTGTTTCTGAGCAATGCCCGGCGCGCTCCCCATCGCGGACTTGGAGCATGTGCTGGCGCAAACCGCGCCGGAATGGGAGCAAATGCGCGGACGCCGCCTGTTTGTGTCGGGCGGAACGGGTTTTTTCGGGCGGTGGCTTTTGGAAAGTTTCCTTTTGGCCAACGAACGGCTGGACCTCGGCGCCGAGGCTCTCGTCTTGACGCGAGATGCGGCGGCATTTCTGCATAAAGCGCCGCATTTGGCGGACCGTTCCGCGCTTCGTTTTCACGAGGGAGATGTCCGCGACTTTTCGTTTCCACCGGGAAAATTCGACGCGATTATTCACGCGGCGACCGAGGCGAGCGCCAAATTAAATGACGAGAATCCGGGGCTCATGCTGGAAACCATCGTGGAAGGCATGAAAACCATGGTGAAATTCGCCCGGGCCTGCGGCGCCGGGACAATGCTCTTGACAAGTTCCGGAGCAGTCTATGGCGCGCAGCCGCCGGACCTTGAGCGGACGCCGGAGGATTTCATGGGCGCGCCTGATGTGTCGGCGGCGAACGCGGCCTACGGCGAGGGAAAACGCGTCAGCGAACTGCTGGGGCAGATCGAGTCACGGCGAGGGTTGAAAGTGAAAATCGCGCGCTGCTACGCTTTCGTCGGGCCGGGGTTGCCGCTCGACGCGCATTTCGCGGTGGGCAATTTTATCCGGGACGCGCTGGCGGGGCGCCCAATTGTCATCCAGGGCGACGGCACGCCGGTGCGCTCTTATCTTTATGCGGCGGACCTGGCGGTCTGGTTGTGGAAGATTCTTTTTGCGGGCGCAAGCGGGCGACCGTATAACGTGGGGTCAGCCGCTCCGGTGTCGATTGCCGAAACCGCGGCGGCAGTGGCCCGCGCGCTGGGCAGTTCCAGCCGCATCATAGTAAACCAACAGCCGGTCCCGGGCCGAAAGCCAGCCCGCTACGTGCCGGAGACAACCAGGGCCGAGCGGGAGCTGGGCTTGCGGGCTTGGATCGGGCTGGATGAAGGCATCAGGCGCACGGCGCAATGGAATAAAAATTCATGACACGAGTCGCTGATTATATATTTGACTATTTGGTGAAATCCGGCGGCCAGCATGTTTTCGTGGTCACGGGCGGCGGCGCCATGTTCCTGAATGACGGTCTGGCGCGTTGCGGCGGCTTGCAATACGTCTGCTGCCACCATGAGCAGGCATGCGCGATGGCCGCAGAGGCTTATGCGCGCATTTCGGGAAAAATGGGCATCGTCAGCGTGACGACCGGGCCCGGGGGCATCAACGCGCTGAACGGCGTATTTGGCGCCTACACCGATTCGATTCCCATGCTGGTCATTTCCGGGCAGGTCAAACGCGAAACCTGTCTGGCCGCGTATGATTTGCCCGCGTTGCGCCAGCTGGGCGACCAGGAGGTGGACATCATTCGCATGGCGCGCGGCATCACCAAATACGCGGTCCTCGTGCAGGACCCGCTCACGATCCGCTATCATTTGGAGCGCGCGGTTTACATGGCCACTCATGGACGCCCCGGCCCTTGCTGGCTGGATATTCCAGTGGACGTGCAATCGGCCATGATCGAGCCGGAACGGCAGAAGGGCTACAATCCCAAGGACGACGAACCGCGCATCGACGGGTGGGCTCTCGCCAAGACCTGTCAAAATATTATCGCGCATGTGCAGCGGGCGGCGCGCCCCGTCATCATGGCGGGCACGGGCGTGCGTTTGGCGGGCGCGGTTGATTTATTTGACACTGTTACCAAAAAGCTGGGCATCCCGGTGACGACCGCGTGGACGGCGGTGGATTTGGTGGCGACGGATAATCCTTTGTTCTGCGGGCGGCCGTGCAGCATTGGCGATCGGTCGGGCAATTTCACCGTGCAAAATTCCGACGTGCTGCTGGTGTTGGGCTCGCGGTTAAATATCCGGCAGGTGAGTTACAATTGGAAGGATTTCGCGCGGAATGCGTACGTCGTGCAGGTGGATATTGATCCGGCGGAAATGAAAAAGCCCACGATCAAGCCGCATCTGGCGGTGGAATCCGATTTGAAGCCTTTTCTGGAGGAATTCAACCGGCAGATTGACGCCGCAGGGGTCAAAGCCAGCCATCACAGCGGCTGGCTGGCGTGGTGCCGGGAGCGCGTGGCGCGTTATCCGGTGGTGCAGGAGAAACATCGCACGGGCGCCATGATCAATCCTTATCATTTTCTGGACGTGCTCATCCGCAAACTTAAGGCCACGGACACCGTGGCGTGTGGCGATGGGTCGGCTTGCGTGATTCCTTTTCAAGTGGCGTACATCAAAAAAGGGCTGCGTTTATTCTGCAATTCCGGCGACGCCTCGATGGGTTATGACATCCCGGCGGCGGTGGGCGCGGCGTTTGCCGACCGGTCGCGCCGGGTGATTTGTCTGGCGGGCGATGGCAGCGGCCACTTCAACATTCAGGAACTGCAAACGATCGTCCAGCATCAGCTTCCAATAAAAATATTCGTCCTCAACAACAACGGCTACCTTTCGATGCGCATGACGCAAGGCGGCTTTTTCAAGGGGAATTTTATTGGCGAAAGCCCGCGCAGCGGCATCTCCTTCCCCGATTACACCAAAGTGGCGCAAGCTTACGGCCTGCCCGCCAAGCGAATTGAAAAAGGTGATTTCGCCGCGCAGATTGACGAATTTTTGGAGGCAGAAGGCCCGGGCGTCTGCGAAGTTATTTTGGATCCCGAGCAAGGGTTCGAGCCGAGGTTAAGCTCGAAGCAATTGCCGGACGGGCGAATTGTGACGGCGCCTTATGAGGATATGGCCCCGTTTCTCAGCCGCGAGGAATTGGCGGAAAATATGTTTGCCGACAAATGACCGCAGGGAGCGGAAACATTTATTCGTGCCATCCGCGGTGTTCGTGATAAATTTAGATTTTTCCAGATATGAATCGTGATGATTTTGAAGATTTGTTCGTTCTCGAAATGACGAACAACCACCTCGGCAGCCTGGAGCGCGGGCTGAAGATCGTGGAGCAGCATGCCAGAATCGTGCGCTTTAATAATGTCCGCGCGGCGATCAAACTCCAATTTCGCGACATCGACACGTTCATCCATAAGGATTTTCGCGAGCGCTCGGACATCCGTTACATCAAACGTGTGACGGAAACGAAAATGTCGAAGGCGGATTACGAAACGCTCGTTAACGCCATTCGCAAATACGGCTGCATTCCGATGGCGACGCCGTTCGACGAGAAATCAGTCGATTGGTGCGTGGAGTTCAACATGCCGCTGATCAAGGTGGCGAGCGCCGACAGCAATGATTGGGTCTTGCTGGAGAAAATTGCGAAAACGAAAAAGCCGGTGCTGGTGTCGATTGGAGGATTGACGCTGAAAGACATGGACGACATGGTGACGTTTTTCGAAAACCGCAACATCCCGCTGGCGTTGAACCATTGCGTGGCAGCTTATCCGCACGAGGACGCAGAATGCGAGTTGAGCCAGATCGATTTCCTGCGGAACCGCTACCCGAATCACACCATCGGCTATTCGTGCCACGAATACCACGATTGGACGTCGTCGATCATGATCGCATACGCGAAAGGCGCACGAACGTTCGAGCGGCATATCGATATCGAAGAAGACGGCGCGCCGGTGGCAAAGTATTCCTCGTTGCCCGCGCAAATCGACACCTGGTTCAAGGCCTTCAACAAGGCCAAGGAAATGATCGGCAATTCCGATGCGCATCGCAAAATTCCGTTGGAAAAAGAAACCGCCTATCTGGACACGTATGTGCGCGGCGTTTATGCGAAAACTGATTTGAAGGAAAATCAGCAATTGCTCGAAGAAGACATCTACATGGCAATTCCCCTGCGCAAAGGCCAGATTTCGTCGCGCGAGCTGATGCTCGGGCGTTATGGGCACCGGATGCTGAAGGCGTGCAAAAAAGATGAGCCGATCACCATCGACATGCTGGACACGCCCTACGCCTACGACGAGCGGTTGAAGCAGGACATCCTGAAACGCGGCATTTAATACATCGTGAGCGCCACCACCGCCCAGCCACCGGCCGAGAAGAAAAGCTTTCTGCATTTTCTGGATTCCCTGCCCCTCTTCCATGTGCTGGTGCGGACGTTGCGTCTGCGCCAATTGGCGGGCGCAATGCTGCGGATGAAACCGCGCGTGGGAACGCTCCCGAAAAGCGGCGCGCGCTATCGCTGCCGTTATCTGGAAACCATTTTGCTGGCGGACGAGTTGTTCAAGCGCAACGTCTATCTGGAGGCGTTGGCCGCGAAACCGATTTCCACGTTTGTGGACCTTGGCTGCAACGTGGGCCTGTTTCCGGTCTTATTGACAGAGTTAACCGGGCGCCGCGATTTGCGCGGCTTGTTGATCGACGCCAATCCACAAATGGTCGAGGAGGCGACCTGGCACGCGGCCACGAACGATTTGAAGCAAGTGATCCCGGTGTTCGGCCTGGCCGGCGCGGCCAATGCGGGACAAAGCGTGGATTTCTATTTGCTGCCGTCGAATTTAGGGTCGTCGCAATTCCCCGTTTATGAGCCCGGCAAGCCGCAAAAAGGCGCGTGGAAAAAAGTGACGGTGCCGTGCGTCGATGTCGAAACCTTGTGGGTGAAGCAATTTGGCGATGTCCGCTGCGACATTTTGAAGATGGACATCGAGGGCTCGGAAAAAACCTTTTTGGAGACAGACAAGAAATTTCTGCAACGGGTGGACGCCATCATTCTGGAATGGCACAAGTGGATCGTCACGCGCGAGCAGGTGGAAGCCATGCTCACCGCGCAGGGTTTCAAGCTGGTGCAAGTGCTGGAGGAATTGGGGCAAACCGGCATCGCCTGGTACCGCCGGTCATGATTTCTTTTCGAGATTAGGCAGGAACACTGTCAATACGCCGATCAACGGCAAAAAGGAGCAGACCAGAAAGACCACCTTAATGCTGGTGGCGTCGGCCAGCCACCCCAGCACCGCCGAGCCCATCCCGCCCATGCCGAAAGCCAGCCCGAAGAACAAGCCGGCAATCATCCCAACTTTTCCCGGAAGCAATTCCTGCGCGTACACCAGGATGGCGGAGAACGCCGACGCCAGGACAAAACCCACCACCACGGAAAGGGCCGCGGTCCAGTAGAGCGAGACGTGCGGGAGCAGCAGCGTGAAGGGAGCCGCGCCCAAAATCGAGACCCAGATGACATATTTGCGGCCAATGCGGTCGCCCACCGGTCCGCCCACCAACGTGCCGGCGGCCACGGCAAACAGGAAAACGAAAAGATACATTTGCGCGTGGCGAATCGAGAGATGGAATTTGCTGATCAAGTAAAACGTGTAATAACTCGACATGCTGGCCAGGTAAAAAAACTTGGAGAACATCAGCGCGATCAAGACCGCCAATGAAATGGTGACTTGCCGGCGGGTTAGCGCATCCGCCGCGTGGCCGCCCTTCCCCTGCCCGCGGCGGTGCAAGCGAAACAAGTTCCGTTGATACCAGCCGCCCACTTTGGTCAGGGTGATTATGCCGCCAAAGGCGACGATGGAGAACCAAGCCACCCGCGATTGTTCACCGCTGGGCGCGATCACCAGCGCGGCCAGGAGCGGCCCCAGCGAACTGCCGAGATTGCCGCCCAGTTGGAAAAGAGATTGCGCGAATCCCCGGCGCCGCCCTGCGGCCATGTATGCGACGCGCGACGCCTCTGGGTGAAAAACGGAAGATCCGACGCCAATGAGCGCCACCGACATGAGAACAAACGCATAACGATTGGCGAGCGACAATAAAATCAATCCGACCAGCGTGCAGCACATGCCCGCCGCCAGCGAATAGGGATGCGAGCGCCGGTCCGTGTAAAAGCCGACCACCGGCTGCAAAATCGACGCTGTCAACTGGAAGGTCAAGGTGATGAGGCCGATCTGCGCAAATGAGAGATGGAAGTTTTCTTTGACCAGCGGATAGATGGACGGGATCAGCGATTGAATGATATCGTTGAGCAGGTGGGAAAAACTGATGGCGAGAAGAACACTTAAAACTGTGTTCTCCGCCGAAATCTCGCTGGTTTTGCCGGCCTTCTCCGCCCATTCCGCTCGCACAGGCCCAGAATAGCGGCTTTGGGCGACGGTGGCAAATGCGGGAGATTGCAACCGCTATTGACACGCGGGGCGCTTTTCGCTTTTGTCCTGCGAGCAGTGAAGAAGTTTTTCAAATCGATCGAAGGCTCCATCGTCGCGCCGCAGGGATTTCTGACGACGGGGGTTTTTTGCGACATCAAACGCCTCGGCACAGGCAAGGGCTCCAATCGCGGAGCCAAACGCGACCTCGCGCTAATCGTCTCGGAGGCGCCGGCCGCCGTGGCGGGAACATTCACCACCAATCAGGTGTGCGCCGCGCCGGTGAAATTATGCGCCGCGCGGTTAAAAAGCGGCGTTGGACGCGCCATCGTGGTGAACTCGGGAAATGCCAATGCCTGCACCGGCGCCCGCGGGAAAAAAGACGCCGAGGCCATGGCGGACCAAACCGCGAAGATTTTGGGGCTTCCGTCGCGCGAGATATTTGTCGCCTCCACCGGGCGGATCGGCGTGCTGCTGCCCATGCCCAACGTGCAGCGCGGGATCGCGGCGGCCGCCCAGGCGCTTGGGGCATCGAACGATCACGCCGCGGCAGCGGTCGAGGCCATCATGACGAGCGATACACGGCCCAAGCAAGCGGCCGTGGAATTTACCTTGGGCGGGAAGACTGTGCGCATCGGCGGGATGTGCAAAGGCGCGGGCATGATCCAGCCGGGGATGAGCGCCACCGGCGCGCGGCCGGCGCTGCGTTCGCTGCATGCGACCATGCTTTGCTTCCTGACGACGGACGCCGCGATCGACGCGCGCACGCTGCAGGTCGCCGTCAACGAGGCGGTCGCACAAAGTTTCAATCGCATTACCGTGGACGGCGACATGAGCACCAACGACACGGTTTTAATTCTGGCCAACGGCCGGGCCGGCTGCGCGCCGGTCCGAAAAGGCACAAAGGAAATGGAAGTTTTCCAGGCGGCGCTGAACCAGGTGACGTTGGAATTGGCGCGCAAAATTGTGCTGGACGGCGAAGGCGTATCGCGCTTCGTGACGGTGCGGCTGACAGGAGCCAGAACCCCTGCCGACGCCGAGTCCGCGGCCCGTTCCGTGGCGAACAGCGCCCTGGTGAAAACGAGTTGGCACGGCGGCGATCCGAATTGGGGCCGAATTCTTTGCGCGCTGGGCTATTCGAGCGCCCATATCGCCGAGGAAAAAATTGACGTGGGTTACAGCCTTCCGGGCGCGCGGCAGGTTTTGTATTCGTTGAAAGGCGGACGCCCGACCAACGCGACTTTTGCCGCGTTGTGCAAAGTGGCGGGCGAGAAGGAATTTGACCTGCACATCAATTTGCACATCGGCAAATCAAGCGCGCTGATGTATGCGGCGGATTTGACGGAGGAATATGTGGATTTTAACAAAGGCGACGTGACTGATCCGGCGTCGCTGGGCGGCTAAATGGAAAAATTAATCGCCAAAGCGGGCGCCCGGGGCCGGATTTTCGTGGTGAAATACGGCGGCAGTTTCATGGATTCGCCTGATCCAGCGGTGCGCGAAGGAGTGGCGCGGGATGTTGTCGCATTGCAGGCGGCGGGAATTTTGCCGGTGGTGGTGCATGGCGGCGGCAAAGCCATCACACGCGCCATGGAAGAGGCGGGCGTCAAGGCTAATTTTGTGCAAGGCATGCGCGTGACGGATGAAAAAACGTCCGCCGTCGTGGAGCGGGTCTTGTCGAACGAAATCAATCCGGAAATAGTCGCCACGATGAAAAAATTGGGCGGCAAAGCCCAAGGATTTTCGGGGACGGAGATTTTTCGGTGCGAGAAATTGTGGCTGCGCGACAGCGCGGGCGAAAAAGTGGACGTGGGTTACGTGGGTGACGTCACCGGAGTGGACGCGACCCAGCTGCGCGACACCTTGGCGGGAGGGCTGATACCGGTGATCAGCCCCACAGCGCGAGGCGGTGACGGGAAAATTTATAATTGCAACGCAGACGTCGCGGCGGCGCAGGCGGCCATCGCTCTGGGCGCGCATCGGCTGGTGTTCTTGAGTGATGTGCCGGGTTTGCTGCGCGATCCGCAGGATCCGAAAACATTGATCTCACATTTGGCCGAAAGCGAGGTCATCGAATTAAAACGGGCCGGCATTATTGACCGGGGCATGATTCCAAAGGTTGACAGCGCGGTGGCGGCGCGACGGGCGGGGGTAAAAGAGGTTTTATTTCTGGACGGTCGCGTGAGCCATGCGCTGTTGCGGGATATTTTCGCCGATGAAGAAACCGGAGGAACAAAAATTGTTTCCTAGAAGGCGGCGCCGCCTCATGGCAGGATACCGATTCATGAAAAAACCAAACGACGGACGGACACGGGCATGAGAACGATTGTCCCCGCCCCGGCCGCGGAAGTTCGCAACGAGCTGCAAACGGTGCGGGAGCTTTTCGAAAAAAATGTCATCCCAACGTACGCGCGCTTTGATCTCGCGCTGGCGCGGGGCGAAGGCTCCTCGGTCTGGGACATGCACGGCAAACGCTACCTGGATTTTGGCGGCGGCATCGCCGTGTCGGGGTTGGGTCACGCGCACCCGGAAGTAACCCAGACGTTAATTGAGCAGTCCCAACGCCTCGTGCACGTTTCGAATCTCTATTATCACGAGCCGCAAGGCCGTTTGGCGCAACGGCTGGTCAGCTTGATCGGCCCGGGAAAAATGTTTTTCTGCAACAGCGGCGGCGAAGCCAATGAGGGCTTGTTCAAGCTGGCGCGAAAGTTCGGCCATGACGAAGGGCGTTTCGAAATTTTGACCGCGGAAAATTCCTTCCACGGTCGCACGCTGGCGGCGATTGCGGCGACCGGCCAGCCGAAAGTGAAAAAGGGCTTTGAGCCGATGGTTCCCGGATTTCGCCATATTCCTTACAACGACCTTGCGGCGGCGCGCGCCGCCCTTTCGCCGGCCACGGCGGCCATCCTGATCGAGGGCGTGCAAGGCGAAGGCGGAGTTACTGCGGCCACGCCAGAGTATCTGCTTGGATTGCGAAAACTGTGCGATGAAAAAAATTTGCTGCTGCTGATGGACAGTGTGCAATGCGGCTATTTTCGGACGGGCCGTTTTCAAAGTTTTCAACGGATTTTGGAGAATACGCCGGGGGCCGATGCGAGGGGATTTTTGCCGGACGGAATCTCGATGGCCAAGGCCCTGGGCAACGGTTTTCCGATAGGCGCGTTTTGGGTGCGCCAGCCCCACGCGGATTTGCTGGGAGCGGGCAGCCATGGCACAACGTACGGCGGATCCCCTCTGGCCTGCGCGGTGGCGCTGAAAGTTTTGGAAATTGCGGAGCGGGACCGGCTGGCCGACAATGCGCGCCAGGTGGGAGCATTTTTGCAGGAACGATTGCAGCGCGTGGCGAACAAATATCCCAAAGTGGTGCGCGAAGTGCGCGGGCTGGGGCTGATGCTGGGCTTGGAACTGGCGGAAGGCATTCAGGAATTTGCCGCCAGCGACAAATCGGCGGCCGTGCAATTTATCAATCGCTTGCACGCTGCGGGGCTTTTGGCTATTCCAGCGGGAGCGCGAGTGATCCGGATTTTGCCGGCGCTGAACCTGCGCGAAGCGGAGGCGGCGGAAGGCGCAGACATTATTGAAGCAACTGCGGGGAGACTAGCTGCATGAAACATTTGTTGAGCTTGGAAAAATTGCCGCGCGCGGACATGGAGGCGATCCTGTCGGCTTCGGCCATCATGAAGGAGCAACGCGGCCGGCACTCCTTTCAACCGTTGGCGGGGCAGAATTGGGCGCTGATTTTTTCCAAGGCCTCCACGCGCACGAGGGTGTCGTTTGAAGTGGGCGTGCGGGAGTTGGGCGGACAGACGCTGTTCCTCAGCGCCAACGATATTCAATTGGGCCGCGGCGAGCCGATCAAGGACACCGCGCGCGTGCTGGGCCGGATGGTGAACGGCGCCATTATCCGCACGTTCGCGCAAAGTGATGTGGAGGAATTCGCGAGCTATTCAGGCATTCCAACCGTGAATGCGCTCACGGATGAGGAGCATCCCTGCCAGATTTTGACGGACATTTTCACGTACCAGGAAAAACGCGGCTCAATCAAAGGGAAACGCGTCGTGTTCATTGGCGACGGCGCCTGCAACGTGCCGGCGTCCTGGATTTTCGCCGCGCAAAAATTGGATTTTGAATTGCGCATTGCCGCCCCGAAAAAGTTTCAGCCCACGGCGGAATTTCTCGCCCGCGCCGGCGGCAAAACCATTTGCACCGAAGACGTCCTCGGAGCGGCCAAGGGCGCCGACCTGCTCTACACCGATGTGTGGGTGTCGATGGGAAAGGAAAGTGAGGCGGCGGAACGGCTGCAATCGCTGGCGGGCTATCAGATTAATGAGGCGGCGCTGAAATTGGCCAAGCCCGACGTCCTGGTGATGCACTGCCTCCCAGCCTATCGCGGCAAGGAAATCGATGACGCCACGTTCGAGGCCAATGCGCCCACGATTTTTGACCAGGCAGAGAACCGGCTCCATTGCCAGAAGGCGATCTTGAACTGGATGGTGTCGTAAAGGCCGCCGCCTACTTGGGGGCGGCAAGTTGGGCTTTCACTTCCGCGATGGATTTGGCGATGGTTTCCTTGTCCGGCGAATACTTTTGCAACTCGGTAAGATCCGCCAGCAATTGCTGCCGGTTCCCCTCCTCCTTGTCGAGCAAGACCAGCTCGCCGTAAATCTGGTCGCAATCAATCGGGTCGGGTTTATCCCCGCGGGCCTCGTGGCGGTTCCATTTTTCCAACGCGATATGGAAAAGGTTGCGCGCAGTCCGGGGGTCGTTTTTGACATGCGCGTAAATACGGCCCAGCGCGGTCAGAATGTCCACGTTGTCTGGATTGGCGCGCAAGCCTTCGCGCAGGAAAGCCTCCGCCTCCTGCGGTTGTTTCAAGCGGGACAGCCAATAGGCGCCGGTGATGTAGCTGTCGGGATCCTGGGGATCGAGCGCGGCGGAGAGCTTGAGCCACGGGAGCATCTCGCGCTCGTTCCCCCCAGAGAGATGCGTGTGCTCGGTGGGGTAAAAGTTCCGCCCAAACTTGTCAATAAAATCTCGTGGCGCCCCCAGGAAATTGCCTTCCTCTTCCTCGTGATGCTCATCATGGCCGGGCTCCTCGGCGGCCATGTGGGAATGGCCGCCGCCGCGCGGATGGTCGAAGATGCCGGGATAAAAACCGCTGTGAAAATAAGCGTCCGCCTTGGCGAAGAAATGATGCGCAAAGAGGCGGCGGCTGTCGCCCAGCAGCGACACCAGCAGGCTGGCGGAATTGCCGGCGCTATTATTGACCTCTTGAAAATACGGATCGAGGGTGGTGGCGAGGGTAAAACAGCACACGGCAATAAGCGCGAGCAAGGCCTTTTTCATACCGTGAGGGCTTTGCGGCGAAAGATCCCCCAAGCCAGGGCCAGCAGGAAAACTGAATACAGCGCCCCGTAAAGGGTCGCCCCCTCCACCGCCAGCGCCGTGACCGGGGCGTGGTTATGGACAATGATCTTGCGGATGTCGAAGAACTCGAGATGCGGAATAAAATAATAAAGCGCGTAAGTGATCGCGCCTTCAACCCCGCCAATGCCGGCGGCGATGCGATTTAAATATTGGCCGGCGAAAAGCAATCCGATGATGACGATGAAACAAATCGTGGCGTTGGACGACGGCGCGGTGAAAACAACGGAACCCAGCAGGACCATCGCCGTCACAATGCCGAGGCAAATCCAGTGCAGCCAGACCGCCTGAAAATAAGGCGTAAACGCCAGGGCATGCTCGCGCGAGCCAATGATGACGCCGTAGAAAAAATAGAACAGGAGCAGGGAAATGCCGCAGGCCAGCCAGCAGCCAACGAATTTGCCGCCGATTAATTGCGCGCGAGTGACCGGTTTGGCGAGGAGCGGAAAAATCGTGCGGCTTTCCCGCTCGGCGGGGATTTGCCGCGCGGCCGTCGTGATGGCAATGACCAGCGAGCAAACCCAGATCAGCAAGAGACAAATCTCCTTGAGGTAGCGGACGATCTGCTCGTCGTTGAAAATGTTGGCGGAGCCAAGGATGAGGGTAAGCAAGGCGGTCAGGACGAAAAGCACGTAAAAATCCTTGCGGCGATAAAGCTCCTTGATGACGACCCCAGCCAAAGCGAAGACGTTATTCATTGTCAAGATGACGGTTGCGCGGAATAGCCGATGATTTTCAAAAAAATCTGCTCCAGGTTGCACTGGTATTGCTGGAGGAGAGCCTCCACCCTGCCCTCCACGCGCAGCCTCCCTTCGTGCAGGATGGCGACGCGATCGCAGACGGTTTCGACTTCGCCCAGTTCGTGCGACGAGAAAAAGACCGTTTTGCCCTGATCCTTGAGACGTTGGATGATCTCGCGCACTTTCATGCGGCCGAGCGGGTCGAGGCCGCTGGTCGGTTCGTCGAGGATCAGGAGGTCGGGATTGTTAATGAGCGCCTGGGCCAGACCCACGCGTTGCTGCATGCCTTTGGAATACGTTTTAATCAGGCGTTTGCGGGCGCCTTCCAATTCCACCAGCTTCAACACATCCGCAATGCGCTGCTCCCGTTCGGCGCGGGGGATTTTAAAAATTTTCGCGTAGAAGCGGAGCAATTCCTCGGTATTGAGAAATTTGTAGTAATAAGTCAGCTCCGGAAGGTAGCCGATTCGCTGGCGGGCGATGGGTTTGCGCACATCGACGCCAAAGATGGAGGCCGAGCCGGACGTCGGATTCACGAACCCCAGCAAGACGTTCATGGTGGTGGTTTTGCCCGCGCCATTGGGGCCGAGAAAGCCGAAAACCTCGCCTTGCTGAATGCGCAAATTGAGGCCGTCCACCGCGAGCTTGCTCTTCCCACGCAGGTCGCGGCTGGGGAATTCCACGCGCAAATCGGCAATTTCGAGCACGGCGTTCACACAGCAAGAATATGACCAATCAACATAATTCAAAGCGCAAAAAGCCGGAAACCCGGCTTTACGTGCAGTAGCTGCTGATGGCCTGGCGCCAGGAAGGGGCCAAGGTTGTTTCGGGGCGCAGCCAAATCTGCCGGTGCATCCAGGCCATGGAATCGGCGTCCGAAAGAATGATCATTTTTTCATCGGGGCGAAGTTCGTCAAACCCGCGCACGATGAGCTTTTCCGCGATCCATTTGACGTCAGGCCCGCTGGCGCCGATTTTCGCCAGGGCCTGGGCGGATTCCGGATTGAGCTGGGCTTCGCGCAACATCGAGACGTGGATGGCGTTCAGATATGGATCAACGACGCTTTGAATGAGATGCGGAATCTGGGGCCCGGCCGCCTCGTCTTGTTCGGCCAGAGCCAGACGGGTTTGGAGCGCGACCAATTCCGGCGGAGGCGAGGTTTCCTCCGGAGTCAGGAAGAGGCCGAAATCCTTGGCAATATCGCCCCAGCGGGCGCGGCTGGTGAAAACGCTCAGCGGAATCGCCAGCGCCATGCCCAGGAACAAGGGCAGAAACCAAAAAAATGTGTTGGGCATAAACCACAAGATGATTCCACCCCACCCCAAACCAATGGCGGTTTGCCACCAATGCTGGCGCAAGGCATAGGCCCAGGAATTGCCTTCCGCGGTGCGGGTTTGCGTTCCCCAATCAATCGTTTTGCCGCGCAGAATGGTGAAGACGAAACGCGTGTGCCAGAGCATTTGCAGCGGCGCGTGCAGCGTGGAAAATGCTGTTTCCGCAATGGTGCCCACAAGAATATGCGCCATGCCGCCAAAAGCCTGCCGACGCTGGTGGTCGAAGAAGGCGTCAATCACCGCGAGAACGCGCGGCACCAGCAGGACGCCCATGCAAAGGAGGAACACGAGAAAAGCGTGGGCGGCGGCATCGAGATCCAGGTCCGCCATCCAGCTATGCACGGTGATTTGCGAGAGGCCGATGGCGCTGGTCAAAAGCCACATCCAATAAAACGTGACGAGAAAGGCGAGCCAAAGCGGACTGGCGAGATACCCGAAAATTCCCTGCACCAAATGGATGCGGCTGATGCCATGCAAACCGCGCGCCCCGAGCACCATCATGTGCTGGAGATTGCCCTGGCACCACCGCCGGTCGCGCTTGGCATTCTCAATCATGTCAGGAGGCCCCTCCTCGTAGCTGCCATCCAATTGCCACGCCAGCCACACCTGGGAATTTTCGCGCAGCAACAAAGCAGCTTCCACAAAATCGTGCGAGAGAATGAAGCCGCCGAAGGGTTTGCGCCCGGGCAATTGCGGCAGCGCGCAAAATTTCATGAACGTCTCGGTGCGAATAATGGCGTTGTGCCCCCAATAATTCGCAAAACCCTCGGACCAATGGTCGAGCCCGCGAATAAAAATCGGCGTGTAAAACCGATTGGAAAATTGCTGCATGCGCCCGAACAGCGAGCGCGCGTTGAAAATGCCGGGCACCGTTTGGATGAGGCCGCTGGCGGGATTGGCCTCCATCAAATTCACAAGATTCACGATGGTGCGCCCATGCATGACGCTATCGGCGTCGAACGTGATGAAGTAACGGTAGCGCTGGCCCCAAACGCTCAAAAATTCCCGGATATTGCCGGACTTTTTGCCCTCGTTGTCCACCCGGCGCCGGTAATAAATGCGGCTCATGCCGCCCGTTTTCTGGATGAGTTTTTGCCAGGCCTTTTCCTCCTCGATCCATTTTTCCGGATCGGTGGAATCGCTCAGGATAAAAAAATCAAAGCGCTCCACCTGCCCCGCGCTTTTCAGGGAATTATAGGTGATGCGCAGGCCCTCGTACACGCGCGTAATATCTTCGTTGTAGATGGGAAAAAGAATGGCGGTGTTCGCGGCGGGATCGATGGGATCATCCGCTTGAATGGAAGCCGGCCGATGCACCAAATCAATGCGGCGCAAAACGAAACCATAAAGCGCGTGCATGAAGCCAATCGCCGCGAAGAAAAAAAGCAGGAAAAATAAAACCAGCAGAATGGTGCGCGAGCCCGACCACCCTGTGCGCCACAAAAGATCAGCGAAAAACACCGACACAAAACACGTCAAGAACATCGCCAGGGAATACAAGCTGAACAGACGCAGCCCGCGCACCACCGGGGAAGCGGGCGTCAGGATCAGCCGTGAGGCGGCTTCGGCGGCAGGCATGGTCTCCGGCTCCGAAATCATAATCAATGGGTGCGAATGAAAATGAAAATGAGGATCAGGATAAAGAGCGTCCAAGTGGAGAAAACCGACACTTGCAAAAAGCGGGTCTGAGTCAACTCCACGATGGCGCCCATCGGGCCCAGATCAAGTGGGCGCGGATCCATGCGCGCGAGCTGAAATTCCGGCCCGGCGCGCAGGTAGGCTTCGCGCATGGCGGTGACGAATTCCTCGGGCCACGGCCCTGGCGCCAGAAACTGGTCCTGCCAGCGCCCGGGCATGTCAGCGAGGATCAGCGCCAGCCGGCCGCGCGTCGGCAGCATATTCTTGGTTTCGGGCGTGGCGCCGAGAATCTCCTCAAACCACTTGATGATGAGCCGGTCCATTTCCTCCACGGCCAGCTCGGTCGGGGTCAGGTTGGGCTCGGCCGCGGCGCGTTCCATGGCGCGATCAAGCACATGCAAGACGAGCTTGCCGAGAACGACTTTATTGCGCAATTGCAACGCGTAGAAGTAGCGCTCCACCTTTGCATAGGCGGCGTTCCATTCTCCCAGCGGACGGCCCCCCGCTCCTGCGCTCACGGGCAAGACGCTCATGGCTGATTCAGGAGGTCGGTCCATGTTTCAGTGACGGCTTTGTCGTGGCGCGTCAAGGTGCAACGGACATCAATGGGATTTTCATCTTTACGATCCAGCTTGAGCATCACGCGCCACGCGCTGGCGCCGGGAATTTTGAGCGCCTGGGTGTCGATGATCACGCCGTTGTCGCTGCAACTGGCAATCACTTGCGGCGGATCCGCTTCGGACAAGGCGGCCAGCGCCGGACCGTCAAAATCAATGGCGATCTGGCGACGATGGGCCGAAACCGTGTCGCCCCCCACGCGCGTATTGACAACCTTGTTGGTGGAAAGCTTCAAATCGGTTTCGCTGGTCCATTCTTGCGTGTAGCCGAAACGCAAAGGGCGCAGCGGGAGCGGCATTTGTTTCGGGCTCCAAAAAGCGACGATATTATCCAAGCCTTCGTAGCGGGTGCTCAACTCGACGAGGTTAACTTCGCCTTCCCCCCAATTGCCGTGCGGCTGCACCCAAACGCTCGGGACGTGATGGTAAAAATTGAACAAGTCTTCGTAGGCGGCGAGATCGCGATTCCGCTGGAGCAGGCCAAATCCCACGAGATTCGTCGTGAAAAAGCGCTGGTGGATGAGGCGCGGCGGATTATCCAGCGGGCGCCAAAGCATTTCGCCATTGCCAAAACTCATGAGCAGCCCGTCGCTGTCATGCACCGCGGAGCGATAGTCGTTGAACCGCGCCTCTGAAGCCGGGCCAAACCAAAACATGCTGGTGAGCGGGGCCAGGCCAAGCGTGGCGGTGGGCAGGCGATTGGGGTCGGCGGCGTGAATGTTGACGCGTTCGCGCAGAAATAAAACGGCGTCGATGTCCGCCACGGTGGTTTCGCCAGGACGAATGCGAAACTCATAGGCCCCCGTGCAACTAACGCTGTCCAGCAGCGCGAAAAGGTGGAGCGGGTCGTCCTTGCCTTCGGGTTTGCCGAGCCACCAATCCGTGAAGATGGGAAATTCCTCCGAGCGATCTGATTCGCCGCAATCCAGCGCCAGGCCGCGCGCGGATTGACCGTAGCGCTGCCCCTTGCCCAGCAGCCGGTAATAGCTCGCGCCCAGAAAGGCGCCCAACTCATCCATGCGCCCGGGATCATTCAGCGCGCACAAGACCCGAAAACCGGCATAGCCGGTATTGGCCGGAACCTGCTGTTTAAAGCGGTGGGCGCCGTAATCAAAAAAATCGGAAACGAACCGGATGTCCTGGACATGGCCGGGCACGAATTCATTCACGCGCACCGGTTCTTCATACAGATACCCGGGATGGAAAAACTCGACCATGTACGGCGATTTGCCGTCGTTCCACAGCGCGCGTTCCCGGCGGAAGCGAATTTCACGATAGGCGTCATAATCCAGCTTATCGGCCTTGAGGAATGCCGGGAGATCGGCCCGCGGCGAATGAAACGGGCGCCGGGCGCGATCGAGGGCGGCCTGGGCGACGTATTCGAGGTTAATATTCGCCGGGCGGATGGTCGCCAGCGTGGCGAGCGCGGTGGAGAAGAAGAGGATTCCCACCCGCAGTTGGAGTGAGCCAAAGTTGCGTTGATGCATTCGTTGCAATCGTCGGCTGAGTATAAGACAAACCTGGGGTAAAATGCGAGCCTCGTTTGCTTGCCTTTGGATCGGACGCCGTTTCGACTGTGCAAACCAAGGCAGCGTGCTATTGTCCCGCGCATGGACATACCGCCCCTCGCGCCCGCCATCCCCGCGCCGCTGATCGAGGTCCTTGGATTGACAAAGCTCTACGGCGAATTCACCGCCGTGAAAGAATTGTCCTTCGCCGTGCGGCCGGGTGAAGTCATCGGTTTGGTGGGGCCCAATGGCGCCGGCAAAACCACCACACTCCGCTGCCTGGCAGGCATCATCCCGCCGTCGCGCGGCGCCGTTAAAATTTGCGGTTTCGATCTCAGCCAGGCCCCCATCGAGGCCAAACGCCGGCTGGCGTTTTTCCCCGACGAGCCGCGCCTGTTCGAATATCTGACAGTCGAACAGCACCTGGCTTTCACCGCGCGGATTTATGGCGTGGCGGATTGGAAGGCGCGAAGCGGGCCGTTGCTCCAGGAATTGGAAATCGCAGATAAAGCGGACAAGCTGCCGGGGGAATTGTCGCGCGGCATGAAACAGAAACTGGCGATTGCCTGCGGATTCCTGCATGCGCCGGAAGTGATTTTTCTGGATGAGCCGTTGACGGGATTGGATCCGATTGGAATTCGGCGGATGAAAAATTCCATTTTCCAGCGGGCCCAAAAGGGCGCGGCCATCCTGATCAGCTCGCATCTGCTCCATTTGCTGCAGGAGGTGTGTTCGCATGTGCTGATTTTGAAGCAGGGCGAAAAGGTGATCGATGGCACGCTCGAGGAAGTGCGCCAGCGCTATTCGGAAGCGGGCGCGGCCGATCTGGAAGAAGTCTTTTTCCGCGCGACCGGGGAAAGCGAGGCGAAGACGTGATTGCGCAAGCGCTGTTCTTTTATCAATTCCACTCGATCAAGAACCGGCTGACGGCGCGGGTGCGCCGCATGAAAGAACCGCGTTACTTGTTCGGCGCGGTGGCGGGAGCGGCGTATTTTTATTGGTTTTTCTTTCGCAATTTCAATCACGGCGACGGGCCGATGCGGCGGGCATTCTTCGGGGGCGATCCCGAAATGCTCCAAGGCGTATATGCGCTGATATTGCTGGCGTGGGTTCTGTTGACATGGATTTTTCACCGCACCCGGGCAACCCTGGCCTTTACGGAATCAGAGGTGGCATTTTTATTTCCAGCGCCGGTGACACGTGAGCAATTGCTCCATTTCAAACTGTTGCGTTCGCAATTCGCCATTCTTTCCAGTTCGCTTCTGATGGCTTTTTTGCGCTTCGGCGGAAGCCATTTTTGGATTTCGTGGCTGGGTTGGTGGATCATCCTGGCCACCCTCAACCTTCACATTCTGGGCAGTTCATTTGCCGTCACGATGTTGATGGATCGCGGCATTTCCAACGCGCGCCGGCGGATCATATCCCTGGCCGTCATCGTGGCGGCGGGCGCGGGCCTGGCTTGGTGGCTGCGCAATTCATTTCCGGCGCCACCGCTTGTTGAGCCCGGAGCCGATGCGGCAACGATTTTTGCGCACTATGTCAACTACGCGGTTAATTCAGGCCCCCTGCCCTATCTGCTTTTTCCGTTCAAGCTCCTGAGCGCGCCATTCCTGGCGCGTAACGCAGGCGAATTCATCGCCGCGCTGCCGGGGGCGCTGGCGATCATGGGATTGCATTATCTTTGGGTGATGCGGGCCAATGTCGCGTTTGAAGAAGCCTCCGTGGACGCGGCGCGACGAACGGCGGAGCGCGTGGCGGCGATTCGCTCGGGCAACTGGCAGGCAGCCAATCCCGCCAAAAAACCAGGCCGCTCGCCTTTTCGCTTGGACGGCGCCGGATTCCCAGCGATGGCGCTGATGTGGAAGAACGTCATTGCCGCCAGCAACATGATCACCATCCGTTTCTGGATTATGCTGGCATGGCTGACGGTGGTCAGCGGCTTCATTTTCCGGTCGCAAATTCACAGCGGAGCCGCGCTGGCGCTTACCTCCATGATCGGATTGCTGCTCGGGTTTTCCGTGGCCATGGGGCCGAGCCTGCTCCGCAATGATTTTCGGCAGGATCTGCCGGCGGCCGATCTTCTGAAGAGTTTTCCGCTGGCGGGCTGGGAAGTGGCGCTGGGCGAAGTGCTGGCCCCCGCCGCCATATTAACCGCCGCGCAATGGCTGCTGCTCATTCTCGCGCTGGTATGCTGTCCGGGCCAATGGGACAAGCACGCGCTTCCCTTGGGAACCCGGGTGGGCTGCTTCGTGGCGGCTGCCCTGGTTTTGCCCGCCGTAAATTTCGCCAACTTGATTATTCGCAATACCGCCGCGCTTTTCGTGCCGGCCTGGTTTCAGCTTGGCAAAGACGGCCCGCGCGGCATTGAAAACACCGGCCAGCAGCTAATACTCGTCCTGGGCCAGACTCTCGCTCTGGCGCTGATGCTGATCGTCCCTGCGATAGCCTTTGCCGTGGTATGGTTTTCCACGTCGCTGTTCGTCGGCCCGCTCATTGCGCTCGCGTTGGGAGGATTGGCGGCGCTCGCGGCGCTCGGCGGGGAAGCGGCGCTGGGCCTGCGCCTCATGGGGTCCATGTTCGAACGTCTCGATCTGTCAAAAGAACAATTCTCCGCTGAATAATTTCAGGCAAAGCCTCAGCCGCTATCGCCAGCGGCTTGTGATTGCCTTTTGCGAAGGGTTGGCGGATTGTCTGGGGCCATGGCAGAAGCACAGAATCCGGCCCCGGCGCCGCTCTCGAAACGGGCGATTTTTTTTCGCCGGCTGCTCAGTTTTGTCATTCTCTGGACGGTTTTGCTGGGGGCGTTGTTCTCCGGGCAGAAGGTTCTGTCCGACTACGTGTTCATCGTCATCTTGCTGGCGCTGGCGGCGGCGGGCTTGATTGAGTTTTACGGGATGGTCAACAAGCTGGGCCTGGTCTGTTTTTCCAAATGGGGCATCGGGGCGGGCGCGCTGCTGCTCGGCGCAACGTTTTGTTATATCTCCGGCGAATTTGGGAAGGCCGCGCCACCCTCGCGCGTGAATGATTTTGAGACCAGCCTCTTCATTCTGTTCGTGTTGGGATTGTGCATCAGGCAGTTCCTGGCCAAGCACAACACCGCGGGAATTGTCGCCATTTCCACCACGCTCTTCGGGCTGATGTATATTCCCTGGCTGCTGAACTTCATCCAAAAAATCAACTTTTTCGGACGCGGCGTGGAAGGAAATTATTATGTTCTCTATTTCGTGCTGGTGACGAAATTCAGCGATTGCGGCGCCTACGCGGTGGGCTCTCTCATTGGCAAGCACAAGATGATTCCGCGCATCAGCCCCGGCAAAACGTGGGAAGGATTTGGCGGCGCGATCCTGGTTTCGACGGGCGCCAGCGTGATCTTTTACATCGCGGCGCCGGGGCATTTGTTTGGCATGAAAATGCTGCACGCGCTCATTCTGGGTGTGATCCTCAGCACGGGTGCGGTGATCGGAGATCTGATCGAATCGCTGTTCAAGCGCGAAGCCGGCCTGAAGGACTCCGGTCATTTATTTCCGGGCATCGGCGGAATCCTCGACTTGCTGGACAGTTTGCTCTTCAATGCTCCTCTCATGTACCTCTATCTGCGGCATGTCTTAACCAGGCCATGAAAAACGTCGTTCTTCTCGGCTCGACCGGCTCCATCGGCGTCAGCGCCACCAAAGTTGTCGATGATTTGCCCGGACAAATCCGACTTGTCGGGTTGGCTGCGGGCAACAACGCGGAGTTATTGCTTGCGCAAACTCACAAATATCAGCCCGATTACATTTCCATTTCCGATCCGGCCAAGGTTGCCGAGCTGGAGCGCACGGTCGGCTTCAAGACCCGGGTCGGTTGCGGCGCGGCGGGATTGCTCGAATTGGCGACGCTGCCCTCGGCTGACATTGTGCTGATTGCCATCGTGGGCACGGCGGGATTGCAGCCGGCGCTGGCCGCCATCCGAGCCGGCAAGGATATTGCCGTCGCCTCCAAGGAAATCCTCGTGATGGCGGGGGAAATCGTGATGCACGAAGCCCGCCGGCACGGTGTGCGCGTGCTGGCGGTGGATAGCGAGCATTCCGCCATCTTCCAATGCCTCGATGGCAAACCGCCCGCGTCAGTGCGGGCCTTGTGGTTGACAGCTTCGGGCGGCCCATTCCGCCAGACGCCCAAGGAAGAATTCACCGCCATCACGGTGGAGCGGGCCTTAAAACACCCCTCATGGGTGATGGGCCAGAAAATCACCATTGACTCAGCCACGCTGTTCAACAAAGGGCTGGAGATGATCGAAGCGCGCTGGCTCTTCGACATTGAGATGGACCGCGTCCGGGTGGTGGTGCATCCGCAAAGCGTGATTCATTCCATGGTGGAATTTGTGGACGGCTCCATGCTCGCGCAGATGTCCACCCCGGACATGTGTCTGCCCATCCAATACGCGCTCACCTACCCCGAGCGGCGACGCAGCGAGCGTGTGCAAACCAACTTGGCGCGACTGGGGCAACTGACCTTCGAGGAGCCGGATGAGGCGCGATTCCCGGCGTTGCAACTAGCGCGACGGGCCGGCGAGGTGGGAGGCACTCTTCCGGCGGTGTTGAACGCCGCGAACGAGGTGGCCGTCAGCGCCTTTGTGCAACGGCGGATTGGTTTTCCGCAAATTAGTGAAGTGGTCGGGTGTGTGATGGAGCGGCATGAAATCCAGGCGCAGCCGAGTCTGGAGCAAATTCTGGCGGCGGACGCGTGGGCGCGGAAGGAAGCCGCATGTTAAACTGCTTGAAAACCCGCGAGAGTTCAGGCGAAATCAGCGCGGCTCTTTAGCTCTATGAATCTTGGCGATATTCTGAATCTCGATAACATCATGCCGGAGTTGAAGGCAACCAACCGGTGGGAAGCAATTGATGAGACGATCCAAAACCTTGTCAATACCAACAAGATCAAGCCAGAGCATCGGGAGGCCATCATCGCGGTGGTGAAAAAACGGGAATCCTCCATGAGCACGGGCATCGGCTTCGGCATCGGCATTCCCCACGCCTCCACCGATCTTATCGGGAACGTCGTGGGCGTCCTCGGGCGTTCGACCAAGGGCATTGATTTTGACGCGCTGGACAATCAACCCGTGAACCTGGTGATGCTGTTCCTCGTGCCCCAAGGCCAGTTTCAAAAACACCTGCATACGCTGGCCAGCATTGCCAAGCTGCTTCACATCAAAGAATTTCGCCAGGAGCTTGAGCAGGCGCCGGACGCCCAGGCAATGTTCGACATCATCAAAAAGTATTCCACGCCGAAATAGGCGGGGCTGAAAAATTCCTGCCGTGCTTCTTCGCCTTCTCCAGCGCCAATTGCGCCAGGCTGTGTCCGCCGTTCTGCCGGACGCCGACCTTGCGTCGGTCCAGATGCGCCCCGCCGCGGAAGCGCGCTTCGGCGATTATCAAAGCAATGCGCTGATGGCGCTGGCCAAAGCGCGCAAGATGAATCCCCGCCAGCTCGCCACGGAAGTGGTCGCCAAGCTGGACGTGACTGCCTGGTGCGAGCCGGTGGAAATTGCCGGCGCGGGCTTTCTGAATTTTCGCCTGAAAACCGAGGCTATCGTGGGAGCTTTGCGCGAGGCGGCCCAAGGCGGCCCTCTCTTTTTTGAAAAGGCAACGGCGCCGCGAACCATTATCGTTGACTTCAGTTCGCCGAACATCGCCAAGCCGATGCACGTGGGCCACATCCGCTCCACCGTGCTGGGCGATGCGCTGGCGCGCACCCTGCGGTTGCTGGGGCATCGCGTGATCACGGACAATCACATCGGCGATTGGGGCACGCAATTTGGCAAATTGCTCGCCGGCTGGAAAACGATTTTGGATCGGGCGGCGTTGCAGGCGGACCCCATCGGCGAGATGGAGCGGATTTACAAACAGATCAATCAAGCCTGCGAGACGAATCCGGCCACGCTCGAAACGGCGCGCCAGGAGTTAGTGAAGCTCCAGGCGGGCGACGCCGAAAATCTGGGAATCTGGCGGGAAATGATCGCGTTGTCGGAGAGCCAGTTTGAGCGGATATACACACGGCTCGGCGTGAAGTTTGATTACACCTTGGGCGAAAGTTTTTACAATCCCCGTCTGCGCTCGACGGTGGACGAACTGGCGCAGAAAGGCATCGCCATCCAAAGCGAGGGCGCCCTGGTGGCGTTTTTTGCGGGGAACCCGGAACTCAAAGATCACCCGGCGATCGTGCAAAAAAGCGACGGCGGCTTTAATTATGCCACGACCGATCTGGCGACGTTGCAATACCGCGTGGAAGGCGGATCCTGGGGCGGTGCGCCGGACGAAATTATTTATGTGACAGGCGGTCCGCAGCAGCTTCATTTTAAGCAGGTCTTCGACATCTATCGACGCTGGCATCCGGAGGTGCAGGCGCGGCTTGCGCACGTCTGGTTCGGCTCCGTGTTGGGCGAAGACGGCAAGCCTTTCAAGACCCGGTCCGGCGAAACTGTGCGCCTGGAGGATTTGCTGGACGAGGCGGAGGAGCGGGCGCTGCAAGTCGTGACGCAGAAAAACCCGGATTTATCCGAAAGCGAACGGAAGGAAATCGCGCGAGTTGTGGGATTGGGCGCGATCAAGTACGCGGATCTCGCGCAAAACCGGCAGAGCGATTACGTTTTTAGCTGGGACAAAATGCTCGCGCTGCAAGGAAACACGGCTCCCTATTTGTTATATTCCTATACACGGGTCAAAAGCATCTTTCGCAAGGACGGCGAACGGTCCGGCCCGTTGGCGAACTTGGTTTTGTCGGCGCCGGAAGAATTCGCGCTGGCGCGGCACATGCTGAATTTCGGGCTGGCGCTGGAAGCGACGGCAGAAGAGCACCGCCCCAATTACCTTTGCGCCTACCTTTTCGAGTTATCCGGACATTTCGCCCGGTTCTACGAGGCGTGTCCGGTGTTGAAGGCGGATGGCGCCGTCAAGCAATCCCGTTTGACCTTGTGTGATTTGACCGCGCGTGTCTTGCGGCAGGGTTTGGAGGCCCTGGGCATCGAGACGACCGAGCAAATGTAACGCGCTCAGGCGCCCTCGCCTGCTTTGGATTGCACGGGATTCTTCAGGATGGCTTTGCCGTATTCGCGGTTCAGTTGCGCGATGAAGTCGAGGCTGATTTCCTTGGGGCAAACAGCTTCGCATGAGCCCGTGACGGTGCAGGCGCCAAATCCTTCGCTGTCCATCTGGCTGACCATGCTCAGGGCGCGCCGCACACGCTCCGGTTTGCCTTGGGGCAGCGTGGCCAGTTGGGAAACTTTGGCCGAAACAAACAGCATGGCGGAGGCGTTTTTGCACGCGGCCACACACGCTCCACAGCCAATGCACGCGGCGGCATCCATGGCTTTGTCAGCATCGGTCTTGGCTACGGGAATGGCATTGCCATCCGGCGTTCCGCCCGTGTTGATGGAAACAAATCCCCCAGCCTGAATGATGCGGTCGAAGGCGCTGCGGTCGGTGACCAAATCGCGCAGCACAGGAAAAGCGCGGGCCCGCCACGGCTCAATCACAATGGTGTCGCCATCCTTAAAGCGGCGCATATGCAGTTGACAGACCGTCGTGCCCTTTTGGCCGCCATGCGCCACGCCATTGATCATCATGGAGCAGGTGCCGCAAATGCCTTCCCGGCAATCCGAGTCGAAGGCGATGGGCTCCTCGCCCTTCGTCATCAGCCCCTCGTTGACGACATCCAGCATTTCGAGAAACGACATGTCGGGGCTGACATCGGGCGCGGCGTAAGTGGCGAGGTGACCGTCGCTGTCTTTGTCCTTCTGCCGCCAAACTTTTAGAGTAAGGTTCATTTGTAGCTGCGCGTGCTCATGTGGACCTCCTCATAGACGAGGGGTTCCTTGTTCAAAATGGGCGGTTTATCCGAGCCGGCGAATTCCCAGGCCGCGACATAGGAAAAATTCTCGTCGTCGCGCTTGGCTTCGCCTTCCTCGGTTTGAAATTCCGTGCGGAAATGGCCGCCGCACGATTCGCGCCGATGCAGCGCGTCCTGGCAGGTCAGCTCCGCGAACTCCAGGAAATCGGCGACCCGTCCGGCATGCTCCAAGTTCTGATTCAACTCGCCGTTTTCGCCGACGACTTTCACGTTTTTCCAAAATTCCTCGCGCAACGCCGGGATTTGCCGCAGCGCTTCCTGCAACCCTTTTTCGTCCCGGGCCATGCCGCATTTTTCCCACATGATATGGCCCAGCTCCTTGTGAAAGGAATTGACGGTGCGTTTGCCGTTGATTGACAGCAGCCGCTTCGTCAGCGCCGCGACATCGCCGAGCGCGCGCTGGAATTCCGGCTGGTCGGCTTTCGGCTTCGCCTGCTTGGAGGTGGCGAGGTAATTGGCAATGGTGTAGGGGATGACAAAATAACCGTCCGCCAGTCCCTGCATGAGCGCGCTCGCGCCGAGGCGATTGGCGCCGTGATCGGAGAAGTTTGCCTCGCCCAGGACGAAGCAGCCTGGGATCGTGCTCATCAAATGGTAATCCACCCAGAGCCCGCCCATCGTGTAATGGACCGCGGGATAAATGCGCATCGGCGTCTTGTACCCATTCTCGCCGGTGATCTTCTCGTACATGTCAAACAAATTGCCGTAACGCTCGCGCACGCCGTTCTCCGTCAACCGCTTGATGGCGTCGGCGAAATCGAGGTAAACCCCTTTGCCGCCCGGGCCGACTCCCCTGCCCTCGTCGCAGGCTTCCTTGGCCGCGCGAGAAGCAATGTCGCGCGGAGCGAGATTGCCAAAGCTGGGATATTTGCGCTCCAGGAAATAATCGCGCTCGCTCTCCGAAATTTCCCCCGGCGCGCGCTTGTCACCTTTGGCTTTCGGCGCCCAGACGCGTCCGTCGTTGCGCAGCGATTCGGACATCAATGTCAATTTCGACTGATGATCCCCGCTGACGGGAATACAGGTCGGATGAATTTGCGTGTAACAAGGGTTCGCGAACGCGGCGCCTTTCTTGTAGGCGCGCCATGTGGCGGTGACGTTGCACCCCTTGGCGTTGGTGGAGAGGTAAAATACATTGCCGTAGCCGCCAGTTGCCAGCACCACGGCATCCGCCGCATGGGAAGTGACCTGGCCGGTGACCATGTCGCGCACTATGATCCCCTTGGCATGGCCATTGACGAGCACGAGATCGAGCATCTCGGTGCGCGGAAACATTTTGACTTTGCCGGCGCCAATTTGGCGGGACAACGCTTGGTACGCCCCCAGCAGCAATTGCTGGCCGGTCTGGCCGCGCGCATAAAAGGTGCGGGAAACCTGGGCGCCGCCGAACGAGCGGTTGGCGAGCAACCCGCCGTATTCCCGCGCAAACGGCACGCCTTGCGCCACGCACTGGTCAATAATATTAACACTGACTTGAGCGAGGCGATAGACGTTGGCTTCACGGGCGCGAAAATCGCCGCCCTTGATGGTGTCGTAAAAAAGCCGGTAAACGCTGTCGCCATCGTTTTGGTAATTCTTCGCGGCATTGATGCCGCCCTGGGCGGCAATGCTGTGGGCGCGGCGCGGACTGTCCTGGTAGCAAAACGCCTTCACGTTGTAGCCCAATTCGGCCATGGTGGCCGCGGCCGACGCGCCCGCCAGGCCGGTGCCGACGACAATGATGTCGAATTTGCGTTTGTTCGCCGGGTTGACCAACTTCAGATCAAAGCGATGGCGATCCCATTTCTGCGCCAGCGGGCCCTCGGGAATTTTGGAGTCCAATTTCATGAAATCACTTTGAAGAGAATCGCCAGCGGAATAGAGCTGTAGCCGAGCCAAATCGCCACCGATCCCCACACGGCGGCGCGATCCAGGCACGCGCCATAAGGCCGCTTTTTCCAACCCAGCGACTGAAACATCGCGCTGACCCCGTGGCTGAGATGCAGGCACAGCAAGCCCACGGCAATCACGTAAAACAAGGCGACGACGGGATTGCTGAAGCCGACAATCATCATGTGATAAACATCGTGCCGGCCCTCCTTGTCAAAGAATTCGGGATGAGCGTCGAAGTTTTTGCCGGTGAAATTGATGGACTGCACCATCACCGTGTAATGCAGCAAATGGTAAACAATGAAAAACGCCACGATCACCCCGCTCATGAACATCGTGCGGGAAGCGTAACTGGCGGCGGTCGGCTTCCAATCCGTGTAACTCACCGGGCGCGCGGCGCGATTCTCGCGCGTCAAACTAATGGCCGACCAAATATGCACAATGATAATGGCGAGCAGAATCAAGCGCACCGGCCAGAGCAATTCCACATTGGTTTGCAGCAGGTTGCCGTAACGGTTGATTGCCTCCGGCCCGAGGAAGATTTGCAGGTTGCCCGCGAGGTGCCCGATGACGAAAACGAAAAGGGCGGCGCCAGTGCCGGCCATCAAATATTTTTTGCCCAGCGAAGAACAAAACAGATTGCGGAGAAGATTCGTCATTTGAATACTTTGGCGTCGGGTGCCATGTCTTTCAGATAATCTAATAACTCAGGCAATCGAGTCAATGATGTTAAGCAATTATTAGACCGGAGCTTGACCAAGCTCAATCCGCCTTATTGCGCGCGGCCGCTTTCAGCATGCGGTAGGGCTCCGACCACGCGTCAAAGCGGCAGATTGCTTGACTCGCGCACTTGTCGCAGGCGTGCTCATCTCCCTTTTGAAACGGATTCGCCCGGATGGCTCCGGCGTAAATTTCGCGTCCCATGCGGCGCAGCTGCGCTTCCACATCATCGAGCAATTCCAGAAAGTTCTCGCCGCGCATGGCGTCGGCGTTATTGGCATGAGGCTGGCCGTCATTTCTAATCCGGTAATTGAATTGCGTCCCTACCGAAGCCCCGCTCGCATCCAGCTTGCGGACATGGGAGAAATCGAACCGGCCGGCATGTTGAAACGAGAGCAGGCGCGACGCGGCGCGGTTGGTCAGAGCCTCCTGCCGGTTTTGTCCACGCGAGATGACGCCGCGCAGGCTCACATAAAACATCCCCGCCGGGATTAAACGGCTCACCCCGAAAAGGGCGCGGGAATCCTTCAGTTGCCGCAGCGCGGCTAGGTAAGCGGCCAATTGCAATCGCAAGCCATGCGCCATAAATGTGGCGTCAAGCTTGCGCTCGCTGGACTTGTAATCCAACACCACCGCGAGGGCTTCTTCAGAATCGGGAAGCCGGGCCAGGTCGATCCTGTCAATAATTCCACGAAAGATGAGGCGGCGCCCGTCCCCCAAATCAATTTCCCAGGCGGGCAGCGGACGGTCCTCCCCGCCGAAGGCCAACTCCACGGCGCAGGGATCGAATTGATATTGCTTCATCCAGGCAATGCTGGCGGCGACGAATTCTCCGAGCGACTCGGCGACCGTGCGCGCCGCAAATCGCGCCTGGGGATGCGACTCCAGCAGGCCGTCGCGAAAACGCCCCGCCAAGTCCTCCACGATTTGCCGGACGCGCTCCCGGCCTTCATCCGGCGATATGTCGCGCCACTGTTTGTTCTCGGCGCGCAACTGATCGTGAAAGGCCGCCAGCGCCGCATGCTGAAAGCTGCCGCGTTCGCGCACATCCAATTCAAAAATCTGCCGCTCCTCCGCGCGCAGGCCGGAGCGCGTGAAAAATTTGAAAGAGCAGGCCGCGTAATCTTCCAACCGGCTGACGGAAGTCTTCAGCGCCGGCCCGTAAAGCTGCCCGGTGAGATCGGCCAGGGTCTCGGGCTCGCGGCCCGCCATCGACTCCATCTGCTCCCGCAACCGCGCGAAACCAGGCCGCGCGAGCACGGCATCCAAGTTGATGGGGAGCGCTCCGCTTTGGCTCGCTTCCACCAGATGGTCGGCCAATTCGGCGGCATGCTCCGCCTCGCGCCAATCGGCTCCCGCGAATTTTTCCACCGTGATTTCCGGGAAAAGCTTTTGCAGGCGCGCAAAAAAAGGCGAGGGGTTGAGCGGCGAATCCGCGGCGTCATGTTCGGCGCAAGTCACGATGAGGCGCTCGTGAGAACGGGTGCAGGCGATATACGCCAGAAATTGTTCGCGGCCCAGCCACTGCAAACGGGTGGGCCCGGTGTTGATACGCTCCATCCGTAATTCATCCCGATCGCTTTCGCTGAGCAGCGAAGCCAAACGCGGCGGCGCAGGGAACACGGTTTCGTTCATGCCCAAAACCAAAACGAGTTTTAGCTCCGGATTGCGCGAGCGATCGATGGCCCCGATCAAAACCTGGTCCAGCGCCGGCGGAATGACGCCGACGGTTAACCCAGTCAACCCGGCTTCGATAATCTGCATCCAATCGCGCAGCGGCAGCGTCTCCGCGCCAAACGCCAGCGCCAAGTCATCCAGCAAAATGTTCATCTGTTCCCAAACGGTCGCATGGACGCTTTCGCTGGCGCCCCATTCCTCAACGCGGGCTTCGACACGCAAGTCGCGCCACAATTGACGCAAGGCCTCGGCAATGGTTTCGCCCGTCGGCGGGAAAAGGCCGCCTTCCTGGACCGCGGCGCGAAAACGGGCAAACGGTGGCATCCATTGCTGCCGCAAGCGTTCGGCTGCCGCGACGGTTTCGTCATCGCCGGGGAGCGGCTTGAACCAAACCTCGCCTTTCCAGCCGCGCCGCAGCGCCTCATTCTCGAGCCGATCCACCGCGTTCGCGTCGGCGGAAACCAAACCCGATTTTAAAGCCCCAAACCAATCGTTATGCGCCCAGTCAAATGCCGTCGCGCGCAACGTGTCGCGGGTTAGCTCCGCCAGCGGATGATGCGAAGCCGACTCGCGTCGATCCAAAAAATAAGGAATGCCATAGCGCGCGAACACCCGCGACAAATGCTCGCCGTAGCCTTCCATCTTCCGCACCAGGACGGCAACATCACGATACCGGCCGCCGGACCGCA
Source organism: Verrucomicrobiia bacterium (assembly GCA_035551475.1). Lineage (GTDB taxonomy): Bacteria > Verrucomicrobiota > Verrucomicrobiia > Limisphaerales > Palsa-1400 > DASZMX01. The sequence goes on from DASZMX010000133.1 coordinate 55,685, forward strand.
CGAAGCGAAGAATTTCCTGCGCGGCAAACACCGCTTCCATCTCCGGGTCGGAGCAAACGGCCAGACGCATGGCGGCGGAACCGGCAAACGGAACGGGCGCCGCCCAATGTTGCTCCAAATGGCGCAAATCCGGGGTGTGGGCGAAACGCCCCATTATATCGGCGTCCACCAGCGTTTCCTCCGTCACGACCGCTCCCGGAATTTTGCGCAAGCGCAGCCAGCATTCCTGGCGGGTTTGGTCAATGCCGGTCCAAAGAGAAAGCCATGACGTGTTCGCCTTGGCGGCCACGGGGTCGAGGCAAAAGGCCAGCGTCACGTCCTGACCGTGAGGCGCCACGGCCGCCAGAAGCGCCACTTCCTGCGCCGACATTTCGGCAAATCCATCCAGCCACAACGCGGCCACGGGGAAGGCGCCGGGCTCGGTTTTTTCCAGCGCGCGGGTCGCAAGGTCGAGCAAGCATTCTGGATCGTGCACGCGGTGTTGCTCCAGCCACGCCAGGTAATCTTCGAGGAGGAGGCCAAGATCGTGCAGCTTGCGCCGCAAAGCAGGGTTCAATTCCGTCCGGGCGGCGAGACGCGCGAGGCCGGCGGGAGTGTATTGACGGCGCTGCCATTGGCGCAATTCCTGGCTAAGATCCTGCGCAAACCTTGCCAGGCCGCTCTCGCGAAATATTTGCAGATCCTTCCGGCGCGCCAAAATCGCGCGCAAAGCCATAATTCGGCCCTGCTCCGACAACAGAGCGTCGAGGGGTTGACGTTGTTGCTCGAGAACGAATTGAGCGAGGCGTTCGAAGGAAAGAATCCGCAGCCGCGTGTATCCGCCCAAGGCTGGGTCGCTCAACAATTGACGTTCCAGTTGAAAAGTCGCCTGCTTGGGCGCAATGAAAATCAGCGGGGCGCCTTCAGGTTCCGCCAGCAGAAGGCGGCGCGCCTCCGCCAGGCAGGAAAAAGTTTTTCCCGCCCCGGCTCGTCCCAATAGAAAACGCGCGCGCATGCTTGCGGAGATAGTATCATATCTCACCGCCGCGACGTAAGGCGGTTATTGCAAATTTGTGGCCATTGCTTTTTCCAAGCATTCGCTATCATGGCGCCGTGGCAAGCGCGACCAACGAAAACGATCCGGACAACGGACTGCGCCGTTTCACGCGTGGGCCGGCGCTGGCAATCTTGCTGTTTCTCCTGGTGGCCTGCGTTTTTTTGCCGGCGCTGAAAAATGATTTCATCGATTACGACGATCCGGCGTTCGTAACTGAAAATTCCATTGCGCAGCAAGGTTGGACTTGGGCGGGCGTGGTGTGGGCGTTCACCGGCGTGGTGCAGGCCAATTGGCATCCCATCACCTGCCTGTCCCATCTGACAGATTGCGAATTGTTCGGATTAAAACCGTGGGGGCATCACCTGACGAGCGTGCTGCTTCATGCCCTCAACGCCGCCTTGCTTTTTGTGTTGCTGCGGCAGTGGACTGGATCGACTGGCCGAAGTTTTTTTGTGGCGGCGGCGTTCGGATTGCATCCCTTGCGGGTGGAATCGGTGGCGTGGGTGGCTGAAAGGAAAGACGTCTTAAGCACGTTTTTCCTGTTCTTGACGCTATTTGCCTATCGCGCGCACACGCAAGGAAAACGGTGGGCGTATGCCGCCGCCTTATTTTGTTTCGCGTTGGGCTTGATGTCGAAGGCGATGCTGGTGACGCTGCCGTGCCTTTTGCTGTTGCTGGATTACTGGCCCTTGCGACGTTGGCAACGCGATCGCGCCGGAGCTTTAATCCGGGAAAAGATTCCGTTCGTCCTCTTGACCGTCGCAGCCTGCATCGTCACGTTGCGCGTGCAAAGCGGCGCGGGAGCGGTCATATCGGGAGGACGCATCGGCCTCGGCGAGCGCCTTGCCAATGCGGTGTTATCGTGCGGGAAATATCTCGGCAAAACATTTTGGCCGCAAGACTTGGCTCTCCCCTACCCTTATCCCAAGGAATGGCCAATGGGAACCCTCATCGCGGCCGGCGTTATTTTGCTTGGCGTGACGATCTTCGTAGTGACGCAATGCCGGCGCCGCCCGTCCTCTGCGGTGGGCTGGTTTTGGTTTTTAGGAACGCTGGCGCCGGTGATTGGGTTGGTGCAAGTGGGCGGTCAGGCGATGGCGGATCGTTATACTTACATTCCTCAAATTGGCCTCTTCATCCTGCTGGCGTGGCTTGTGGAGAAACCGCCTGCCGCGTTGCGCTGGGCTGCGGCCGCCGCCTTGGTGATTTGCGTTCTCTTGACCCAGCGGCAGTTGAATTATTGGCAAACCACCGGCACGTTGTTTCGGCACACCTTGGAGGTGACGGAAAACAATGCGCCCGCGATGACGCTGGTTGCCGCCTCGCTCGACGAAGAAGGCAAGCCGCGCGAGGCTCTCGCCCTGTACGAAAAAGCCCTGGCCATAAACCCCGCAATGGATGCGGCGCGGAATAAATACGGCCTGCTCTTGCAGGCCGAGGGGCGCGTCGATGAAGCGGCCGCCCAGTTCGCCTTAGCCGGCAACGCGCAACGCGCCCAGAATGCCAATGCCAACGTGGTGGAAAATAATCTGGGCGTCATGTTTGCCAGCAAAGGCCAATTGGACGAGGCAGAGATTCATTTTCGGCGCGCGCTCCGCCTAAAGCCGGACGATGCCAGCGCCTGGGCGAACTGCGGGCTGTTGAGTTTGGAGCGCGGCCAGACCAACGAAGCCATCGCCAATTATCAGAAAGCCGTCGCGCTCGATCCCCATCTTTCACTCGCGCAGGAGCAACTTCGAAAACTGCAGGGGCATTGAGAACCGTTGCCTCGCCACCTGCCCGCGGCTACAGTGGATTGGTGATTGATTTGAATGAAGCGGAGTTTGTCACACGCACGCCTTTGCCGCCCGCCACGCGGGATGCGCTGTCGCAGGAAATTATAAACCTCAAAAAGCGGCTGAACGCCGTAATTCTTGCGCATAATTACCAGGTTCCCGAAATCCAGGACGTGGCGGATTTTGTGGGCGATTCGTTGGGCCTTTCGCAGCAGGCCGCCAGAACCGAGGCTGAGGTGATTGTTTTCTGCGGCGTTCATTTCATGGCGGAAACGGCGAAAATTCTGAATCCCAACAAAATTGTCATCCTGCCCGACAAGGACGCCGGTTGCTCATTGGAAGAAAGCTGCCCCGCGCCGAAATTAAAGGCGCTGCAAGACACCAACCCAAACTTTTACACGATCGCCTACATCAATTGCAGCGCGGAGGTGAAGGCCCTGAGTGACGTCATTTGCACCAGCGGCAACGCGGTGAAAATTGTCCAGGCCACGCCGCCGGAGCGCGATATTTTGTTTGTCCCGGACGAGAATCTCGGCGCCTGGGTGATGGAGCAGACCGGGCGGAAAATGACGTTGTGGCGCGGCAATTGTTATGCGCATGTGGAATTCACCCATGCCAGCATCACCCGCCTGCGCCGCGAATTTCCCGACGCTCCGTTGGTGGCGCATCCCGAATGCACGCGCGCGGTGCGCATGCTGGCCAATGAAGTTTGTTCGACGGAGAAAATGGTTGATTACTGCCGGCGCAGCCCGGCGCCGGTTTTTCTCATTGCCACCGAGGCCGGCATGATTCATCGCCTGCAAAAAGAATGCCCGGGCAAACGGTTTGTGCCGGCGCCCACGGAAAATTGCCGCTGCAACGAATGCCGGTTCATGAAGATGAACACGCTGGAAAAACTGCGCGATTGCATGGAGCGCCTGGAGCCGCGCATTGAGTTAAGCCCGGAGATTATTTCACGCGCGCGGGCGCCCATTGAGCGGATGCTGCAAATTTCCGCGCAGCCGCTGGCCAACGCCGGCTGAGCCCGTCAATACAACATTTTGTCCGGTTTTCCGCGCCACTCGCCAAAAACCTGGAGCGCTTCGTCGCGCAACAACTGCGTCATCGGCACCGTTCGGTCTTCGAGCGCGCGCGGCAGTTGCTCGTAAAACGTCGCGTCGTCAAACCCGATGGCGGCGGCGTCATGCCGGGTGTTCGCGTAAAAAATTCGCCGCACGCGCGACCAATAAATCGCGGCCAGACACATGGGGCACGGCTCGCAGCTCGTGTAAATATCACAATCGTCGAGGCGAAACGACCCGAGCGTGGCGCAAGCGCGCCGGATGGCATTGACCTCGGCGTGAGCCGTGGGGTCATTGGTCGATACGACTTCATTCCAACCGCGCGCAATAATCTTATCGTCAAGCACAATGATCGCGCCAAAGGGGCCGCCGGCATTGCTTTGCATGCCTTGCCGCGACAAACGCACAGCCTCTGCCATGAAATCGTTATGATTCATTTCTATTTTGCGAGATGGGCCACGCGCCCCGCCAAAACGTTGCGTTGTTGTTGCAGGGCCTGACGCCCCGCGTCGCCCGTCGCAGGCAAGGCTTGCAGCATTTGATCGATCAGGGAGATCCGCTGATTGATTTGCTCGGCGGACAAACTGGGATCGGCGTGCAATGCGAAATCCTGATTGCCGTCAGCCACGTGAAAGCTTTGGAAACTCGAAATGCCCGGCGGCGCTTCCTGGCCGATCTGATATTGCCCGCCGCCCATAAAGGGCGCCATGCGTTGGACCAGCCAGTCGGGAAGTTGATTGTTTTTCGCCAATTCCAGCAGCGTGCTGCGCGCCTGCGGGTTATCAGCCGCCAATTCCGAGAGGGCTTCGGCGCCCGGATTTTGCGTGCTGCCCGCGGCGCCCTGCGCCATTTGGATGAGACCATTGAGGCCGCTGCCGTCGGGAAGTTGCGCCAGGGCGATGGCGGAATAATAAGGCCACTTCGTGGCGTATTGCGTGAGATCTGCGGTGACGTCCACGCCGGCGGCGGCTTGACTGGCGAGAATTTGAAAAAGCGGCCCAACGTCCACGCCACCCAATTGGCCTTGCGCCGCCACAGAAAGTTGCTGGCGCGCGGCGCCGAGAATCGATTCCTGATATTGCGGATCCATCACCTTCGAAAGCGCGGCGAGGTCCGTGGGATAAGGCGTGGTTTGCAAAATCTGCGTCAAAGCGTCATTGGCTTCCGGTCCGCCGATTTGCGACAAGGCATCAATCAGTCCCGCCCGCAACGTCGGATAACCCAACGGATTGTGGCCGCCGGACGAGGGATAAGCGACATCCTGGTTCTTCGCCAGAAATTCTTTGATGATCGGCGTCGAAGCCGGGCCCGCGCGCACCAGATCTTGCAAGGCCTGCTTCCAGGCCTGGGCCTGCGCATCGGTCACAGGCGTGGCTGGATCAAGCGTTGCCATGCCGGCCAGCGATTGTTTTGGGTCAGGAGGAGGCGGCGCGGCCACGGGAATGGGAGCCTGCATCGGAGCCGCCGAGACCGGCGCCGCAGTCTGGTCGGCTGCCGCCGGCGCCGCCGAAGTTTCCGGCGCCGAAACTGGCGTGGGCGCAGTGACCGGCGGCGGCGACGATGGCGCCGAGCCCTGGGATTTTTTATACGCGACAGCGGCGCCGATGACAACCACCGCCGCGATGATCGCGATGACGACGGGCGAAAAACTCCGCGGCGCAACCGGTTGTTGGGAAGATTTGCTCACCTGCGCCACTTTTACCGGGCTTGTCTCCGCAATGCAAGCCGCCCATAATCGCGCGCGATGAACACAAGTGTATTTCCAGCCCGGCGATTGCTGGGAGCGGTGGGATTGATCGTGGCGGCGATCCTCTTACTGGCCTTGATTTACAATAATATTTTGACCGCCCGGGCCCCGCAAATGACGCCGGGCAACGCGGTGCATATTATCGAAGCTGCCCGGGCTTACACCCATGATTTGCGCGCCGCGCACCAGCCGATTCCGTTGACGATCGATTTAACGAATCTGGTCGCGCTCAAATATCTTCAAGCAGCCGACGCCGCACCCTTCAACGGCCTGCAAGCCACGCTTTCCCTCGTCGCGACCAACCCTGCCGCGTCTTCAGTGTTGATGCGCGTGCGCAACCCGGACGGCAGCGCCACGCTTCTTCTCACCGACGGCACCTCCCGCGAGACGCCCGCCGGCCAGCCGGCTCAGTAAGCCGCCTGGACGCCTTTGACGGAACGCTTTTTCATCCACGGCATCAAACCGCGCAGGCGTTCGCCGACTTTTTCGATGGAATGCTTTTCGCCGGCCTTCAACAAGGCATTATACTTTTTGTAGCCGCCGTTGTATTCGTTGACCCAGCCCTTGGCGAATTTGCCGGATTGAATCTCTTTCAACGCCGCTTTCATCCGCTTCTTCACGCTCGCGTCGATGATCTTCGGGCCCACGCTCACGTCGCCCCACTTGGCGGTTTCGGAAATGGAGAAGCGCATGCCGCTGATGCCCGCTTCGTTCATCAAATCAACGATGAGTTTCAACTCGTGCAAACATTCGAAATACGCCATCTCGGGCTGATACCCGGCCTCGATCAGCGTTTCGTACCCGGCAATAATCAACGCCGAGGCGCCGCCGCAAAGCACGGTTTGCTCGCCGAATAGATCGGTTTCGGTCTCTTCCTTGAAGGTGGTTTGAATGACCCCGGCGCGCGTGCCGCCAATGCCCTTGGCCCAGGCGAGCGCAATTTGCTTGGATTTCTTGCTGGGATCCTGGAAAACCGCGATCAACGCCGGCACGCCTTTGCCCTCGACGAATTGGCGGCGGACAATGTGTCCGGGTCCTTTGGGGGCGACCAGGATGACGTTCACGTTCTTCGGCGGCACGATGGTTTTGAAATGAATCGAAAAACCATGCGAGAACAACAACGTCTTGCCGGCGGACAGGTTGGGCGCGATGTCCTTTTCGTAAGCCTTGGCCTGCTTAGTGTCGGGCAAAGCGACAAAAATGACATCCGCGCGGCGCACTGCTTCGCCGGTGGAGAAGACTTCAAAGCCCTTGGACTCGGCGACGGGCTTGGATTTGCTGCCCTCGTACAAGCCGATGATGACATTGCACCCGCTGTCTTTGAGATTAAGCGCGTGCGCGTGGCCTTGCGAACCGAAGCCGAGGACGGCAAGCGTCTTGTTCTGCAAATTCTTCAGGTCGGCGTCGTTATCCGAATAAACTTTAGCTGGCATATATAATATGGAGTTGTGCCTGGGATTTATTTTCGGGCCAGGGCGATCTTTCCCGTCCGGGTCAATTCTGTGACCCCGAAACCTTCCATCAAATGGAGGAATTTTTCGATCTTGCTTTCGTTCCCGGTGATTTCGATGGTCAGGCTCTTGGCTTGGACATCGACGATTTTGGCCCGGAAAATATCAGTGATCTGCATGATTTCAGCGCGCGCCCGGGCGTCCACGCCCACCCGCACCATCACCAGCTCGCGGTCAATGAAATCCGACTCGCGAAAATCGTGGACTTCCAGGACATTGACCAGCTTGTTCAACTGTTTGACAATCTGGTCCAGGGTGGCGTCATCGCCCACCGTGACGATGGTCATGCGCGAGACATTGGCGTCCTGCGTGGGCGCCACGTTCAGGGTGTCAATATTATAGCCGCGGCCGCTGAACAGCCCGGCAATGCGCGTCAACGCGCCAAACTTGTTTTCCACCAGCACCGATATGGTATGTCGCATATAGAGCAAAAAACCCGCGTCCCAGAGGAACGGCGGGCGACCTGTGAATCAGACAATGTCCCAGGCCGCGTCAGTCGAGGACGACGACGCGAACAACTGCGGCCAGGCTGATCCAGTAATTCATTCGCGCTGAAACTAGCAACCGCACGACGCTAGGTCAACCATCATTTTCGCGTCAGGCGCGCTTTCCGAAAAGCCGGTTAATCTTCGCTTTGACAGAGGAATCCATTTGGATGAGCGGCGGCCAGGCGCGCTTGAAACCTTCGCCGGGAAGTTTCTTGGTGGCGTCGATGCCCATTTTGCTGCCGACCGCGAACTCCGTTGTGGCGTGGTCCAGGACATCGGCGGGGCCCTTGGTGAAAATAGTGTCACGCGACGGCTCAGTGGTTGCGCCAATGCGGAAAAGCACCTGGCTGGTGTTGTGCACATCCACATCCTCGTCCACCACCACAATATATTTGGTGAACATCATTTGGCCCATGCCCCACAGCCCGTGCATGATCTTGAACGCTTGCATGGGATACGTTTTTCGAATGCTGACAAAGACCAGATTGTGAAAGACGCCTTCCGCCGGAAGCGCCAAATCCACCAGCTCCGGGAAATTCATTTTGAAGATCGGCAGAAAAAGTTTAACGCTCGCGGCGCCAATATGGAAATCCTCCATCGGCGGAATGCCGACAATCGTGGCCGGATAAACTGCGTCCGCCCGGTGTGTAATGGCTGTCAAATGAAAGGTCGGATATAGATCGGCCAGGGAGTAATATCCGGTGTGATCGCCAAACGGGCCTTCCGTGCGCAACGGCTCCGTGGGATCGACATATCCCTCCAGGACGAAATCCGCGTCGGCGGGAACTTCCAGGTCGTTGGTCACGCACTTGACCAGCTCAACGGATTTCTTGCGCAGGTAACCAGCCAGCAAAAATTCGTCCAATCCGTCGGGCAGCGGCGCCGTGGCGCAGAAAGTGAAAACGGGGTCGCCGCCGAGAAAGACGCTGACGGGCATGCGCTGCCCGGTTTCGTAATAGCGTTTGCCGTGGCGCGCGGCCACTTTGTGCAATTGCCAGTGCATGCCGGTGGATTGCCCGTCGTAAACCTGCATGCGGTACATCCCGACGTTGCGCGCGCCCGTGTCCGGATCCTTGGTGACCACACAGGGCAGCGTGATGAAACGACCGGCGTCGTCCGGCCAGCATTTAAGGATCGGCATCTCGGCAAGCGTCGGGCACGCCTCGGCCGCTCCCCTGCCCGGTTGATCGAGACGGATTACCTTTTCCTGACAGGCGCCGCGATTGACCATCTTGGGCCGGGCATGGCGCAACTCAAGGGCCGTGCCCAGCAACTTGATGGCTTCGCCAAAACTTTCCGGCGGCTTGGCTTTAATGATCGCGCCCAATTCCGCCGCGGCCGCCTCCACCGTATCAGCGCCCAAACTCATGGCCATGCGCCGCGATGATCCGAGGGCATTGATCGCCAGGGGAAAAGGTGAGGGCCGTCCGTTAATGGTCGGATGTTCGATCAGCAACGCCTTGCCGCCGCCCGGCAGCTTCATCTCGCGGTCGGCCAGTTCAGTGATTTCCAACTCCGTCGCGAGCGGTTGCGCAATGCGCTTCAGATCGCCCGCTTTTTCCAGGGCTTGCACAAAATCGCGAAACGAATGAAACGCCATGCGCGTATTAAAGAGTTCCCGCGCCCAAGTTCAAAGTTCAAAGCGCTGGCAGGAAATCACCTACCGGCGCGGCTGAGAACCCCGGAGAATGTTTCCGGTTGGCGCCGCGAAGCCCGTGGATGAGGGTTGAAAAAATGTTATCACCGAATTCGGACTTGAACATTAAAGACGGGCCGCAGATGGCCCGCCTCGCGCAGTTACGCTACGTCTCGCACACCGAGGCGGGCATTCGGCGGCAAAAGGCCGGCGCTGCTTTTAAATATTTCGGTAAGGATGGCAAACTCATCGATGATCCAGCTTGCTTGCGGCGCATCAAGGCGCTGGCTATTCCTCCGGCGTGGCGCAACGTCTGGATCTGCCCCTTGGAAAACGGCCATTTGCAAGCCACCGGGCGCGATGATCGCGGGCGCAAGCAGTATCGCTATCACCGGCGCTGGCGCGAAGTGAAAGATGACACCAAATACAATCGCATGCTCGCGTTCGCCCAGGCGCTGCCGAAAATTCGCCGGCGCGCGGCGCGGGATTTGCGCCCGCATGGCTTGCCCAAGAACAAGGTCATGGCCACGGTGGTGCGCCTGTTGGAGTCAAGTTTGATTCGCGTGGGCAATGATGAATACGCCCACGACAATCATTCTTACGGCCTGACGACCATGCAGAACCGCCACGCGCGCATCCATGGCGCCACGATTCAATTCCATTTTCGCGGGAAAAGCGGCAAGGAACACACGGTGGAGATCCACGACGCGCGCCTCGCAAAAATCGTGCGCGCATGCCGGGACATTCCGGGGCAGGATTTATTCCAATACCTCGACGACGATGGCCAGCGGCATCATGTTCGCTCCGAGGATGTCAACGAATACCTGCGCGAAATCAGCGGCGCCGATTTCACCGCCAAGGATTTCCGCACCTGGGCGGGCACCATTCTGGCCGGCATGGCTTTGCGGGAATTCCAAAAATTTGATTCGCAGGCGCAGGCCAAAAAAAACCTGGTGCAGGCCATTGAATCCGTGGCGCGCCGGCTCGGCAACACTCCGGCAATCTGCCGGAAATGCTATATTCACCCCGAAATCCTGGACGGTTATTTGCAAGGCGCGACGGTCGCCACCGTGCGGCGCCGAGCCGAATCGGAATTGCGCTCGAATCTGCACCAATTACGCCCCGAAGAAGCAGCGGTCGTAGCCTTCCTCGAAAAACGCCTCGCTCGCCAAAAGGAGCCGCTGGAGAAAACGCTTAAGCGCAGCTTGCGTCAGCTCAAAGGTTAAGCGCATCGGGCGGTTCCAGCTTGCGCGCCAGAAGAATCAATACCGCTCGCGTGATGTCCTCCGCGGTTTGCGCAGCGCATGTTTGTCGTCGCGCTACTGGGTAAATACGAGAGTCGCAAACGCGCTCTCCGACCAGCGCAAGCTTCGACCTACCTCGGAAATAAATCTCCTCGCCAGCGCCGGTGAAATTTCCAATGCTGCGCGATGCCCAAGTGGGTCAAATTCATCATTGCCCTCGCGTTGCTGCCGGTCTGCCTGGCGACCGCGCAAACGGTGTGGCAGGTCTTTGTCTTGGGCAGCGCCTCGGACCGGGTGTGGCTGCCCATGCTCGCGGGCGCCGCGGCGTGGATTGTCATTTTTCTGCTGTTGCCCAAACCGATGTGGATTTATGTGCTGGGCCACGAACTGACCCACGCGGTCTGGACCTGGGTATGCGGCGGCCAGGTGAAAAGGCTCAAAGCCACCTCGGAAGGCGGCCATGTGCTTACCACCAAAAGCAATTTTGCCATCGCCCTCGCGCCGTATTTTTTCCCGTTTTACGCCGTGCTGGTGGTGTTGGTGTTTCTCGTGGGCGATTTGATCTGGTCATGGCGGGGCGTGTATCTTCCATGGTTTCACTTCTTTTTGGGCGCGGCCTATGCGTTTCACCTGACGCTGACCTTCGAGATCCTGAAAGTCCGGCAGACGGACATCACGAGTCAAGGCTATTTATTTTCGAGCGTCGTGATCTTTTTGGGCAATGCGCTCGTGCTGATTCTCGGCATTCCCCTGCTGACGGGGCACGATCTTTTTCACGCGCTGGGGCGCTGGCTGACGAACAACCATGAGATGTTCCACCGCGTCGCGCGGCTGATCTAGCAGGTTACTTCCAAAAATTTGGCCGCGCCGTCAGCGCGCACCGAGGCGGCGCCGGAATCCGCCGGGACAAGGCAAAACTGTCCGGCGGCCAACTCCACTGCGCCTCCCGGCGCGGCGACCCGCACCGCCCCGGAGACGACGCCGATAATTTCCATGCGTCCGGCCGGCAAGGGCAGCGTTTCCGCCCCGCCCAATTCCCGCAGGCTCACAGTAAAGAGTTTATCCTGCACCAGCGGGCGCACCCGTCCCGGATGGCCGGGTTCCGAGTTCGCGGGAAGAAGTCCCGGCTCGAAATCTTGAAAATCGATGCTGGCCAGCGATTGCGCCACATGCAGGTCGCGCGGCCGGCCTGCGGCATCCACGCGATTCCAGTCAAACACACGATACGTCGTGTCCGAATTTTGCTGGATCTCGAAAATGACAATATCCGCCCCCAACGCATGGACGCGCCCACTGGGCAAAAACATCGCGTCGCCCGCGCACACCGGGATGCGATGAAAGCAGTCGGCCACGGTTTGGCTGGCCAGTTTGCGCTCGAATTCCGCCCGATCCACGCCGCGCTGCAGGCCGACATACAACTCCGCTTTTGGCCCCGCCTGCGCGATATACCACATTTCCGTTTTTGGTTCTCCGCCCAATTCGGCGGCTTTTTGCGCCGGCGGATGAACCTGGAGAGATAGCGTTTGCTGAGCGTCAATAATTTTAACCAGCAGCGGAAAACGGATGGCAGCGGGCCGATCCGCGCCCAGCATCGCGGCATGGTTGTCGCGCATGACATCACCCAGGGTGCGGCCTTGCAGCGGGCCGTTGGCGATCACGCTTTCGTCGCCGGGGCGGTCGCTGATTTCCCACGATTCGCCGATCGGTTTTCCGGGGGGCAACGATTTGCCGTAAAGGGTTGCCAGATTGCGCCCTCCCCAAATGCGTTCCTTCAAAATGGGCTTGAAAATGAGCGGGTATAGCATGCGTTTCTAACTCCCGTTGGCGTGGCCGTTGACCGCCGGCTCCGCGTTTTTCTCGACGGGGGGCTTCGGCTCCAGAAAGTGGCCGTAACTCCGAAATTTTTGGTAGCGGGCGCGCAGCCGCTCAGCGCCGGAGAGCTTCTTCAACTCATCAAGATTGCGCACCAACGCCTCCCGCAGCGCGTCGCTCGCGCCTTCCAGGCTGTTGTGCGCGCCGCCCAGCGGTTCAGGCACGATTTCGTCCACCAGTTTTAGATCGCGCAATTCGCGGGCGGTGATGCGCAGAGCCGCGGCCGCTTTTGGCGCCGCGGCGCGGTCTTTCCACAAAATGGCGGCGCATCCCTCCGGGCTGATCACCGAATAATAGGCATTCTCCAAAATCAGCACGCGATCCGCCACGCCAATTCCCAGCGCGCCGCCGGATCCGCCTTCCCCGATCACCGCCGCGATGATCGGCGTTTCCAGCAGCATCATTTCGCGCAGGTTCACGGCGATGGCCTCGGCGATGTGCCGTTCCTCGGCGCCGATGCCGGGATAAGCGCCGGCGGTGTCAATCAAAGTGATAATAGGGACGCAAAATTTGTCCGCCAATTTCATCAGGCGCATCGCCTTGCGGTAGCCTTCCGGGTGAGCCGAGCCGAAGTTCCGCCGGATTTTCTCCTTGGTGTCGCGCCCTTTTTGCGTGCCGAGAACGAGGACCTTGTGCGCGCCCAATTCGGCGAATCCCCCGACGATCGCATGATCATCGGCGAAAAGACGGTCGCCGTGCAGCTCGGTGAAATTTTTAAAAACGGAGCCCGCATAATCCAAAGTGAAGGGCCGCAACGGATGACGGGCGATCTGCACCCGCTCCCAAGGTGTGAGGTTGGCAAAAACCTGGCGGCGGGTTTCGGCGATTTTTTTCTCAATGGCGGCAACTTCCTGCTCGAAGCTGATGCCCATGGCGTGCGTTTCCGGATGCTTTCTCAGTTCCTCCAGCTTGCGTTGCAACTCAACAATCGGCTTCTCAAAATCAAGCTGATGCTTCATTAGGCCGGAAATGTACAATCCGCCGCCGCCCGCGCGCAACGGGAATTTTTCAAGTCAACGGCACGCTGGAAAAAATCTTGGTGTCCTGCCGGCATTCCAAAATACGCCCGAACGGCGTGCGCGCGCCCGTTTTTAGAGACTGGCGCAGCGCTTCCTCCTTGCCTTCGCCCGCCACGAGCGCCCAGACATTTTTGGCTGCGCAAATCGCCGCGTACGTCAACGTGATGCGGCGCGGCGGCGGCTTGGGCGAATTGTCCACATAGACGTAAGGTTCGCGCGAGTTTTCCACTTCAGGCGTCGCATTCGGCATCAGCGACGCGGTGTGTCCGTCGGGGCCAATTCCCAGTAAAACCAAATCCAGCACGGGCAAGCCATCTGGTCCCGCCGGAGCGACCCGGCGCAATTCGGCGTTCGCCGTTTCCACGGCGGCGGCCCCCGATTCCCCGCGCACACGATGAATATGATCCAGCGCCACCGCCAGGGGTTGAAAGAGATTCTCGTCCGCCGCCCGGAAATTGCTCTCGGCGTCATCAGCCGGCACACAACGCTCATCCACCCAAAAGAAATGCGCGTGGCTTAAACTGATTTTCTGGCGGCGCGATTCCTCGGCCACGGCGGCAAAAAAAGCGGGGGCGATGCGCCCGCCGGACAGCGCCACTGTATGCAATTTGCCTGATTTGGCGGCTAATTGGAGCCATTCCCGCGCCACGGCATGGGCCAATTCTGCGTCGTCGTGGAAAAATCTGAATTCACAATTCTTCATAGATGCTTCGCCCAGAAAACCTAAACGCATTGCGTGGAATTGGCGACGGTAATTTCCCCTACCCTGCGATAAGCTGTTCTACTCGTTGCTCATATAAAGCTACGATAGACGATTGGCGGAGATGAGCTACAAAGGTTACATAGAGCAAACGGCCACCCTCCTTGGCTGAGTTGTCTCCACAACAAACGAAACTATGCAACGAAAAGCAATCGCTGGCGTTCTCACCGCCGCACTCACATTCGTCGCTGGACTCACCGTCCAGGCCCAGTCACCTTATTCTCAGGCCGTCACCAGCCTCAATCCGGTTGGTTACTGGCCTTTGAACGAAACCGTCCAGCCGCCACAGCCCTTTGCGCAAAGTCTCGTGGCCAGCAATCTCGGCTCCTTGGGCGCCGCAGGCTCCGGATACTACGGAGCTTGGTATCAGCCCTCCGGCAACACTTGGTATCTTACCAATAACATCATGCAAGTTCCGGCGGTCACCGCCCCGTTCGACAACAGTGTCGCAATGGTCTGCGGCGGACCTGGCCAATATGTCATCGTCCCGCGCAACACCAATGGCGTCGCCAACCCGGCAATTACGCTAAATCCGCCGTTCTCCATCGAAACCTGGCTGAAAATCGGACGCACCACCAGCGCGCTGGGCGACATCGTCAGCCAGGGCGGCTTCGCCAACCTGAACACCGGCGGTTCCAATCCCACCAACCAATTTTACGGCGGCCCCTCGGTCGGCGCCTGGGCGGGCGTCGAACTCGGGCAATACCAGGATTACATTTTCCTGATTTGCCAGGCCACCAACGCCCAGAGCAAAGCCAATGAACTCGATTCCAGCGCCTACAATGCCGGAAAGGGATTTCATGTCGGCGATTGGGTGCACATTGTCGCCACTTTCGACGGCACGAAGGAAACCCTCTACACGAATGGCGTCCTTTGCGCGTCGAAAAATATCGGCAATAACGGCGCCGGCATCAAATACGTCCCCGATCCCACCACGCCGCTCATGATCGGATCCGGCAGCGAGGTTTCGGTTTCCTATGGCACTCCCTATGTCGGGGATATGCATGACGTGGCCATTTATCCGACGGCGCTGACTGCTTCCAGCGTCCTGACGCACTATCAAACCGCCTACGGCACGAATGGAACTTATGGCAGCAGCTATCCGACGGCTGTTCTCGCGGACAACCCTTCTCTCTATTACCGCCTGAATGATCCGCAAACTGCGACCAACGCCGGTTACAACAGCGCCTCCTTCCCGGTGGCCAATAACTACGGTGTCATCGGCGCCGCCGGCAACGGCGTGTATCAGCCCGGCACGACGCCGGGTGTCGCCGGCGCTCCGTATTCCGGCTTCGGCGCGAACAACCGCGCGGTGGCGATCAACGGTTGGTTCGGCGCGGTGGATGTCGGCGGCGGCAATTTGCCGGCCGAGCTGAATCCCACCAACACCTCGCCATTGACGGTCGTGAGCTGGTTCCGCGGCAACCCCGCCGATTCCCCGGCCCGTTTCCAGGAAATCGTCGGGCACGGCGACAACTCCTACCGCTTGGCCTTGAGCCAGACGGCGGCGGATAATCATTTCAATCCTGGCCCCGGGCCGGAACTCGGATTCACCGATCCGCTCGACGTTCGCACCAATGGTTGGGCCTTGAACGATGGCGCCTGGCACATGGTCGCGGGCGTATCCGACGGCACCAACGATTATCTCTACCTCGACGGCGTGCTCGCCAAGAGCGGAACGAAAGCCGGCGGCATCAACATCGTCGGCTCGCCGACCGATTTGTTGCTGGGCGGCGATTCGCAATATACCTACGCCAGCACAGGCACCTACAATTCCATCCGCAACTTCGATGGCGAAGTGGGCCAGGTGGCTTTCTGGACGAACGCGCTCTCGATGACGCAAATCCAAACCTTGTTCAACGCGGCGCAAGTTCCGCCCTTGATTCACCTGCAACCTGCGGGCGTCACCAATAATCAAGGTCAATCCGTGAGCCTGACCACGAAGTTCACGGGCTCAAGCCTGACCTATCAATGGTATATCAATAACGCGCCATTTGGCGGGCAGACCAATGCCACCCTGTCCTTGAACCCGGCGAACTTCACTAATAGCGGCAGCTATTATGTGATCGCCTCCAATCCCTACGGCAACGCCACCAGCGCCGTGGTGAACGTGCAAATCTTCGGCCCACCGACTATCCAGGCCCAGTCGCAAGCCAACCTGCAAATCTTCGCAGGCGTCAACCCCACACTATTCATCAACGCGGGCGGCCCCTCTCTCCAATACCAATGGACGAGCAATGGCATCGCGATTGCCGGCGCCACCGGCCCGACTTACACGATCAACAACGCGCAAGTCTCGGCTACCTACAACGTGACCGTCTATAACTTCGCGGGCACCAACATGGGATCGCCGGTTTCACTGACCGTCGTGCCGCAGCCTACCGCTCCTTATCCGCAGGCCGTCCTGGCCGACGGCCCGATTGCCTACTATCGCCTGGATGAAACCAGCGGCACAACGGCGTTCGATATGGTTGGTGGTTACAATGGCATTTACACGAACGTGGCCCTGGCCTCGGACACCAGCTACAGCGCTGGCGGCGGCACGGCTAACTCGGATCCCAATGAGCTCGCCCCTGAATTCGGGACGCTTACCTCCAGCAATAGCTATGTCGGCTGGATTCCCACCAACCTCGATTTCGCCGTGCCGAATGGCGGCAATGGCGAATTCTCCGTGGAATTGTGGGGCTATGAATTCCTCGACTTCACCGACTCCGGTCTGGTGGCGCTCGGTTACGGCAACGGCGGCGAGGAGTTCGCCCTCGATCTCGGCGCCACGGGCCACGCCCTGCGCTTCTACGTGCGCAACGCCGCTGGAACTTCCTTCGGCGCGGCCAGCACTTATGTGCCCAACACGGGTTGGCATCATATCGCCGCCGTGTGCGATGAGGCCGCCGGTCATACCTACCTGTATGTGGACGGCGTAGTGGTCGCCACGGGCACGATTCCGGCGGGTTCCGGCATTCTGTCGGAAAAGTCTCCGCTCTCCATCGGCGCCCGCCAATCCGGCCAGTTCACGGCGTTCGACGATCAGTTTATCGGCAACCTCAGCCAGGTCGCCCTTTATAAAAAGGCGCTGACCCAGAGCGAAGTGATTGCGCATTATGACGCGGTGGGCATCGCTCCCACGGCGCAAATCGTGCCCGACAACTTGAACACCAACCAAGGCGCCAATGTGACCTTCACGGTGTCAACTACAGGGACCGGCCCGTTTTCGTATCAGTGGGCGGACAACAGCGGCAATCCTGTCGGAACGAATGGCCCGGCGCTAACGCTCTTGAATGTGCAAGGCAGCCAGGCTGGCCAATATTCGGTGACGGTGACTGGCGCCGATGGTTCCACCACCGCCTACGCCAACCTCCAGGTTGGCCAAGGGCCGCCGGCCATCGTGACGGACATCAGTCCGTTGACTCAGACTGTGGAGTTATATTCCGGCCTGTCCCGGGTTAGCTTCAGCGTCGGAGCGTCGGGCACCGCGCCGTTCTCCTATCAATGGTATCAGAATGGGCAAAAAATCAACGGCGCCACGAGCAATACCTACACCTTCAATGCGCTCGCGGGTACCAACACTTACTATGTGGCCGTCACTAATTCCCAGAGCGGCGGCGTGCCTACACTAAGCAGCACCGCGACGGTGATTGGCATTGCGCCGCCGATGTTGAATCCGGCGAGCTACGCGCATCGTCTCAAGATCACGTTCCCCGGCTACCTCGGGTCGCCGCTGACGAACTTCCCGGCCTTGGTGACGCTGAGTCCGAGCATTCCCGGCTTCTCCTATGGCGACTTTAGCGCGGGCAACGGCGCTGATCTCCGCTTCACGGACGAATCCGGCACGGCGGAATTGCCCTATGAAATTGACGAATGGAATCCGGCGGGCGCCTCAAAGGTCTGGGTGCAAATCCCGCTTCTCAACGGATCCAACATCTGGGCCTACTGGGGCAACTCGGCTGACACCAACGCGCAAGCCTGGAGCACCGATGGCAGCGTCTGGACGCCGGAAGGATACCAGATCGTTTATCACTTGAAGGAAGGCGCGCTGCCGTTCGCCGACAGCACCGGCCAGCATCCGGCCACCAACGGTCCGGCGCCAACGGCCGGCACGGGCATCGTCGGTCGGGGCGGCCTCTTCAATGCCTCCTACATCTCGCCCGGCGCGGTCACCTTGAGCAATCAGTTCACCACCTACGCGTGGATCAACCTGCCGGCCAATACCACCCAGATTCAAACCATCTGGGCGAATGCGGTGGGCGGGTTCGGTGGCAATGGTTTCGCCCTCTTTGTGGATAGCTACAATACGGGCGACCTCAGCATTCATGCCGCGAACGGCAATGGCGCGGGCGGCGGCGAAGAGCCCCAATCCTCAGCCGGCACAGTGACGACCGGCCAATGGCATCAAGTGGCGGCCACCTGGGATCAACCGGATAATTCCGTGGTGGTCTATCTCGACAACCAATTGGTCTTGTCGAACACGGTGGTGCAAAACTTCGCCCTTACCAACACCCTGGAACTCGGCTCATTTGTGGATGGAGCCTTCGCGTTCCACGGCAGCATGGACGAAGCGCGCATCCAGTTTGGCATCGCTTCGCAGGCGTGGATTGCGGCGACCTATGCGAACATCGCGAACAACGCAAGCTTCATCAGCTACGGCGTAGGCCCGACCCTCACCATCGTTCCGTCCGGCAATGGATATCAAATCTCCTGGTCGGCCGCGGATGGCCCTCTGCAATTGATCACGACGACAAGTTTGACGCCGCCGATCGATTGGACGCCGGTCACCACCACGCCGACATTGACGAATGGCCAATATGTCGTGCAAGTGCAAGCGGAAGCTGGAACCAGCCACTTCTTCGCCTTGCAGTAGGATCATGATACAATCGCGGGCGCCGGCCCAAACCGGCGCCCGCGCTTTTCGTAGGAGTCATAAAATGAACTTAGGAAACGGCAAATACAACCAACGCCGCGGCTTCACCTTAATCGAGTTGCTGGTCGTCATCGCGATTATTGCCATTCTCGCGGCCATGCTGCTGCCCGCCTTGGCGCTCGCCAAACAAAAGGCGCAAGCCGTCAAGTGCATGAGCAACACCAAGCAGATGATGCTGGCGTACAAAATGTACTCCGATGATTTCCAGGGAAAGCTCGTCCCCAACAACGAGTCCAAGACCGCCTCAGACACCGCGGTGGATCTCACTAAACAGACGCCTGGCTGGGTTTCCGGCTGGCTGGATTACGCGGACGCGCAGGGCGACGATACGAACATTGACTATCTAATCAATCCGCAATACGCCGCTCTCGGGCCGTACGTGAAAAATTCCGCTCTCTTCAGGTGCCCGGCCGACCAAAGCCGGGACGTCAATGGCCAATCGCGCGTGCGCAGCTACTCCATGAGCCAGGCGGTTGGGCCCAATGTTCTCGGATCGAAAGGCCCGGATTCCGCCGGCAGCTATCAGGGTGGCTGGCTCACCGGAGCCCCGAACTCTCCGCAGAACACCTACAATGTGTACATCAAAGAAACAGACGTCGGACGGCCCGCCCCTTCCAGTTTGTTTGTGTTTCTCGATGAACATCCGGACAGCATCAACGACGGCTCTTTCGCCGTGGAAATGCCGAACAGCGTCAAGAATACGCTCTGGATTGACCTCCCGGCCAAATATCATGGCAATGCCTGCTGCTTCTCCTTTTTTGATGGCCACTCCGTCATTCACCATTGGGTGCAGCCCAAAAATATTCCCGAGATCACCAATCAGCCGAAGGATCCCAACAACCCGATTTACGAGGCGGGCGATCCCGACATCTTGTGGCTGGCGGGTCACGCTTCCGCCAAGCCGGATGGCACCGTGCCGTTTCCGCTGCCTCCCAATTATAATTTCTGATGTTACGCCAGGCAATTTTCGGTTTCATAAGTTGGATCATGGTTTCAGGCGCAGTGGCGGCTCCACTGGCCACGCCCCAAGTCGATGCCTATGACGTCCGGGTCGGGACGGAGACCTTCTCGCCCCTTTACAAGTTCACCACCAACACCGCTCTGGTGGAAACCGCCAACGTCATTCAAGGCTTGGGCAGCGACGTGATCAAATTCTATTTAGGCAGCGACACCACCAAGCAATCCGGCCTGTCACTAACCTCCAAGATCACCAACCTCGTCACGCTGGCCCGCGATGAGCCATCCTACCGCAAAGTATTCGACATGCCGTTTCGGAATTTTGTGTTTTGGGCCTATCCGTTTTCCAATCCGGATGCGCCTTTTCAGAACGGCTACACGACCGCGGAGGCAAATAATGATTATCGTGAAATTTATGATCTTACTCGGTACTTGCTGACCAATTATAACGGCTCAGGCAAGACGTTTTACCTCGGTCATTGGGAAGGCGATGGCTATTTTGCGCCTTGGTCCACCAATCCCACGCCCACCGCCATCCAAGGCATGATCGGCTGGCTCAATAACCGCCAAAAAGCGGTGGACGACGCCAAGCGCGCCACGCCGTTCCACGACGTGATGGTTTATAATTACGCCGAATGCAACCGCGTGCGCGATGCCATGGTAAATCCGCCCACGAGCAATGAGCGCGTGATCAACATGGTCATTCCTTACGTGACCAATCTCGATTACGTGTCCTATTCATCTTATGACGCCCAGAACCTAAGCCTGGCCAACATGACAGCCACGCTGGATTACATCGAGGCGCGTATTCCCACCAACAAAGCTTCCGTCATTCCGGGCGAGCGCCTCTTTATCGGCGAATACGGGTTCGCCAATTCCGGGAACAACACCGCCCAACAGGAGCCTCTCACTCGCTCCTATATCCAGCGGCTGTTAAACTACGGCTCCAAAGGATTTCGCTTCATTCTATTTTGGGAGGTCTATAACAACGAGCCCGGCCTAAGCTTTGAATTGATCGACTCCAACAACGTCGCGGTGCCCAATTATTTTCTGCATCAGCGCTTCATCAATCAAGCGCGCCTTCTGACGGCCCGGTTCAATGAGACCAACGGCCGGCTCCCCAACGACGCCGAATACGTCGGGCTGGTGACGCCGACGTTGAATCAACCTTTTCCGGCGCCAATCAGCCTCTCCATGTCGAGCCTCGGCTCGACGGTATGGAACGCCTCCACCGCATCCATCACCGGCAGCCTCGTGCAGGGAATTTATGGCGACGATCAGGCGGTAGTCCGAGCCTTTTGGGGCCGGCAGAACGGGGGCAACAATGCGTCCGCCTGGGAAAACAGCGCGCTGCTTGGCGTCAATACCAACTTCAACGCAACGGCGTTTTCCACGGTCATCACCAATCTCGCACCAGGCGGAAATTATTTCTTCACGTTCGAGGCCAGCAACGCGACCACGACGGCGTGGGCCCCCGTAAAACCACTTTCCACGGCTGGGCTGAATCCGCCGGATTTCTCGCATCGCCTCAAAATCACCTTTCCCGGTTTCCAAGGCTCCGCTCCATTGACCAATTTCCCGGCGCTGGTGTCTTTCAGCGCGAACACGCCCGGATTTTCCTATGGCCAATTCGCGTCACCTACCGGCGGCGACTTGCGTTTTGCGGACAGCGGCGGATTGACCGAGTTGCCGTATGAAATGAATCAATGGAACCCGGCCGGGACCTCCACCATCTGGGTGTTGCTGCCATCGCTGGCCAGCGCGACGGATTCGATCTGGGCTTACTGGGGAAATCCCGCCGCGACCAATCCACCCGCTTACACCACGAACGGCGCGGTCTGGCAGCCCAATCACATTGCCGTGTGGCACCTCGAGCAGGGCGGCTTTCCCTATCTTGACAGCGCTGGCCATTATCCGATCGCGGGCGGCGTCGCGCCGGCGGGCACGGCGGGATGGATTGGCGAGGGCCAATCGTTCAACAGCGATTATTTGGACGCAGGCGCCGTGAACCTGGGCAACACCTTCACGCTCTCCGCTTGGTTTTATCTGCCGCCTGGCGTCGCGAACATTCAAACTCTTTTCGCCAACAAACACGGCGGTTGGAACACCGACGGGGTCTCGCTCTACGTTGACACCTACAACACCTCAGATCGCGCGGTTCTCCTCGAAACGGGCGACGGCACTGGAGGCGTCACCGCTCAATCGCCTTCGGGCGCCATTAGCGATGGCCATTGGCATTTCGTCGCCGCCACCGTGGATCGCGTCAATGGCGTCGGCCAAATCTACGTGGATGGCGTCAATCAAACCCAGAGCAATCCCGTGCAGGTAAATTTCGCCAACCAAGCCGATCTCAACCTGGGGCGTTTCACGGACGCCAGCTTTCCGTTTCGCGGCTTGATGGACGAGGTCCGCATCACGGCGGGCCTGGCCACGCCAGACTGGATTCAGGCGGCCTGGATGAACACGGCCTCGAACGCGACCTTTGCGGCCTTCTCGGCCATCAATCCGCAACCGTCCCTGCTCCTGCTTTCTTCCGCGGCCGGCGCCACAGTGACCTGGCCTGCCGATACGGGCGTGTACGAGCTTTTTTCCGCCACCAACCTCGCTCCGCCCGTGACGTGGGAAGCTGACACAAACACGCCGCAATTAATAAACGGCCAGTGGCAACTCTCGCTTTCCAGCACGGATGCCACCCGCTTCTATCGCTTGCAGGCGCGCTAAAGCCCCCGGTTGACGGGAACGCCGCGCGGACTTAGAATTGACACGATCAAAACGCATCGTCAGCTCATACCGCTTCTAACCGTATGGCTTCTCGCTGGGGCCACAACTGCGCGCGCTGTTCCGCAATTGTCGCAACTCAATGCCGGGCAACTTTGGCAGCGGCTGGAATTCAACGCCCTGGGCGTTCCAACTTTTGGGAATCCATTCGACCCTGCCAGCATCGCCGTCGATGCGACGTTCACACTGCCCTCCGGGCGCAAGATCACCACGCCGGCGTTCTGGTATCAGGAATATCAGCGCACTCCCTCCGGCGCTGCTGAAGCTGACACACCGGTTGGCTTTCCGACGTGGCGGATTCGTTTTACCCCGCCGGAAGCGGGCGCCTATTCCTTAACCGTGGTGGTGCAAACAAACGGCCACTTTTCCAGCTCCACGCAAGCTGCCTTCTCCGTGCCCACTAACGCGCCGAACATCCGCCATGGCTACGCGGGTCTCGCGCCGGGCCATCAGTATTTCCAAACCGGCGACGGCCAACCACTGCGCTTAATCGGCGAGAACGTCTGCTGGTACGACAACAGCACTTACGATTACGATAAATGGTTTTCCCACATGACCAACGCCGGGGAGAATTACGCCCGCATCTGGATGTGCCCGTGGGCGTTTGGCTTCGAAGACACCGCCACGTCCCGCACGAATTATGCCCAGCAACCAGCATGGCAGTTGGACACAGTCCTGCAGGAAGCGGAACAGCGCGGCATCTACATATTGCTCTGCCTCGATTATCACGGGATGTTCGCCACGCAGCCGGACTATTGGGGCGGGAATAATCTCTGGCCGCAGAATCCCTACAACGCGGCCAACGGCGGTCCGTGCGCCGACCCGAATAGCTTTTTTACCAATACCGTCGCCGCCAATATTTATCAGAAGCGCCTGCGTTATCTGGCGGCTCGATACGGCTATAGCCAGAACCTTCTCGCCTGGGAATTGTTCAATGAAATCGACAACGATTACGCCTATCTCAATCCGTCGGACGTGGCGTCGTGGCACGCCACCATGGGCGCATGGTTGCACACGAATGACCCCTTTGGCCATCTCGTCACCACCAGCTTGACCGGGAGCAGCGACCGTCCGGAAATTTGGTCGCTGCCACAATTGGACTTTGCCGCCTACCATTCTTACGCGGAGGCGAGTCCATCCACGAAACTTTCCGCCATTGCGCAATCTTTTTGGCAGCGTTACGGCAAGCCGGTGATGATCGGCGAATTCGGGACCGATTCCACTGGTTGGGCGCGCGCCAACGACCCTCTTCTGCGCGGCTATCGACAGGGGATTTGGGGTGGCGCATTAGGCGGCTCCGTGGGAACGGCAATGTCGTGGTGGTGGCAAAATATTGATAGTGAAAACGATTATCCCGACTACACGGCTTTGAGCGCCATCTTGAGCCGCACCGGCTGGGGCGTGGGCGCATGGACGAACATCATCTTCCAAACCGCCGGCGGAGCGCCGCCCACGGTCGGCGCGTTGATTCCGGGCGGCCAGCCTTTCAATGTGACGCTGCCTCTTAGCGCCGGCTGGGGCGTCATGGATTCCGGCGCCTTGGCGGTGGCAGACAACCAAGCCGGTGGCTACTCTGCGCCGGTTTTGAATGCATTCGTGCACGGTATTTGGCACGCCGATTTGAAAACGCCTTTTCAACTCAACGCCTGGCTCACGAATAATGCGCGTCTCGTCCTGCATTTGAATTCCGTTTCCACCGGCTCAATTATGGCGGTGAACGTCGATGGCAAACAGGTGTTCAGCACGAACCTCGTCGATCTGGACGGCACGTACAATGTCGATGAAGAATACAACACGGATATTCCCGTAAACCTTCCCAGCGGCCAGCACACCATCAACGTCACCAACCTCGGCAATGATTGGTTCTGCCTGGATTGGGTGCGGCTGGAAAATGTGTTGCCTGCGGCCTACGCCGCGGGCTGGGCGCCTTCACCCGCTTCCATTGGGTTGCGGGGCGCGCACGAATCATTGCTGTACGTCGTCGCGCCCGGCGTGTCGTTTCCCGCCAATGCGACCACGACCAACCTGCCCTTGCAACATACCACCTCGATCACGCTCACCAATTGGCCGGATGGAAAGTTCGTTGCCGAATGGAAGGACCCCGCTACGGCGCGTTCGCTCGGCATTGTTCAGGCCGCGGCGGCTCACGGCGGCCTCACGCTGCCCCTGCCCGATTTTACGGAAGACGTCGCGGGCATTGTTTACTCGCCTCCGCAATTGGCGCCGTTTTCCAGCGCGAGCGCGGGCGGCTTTCAATTCTCCTTTCACTCGGAAACTGGCGGCCAATATGAAATTCAAACCTCCTCCAATTTATGGGGCTGGACGCCATGGCTCAACGTGACGAACACCAACGCCGCCATGCAGGTGACGGCGCCATTCTGGCCCGCGACGCCTGGCGCGTTCTTCCGCGCGCAGAAAATTCAATGATGCGCCGCGCCGTCCAAGGCGCTACGGTTTTCCCATGATACGCTGGTTCGCCGCCCTTTGCCTTGCGGCTTGCGCCTGCTGTCAAGCGCTTTCCGCGCAGCCGCTCTACACGCTCGTGGCTGGGGTGGACCAATTTGAAGGGTCGTCTGCGGCGTGGGGCCTTCTGCAAACCAACGGCTTTGTCGTGGCCGAACCTTCCTTCAATGACTTCTCCGAGGCTTACGCCAGTTCGCCGTTGCCCGTCTTTATCACACCTGATTCCGCCTGGGACGCCTACGTCAGGATTGTGCAATTTGGCCTCAACCGCGCCCGGTTGGCGGAGGCCCCGCGCCTCGCGGCGTTCTCTCATCAATTGTGGTCGGCCGCGCGCGCAAAGTCCCAGAGTGAAGGGCCGGATTTTGCGGTGCTCGCGTCCTATGCCGCCATCGGCTTGGGATTGCAGGACGAAAATTTTGCCGACGATTTGCCCAAGGGAGAAAAACACATTATCGAAGCGCTGCGGGCCGGCGCCGGGACGGTCGAACCCGGCCTCGGCGGAGCGCTGGCAGCCGCTGCCTTCCGGGCGCCCGCCCAAATCGCCGGCGATAATCAGTTGGCCGGCTGCTTCGCCGCTCGGCAATGGTATGGCACAGTGGTCTTCCGCTTGTCGGATGCCCGCGAAACGCGTCTCGCCCTCGATTTGGCGTGGCTCATTCAAAGCGACCCCGCCCTCTTTCAGGCGTGGGGCGCCTTAACGGCCCGCGACGAGGCGCTGTGCGGCCCAGCGACGGATGGCGATGTTGTCAACTATCTGGCCATCGCGAAAGGCTTTGACCCGTCCGATCCGCATCAGCCCCTGGAAAGTTGGCGCAATGCGCTGCAAAAAAAACTGCCCGACCCACAGGTCAATGACCAATTCCTCCCCGCCGATGACAAAACGCATTTTGCCTCGCTGATCAAGGGCTTCCGCCTCTTGCCCCCGCGCCCGTGGCTGAATGATTTGCACGCCACGAATGAGTTCACCAATTCCCTCGCGGGCCAGTCTTTGGCGCTCCTCTCGCATTTGCGTGATCCGTTGCCCAACTCCGCCCCGCCAGCCCTTCGCACGCCCGCCTGGCTTGACCTGCAACGCTGGACGGCGTTGGGCGCCTGGGCGGATTGGCCGCGCACATGGGATCTTCCCGGCAAGACCAATGCCGAAACGAAGGAACCTGACAGTCGGCCCCCAGGAGTGGTGGCGCCATATCCGCATTTTTTTGCCGGCCTGGCTCAAGCCTGCCGGCGCGCCGCCAGCGCGCTGCACGACCCTGCATTTGACACTTTGGCGCATGATTACGCCGTGGTGTGTGATCGGCTGGCGGAGCTTGCGAAAAAACAGTTGGCCGCGATCGCGCTGAATGCGGATGACCTCCGTTGGATTCGTGACTATGGCGCCACCCTGCAAAAATTCCACCTAAGCTCAGAAACCGACGCCAGCGACTTCCCGGTCATTGCCCGCCTCTCTTCCGATCCAACCGACGATCAAAGCGCCTACACTTGGGACGCGCCGCCCGAGGCCTTGTACATCATCCTGCCAACGGCGGCGCGCGTGCAGCTCTATCGCGGCGCGATCTTCAGCTTTCGCCACGCCGCGCGGCCTGCGTCCGCGGTGGGGCCAGGAGCCGAACCGCCGGCTCCGCCCGACTTCACTCGCGCCTTCCGCGCCAAAAAAACTCTGACGGATTTGTTTTCCGATTTGGCCGATGACACGCGCGAGCGCGACCCGGATATGCCGGCCATTGTCCAGGAATTGCAAAATCGCATCGCGGACTCCGACGTGCCCGACTTAATTCGGCTGCTTGCCGGTCTCGAGGAGCCCTCGACCGCCTATGCCATTTCATTGGCTGGCTTGATGGGGAAAATGAATTGGAAACCGTGGCAAGCCAATTTGTTGCACGTGATGGAAACCAACGAGGCTGCCCTCCCATCCATCGCTGCGATCTTGCAGGATCATCCCGAAGCCGTCGACGCTGATTACCTCTGCGCCAATTTCGCCCGGCAGCCGGCGGCGGCGCGCGTGGTTTATTGCCGCTTATTGCGCAAACAAAATCCCACGCCAGAAATTGCGGCCCTCCTCTGCCGCGCCACGCGCGACGAGAATGAGGACGTCCGCTGGTGCGCTATTTTGGGCGTCCGCGAGTTGCAGTTGACAAACTCGGCCGCGCGGGAAGCCCTGCTGAAATGCGCCTCTGACACCAACGCCTATGTCGCCGCCGCGGCGATTCGCGCCTTGTCGAAGCTAAATCTCCGCGACACGGCTCCTCTGCTCCTGGACCTTCTCCAGCAACGTCGCGCGCTGCCGGCGCCGGCCCCGCATCCGATGGATGAGGCGGTTGTGGCGCGCCGCATGTTGCTCACCGGCGAGGATCCGGACGATCTCGAACAGCGTTCCATCCTGATTTCGCAACGCGCACCCGCGCTCCTCCGGCGCGGCGAAATCGGCGCGGCTCCCCAGGATGAGTTGGCCCAGGCGCTGGGACATTTCCAATACCCGCCCGCCACCGAGCTGCTGTTCAGCCTGCTCGACGGCCCGTTCGCGGCTTCGGCGGTGAAGGCTCTGGACCAATTGGCGCCGGAGCGCATCCGAAATCAATTGCTTGACACCGCCTGTGACATGAAACGCCCGGCTGCGGAACGCGATGTTGCCTTGCGATTGCTGATGCAGACGGCGCCTTCCTCTGCCACGGCGCGTCGTCTGGCCCCGTTATTGGATGACAATACCGAGGTGGAATTGGACCAGGCGAATCGTCCGGGAAGCCGCCGGTTCGTCTGGAAGGTTTCCGACCGCGCCGCTTCCACCGTGGCGCATTTGCTCGGCAAAACGCCGCCGCGTTTCAATCCGGTGTTCGCCGCGCCCGCGAATGCAGGCCCCGAACAAGCCCGGCAATGGCTGAAAGAAGCGGCGCCGTGACTATTGGCCGTAATCCTGCCAAATCCAGCGCAGGATGTCCGGCATGATGGCGCCGCCGTGATTATCAGAATGCTGGCCGCCGCCCCACACATGATTGATTTTATAGCGCGGGCCGGGGTCATTGCGGCGATCGGCATCCGTGTTGGCGAAATTGAGCGCCGCCAAAATCTGCTGGTTGGCCAGAAACCAATTTCCGAAACCATTATCAAGGTCATGCGAGCCGTCCTGGAGAAAAATGCTCAACGGACGGATGACGTTCTTGCGGATCAAGGTCGGATAAATTTCGCCGCCTGAAATCATCGGCTCGCCATTGGTGGCCGGGCGATAACCGATCGACGTAAAACTGCCAATGCAGCTAATGACCTTGCGAAATTGGTCGGGCCGATGCCAGGCCGCCGTAAACGCGCAAATGGCGCCACTGCTCGTGCCGCCGATTGCCCGCCCGGCGGGATCCTTGGTGATGTTATATTTTTTCGTCATTTCCGGCAGCATCTCGTCCACCAGAAAACGGCTATAGCGGTCGCTTACCGAATCGTATTCGAAAGAGCGATTGTTCGGATTCCCGCCTGGCCCCTCGCGATACGTGTCCCCCTTCGCGCCGGGGGTGATGAACAGGCCAATCGTCACGGGCATTTCCTTTTTCGCGATCAGATTTTCCATCACCTGCGGAATATGCAGCGACCCTTTTTCGGATGTGGCCCTTTGACCGTCTTGAAAGACCAGCAAACACGCCGGTTTGGCCGCGTCATATTGGGCCGGCACATAAACCCAGTATTCCCGCACCGTATTGGAGAAAATCTCGCTATGTAACAGCATGGGACCTTCCAAATGCCCTTTGGGAACGCCCGCTTGCGGCAGGGAATCCGGGCCTAATTCATACTTGACAATTTGATTGGTGTCCGCCGCAACCGCGACGCCCGCTGTCGCCAGCAAGGCGCAGATGAAGGAAAATATTTTCATGGGTGCGACCGAATTAAACGCCCCGCCCCGGAATGCGCAAGAACTTTTGCCTTTGCAGTTCGGGAGTTTGCCCTACCTTGAAATCAACATGCGTATCACACCTTTTTTGCCCGCCGTCGCGTGCGCCGCGTTGCTTGCGGGTTGCGGAACGTCGTCCGAAACTCCCCAGAAACCCGCCGCCGCTGCCCCGCCCGCTCCCACCAGCCTCGTCGATTTCCAGAAACTGGCCGCCGCGCATCACGCCATCATCAGCGTGCCGAATTTTGAGGCGTCCACGAACGCCATTGCGGCCGCGGTCAAATCCACCATCCACGATGCGGAGTCGGCCTTGGATGCCATTGGCAAGCTCACGCCGGCGGCCGCGAATTTTCAAAATACCGCCGTCGCTTTGGATGACGTCAACTGGCTGGTCGGCGAGACGGCCAACCGCCTGGAAATCATCAAGGAAACCAGCCAGGACGCCGCCCTGCGCGAAGCCTCTACCGATCAATTGAAAGTTCTTCAGGAATGGTCCGTGGGGCTGGATTATCGCGAGGACGTATATCGAGCCCTGAAAGCGTTCGCGGATTCCCAGCCGAAATTGGCGGGTGAGGACGCCAAGTTGCTGGCCGAGACGATGCGCGATTATCGGCGCGCGGGTTTGGCGCTGCCGAAAAACGAGCGGGACGAGGTGGAGGACTTGCGCAAAAAACTCTCCTCCATGACCACGGATTTCGACACCCACGTCACCGATGCGCATGAGAAATTAACCTTCACGAAAGAGGAGCTGGCGGGCGTGCCGGAGGATTTCCTGGAGCAAAAAGGCGTCAATAATAGCAATGGCACGTACTCGGTCATGGCAAACATCACCTGGCATTACATCACCATCGAGGAAAATGCCCAGCGCGAGGAGACCCGCCTCAAATTCCAGACGGCCCGCGACAATCTGGCGCGCGCGGAAAATGTGCCGCTGCTCGAGCAAATCCTGGTCACTCGCGACACCATCGCGCACAAGCTCGGCTACAAGACGTGGGCCGATTATGTGATCGAAGTTAAAATGGCCAAGACGGCCGCCACCGCCACTGATTTTCTCCAGCGCCTCACCGCCGGCCTCCAGCCGAAGTTTGACGCCGAAATCGCGGAATTTCGCGCGCTCAAAGTGAAGGAAACCGGCGACACCAACGCGCAAATTCATTTGTGGGACTGGCGCTATTTTGCCAACCAACTTAAAAAACAAAAATACACCGTCGATGAGGAGCAGCTCCGCGTTTATTTTCCCTACCAACGCGTGCTGGAGGGAATGTTCTCCATTTACCAGCGGATTTTCGGCCTGAAGTTTTATCGTCTTGACCCTCCCGCCAAATGGGTGGACGACTTGCAGCTCTACGCCGTGGCCGATAGCGCCACCGGCGAACCGCTGGGACTGTTTTACCTCGATATGTTCCCGCGCGAAGGCAAATACAATCACTTCGCCCAATTCGACATCATCGCCGGCAAGGCGCTGCCGGACGGCGGCTACCAGCGTCCAACCGTGGCGTTGATTTGCAACTTCCCGTCGCCCGCCCCGAATAAGCCTTCGCTGCTCGATCATCGCGACGTCGAGACGCTCTTCCATGAATTCGGCCATGCCATGCACTCCATTATGACGCGCGCCAAGTATTCGCGGTTTTCGGGCACCAGCGTGCCGCGCGATTTCGTCGAGGCGCCTTCGCAAATGCTGGAGAATTGGGTTTGGGACAAAAAGGTGCTGGACAGTTTCGCGGCGGATTATCGCGATCCAAGCAAAAAAATCCCCACGGAAATCCTGGGCAAGCTCAAGGAAGCAAAGCTCGCGATTGAAGGCACATTTTATCGGCGTCAGTTGAGTTTTGGCTTGGTTGATCTGGCGTTGCACTCTCAAATTCACGCCACCAACGCCGAGGACACCGTGCCGCTCTCCAATAAAATTGAAGGCGACGTATTCTTCCCCGAGCCGCCCGACACCGCGTTCGTCGCCTATTTCGGCCACCTCATGGGCTACGACGCCGGGTATTACGGTTACGCCTGGGCCGATGCCATCGCCGCCGACATGGCCACGGTTTTTGAGAAGGCGCCGGACGGTTATTTCGACATCGGCGCAGGCCGCCGCTTGCGCAAGGAGATTTATGAAGTGGGCGATTCCCGCGATGTTCAGGAATCCATCGAGAAATTTCTCGGCCGCAAACAATCGATCAACCCATTCCTGAAAAAAATCGGCATTGAGTCCGCCGGCGCCGGCGGGACGCATTGAGCGCGTTCAGAACAGGTTTTGGAGCAGGCTCGCGATGCCTATGCCCAACGCGGCCAGCGAATCGCCGGCAATCAAGCCGCCGCCCACAAGGGAGGTCGTGCTCATGTCGCTGGGCAGCTCGCCCTCTGCGGGTTCGCCGCGCCCGATTTTGCGGCGTTGATGCAACCAATCCCAGAGGGAGGATGCCACGCCGCCCCCGCCAAAATACAAGGCGGGGCTCAACGTTACGAACCCGCCGAAGGCCGCGGCATAAGGACTGGGCATGAGGACGGCGTCAAACAGAAAATCAAACGCGCGTCCGCCGGAGGAGTTTTGCGCAAAAGCCTGGTAACGCGCGCTGCCTTTCACGGTCTTGCGAATGATGCCGACAACCAGCCCGATGGCGATGCCCAGGAGCAGCCCTTTTGTGATCAGCGGATTGGGATGCGCCAGCTTATCCAGCGACCCCACGATTTTCAAAGTCATCGCTGATTGCCAGCGGTCGGAACCCAATTCCGGATGCGTGACGACGTTTTGGCGGAGCACGGGATACGCCGCCATAAATACTTTCGCTAAAGCCACCGCCATGACAGCGCCCACGACAATGCCAATGACCTGATAACGGAATTGGATGATGCGGTTCGTGCCCAAACGCCAGCCGGTGGAACGGTCCTGCTGCATATCGACGCCCACCCCGCACGACAGCATCAGAATGGCCGCGCAAAAAAGCCCGACGCCCGGATCCTTCAAGCCCAGCAGCGCCATCAGAATCACCGCCATGACGAACGCCGTCGAAATGGGGTTCCAGTCCGAAATGCCGTCAGAAATTCCGTTGATCATCAAAAAAATGAAAACCAGCCCAATGCCGAATGCCACGAAGAAGAACGGCTGATGCAAAATTTGCGTCGCGACCACTGTGAGGGTCACACCCCAGAACACCACCCACGCGACCAGACGCCCAGTGTTCATTTTCTTCCAGGTTTCTTCCTCGGAGGCCGGCTGGCTGGAGCGCAAGCGCGCCGCCGCCTCCCAGGCAATGCCTGTCAAATCAACGAGCGCCGCCCCCACCACCGCGCCCAGCGCCACAATATAAGCGATATGCCGGAATTGCTCCTTGGGTCCAATCAAGCCATGCGCCCTCAACGTGGGCGTCAATATTAAACCTACAATCGCCACGATTGCGCACGGCAACCCGATGCGCGCGCCCACGATCATGCCGGCCCCAAAAGTGGAGGTGGACAGCTCAATTTTATCCGCCCACGCGCCGACGACTGGAATTTTGCCGGCGACGCCTCCCGCCAGGCCGGCCAGCGCGCCCCCGCCCAATTTCGCAATGGATCGGCGCAGCAGCGCAGGATCGGTCAGAGCGCGCAGAATATTCGCCACGGCCAGACCGGAAGGAAAAGTGAGTTGCATCCGGTCCACCAGGATAGGAGTGTAAAGCATCCCCACCCCGACGCCAAACATCCCCACGCACAGGAAAAATAAAATCAATTCCCATACGGGCGGTTGCGGCAGCCCCAGCCAGACCATCGCCTGCACCAAAACCGCCATGCCGGACATCCCCGCCACAGACGCCGCCATGCTTTGCATATAATTGGCGCCGTGCTTGCCTTCCGGCCCGTAACCGTACGTCACCGCGCTGCCCAAAATTCCCGCCAACACCTGTCCGCCCACAAAAAACCCGATGGAAAAATTCATGTAGGCCGCGGCAATTCCGCCCAACGGACCTAAAATTAAAATGGCCACCGCCGCCAGCAGCACATGGTATTTGGAAGTGTTGATCGGCGGCAAAATTCGGCGCAGGCGTGATTGGAGCCCTGATTCTCCCGTTGACGTTCCTTCGTGGTGTTCCATTTGCTTTTCTCGGCCAACTGCGCTTGAGTGTTGCCGATGATAGATACTTGGCGCCCAGGACGAAAAGCTTATTTCGCCGCGGCGCTCAGTCTTCTCCTTCTCCACACAACTGGTTGCGGTCGCCGCCAAACCCTCGTGGAAATTGGCGATCGCACGCAAGTTTTCCGCGTGTGCGATGGCGTCGAGCCGATGGATCTCGATCCGCAAACGGCCATCGGCCAGGGCGAACATGACATCATGCTTTCGCTTTTCGAGGGCCTCGTCACCGCCGATCCCGTGGACGTTTCGCCCAAGCCCGGTGTTGCGGAAAGCTGGGACATTTCACCCGATGGCCGCGTTTACACGTTTCACTTGCGTCATAACGCGCGGTGGTCGAATGGGGAAACCATCACCGCGCATGATTTTATCGAGTCGCATCGCCGCATGCTGATGCCCTCGCTCGCTACGCAATATTCCTACATGCTTTATCCGGTGACGAATGCCGAAGCGTTCAACAACGGCAAAATCACCAACTTCGATGAAGTCGGCTTCAAGGCGCTGAATGATTTCACCCTGCAAATCACATTGCACGATCCCACGCCTTATTTGCTGACGATGATGACGCACGACTCCTGGTACCCCGTGCCGCTGGCCACGATTAAAAAATATGGCGCCATCGATGATCGATCGAACCCTTGGACGCGCCCCGAAAACTTCGTGGGCAACGGCGCCTTTCTCCTCAAGGAATGGCGGATGAATTCGCATATTCTCGTGGAGAAAAACCCGCTTTATTGGGACGCCGCCTCGGTGCGTCTGAATAAAATTTATTTTGATCCCACCGAAAGTTTTGACACGGAAGAGCGCATGTTTCGCTCCGGCCAACTGCACACCGTCCTCCAGGCGCCGGCTTCCAAGGTGGCGTTTTACCGCAAATACCATCCTGATTTGATTCGCGTGAGCACGCTCTATGCAACCTATATGTATAAGATGAACACCACGCGGGCGCCACTTAATGACAAGCGCGTCCGCGCGGCGTTGGCCATGGCGTTGGACCGTCGTGGCATCACAGAGACGGTTTCCCGCGCGGGAGAGGAGCCGGCGTTTTCCCTCGTGCCGCCCGGCGCGGCTGGTTATATCCCGCAAGGGCGGGTCACGGAAGATGTGGAGGCTGCGCGGAAATTGCTCGCCGCCGCGGGTTATCCCAACGGCGCCCATTTTCCGCCCATTTCCCTGCTGTTCAACACCGCGCAAAACCACAAGGCCATCGCGGAAGCGGCGCAGCAAATGTGGAAAAAGAACCTTAATATTGACGTCACCCTCCGCAATGAGGAATGGAAGGTGTACCTCGATTCGGAGCGCCGCATGGATTACGACCTCGTGCGCACTTCCTGGGTTGGCGATTATCCCGATCCCAGCACGTTCATGGAATTATATATGACGGGCGGCGGGAACAACAACACCGGCTGGTCGGATCCCGAGTATGACCGCCTCGTCACGCTCGGCGGCAACACCAACAACACCGCCGTCCGCTGGGATGCCTATCACAAGGCGGAAGCCATTCTCATGGATCAAATGCCGTTCATCCCCATATATTTTTACACCGAGCCGCGTTTGCTGCGTCCCAGCGTCAAGGGCTTTTATCCCAACCTCACCGACCAGCACCCGTATAAATATGTCTATCTCGATCCCTCGGCCGACCCTTAGAATCCATTAAGCCACGATGCTTCGCTTCATTCTACGCCGCCTGTTGGAGATGATTCCCGTGCTGTTCATCATCGCCACCGTGACGTTTTTTATGATGCGTCTCGCGCCGGGCGGCCCGTTCGACCAGGAAAAGCAAATGAGCAAGGAAATCAGGGCCCGCCTCGAGGCGCATTACGGCCTGGACCGTCCGCTCTTTGAGCAATATCTCCGGCAAATGAAACACCTTTTGGTCGGCGATCTTGGGCCGTCCTTCAAATACCCCAGCCGCACCGTCAACGAAATCATCGCGAACTCCTTTCCGGTCTCGCTTGAACTCGGCCTGGAATCATTGCTCGTCGCTTTGGTTTTTGGGCTCGCCGCCGGCATGATCGCCTCCCTCAAGCAAAACAGCGCCCTTGACCACGTCCCGATGTCCCTCTCGATGATCGGCCTTTGCGTGCCGACCTTCGTGATGGGCCCTCTCTTGATTTCCGCCTTTGCCTTGCATTTAAATTGGTTCAACGCCGCCGGCTGGTTTTTCCCGCGTGACCGCGTCCTTCCCGCTCTCACTCTCGGCGCCTTTTACGCCGCTTACATTGCGCGCCTGACACGTGGTGGGCTGCTGGAAATTCTGAACCTCGACTTCATCCGCACTGCCCGCGCCAAAGGAGCCAGCAGCTCGCGCGTCTTGTTCCAACACGCCTTGCGCGGCGGCCTTTTGCCGGTGGTTTCGTTTCTGGGACCCGCCATCGCCGGATTATTGACAGGTTCCTTCGTGGTCGAGACGCTTTTCGGGATTCCCGGCCTGGGCCGGTATTTCGTCACCGCCGCCTTTAACCGCGACTATTTCATGGTGATGGGCTCCGTCCTGTTTTACGCGGCTTTTGTCATCGTGATGAACCTCGTTGTGGACATCATCGTCGTCTGGCTCGATCCAAAACTTCGCCTTGAATAATGCCTGATCCCGCCGCCCAACTTATGATTGACGAACCGGACGCCGCCTCCGCGCCAGGAGCATCCTTCTGGCAGGATGCGCGCCATCGGCTCTGGAAAAACAAGCTGGCGGTCTTCGGGTTGGTGGTGGTGGCGATTTTGACGGCGCTCTGTTTTTCCGAGTCATGGCTGTGCCGTCACGTCATCGGCTTCACCTACGAACAGCAAGACCTCGCGCTCGGCCCCGCGCCGCCCAGCCACGCGCATTGGCTCGGCACGGATCAATTGGGCCGCGACCTCCTGGCCCGCCTGCTCTACGGGGGGCGCATTTCCTTGCTGGTCGGACTTTGCGCCACGCTTGTCTCCCTGACCATCGGGGTGATTTACGGCTCCATCTCCGGATTTATCGGCGGCAAGCTCGACATCCTCATGATGCGCGCGGTGGATATTCTATACGCCTTGCCCTTCGCCATATTTGTCGTGCTCTTGATGGTTTTTTTCGGGCGCAATCTCATCCTGCTTTTCATCGCCATCGGCGCGGTGGAATGGCTGACCATGGCGCGCATTGTGCGCGGCCAGGTGATGTCGCTGAAGAAACGGGAGTTTATCGAAGCGGCGCACGCCCTCGGGTTGCGGCGCAGCCGCATCATCTGGCGCCACATCATTCCCAATATGCTTGGCCCGATCATCGTGTACGCAACACTTACCGTTCCGGGCGTCATGCTGCTCGAGGCCTTCTTAAGTTTTCTCGGCCTCGGCGTGCAGCCTCCGCAAAGTTCCTGGGGCGTACTCATCAAGGAAGGCGCCGAAGTGATGGAAGAATATCCCTGGCTCCTGATTTACCCGGCAAGCGTGATGGCCTTGACGCTCTTCTCGCTCAATTTCCTCGGTGACGGCCTGCGAGACGCGCTGGATGTGCACGGCGCCAAGGATTAACGCTCAGGCCTGCTCTGCCTTCCTGCCAAAAATCAACCGGTTCAGCGCGGCCATGCGCGGACGATGGGCGGAAACCACCTTGTAGGCCCATTCAGAAACAGGGCGAACTCCGGGGACCTGGTAATAAATTCGCGCCATCCAGCGATGACGCGGATTCGTGGCAAGCGAGCGGACGGCGGCTTCCGCTCCATGATAAACCACTCCGCTGGGTTCAATGAGCAGAACAGACTGGCGATATTCCTTCTTCGGAATTTCTGGAAAACGGCGCGGCACCGAGAACTCCTGCGATGGGAGATAATCGACCGCCTCGCGCGTTTGCGCGCTCCAGCGATGAATCCAAAAGCGGCAAAACTGGCATTCGCCGTCAAACAACATTAGCGGCTTGCGCGGCGCTTCCGCCACGCGCATGTGCTCTTTCACGCCGCAGTTTACCCGCGGGCCAGAACAGCGTCGATGCGCCGAAGAACCGATTCCTTGCTCAGGACTTCCAGTAAATGATAAAGACTCGGGCCCGCCGTGGCGCCCGTCACCGCCAGGCGGGTGGGATGCA
Organism: Verrucomicrobiia bacterium; assembly: GCA_035551475.1. Taxonomy (GTDB): domain Bacteria; phylum Verrucomicrobiota; class Verrucomicrobiia; order Limisphaerales; family Palsa-1400; genus DASZMX01. The sequence goes on from DASZMX010000133.1 coordinate 92,968, forward strand.
CGAGCAAACCAGCTTTGACGCCCAATGCAACGGCCACCGCTTTCAGGGCCGCTTCAATCGCCGCCGCCTTGAATTCGGGCAACGCCGCCAGCGCCTCACGAAACTTCCGCAAACGCGCCAGCGCCTCGGGTGTAAATTCGACGGCGGCTTCGGCTGGGATCACAATTTCCTGCGCAAAATAAAACCCCGCATAACCCGCCAAATCCGCAAACCGCTTGATTTTCCCTTTGCACGTCGCCAGCGCCGCGTGGATGTATTCGGGCGAGAAACGTGTCAAATCCACCCCCGCCTTGCGCAACGCCTGCTCGCCCAACTGGCAAAACCGGTCCTCCGGCAACTCGCGCAAATATTCGGCCTCCAGCCAGCGCAGTTTATCCAAATCGAACCGCGCGTTGTGGCGGAGCACTTGCGGCAGATCAAACAATTTGACCGTGTCCGCCAGCGCCAGCTTTTCGCGGTTCTCCTTCGGCGACCAGCCCAGCAAGCACAGATAATTCACCACCGCCTCCGGGACGCAGCCCTCGTCCACGTAGGTTTGCAGCGATGCCCCGACATCGCGCTTGCTCATCTTCGAGCCGTTTGGATTCAAGATCAGCGGGATGTGCGCATATTTAGGCGGCTCCACGCCAAACGCGCGAAACAGCGCAATATGCTTGGCCGTGTTCGTCAAATGATCTTCGCCGCGAATCACGTGCGTGATCTTCATTTCCAGATCGTCAATCACATTGACAAGATGAAAAACCGGCTGCCCATCCGAGCGCACGATCACGAAATCGGGCTCCAGCGCCTCGCGGTCCGTCAATTCCCGGCGCACATCGCCCACCACCAAATCCGGAATAACAATCGGCTCGCGCGGCATGCGGAACTTGATGGCGCCCTCCGCTTCGTAGGCCAGGCCCTTGTCTTTTAGCTCAGCGATGCGTCGTTTATAAATTTCGCCGCGTTGCGATTGAAAATAGGGGCCGTAATCGCCTTTGCCGGACGTCGCGGCATCCGGCGAAACCGGCCCTTCATCCCAATCCAGCCCCAGCCACCGCAAACCGCTGAGAATCACTTCGGTTGCTTCCAACGAATTCCGCGCCGCATCCGTGTCCTCGATGCGCAGCACAAAAACGCCCCCGGTATGGCGGGCATAAAGCCAATTAAACAATGCCGTCCGCGCCCCGCCAATATGCAGGTAGCCCGTCGGACTCGGCGCAAATCGAACGCGTGTCGCCGCCATCACTTGCTCCCCCATTTTTCTGAAGCCGTTGCCATGGAGGGCACGCTAAAGGTTGATGCACAGGCCGTAAATCAAAAAGGATTACAGCCTCAGCGCGTCACCCATCGGCCGCGGCCCAAAATTTGCACTTTGAAGTTGGGCGGGTGAACTTTACCCTCCGCGCATGGAATCCAAGCCCGAAGGCGCTGAACCGCAACGCAAGTCACTCGATGATCGGCAGAAAATGACCGAGCTCGAGCGCATCCGTCATTCCTGCGCCCATGTCCTGGCCACCGCCATTCTTAAGCTCTGGCCCGATGCCCAATTTGCCGCCGGGCCGCCCGTGGAAAACGGGTTCTATTACGATGTTGAATTGCAGCACCGCATCGCCCCGGACGATTTTCCCAAGATTGAAGCGGAAATGAAAGCGGTCGTGAAGGCTAATCAAACCTTTGAAAAAGTGGTGGTCTCGCGCGCGCAAGCCCTGGAGGACGCCCAGAAAGGACGCCTCGCCGCTTTGGCCGAACGCGGCGCGCCCAGTAAATTCAAGCTGGACATCGTGCAGCATATTCCCGAGCACGAGCCCATTTCCTATTTCAAGAATGGCGAGTTTATCGACCTCTGCGCCGGGCCGCATGTGATGCGCACCGGCAACATCGGCGCCTTCAAACTCACCCATGTCGCCAGCGCTTATTACAAAAACGACGAGCGCAATCCCCAACTGCAGCGCATTTACGGCACGGCGTTCAAGAATAAGACCGAGATGGACGCCTACTTCACAATGTTGGAGGAAGCCAAACGCCGCGACCACCGCAAGATCGGCCAGGAGATGGGCCTCTTCGCCCTCGACACCGAATACGTCGGTCCCGGCCTGCCGCTGTGGCTGCCGAAAGGCGCCGCCATCGTGGAAGAATTGGAAAAGCTCGCCAAGGAAACGGAATTCGCTGCGGGTTATGTGCGGGTTCGCACGCCGCATATCGCGAAGGAAAAGATGTATTTGACGAGCGGCCATCTGCCCATCCTGTACGCGGAATCGATGTTTCCGCCGATGGCCATCAATGAATCGGGCCGGGCCGCGGACGCCGACGCCAAGGCGCCGTTGGAGCGTTACTATCTCAAGGCGATGAATTGCCCGCATCATCACCGCATTTTCGCCGCGGAACCTCGCAGCTACCGCGATCTCCCGTTGCGTCTCGCAGAATACGGCACCTGCTATCGTTACGAGCAATCGGGCGAACTCTTTGGGCTGATGCGCGTGCGCTCGCTCAACATGAATGACGCGCACATTTACTGCACCGCGGAGCAATTCGCCGAGGAATTCAATGCCGTCAACGAGATGTATTTGAAATACTTCAAGATTTTCGGCCTGGGAAAATATGTCATGCGCTTCAGCACGCATGACCCTTCGCGCCTGACCGGCGACAACGCCAAATTCGTCAACGAACCCGAACTCTGGAAACAGACCGAGGACATGGTGCGCCAGACGCTCGTTAATTCCGGCATCAATTACGTTGAAGTGCCCAATGAAGCCGCCTTTTACGGCCCGAAAATTGACGTCCAGGTCTGGAGCGTCATTGGGCGCGAATTCACCCTGGCCACCAATCAAGTGGATTTTGCGGTGCCGAAAAAATTTGGCCTTACCTATCGCGACCGCGACAACACCGAGAAAACCCCGCTGTGCATTCACCGCGCGCCGCTGGGCACGCATGAGCGTTTCATCGGTTTTCTGATTGAGCATTACGCGGGCAATTTCCCGCTCTGGCTTGCGCCTGATCAGGTTCGCGTCCTGACCATCGGCGATGATCCGGCGTTGGTGGCGTACGGCAAAACTGTTCTCGCCGAGCTCCGCGCCAATTTCGTCCGCGCGGACGCCGATTTTGGCGCGGACAAAATCAATGGCAAAGTGTTGCGCGCCGAGGAAAAGAAAATTCACACCATGCTGGTCATCGGCCCGCGCGATATGGAAGCGGGGAATGTCAGTGTCCGTCTCCACGGCAAAGGCCATCAAGGCGCCAAGCCCAAAGCCGAGGTCATTTCCAACATCCTGTTGGCAATCAAAGACCGTCAGCCTTAAGTTACCGGATAAGAAA